>CAIYWI010000138.1 GCA_903929885.1 uncultured Phycisphaerales bacterium
CGGGAGGGACCACCAGCGCACCGCCCGCGCGTCCGCACGAAGGCGTCAGAAAGGAAGGGGTTGCCCGTACCCTCGAGACGGCGTTGCTGACCAGCGCAGGCAGGATGTCGGAGCGCCGTCAGCATCGAGTGAGCGAAGCCCACGATGGGCGTAGCGAACGTCCGGCGAGAGGGTACGGGCAACCCCGACCGCCGGCTCTCGCTCGGGGCCGGCCACGCCCTCTCGGCGGACGCTCGCCCCAGCCTTCCAGGCCGCGGCTCTCTGCATGTCCGCCGCGCTTCGGGATGCGGTCTTGGCTTGCTTCGAGATGCCGCTCGGGGCCGGCCGCGCCCTCCCGGCGGACGCTCGCCCCGGCCTTCCAGGCCGCGGCTCTCTGCATGTCCGCCGCGCTTCGGCATCCATGCCTTCGCTTGCTTCCATAGCCCGCTCGAGGGCATGGCCGGCCCCTCGCTGCCCGCGCGATGGGTGACGGCGCGGTCGTAGGCGCAAAAAAAGCCCGCCGGGGCCACGGATGGCCCGGCGGGCACGAATCGAATCCGCACGGGATCGGGTCGGCGTCACTCGACGAGATTGCAGGACGCCTCGACGACGGCCTTGATCTTCTCGTCGGTCAGACCGCCCTTGGCGAAGGCGTGGTTCGCCTTGACCGTGCCGCCCTTGTAGCAGACGACCGTGACGTCGGCGTCCGGGGCGATCTTGAACTCCGGCGGGCCGTTCGGGGCGTCCTCCGGGACGACGAAGGCGATCCGCTTGATGCCGTGCTTCGCGACGAAGTCGGCCGAGGCCTTCTTCATGGCGTCGGCATCGGTGCCGATCATGTTCACGAAGCTCGTGAGCTTCTCCGACTGGTGCTCCTCGACCTCCTCCTCGATCTTCTTGAGGAGCTTGGCGAGCTTCTCGTCGGCCGACCGCGCGAACACCATCACCACGGGCCGCTGTCCCATCTTGCACCGGTAGCAGAGCGACTTCCCGTCGTCCACGCCGTCGTCGGGATTGCCCGTGACCTTCGTCACGATGAAGGCACCCACCGAGTCACCCACCTGTGGACCGCTGGTCACCTCGGCCCGGGCGACGCATGCCGCGCCGAACGCGAGCACCATCGC
This sequence comes from uncultured Phycisphaerales bacterium, assembly GCA_903929885.1. Classification (GTDB taxonomy): domain Bacteria; phylum Planctomycetota; class Phycisphaerae; order Phycisphaerales; family UBA1924; genus UBA2402. The sequence goes on from CAIYWI010000138.1 coordinate 1,104, forward strand.
CGTCGTGATTGCGAATCGCATGTCGAAATCTCCTCTGGGAACGGACGCCGCCATTTCCTTGGGACGGACCGGCCGCTTGTTCGTCGTAGACTACCGCCGGTACGATCCGAACGGCAACTTTCCCGACGCGTCGCGATCGCGCGCGGCGGTTCCCCGGATTTTCGCCGCCCCGGAGCGTGAGAAACCGATGTCGACCGTCGTGACCGAGCGCCGCAGTCAGGGCCCGCCGATTCGGCAGACGCAGCTGTTCATCGACGGCCAGTGGACGCCGTCGCGCAGCGGCAACACGTTCACCACCATCGATCCCGCCACCGAGGAGGTGATCGCACAGGTCGCGGAGGGGGACGCGGCGGACGTCGAGATGGCCGTGCGGGCGGCGCGACGGGCGTTCGACGACGGTCCCTGGCCGCGGATGAACGCCCGGGAGCGGGGCCGGATCATGCTGCGACTGGCCGACCTCATCGAGGCGGAGATCGACGAACTTGCCGCGCTCGAGGCCCTCGACAACGGCAAACCGGTCCGCGACGCGCGAACCGGCGACATCCCGCTGGCCCTCGACTGCCTGAGGTACTACGCGGGCTGGGCCGACAAGATTCACGGGCAGACGATCCCGATCAACGGAGACTACTTCTGCTACACGCGGCGCGAGCCGGTCGGCGTGGCCGGCCAGATCATCCCGTGGAACTTCCCGATCCTGATGGTCGCGTGGAAGTGGGGACCCGCGCTGGCGGCCGGCTGCACGATCGTGATGAAGCCGGCGGAGCAGACGCCGCTGACGTGCCTGCGGCTGGCGCGGCTGGCGCAGGAGGCGGGCGTGCCCGACGGCGTGATCAACGTGGTCCCCGGCTACGGCCCCACGGCGGGGGCGGCGATCGTGCGGCATCCGGGCATCGACAAGGTCGCCTTCACCGGATCGGGCGAGACCGCGCAGGTGATCATGCGTCAGGCAGCCGACCACCTGAAGCGGCTCACGTTCGAGCTCGGCGGCAAGAGCCCCAACATCGTCTTCGCCGATGCCGACCTCGACGCGGCGGCCGCGGGCGCGCACGTCGGCATCTACCTCAATCAGGGGCAGTGCTGCTGCGCGGGGTCACGGCTCTTCGTCGAGGATCGGATCCACGACGCCTTCGTCGAGCGGGTCGTTGCCGAGAGCCGCAGCCGGCGCGTGGGGGACCCGTTCGATCCCGCCACCCAGCAGGGGCCACAGGTCGACCGGGCCCAGTTCGACAAGATCATGGGCTACGTCGAGGCGGGCCGTCGGGAGGGTGCGACGCTCGCCACCGGCGGAGGGCGGGTCGGCGAGCGCGGCTTCTTCATCGAGCCGACCGTGTTCACGAACGTGCGCGACGAGATGGCGATCGCGCGTGAGGAGATCTTCGGACCGGTGCTCTCGGTGCTCAGGTTCTCGGACGTCGACGAGCTGATCCGCCGCGCGAACGCCACGTCGTTCGGCCTGGCCGCCGCCGTCTGGACGCGCGACGTGGCGCGGGCGCACGATGTCGCGAGGCGGCTCCGGGCCGGCACCGTCTGGGTCAACTGCTACGACGTGTTCGACGCCGCGGCGCCCTTCGGGGGCTTCAAGCAGTCGGGCTTCGGTCGCGAGCTCGGCGAGAAGGGGCTCGAGCCCTACCTCGAGCACAAGACGGTGACGGTGAGCCTGGCGTAACGCCTGCGAAAGGGGCCGTGCTGCATCATGGGAAGGGTGACCACCGGCGGCGGCTGGCGCGCCGTGCTCTACACGTTCAAGAAGGCCCGCGAGGCGGGCGGGCTCTGGGCGCTCTGGAAGGCCATGCGCTCGAAGAATGCCTGCAAGACCTGCGCCCTCGGCATGGGGGGCCAGGCCGGCGGCATGGTGAACGAGGCGGGGCACTTTCCGGAGGTCTGCAAGAAGTCGTTCCAGGCGATGGTCGCGGACATGCAGGGCGCCGTGAAGCCCTCGTTCTTCGAGACCTATTCGATCCCGCAGATGCGGCTCTTCTCGCCTCGGGAGATGGAGCACTCGGGCCGACTGGTCCAGCCGATGATCCTCGAGAAGGGATCGCAGCACTACCGGCCGCTGCCGTGGGGTGAGGCGATGGAGCGGATCGCGGCGCGACTGACGCGGACCGCGCCGGCCGAGAGCTTCTTCTACTTCAGCGGTCGTTCGAGCAACGAGGCGGGCTTTCTCCTGCAGCTCTTCGCCCGCCTCTACGGCACGAACCACGTCAACAACTGCTCCTACTACTGCCACCAGGCCAGCGGCGTGGGGCTGGCGAGCGTGATCGGCAGCGGCGCGGGCACGATCTCCCTCGACGACATGGAGAAGTCGGACTTCGTCATGCTCATCGGCGGCAACCCGGCGAGCAACCATCCGCGCATGATGCGCACGCTCATGACCGTGCGACGGCGACGCGGAAAGGTCGTGGTCGTCAATCCGATCGTCGAGACCGGGCTCGTGAACTTCTCGGTGCCGAGCGATCCGTGGGCCCTCTTCTTCGGGGCCGAGATCGCGAGCACCTACGTGCAGCCGTGGGTCGGAGGCGACCTCGCGCTCGTCTACGGGATCATGAAGCGGCTGCGGGAGATGCAGGCCGAGTCGCCGCGGGCCGCCCCGGACGACGCGATCGTGGACGAGGACTTCCTCCGCGAGCACTGCACCGGCTGGTCCGAGCTCGCCGCCCGGCTCGACGGCCTCGCATGGGACGACATCGTGGCGAAGAGCGGCGTCGCGAAGCCCGTCATCGACGACCTCGCCCGCCAGTATGCCGCGGCCAAGCGGGCCGTCTTCGCCTGGACCATGGGCGTCACGCACCACCTCCATGGCGCGGCGACCGTGCAGGCGATCGCCGCCCTCGCCCTCATGCGCCGCATGGTGGGCCGGCCGGGGGCGGGTCTCCAGCCGATCCGGGGCCACTCCAACATCCAGGGCATGGGGACGGTGGGCGTCACGCCCACGCTCAAGAAGGCGATCTTCGACCGGCTCGAGCGACACTTCGGCGTAACGCTTCCCACGATGAAGGGCTACGACACGCTCGACTGCCTGGAGGCGGCCGACCGGGGCGAGATGCGCTTCGCCCTCTGCCTCGGGGGCAACCTCTGGGGCGCGAGCCCCGATGCGACGTTCGCCGGTCGGGCGATGGGCAGGATCGACACCGTCGTCTACCTGAGCACGTCGCTGAACACCGGCCACGCGGGCGGCCTCGGCGCCGAGGAGACGATCATCCTCCCCGTGCTCGCGCGGGACGAGGAACCCGAGCCCTCCACGCAGGAGAGCATGTTCAGC
>CAIYWI010000139.1 GCA_903929885.1 uncultured Phycisphaerales bacterium
CCTGCAGATCCACGGCCAGCTCGTCGGCACCGTGCGGTATCGCAACATCCGCATCCGCGAGCTCGGCACGGCGTCCCGCCCCGCCCCGTGACGGCCGTGGTGTCGTCGCGACGCGACGACATGACGCCCCTCGAAAGCCAGGGCATGCCTGCCATGCCCCTATCTGTTAGCCTCGGCGCGTGGGTGGGCGGAATCCTCTCCCACGGTCATCCGACGTCCAACCAGCAGCCTCCCCGCGATTCGCGATTGTTGACCCCAACGGAGAATCCTCGATGCCGACCAGTAGAGCATCCATGCGTTCGCGGCGAAGCCGGCGAGCCTCGACTCGCCGAGTGAACAGCGGCAGGCGGGCCGCGCTCGCCTGCGAGTCGCTCGAGCGACGCTCGATGCTGGCGGCATCGAACCTTTTCTTCTTCCCAAGCTCGATCTATCCGTCGCAACCGCTCCAGCAGATGCCGGTGATCGCGAGCCAGAACGGCGTGCTGAGCGCCACGGTCAACATGGTCTCTGCCGGCCTCGCCGGCGAGCAGGGGAGCAATGCCATCCTGTATGGCGGGCAGCAGGTGTACTCACCGAACCCCACGGCGACCAGCGGGGGTCCATTGAATGACGCTGTCCTGGCGATGGCCTACCAGGTCTCCGCCTATGGGCAGGATTATCCGGCGCAGTTTCCGGGACCGCTGTTCAAGGTGCAGCCGGGCGACGCGCTGGACTTCCGCGTGCAAAACAACCTGTACCAGCCTGGTATCGTCGATCCCACAGCCCAAAACGCCGACGTCGTATTCCAAACGAATGCACACGGGCACGGGCTCCACGTCTCGCCACTCAGCAACGGCGACAACGTGCTGCGGGAGATCGGGCCCGGCGAGGGCATGCCATTCGCCTTCCAGATTCCGGCCGATCACCCCACTGGCATGAACTGGTACCACGTTCATCGCCATGAAGCGTCGAACACGCAGGTCTACGGTGGACTCGCGGGCATGCTCCAGGTCGGCGACCCACTCGATCCGTGGCCTCAGTACAAGGATACGCTCACGCAGGTCTCGATGGGCCTCTCCGCGGTCAATATCCAGCCGGTGACGTCCGGGAGTGATGTCCTCGAGCTGCAGCCCTACAACGGCGGGATGAAATACAACACGGCCTTCTATCAGGGCTGGCAAAAACGCATCAACGGCCAGGTCAATCCGACGATTACCCTACGGCCCGGTGAGACCCAGGTCTGGAACCTCGCCTCCATCGGCGCGCACGGCAGCTTCAATCTCGCCATCACCGACGACAATCTGGCCAACCCGTGGAACGCCACCCTGCTCGTTCAGGACGGCAACGGCCAGTTCGTGCAGCCCTACTCGCTGCAGCTCGCCGCAGATCCCGCCCGCATGCAGGACCTCGCGGCGGCCACGCTCCTCATGCCGGGCAACCGCCTGACCATGGCCGTCACGGCGCCGACGACGCCCGGCACCTACTACCTCGTCGACGGCTGGGCCGGGCAGAACAACCCGGCCAACAATCAGTACATCGCGTTGGCCACGATCGTCGTCTCCGGTGACCTCGTCACCGAGACGCCCATCTTCGGCGATGTCGGCCCGGTGAATCCCCTCTTCGATCAGGAGCCCGATGTGACGCGCTCCTTCGAGTTCTCGATTACATCCGGCGCGATACCGAGCTTCCTGATCAACGGCAAGGTCTTCGGCGATGGCGTCATGCCCCAGATGCAGATCGGCACCGTCGAGGAGTGGACGCTCACCAATCCCAAACTCACGGGTCCCAACGCCAACAACGCCAACCATCCCTTCCACATCCATCAGGGCGACTTCATCGTCACGGAGGTTCAAAACACCGTGACCGGCGCATGGGAAAAGGTGGTGCCGACGATCGACCCACCCCCCGCGAAAAGCTCTCTCGCCTCCATCTCCGGCCGGGACGTCATCAACATCCCCAACGGTGGTGGCGTCAGAATCCGCTTCGTCGTCAAGGACTTTCCCGGCAAGTACGTCTTCCACTGCCACACCCTCAAGCACGAGGACAACGGCATGATGTCGCCGGTGCTCGCCTTCGGTCCGGCCGAGGGTCTGCGCCTCCCCGTCGGCACGTCGCAGGGCAGCCCGGCCTCCGCGGTCGTGCTCAACGGCAACGGCGAGTCCCTCGGAAAGATCCGGCCGTTCGGAAGGTGGTATCGCGGCGGCCTCGTCACCGCCTCGGCCCTCGGCGCGTCGGAGTTCTTCGAGACGATGGCCGTCGGCACCGCCGCCGGGTTCTCGAACGTGCGGGTCTATACCAATGGATCCCTGCGGCCCTCCGCCAGCTTCCGCGCGTTTCCTGGTCGGCGGGGCGGCGTGAGCCTGGCCGTGGGCGATCTCGACGCCAATGGCGAGGCCAACATCGTCGTCGGCTCGCGGGCCGCCGGCCGGTCGGTCGTGCGGATCTTCGATCGTGACGGGGCGCTCGTGCGCACCCTTACCGACGTCCTGCCAGGTCGCTGTCCCACCGGCGTCAACGTGGCGGTCGGCGACGTCAACGGCGACAACTTCGACGACCTGATCGTGTCCGCGGGGCGAGGGCGCGATCCGCTGGTGGTCGCGCTCGACGGTGAGCAGCTCGCCAACAACCCCCACATGGCCCCCGCACAGCTCTTCTCCTTCACCCCGGGTGGCGGGGCGCGGGCGGGCGCCCGCGTCGCGATCGGTTTCGTCGCGCCAGGCACGGTGCCGAGTTACCTCGCCAACGTCGTCACCACACCCGAGGCCGGATCCCAGGCCGGCGTCGTCCAGGTCTGGAACCCGAACGACCTGATGTCCGGCGGCCACGGCCACTCGGCTCACTCGCACACGGCGCCAGCCGCCCTCGAGACGTCCCCCTCGATGCAGCAAGCGGTCCCCATGCCCATCGCGGAGTTCCAGCCCCTCGGCCCACGTGTCGCGCCGATCCAGCTCACCACGAGCTATCAGCGACTCTCGGGGACCACCGGACAATCGGTCATCGCGAGCTGGCGGACGACGCGGCAGATCGCCCTGACGACGCTCAGCGACACGAACGAGGCCACGACCGAGCTTCGCACGCTCTGATCCTCGGACGGAGTCGGTTTTCCTGGAGCGACGCGCCGGCAGTCTGGGCGTGAAGGCGAAGGGGGTCGGCGAACGGTCGACGAGCGTTCGCCGCCGCGAGGAGCCAATCCGCCGTCGAAGCGGCGGCAGCGATCCCGTTGCCGCCCCCGAGCCGGTGATCCACGCACGGCGGATGCGACCGACCTGCGACTGCCTGATGAGGAGCCGGCCGCAGACATTCCGTCGGTGATCACACCTCAGAACGGGCTGTCGTGGACGATCGGATCGATCAGCTGGCCGCCCTTGGCCATGCCGGCCCGTGTCGCCATGGCGTTCATGACGGCGGGATCGACCGTGTCGCGGATGAACCTCACGCCGCCGTCGCAGAAGCCGAAGTTCGCGCCGCCCGCATGATCGCTGCCGAACGATTCCGC
>CAIYWI010000140.1 GCA_903929885.1 uncultured Phycisphaerales bacterium
GGCCTTCGTCCCGTCCGCTCCATCGAGCGCCTCCGCTCGATCGCCTGGAAGACGCTCGGGCCCGACGCGCTCGTCATCGAAGGCGCGATGCTCGCCCACGCCGCGGGCGCTTCGCGACGCCCCATCAAGTCCGTCCTGCTCGACCAGTCCGTGCTCGCCGGCGTCGGCAACATCTACGCCGATGAATCCCTCTTCCGGGCCTGCCTCCACCCGCTCGCTCCCGCCAACAGCCTCGAGGCCGAAACGTGGAACACCCTGGCCTCCTGTATTCGCGATGTCCTTCACGAGGCGATCTCGCAAGGCGGCAGCACGCTGCGCGATTATGTCGACGCCTTGGGTCGGTCCGGCTCCGCCACCCAATCGCACCGCGTGTACGGCCGCCGAGGCCTCCCCTGCCTCGCCTGCGGCACGGCCTTGGCCCACGCCCTGGTCGCCCAGCGTGCCACCGTCTGGTGCCCCCGCTGTCAGCCCGGTTCCGGTCGTTCCCCGCGATCCTGACTTATCCACACGCAAGACTCGATGCCCCACCATCCGTTGGTCCCCTCCGTGCCGCTCCGTGGGGTCTCTTCTTCTGTCTCATCAAGAGAAAACAACTCGTGGTAGTAGTAACAAGGCCTGTCGTCATGTGGATGGAGGCCAAAGTCACGATGCAAATACCTGTCAATAATGGACTTGCAACAACGGCGCACCGGGAGAAGATGTCGCTTGCATGTCGGTTGCGCCTCGCCGGCGTCGTCGGCGGGGCGGTTCACCCGGGCAGGGGAACCAAGCCAAGTCCCGTCGCGCCGCGCAACTGCGCGCCTCCGCCATGTACTCCACATGCGGTCCACACGCCCCTGTCGGTTGCGCCAAGGGCCTTCATCAGGCCAAAAAACAGGCCGCGGCGCCTTTTGGGCATCGCGGCCTGATGGGGTTGCGTCATCGCCTGAGGGCGGTCTTGGCCCGCGTGCGGCGGCTTACTCCTTCGCCGGGTCCATCTCCACCGGCTTGATGGCCTCGACCGCCGCCGGCTGGCCGAACATCATGCCGAAGGGGAAACCACCGCCCGCACCGTTCTGGTTGTAGATGAACTGGGCATCAAGCGCCTTCTCGATCCGCAGCTTGGCCTCCGACAAGTGAGCCAGGCTGTAGGCGTCGAGCTTGCGACCCTTGTCGCCCTTCTCGCCCACGATCTGCTCGATCTTCTTGGCCAGTTCTCGCAGACGGAAGACCGCCAGGTTGCTGATGGCCTTGGAGGCCTCGGCTGAACCCGTCGCGGGCATCGTGAGGTCGATCATGCGATCGAGATGCTCGCGCTGCAGGTTGCGACGCAGACTCGAGATGTAGGGCTTGCGAACGGTGTAGCCGCCCGAGGGCTCCTTCTCGAGTTCGCTCCACACCGCCGTGGACACGGTGTCGAGCAGTTCGGGCAGGGTCAGCATGTCCTGGTCGGCGGGCGTGCGGAACTCGTTGTCGAGCACGCGGCGCAGCGTCGTCGGGTTCATCAGACGGGTGAGCACCATGGCCTGCACGCCGGCGATGCGATCATGGACGTTGTACGCGTTCTCCTGACGCGCATCGCCCATGCCGCCGCCGTCGAGCCACTTGTCGACGGTCATCTTCTCGAGCAGCTCGGGCGTGAGACCGAAGACCTCGTCGTAGAACGACGTCTCGATGATCTGGCGCAGGCACTCGCGCTGCTGCGCCGCCGGCACGACCACGATCGGCGGACGAGCGCCCGGATCGCCCTTGAGATCGCGGTTGACGAACGCGCCGCCGATCCACGGGCTGAGCATCGTGATGGCGCGCGTCTGCATCGACAGCGTGATCTCGTAGCCGCGACGCACCTTGGCGAAGCTCTCGCCGTCCTTCACGAACTTGTCGATGAGGCGGGCGCGGTGATACTTCGCCAACTCGAACTGGCTCTTCGCGTAATCAAGCGGGTTCTTCGTGAAGTCGTACCGCTGGATGGACGGATCGCTTCCGCCCACGTCCTCGTCGGTGCCGTAATCGAGCCCCGGCTCGGCTGCACGCTTGGCGACCTCCTTGGGGTCGCCGAAGCCGTAGCCGTACTCGATGGCCCACATGTCGTAATCACCCACGGTGATCATCGCCACGTCGCCCTTGAGCTTGCCGTCCGGGCCCGGGAAGTTCACCGGCGTGTAGTCCATCACCGACGACGTGAAGGCCTTCTGGCCCTTCACCGCATCGCTGTTGATCTCCGCCAGCGTGTACTGCGTGCTGGCCTTGAAGTTGTGACGCAGGCCGATCGTGTGGCCCACTTCGTGCTGCACCAGGTCGGCCAGCAACGGACCCACGAACCAATCGGGGATGCCGTCGAGAAGGTCGGACTTCTTCTCCTCCTTCTCCTCCTTCTTGTCGTCCTTCTTCTTGTCGTCCTTCTCGTCGACCTTCACGGCCTTGGGGATCTCGCCGTCCTGCTCGAGCTCGCCGAGCTCGTCGGCGATCAACTCGAAGTACATGCGGGCGAACGCCATGTCGTAGCCCTTGCCCCGACTCGCAAGGCACAACCCGTTCATCTGGCTGGTGCGACCCACCAGGCCGTCGAACTCGTTGGTTCCCATCAGGCGGGAACCGTGCTCGCCGGCCTGACCGCCGATGCCCACGCCACCATACCGCATCACCCCGCGACGCATCCGCTCCGCCATGATCGCGGGACGATCCGCCGGATCGGCCATCCGAACCCTGGGATCCCACCGCGGGTTCATGTCGAGCCACGCCACCGTCTCGGGCGACAGGCCTTCCATCGCCAACTCCGGCATGATTTCGTTGTACTGCGTCCAGAAGTGACGGATCCAGCCGTCCGTCAGGATCACGTCCGCGTCCAGGATCTGACCCGTGTTCGGGTTCACGCGGCTCGGTCCGATCGCCGTGCCCATGTCGTTCGACAGCCACCGGATGAAGTTGTACCGCACGTCCTCGGAGTCGAGCTCCATGTACGCGCCCGTCTCCGCGTCCTGCTGGCGAACCTCGATCGCGTCGATGATGCCGATCCGCTCGAACGCCCTGTTCCAGATCAGGATGCCGTCACGCACGAACTGCCGATACCGCGCCGGCACCGCCGCGTCGATGTAGAAGACGATCGGCTCCTTCGGCGGGCTCATCTTGCGGCTCGGATCCTTCTTCTCGACGTGCCACCGGTTGACGTACCGAACCCACTTCTCCTTGTCCGTGAACTTCCCGAGGTCGCGATACGTCGTCGTGAAGAAGCCCACGCGCGTGTCGGCCATGCGGGGCTTGTACGACGGATTGTCGCGCAGCAGACTGATCGAGTAGTGGAAGCTCTTGAGCCGCCCGTCCGAGGCCGGCATCTCGAAGGCGATCTCCACGTTCTCCGGGAACGCCTTCGCCTTCTTGATCGTCGCCAAACGACCCAACGCGCCGCCCGCCTCGCGCCCGAAGAAGGTCGTCGCCTGACCCACCAGCAGCGACCGCATGTCGATCACCGGCTGACCCCCGGGCCCGATCGCCATGATCGGCACGTCCAGCAGCACCCGGTCCGTGAAGATGTTCTTCACGCTCAGCTTGCTCTCCGCATCGCCCGTCGACTTCGTGCCCGTGTTGGGCTCGATCAGGAGCAGCCGATTGTCCAGCCGCTTCCAATACACGTAGATGTCGCCCGCCTGCAGGCCCGCGTACTCCTGTCCCGTCGCCACCGTCATCGCGAAGAAGTGACGCTGCCCCTCGTACCCCTTGGGCATCTCCGCCATCATCGCGCCGTCACGGTCGCGCTTGTACAGCGTGTACAGCGACTGACCGTCGGCCGTCGAAACCACCTTGTCGAAGCCGCGGCTCACATCCGCCCAGGCCGGCAGATTCGCCTCGCGCGACCCAGGAGGAGGACCATCCTGCGCCAGCACCGGCGTCGCCATGCCGCACACGGCCACCAACGCCGCCGCACTCGCCGACAACAACACGCCAAGGTTCCTTCCAGCCATGAAAGCACACTCCTGCTGGCGACGGACTAGCCGTCGCGAGGTTCATTCGGTCGGGACGCGAGAGACACGACGCCACGCCCCGTGCATGCCGCAGCACGGACTTTAGCCCCGCCACGCCGCCGCCAACCCGGACCAAGCCGCGGAACGGCCACGCGGCTCGTTCGATCATCGCCTCATACACGTCGCCTCGCCCCCGCGTTTCTCCACCCATCCCGCCCCGCGCTATGCCTCCTCCGCGGCCATGCCGCCATAATCTCCTCTCACCATGACAATCCACCCAGGCGCCCCGGTGCGGCTTGCCCGCCGACTCCTCTCGCTCGCCGCCTGCTCGCTGCTGGTATGCCCCGCAGCCGCTCAGCCCACCTCGACCTCCCCCCTCACCCCGCCTCCCAACGGGATGCGTCGCGCCGATCCCACCTGGGTCGCGCTCTCCAACGCCACCATCCACGTCACCCCAGGCACCCCGCCACTCGAACACGCCACCCTGCTGGCCCGCGATGGCCGCATCCTTGCCATCCTCCCCGGTGAACCCGGCACCGCCAAGGACGGTTCACCCACCCTCGTGCCCCCCCGCACCCCCATCGGTCCGCGGCTGATCGACTGCACCGGCCTCCACCTTTACCCCGGTTTCATCGAACCCTGCTTCGAACTCGACGTCCCCGCCCCCGCCGGCGACGAGGCCGCCAAGCACTGGAACCCAAAGGTCACCCCGCAACGCTCCGCCCTCGCCGCCCCTCGCCTCGATGACAACGCCGCCAACAGTCTGCGCCGACTGGGTTTCACCGCCGTGGCCATCAGCCCCAAAGGCGGCATCTTCCGCGGCCAATCCGCCCTCACCTCCCTCGCCAAGCCCGCCGACGAAGTCAGCAGCGCCAAACCAGCCGCCTACCGCGACGCCATGTACCAATCCGTGGCGATGGATTCCTCCGGTGGTGGTTACCCCGACTCCCAAATGGGCGCCATCGCCGTCATTCGCCAAACCCTCGGCGACGCCCAGTGGCAAGCCGCCCGCCGCCAAGCGGGCACGTTCTCCGGCCCCGCCAATGCCCTCGATCCTCTCTACAAGACCCCTTGGCTCTTCCACAGCGAATCCGAACTCGACCTCTTCCGCATCCAATCCATCGCCTCCGAGTTCCGCCTCGACCGCCTCATGATCCTCGGCAGTGGCAGCGAGTACCGCCGTCCCGCCGGCATCCCCGCCGGTGCCGCCCTCATCCTGCCCCTCAACTACCCCAAGTCGCCTGATGTCGGCACGCTCGCCAAGCAGGAAGGCACCGATCTCCGCGACATGATGGCCTGGGAACAGGCCCCCACCAACCCGCGTCGTCTCAATGCTTTAGGCATCTCCTTCGCCCTGACGACCGCCCGCCTGCAGAACCGTGGCGACTTCTGGCCCAACCTCCGTTCGGCCGTTCGCCATGGGCTCGATGAGGGCGTGGCGATCCAAGCCCTCACCACCCGTGCCGCTGCCACGCTGGGCGCCTCCGACCTCATGGGCACGCTCGAAAAGGGCAAACTTGCCAACATCGCCGTCTTCGACGGCCCCGCACTCGGCAAGACCATCGACAACAAGGATTCCAAACTCCGGGGTGTCTGGATCGACGGCACCTGGCACGAAGTGGCCACCATCCCCGTCTCGTTCGAAGGCACATGGGACGTCGCCATCCCCCTCGACCCGCGGCCGATCACCCGGCGCCTCGAGATCGACCGCGACAACGGCATCACCATCCATCGCAACGGCAAACAGGTCAAGGCCTCCAAGGTCGAAGCCGCCATCGGTCGCCTCAGCTTCGTCTTCGATCACGACGCCCTCGATGGCGAGGAAGGCACCTGCTCCATGATGGCCATGGTCGCCGCCGCCGAAGGTGGCGCGTCGCCCGCCATCATGACCGGCATCGGCATCAGCGGCACCGGCAAGCGATACGAATGGACCGCCACCCGCCGCCCCCAGTCCCTCGCCGGGCTTTGGCCCTTCATCCCCGCTCGCCCCGGCGACGCCGCCCCCATCATCGCCTTCAACGAGCAGAACGATCTTGCCAGTCGTGCCACCGTCGCCGATGTCGCACCCCTCGATCCCCAAGCCCTGACCTACGACGGGTCGACCATGGGATTCACGCTCGGCGACACCACGCTCGCCGGGTCCGTCGAGTGGACCAAGCCCCACGCCCGCATCACTCTCAAGGCCGGTGACGCCTCGTGGACGGCCACCCGTCGCGAACTCAATCCGTTCAAGGGCACATGGCGCATCACCACGCTCGATGACAAGCCCATGGCCCAAGGCAAGGACGATGACTCGCTCCTGCTCACCATCGGCTCCGACAGCGTCACCATCACCAAGACCTCCAAAGGCAAGGCCGCTGTCGTCATCAAGGCCAAGGACGTGAAGTTCCAGGGAGTCGCCGCGCCCAAGTCGCCGCAACCAAAGCCCGATGCGCCCGCCGCCCAACCCGCCGCTCAACCCGACGCAGCCAAGCCCGCGGCCGACCATGTCCTCTCGCTCTCCTTCACCCACGACCTCGCCCCGCTCGGCGGCGAAGGCGCCTCCAGCGACACGCTCTCCATCGCGTTCAACCTCGACCCCGCCAAGGACACCATCCGCGGCACCAGCATCTTCACCGCCGGAGAAACCCACACCTACCAAGCCGTTCGCTTCAATGACGCGTCGGCTGATGATGGTCCCTCCATCGCCGACATCCCCGAGCAGATTCCCACTCCCTTCAACCCCTACGGCTTCACCGAACGACCCGAGCAACCCGCCCACCTCATCATCTCCAACGCCACCATCTGGACCAACGGCCCCGCCGGCATCATCCCCAAGGGCTATGTCTACATCCGCTCCGGGAAGATCGCCATGGTCGGCGCGGGCGACCCCTCCGTCGCCGTCCCTCAGGGTGAACGAAGCGTCTTCATCAACGCCGAAGGCCGCCACCTCACCCCCGGCATCGTCGATTGCCACTCCCACACCGGCATCAGCGGCGGCGTCAACGAAGGCGGTCAGGCCGTCACGTCCGAATGTCGCATCGGTGACGTCACCAACCCCGACGTCGCCAACTGGTACCAGCAGCTCGCCGGCGGCGTCACCTCCGTGCTTTCACTGCACGGCTCGGCCAACGCCATCGGTGGCCAGTCGCAGACCATTCGCATTCGATGGGGGTGCGACTCCCCGCAGGACATGCACTTCGACGGCGCCCTCCCCGGCATCAAGTTCGCGCTCGGCGAGAACCCCCGCCGCGCCAACGGCGGCGGCGACAACTCCCGATATCCCGCCACCCGCATGGGCGTCGAGATGCTCATCCGCGATCGCTTCACCGCCGCGGCCGAGTACATCGCCTCGCGATCAAGCCCCGACTTCCGACGCGACCTCGAACTCGAACCGCTCGCCGAGATTCTCGAGGGCAAGCGACTGATCCACTGCCATTCCTACCGCCAGGACGAGATGCTCATGCTCGCCCTGCTCGCTCGCGACTTCAAGTTCCGCATCGGCACCTATCAACACGCCCTCGAGGGCTACAAGGTGGCCGACGCCGTTCGCGACCACTCCGGCGGAGCGTCGGGCTTCGCCGACTGGTGGGCCTACAAGGTCGAAGTGCAGGACGCCATCCCCGAGGCCTTCCCCATCATGGCCGAACAGGGCGTGGTCGTCAGCTACAACTCCGACAGCAACGAGATGGCCCGTCGCCTCAATGTCGAGGCCGCCAAGGCCGTCAAGTACGGCGGCGTGAGCGAAGAGGAAGCCCTCAAGTACGTCACGCTCAACCCCGCTCGCCAACTCAAGATCGACCATCGCGTCGGTGCCATCGAGGAAGGCAAGGACGCGGACCTCGCGCTCTGGTCGGGACCGCCCCTCTCGGCCTTCAGCCGCTGCGAATCGACATGGGTGGAAGGCCGCCGCCTCTTCTCCCTCGAGCAGGATGCCGCCATGCGGGAACGCATCAAGGGCGAGCGCATGCGACTGGTGCAGAAGCTCCTCGTGGGCAACAAGAAAAGGGAAACGCCCGCCGCCGATGACGCCAAGCCCGCGGCGTCTGATCAGCCCCGGCCCGAAGGCGGTCGCCGCCGTCGCGCCAGGCCGCCCCAAGGCGGCGACGAGGCCTCGTTCGACGAGATCGACGAGGCGTCCGAGGCCATCAAGCGATACTACATCGAACTCCACAACTTCCGTCACTTCAGCCAGCAGGGAGTCTGCGGCTGCGACATCATGCGTTGAGATCCCGCACCGACCTCTCCACCGAGCCACTCCCATGCGAACCACACTCCTCGCAGCTCTCGCTCTCGCCGCCGCCACGCTCGCAGCGCCGGCGCAGGACCTGACCATCAAGGCGCCGCCGCAGACCGCGCCCATCGCCATCGTCAACGCGGCCATCCACCCCGTCTCGCGCGAACCCATCGAGCGGGGGTGGATCCTCTTCGACCGCGGTCGCATCACCTCGCTCGGTGCAGGCGAAGCCCCCGATTTTCCGCAAGGCACGCAGGTGATCGACGCCAAGGGCGAGCGCCGCGTCTACCCGGGACTCATCAGCCCCTACACGCAACTGGGCCTCACCGAGATCCAGGCCGTGCCGCAGTCCATCGACACCACCGAGGCCGATCGCATCGCGCCAGAGGTCGTCGCGGCCACCGCCGTCAACCCCGACTCGACGCTCATCCCCGTCACCCGCTCCAACGGCATCCTGACCGCCGTCGTCTTTCCGACTGGCGGCCTCGTCAGCGGCCAACCCAGCGTCATCCGCCTCGATGGATGGACCAACTCCGACCTCGCCATCCGCCGCACCATCGGCATGTCGCTCAACTGGCCCAACATGCGCACCTTCACCGCATGGTGGATGAACGAGAGCGAGGAGGATCAGCAGCGCAACATCAAGCGAGACATCGACGCCATCGATCGCATCATCGAGACCGCCAAGGCCTACGCCGCCGCCAAGGATGCCGACGCCGCCGCTCCCGCCGACCTCCGCTGGGAAGCCATGCGTCCCTTGTTCGCCAAGGGCAAGGAACAAGCTCGTCTCTTCATCCGCGCCAACACCGTCGATCAGATCATCGCCGTCGCCGCCTTCGCGAACAAGCATGCCCTTCGCGTCGTGCTCGTCGGCGGTCGCGAAGCGCCCCTGTGCGCCGCGATCATCAAGCAGGCCGGCATTCCCGTCATCCTGCTGGGCACGCACAATCTGCCCCGCCGCGACGACGAGGCCTACGACGAACCCTTCACCCTCCCGCTTCGCCTGCACCAAGCCGGCATCCCCTTCACCATCAGCCACAACGACGACACGGCCCACGAGCGCAATCTTCCGTATCACGCCGCCATGGCCGTCGCCTACGGACTCCCTCGCGACATCGCGCTTCGCAGCATCACGCTCGACGCCGCCGCCATCGCGGGTGTCGATGATGAAGTGGGCTCGCTCGAACCCGGCAAGGCCGCCACGCTGATCGTCACCAACGGTGATCCGCTCGAAGTGGTCACCAAGCTCGATGCCGCGTTCATCGATGGCCGTCGCATCGATCTCTCCAACAAGCAGACCAAGCTCGCCGAGAAGTACCGCGAACGCTATCGCCAGGCCAAGTGACGGCCGCCGCCGCGCCGCTCGCGCTCGACACGCATGGTCTGGCGGTTATCGCCACGCGGGTGAGCCGACCCTGCCGCTTGTGCGGGCCCGGCGCCCGGATTCATCGCACCCGACACGGGGGATCATTCCAGATCCGCGAGTCGCCAGTCGATGGCTCCTCATCATGACCGCGGAGTTCCCATTCGGCGACCGGGGAGCGGCATCGGGGCGTGCAAACGCCGACGGTCGCCGCGCCGGCCGCGTGCGGCTCCACAGCATCGTCTGCACCATCGGAACCGTCCTCGACGTTTCCGCCAGCGGCATGCGGGTTCGCTGCACCGTCAGGGTTCCGGCCATCGGAACCAAGGTTTCCACCATGCTTTCGACACCCGAGGGACCGCTCGAACTCCAGGGTCACGTCGTGTGGACCAAGAAGTGCGGGTGGATCACCCATGAAGCGGGCATCCGGTTCGACGACATGATGCCGCCGGTGCGCCAAGCGCTCATGCGGCTTGCTCGCATGGCGGGCAAGGAAGCCGATTGGCACTGACCGCGACACGCGAGGATCATGCCGCAACCCGGATCATGTCGATGATCGTGGCATGAAACTGCTCCCGCTTGCCGGCGCCCTCGCACTCTTCGCACTGCCGCAAGCCCTCGCTCAACCCGATCGCGGCGCTGCACCCGCGACTCGCCAGTCTCCTCGAACCGGGCCGGCCATCGACCTTCGCCCCAGGTTCGAAGTCGGCAAGCCCCACCGCTTCAAGATCGCCCTGACCAGTCGCGGCAAGGATGTCGCGCCGGCAACGCCCGGCACGCCCGCCGCCACCGTCGACACCTCCATGTCGCAGACCATCGAACTCTCCCTCGTCGCCCGCAAGGTCGATCCGGAACAAGGTTCGACGCTCGACCTCGTCTACGAATCGCTCTCGCTCACCATCAAGACCCCCGACGGGGAACAACTCACCCTCGACACCAACTCAAAGGACAAGAACGATCCGCTCGCCGGACTCCTCGCCCCGCTCGCCGGCCTGAAGGTCGCCATCGAGATGGACAGGGATGGCAACATCACCTCGATGGATGCCGGCATGCCCATGGATCCTGCCGCGTTGCTCGGCACCGCTGGCAACGCAGGGCCCTCGATCAACGCCGCCGACCTGGTTCGCAACCTCCTCGGACCCGTCAACACTTCATCGAAGAGCCCGGGGCAGGCATCGGTCGGCGAGTCGTGGACCACGCACGACACCATCGACGCCCCGTGGGGTCGGATGAAACTCTCGACCACCCACACCCTCTCCTCGCATCGCGGCAACGTCGCCACCATCGACACCAAGGGCCTCTTCGACCTCGCCCCCACCTCGGCCACCAGCCCCGCCCCCGTCATCCGCGACAGCGCCTACGCCGGCCGCACCGCGTGGAACACCGAAGCCCACATGCTCGACGAGATGACCCTCAAGCAACGCCTCGTCGTCGACAAGGGGACAGCCGGCACCAGCACGCAGGAGATGGATGTGAAGGTCAAGCGACTCAGTCGCTGAAACCGACGTCCTCACGCGTTCCGGGAAGTCGCCGGTTCCCCCGACGGGGTCCAGGCCATGCCGCACTCTGGGCACGCCGCATGCTTGAGTCCATCGAGCGGGTAGCCGCATCCCGGACACGCTCGGGCCTTGAGCACTACGTGAATCCTCAGCCCGCAGCGATCACAATCGTCGCCACCCGTCTTGAGACGCTGTTGGTGCGAACACCTCGGGCATGCGAGATCGACC
>CAIYWI010000141.1 GCA_903929885.1 uncultured Phycisphaerales bacterium
ACGAGCAACTACGGCAGTGCGCAGATTCAGGAACTCGCCGCCGACGGCGCGGAGGACTGGGAGATCGAAGCCGCGATCCGCGAGATGCTCAAGCGAGGTCCGGCGGCGATGATGGCCGACGAGGTCGGCAAGGCCGCGGGACTGCCGCCGAAGGTGTCGCAAGTGATGTCGAAGGCCGCGATGACGATGGTGGGGGGCCTGATGCGGCCCGAGTTGCTCAACCGCATCGACGAAGTGGTCGTCTTCCACCAGTTGCGCAAGGAGAACCTCGGCGCCATCGTCGAGATCCAGCTCAAGCGTCTGCGCGATCGCCTCCGCGACCGCGACATGGCGCTCGACTTGACGGACGCGGCGAAGCTGGAGTTGGCCACCGAGGGGTGGGATCCTGCCTTCGGCGCACGGCCTCTCAAGCGAACCATCCAGCAGCGAATCGAGAATCCCTTGGCGAGCAGCATCCTGGCGGGCGAGTTCGGGCCCGGCGACACGGTTGTCGGCGACTTTGCGGCAGGGCGTTACGTGTTCAGCCGCAAGGCCTGAACAGGGGGCGTTGCCGGCGGGGTGGATGGTTGGCAGGTGCAGCCGCGGGGTGATTTCGTCCGAACAAAGGGGGCCAAGAGCGAATACTCTTGGTCCCCTGTCTGTTGGTCCCGCGTGGGATCGGCGGCGGGTGCTTTCGACCGTTTGAGCAAGGACTCCGACCCATGCAGACGCGGACACTCAGCCGTACTCAAGTGCTTGTTTGGTCTTTGGTTGCGTCGATGGGCTCGTCGGTGGCGCTGGCTCAGTTCGTGACGCCTCCGCCGGCGACGAATCCTGCGCCGGAGAAGGAGATTCCGACGGCTCCGACGCCGCCGCCCCCGCCTCCTGCGGCCGCGGCACCGCCTCAGCCCAAGATCGAGCGAGCGCGTCCGGCTCGCGAACCGATTCCGGACATGCCCTTCAAGGAGTGGGAGAAGGATGCTTCGGGCGTGCTGGTTCCCCTCACCGAGCCCTTGGAGTTGGCGGCGTTGCGTCGCAACCCCTTGGTGACGGCGGACGTGATGGCGAAGATCGACGCCTTCTTCCCGGAGCGTCGCAAGTCGATGGAGCGGATCGTGATCGAGAACCTCGACCTGGTCGAGCGGATCGATCAGGGCCTGTTCGAGAAGACGGACTTCAACGACAAGGCGTCGGTGGGTCAGGTGGTCGCGACGACCAAGCCGCTGACGACGCCGTCGCTGGCGAGCGAACTGAAGAACCGGCAGATCATCGACGACAAGACCTTCGGGCTCAACTCGCGGATCACGACGGCGTACACGAAGGCGGGCATGCCTGCTCGCAAGGAAGGCGCCTCGCCCGAGGAGTTGAAGAAGGCGACGATGCAGTCGATGGGCGCGATCTACAAGCAGGGCTTCCTCGAGCACCTGTGGACGTACAACGAGTTGATCGCCGCGGCATGGCGTGCCGACGCGGTCAAGACGGATGCTCCCAAGGCCGAACTCATCGCCGCGAAGAAGGCCGAGTTGGCCACGATGTCGCTGGAGGATCGCAAGCAGGTGCTGCGGAAGATCTCCGGCTACGAGAAGCCCGCGGCGGCGACGCCTGAACCCGCGAAGCCCGCCGGCAACTGACCATCGATCAACGATGACCCCACGGACCCGAACCATGCGTTCGGGTCCGTGTCATTTGGGGATCAGTCACGCGTTCGCGACGCGGCTCGAGCGTTCGCGGTAGGCGGCATCGACGCCCATGTGTCCCATGGCTCGGTCGAGTTCCGCATGGAGCGTGGAGGCGGATTCGCCGCGAACATGCAACCGGCGCCAGATGGCGAGGTTGATGACGGTCCAGAGCATCTGGGCCTTGAAGACGTAGCTCGATTGCAGCGAGCGGAGGGCGGATTCATCGAAGGCCGGAGCGGCGATTGCGACCAGGGGCTCGAAGACGCCGCCGGGCACGGCCCATCGTTCGGGCTTGACGTCGAAGGAGGCCTTGGGTCGCGACACGATGGCTTCGGGGAGGCCCAGGGAGCGGGCCACGGCGCGGAGCATGGGCTTGGGACCGAGTTGCTTGGTTTCCCACGGGATCGAGTAGGCGATGTCGCTGACGGCCTTGTCGAGATAGGGGTAGGTGAAGCACATCCCTTGCGCCTCGGCGAGTCTGCTCCAGATGGCCTGGGTTTCGGATGATTCGCTGAGCAGCGCGAGTATGGAGACGCAGTCGCGCAGGTCGCGCGAGGCGTGCGGTTCGATGGCCAGCGGCCGCGCGCCGAGCATGGCGGCATCGGTGCAGTTGCAATGGCGGCGGATCCAGTCGCGGTCGCCGAAGATGGCGAACGACCAGAGGATGTGACGATGGTCGTGAACGCCGCCGGCCTTGGCGACGCGTCGTCCGGCGATGTCCGCGATCATGCCCCAGCGATTGGTGCTTCGCGAGATGGCGCGGAGGGTTGCCGCCACGCCGGGAAGGCCGAGCGCCTGGCGTTTCCACGGCGATTCGATGAAGTCGGTGAGAATGCGCTGAAGGCGGCCGCCGAAGAGACCGTCGGCGCCCTCGCCGCAGGGAACGATTCGGTAGCCCCGACGCGACAGCACGTCCTTGCAGAGCAGGTGGATGAGGATGCTCTGCAGGTGCATGGTCGGCTGCTCGGCGACGTCGATGGCGTCGATCGTGCCGTGCAGGAAGTCGGCGGTGGAAGGGATGTGCACTTCGTGGCGCGTGCCGATGGCGGCGGCGGCGGAGGTGGCGTACTGGAACTCGACGTCGGTGGTCACGTCCTCGAAGGGATAGACGATCGAGTAGGTGTCCTTGACGCCTCGCGCGTGGAGGATCGACGTGATGATGGATGAATCGAGGCCGCCGGAGGTGAGGCAACCGATCGAATCAACATCGATGCCGGGTCGCGTGACGGCCGAGGTCACGGCGTCGCGAAGTCGCAGCACTTGGCGTTGGTCGGAGAGGAACTCCGCGAGCGACGGGTTCGCCGACGGCGGCGAGTAGTCCGGCGTCCGTCGCAGCACCCATCGGTCGCCCTCGAGTCGCACCTCGGCGCGGTCGCCGCAGACCAGTTGCTGAACGCCTTCGATGAGCGTTCCCGGTGCGCAGGCGTGGCGATAGAGCAGCAACTCGGGCAGGAGCGACGCCGACTCGCGCCACGCGATGCCCCAGCGTCGCAGCAGCGACAGGTGGCTGCTGATCAGCAGCGTGCCATCAGGCGCGACATGGTGATGGATCGTGCGTCCCGAATCATGTTCGCGGCGGAGCGAGATGATCATCCGCGACGCGTCGCACCGCACGGTGGCCAATGGCACTCGCGGGCCAGATCCCGGCGCATGCTCGCCGCAGATCAACTCGAAGGGCGACGTTTCGAGCCGCCCCATGAGCGGGTCGACGCAACCATGCACCGTCCAACCGGCTTCGGCGAATGTGCCCTGGGACCACGAGGTCAACTCGTGACTGGCAAATGTCGGTGGCGCGGGGCCACGACTGACAGCGATGAAAAACATCCCTGCTCAAACCTTTCGACGTGGGGTGAGTTGCCCGCGGTCGTGGCGAACAAGAGATCGCAGTCACTATAGCGCCGAGGCCCGTGCCGGACGACGGTCAATCATGGTCGCGTCGATGGTGCTTCTTCCGCTGGTCGCGGCCTTTGCTGCGTTGCGACCGCTTCTGAGCGCCCGTTCGGACATCCTTTTCCTTGAACCCGCCCCCTTGGACGTGGCCGAAGCCGCCGGTGCCTTGGCCCAGCGTCAGGCCGCCGGGGCCGGCGGGGGGTTGGGCGGCAGGGTCCTTGCGGCCCAGTTGGGCCGACTTGGTCTTGCCCACGGCTCTCGCGCCGGCATCGTCGATGAAGAGTTCCAACTGGCGGCGTGAGAGGTCGACCGCGCCGATACGGACGGTGACCAGGTCGCCGAAGTTGAAGCTGCGGCCCGAGCGAATGTCGACGAGCGCGCCGGACTTCTGGTCGATGCGCCACATGGGGGTGCCAGAGCCGCGGGTGACGTCGCCGGGGAGGTCGTCGGCCTTGATGAAGCCGTCGGCGAGGTACTTGTCGATCTGGACGAAGATGCCGCGGTTGTTGATGCCGGTGACGACGCCCCGGAACGACTCGCCGATGTGCTTCTCGAGCAGTTGGAGCACCAGGAACGACCGCAGTTCCTTCTCGGCGCTTTCGGCGTTGACCTCGCGCATGGTGGCATGGCGGCCGATGGTGACGAGTTCGTCCTCGGTGGGCGTGTGGCGGAGGCCCATGATGGCCTCGCCCAGCGCAAGGCGATCGACGTCGGTGCGAGGGCGGTTCGTGCCGTTGTCGGTCTGTTCGATGTAGTCGGCGATGAAGCGGTGGACGGTCAGGTCGGCGTAGCGGCGGATGGGGCTGGTGAAGTGGGCGTAGGCCTCGCTGGCGAGGGCGAAGTGGCCGATGAGCGCGGGGGAGTATTCGGCCTTGCTCAGCGTGCGGAGCACGGCCATGTGCACGGCGCGTGCCGCGGGCTTGCCTCGCGTGGCGTTGAGGAGGTTCTGGAGTTCCTCGCGGGTGGGGTTGCGCGGGATGCGGAAGCCCGCCACCATCGCCACCTTGCGCATCTCGTCGACGTCGCCGGGGATGGGCTCGGGGTGCACGCGGCGAAGCAGCGGCACCTGCATCTTCTCCGCGAGGCGCGCCACCACCTCGTTGGCCTCCACCATGAACATCTCGATCAGCTTGTGCGTGAAGGCGTCGTCCTCGCGCTCGGCGTCGACGACATGGCCGTGGTCGTCGTAGATGAGCACGCACTCGGGCAGGTCGAGCACGATCATGCCCATGCGGTTGCGTCGGCCTTGGATGGCCTTGGCGCAGCGGTCCATCTCGCGGAGCGTCTCGAGAAGTTCGTCGGTGTACTTGGGGGGCGTCTTGGCGTGGCGGCGGGCCTCGTTGAGGTCGCCGTCGATCAGCGCCTGGGCCTCGAGGTACGTCAGCCGCTTGCGGCTGTGGATGAGCGCCTGGCACACGGCCTCGCCGATCACCTTGCCCTGCTGGTCGTAGCGGATGATCGCGCACTTGCAATACCTGGGCACGTTCTCCTGCAGCGAGCAGATGCCGTTGCTGAGGATCTCGGGCAGCATCGGGATCACGAGCCGCGGCAGGTAGCACGAGTTGGCGCGATCCTTGGCTTCGATGTCGAGCGGGCTGCCCGGCGGGATGAAGTGCGCCACATCGGCGATGTAGACCGACAGTTCCCAGCCCTCGGGCGTCTTCTTGATGCTGATGGCGTCGTCGTAGTCCTTGGCGTCGGGCGGGTCGATGGTGAGGATGAACTCGCTCGTGTGATCGAAGCGGTTGCGAAGCGCCGACGCGCCCTTCTCCTTGAACTCGGCGATCTCCTTGTCGTACTGAGCCGCGGCGTCGCGCGCCTGCTGGATGCACGCCTCGGGGAACTCGCCGGGCAGGTTGTACGTGGCGATGACGGCCTGCGTCTCGATGTCGGGGCGGCCCGCCTCGCCGAGCACGCGCACGATGACGCCCTCGCCGAGCATGTCCCCTTCGGGGTAGACGACGAGCTCGAGCACCACCTTGTCGCCCTCGCGCGCGTTCTTGGACTCGGCGTCGCGCACGACGATGGGCGAGGTGAGTTGCTTGCCGTCGGGCATCACGATCCACTGGCTGCCTCGCTTGGCGAGCGTGCCGGTGTACGACGACTTCTTGCGTTCGACGACCTCGATGATGGTGCCGGCGAAGCGATCGCCGCCGCGTTCTCTCGCCACGCGGCATCGCACCGTGTCGCCGGTGAGGGCGTCGCCCGCGTCTTCGGGTCCGATGAAGACCGAGCCCTCGCGATACGCGGTGGTGGGGGAGACAAAGCCGAACCCGCGGGGGTTCTTGCGGAAGATGCCGGTGATCTCTCCGTTTGGCGCATCGGCCAGCGTGGGGAGCATCACGTGGCCGTTGCTCGCGACGACGAGGAGCCCCTCGCGGGCGTAGGTCTGCACGGCGGCGGTGAAGTCGGCGAGTTCCTCGGCGGGGATGTTGAGGTCCTTGGCCAGTTCGCCCAGCCGCGTGGGCATGTACGCCTCGTGCTTGAGGTGCGTGAGGAGGCGCGACTTGTAACGAAGGGACATCGGGAGGAAGCGTAGGTGACGCGGGGGGTCAGTAGAGAGCCGCGGTGCGCGCGGCCAGGTCGCGAACGAGGTCCCGGAGGGCGGGCGGCTCGACGACGCGGCAGTTGGGCCCGTGCGAGAGGATCCACCAGCTGATTTCATCGAAGCCCGCGACGCGGCAGCGGAAGAGGGCCGAGCCGTCCTCGCGGTATTCGAGCGATTGCGTGCGATGCCAGAGGGTGTCGCCGACGGTTTGGGCAAAAGAGGGCGTG
>CAIYWI010000142.1 GCA_903929885.1 uncultured Phycisphaerales bacterium
GTATTCAGCCGAGTTTTCTAAGTGGAGCGGAGGAGAGTCGAACTCCCGACCTCATCATTGCGAACGATGCGCTCTACCAACTGAGCTACCGCCCCATCGTGAATGTGTCGATCCGGCCGTGGGCGGCCTTTTCGAGGGGTCGAGTATAGCGCACCGACGATGCGAGTGTCGAGTCCTGCCCGTGACGATTAGGAACGTGTTTGGAGCGGGCGATCCGTCGATCGGTTGGCGAGGTCCTGACCGAGCGAAACCTTCCGAGCGGCTAACGTCCTCGCATGCCTTCGCCGGTCCCATTCCCGTTGTATGGGGTCGCCGATCCTGTCAGCAGTGCCACGCATCTCATCGGAGCGGTCGTGGCGGCTGTCGCCACGCCGCACCTGCTCAAGCGAAGCCGGGGCGGACAGCGCCTCAGTCTCGCGATCTTCGCCATGTCGGCGGTGCTGCTGTTGTCGTGCAGCGCGTTTTTCCACTCGGCCAGGGCCACCGAGTGGAGGCACATGCTGCAGCGCCTCGATCACGCGGCGATCTTCATCCTCATCGCGGGCACCTTCACGCCCATCCATGCCATGCTCTTCGCCGGGCTCGCGCGGTGGGGCATGCTCTGCCTCATCTGGACGATCGCGGCCGCTGGGATCGCGCTCAAGCTGGCCTTCTTCGCGACCTGTCCCCCATGGCTCAGCATCAGCGCGTATGTCGCGATGGGGTGGCTCGGTCTCTACGCCATGATCTCGCTTGGGCGCCGCTACGGCGTGCGGTTCATCTGGCCTTTGCTCCTCGGCGGCATCATCTACACGCTCGGCGCGGCGGTCGAACTGACCGAGTGGCCCATGCTCTGGCATCGCGTGGTCAGGCCCCACGAACTCTTCCACCTCGCTGTGCTCGCCGGGTTGGCGTGTCACTGGTGGTTCATCGCCAGAGCAGCCACCTTCGCGGCGGACCAAGCCTCGGGCATCGAGTCCCGGTGGCGGGAACTCGATCCGACGCCATTGCCACAACCCGTGGCCTGAACCCCGCGTGACAGCCCCCTGCGGGTGTCACTCCGCCATTCGCGACCGGCGCCAACTCCCTCCGGCGGCGATCCAGGTCACTCTGGTCCGGGCAGGTCGCCCAAAAAGGCCGTGAGACGCTCGCGAGTCGGGCTCGCCGCGTCTCTGACATAGGCCCCGCTCACGGCACACCCCGTCGCCAGGCACTCCTCAAGCGCCAGGCCGTGCACCTGCGCGAAGGCGAAGCCCCCGTTGAAGTGGTCGCCCGCGCCCGTCGAGAGCTTGGGGTGCGCCGTGAACGGGCCGTCGAACCAGCCGCTTGTGCCGCTTGCATCCGCCGCACCCGCCCCCTCGCGAGGATGGATCACCACGCAGTCGAGCCCCAGCCGCTCGCGAATCGCCGCCGCCGCCTGGCTCACGCGCTGGCCCAACGTCGCCATCGATCCCTCGCCGTAGACGTCCAGCCCCAAGACCGAGGCGATCCGCTGCGACTCCGCGAGGTTCAGCCCCAGCGTCACGGCCACGCCCGGCGCCGCTTCCAGTTCCCGCAGTTGCTCGAGCGCGCCGCGAATGTCGCCGTCCGTCCGCTTCGCCGGGTCCGACAGGTCGATGAAGACCCTCCTCGCCTTCGCACTCGCCCGAGGCAGCACCTCGCGCACCAGCCCCCGCCAGATCCCCGGCACGCCCCCCAGAAGCGACCAGTTCACGATGCCCAGGAGCGAGGCTTCATCCACCATCGCCCGCAGCGAGTCGAGCCCCACCCGCTCCACCAGTTGCTCCCACGTCACCTGCTGCACGTTCGCCGTGTTGTTGAACATCAGCTTGCCGTCGTCGAACTCCAGGCAATCCGTCGTCGACGGCTCGGCCACCGGCACCACCCGGCGGCATCGCGCCGCAAAGGGCGCAAAGACCGGGTGCAGCGCCAGCGAAGGCCCCTGACCCACCGCGCCCACATAGTCCACCTTCATGCCCAGCTGCGCCAAGCCGCCCGCCATCAAGGGCCCGTTGCCCCCGAAGCGATCCTCCAGCAGCACCTGCTCGATGTTGGTCGACTTGCCCGAGGCGTCGGCGCATCGCGCCGCGAACGCGCTGATGGTCTTGAGACGCACATACCCCGAGGGGCTCATGTCGTGACGCACGTCGACCATGTGGATGATCGAGTCGATGAACCCGTCGAAGCCCACGAGCGCCGACTCGGTTCGGGCCAAGGCCCCGATCTTCGTCGCCGCACCCGTCGCGATGTCCTTGCGTGTGGCCATATCGTGAGCCAAGCATACCCGATCCCGCGAAGGCCCATCGCATGACCATCCCCGCACGCACCATCGTCCTGGCCACCGGCAACGCCCACAAGGTCGAGGAACTCCGCGCCATCCTCGGCCCCGCCGTGCCTGCCATCCGCCTGCTGGGACTGCGCGACCTCCCCGGCCCGTTCGCCGAACCCGCCGAGACGGGCGCCACCTTCGAGGCCAACGCCGCCATCAAGGCCCGGGCCTACGCCGCCGCCACGGGCCTCGAGTGCCTTGCCGACGACTCGGGCATCGAGATCGACGCCCTGTCGGGTCGGCCCGGCGTCATCTCCTCGCACTACTGCACGGATGGCCGCGAAACCGGCATGACTCGCGAGCAGCGCGACCAGTCCAACAACCAACGAGTGCTCCGCGAACTCGAGGGCGTGCCCGCCGACCGTCGCGGGGCTCGGTTCGTCTGCGTCATCGCGCTGGCGAGGCCCGGCGAGCAGGAGGTTCGCCACTTCCGGGGCGTCTTCGAAGGTCGCATCGGCCTCCCGCCCCGCGTGCCCGCCGGCACGCACGGCTTCGGCTACGACCCCCTCTTTCTCGTGGCCCCCGACTTCGCTCGCACCGGCGCGGAACTCGACCCCGCCGACAAGAACCGCCTCAGCCATCGCGCGCAGGCCGCATCACGACTGGCGGCATGGCTTGCGACCGGTCGATAGGCCCCGCCCGCGTCCCCGGCGGCGGCACGCTCCACTACAATCCGCCCATGCGTGCCCCCTCCGAGCGACAGACTCGCCAGCGACAGGCCATCCGCGACGCCATCGCCGATGCCGGCATGCCCCTGTCGCCCCGCGAGATCCTCGAGCACGCCCAGACCCGCATCGAGGGCCTGGGCATGGCCACCGTCTACCGCACGCTGCGACTCCTCGTCGAGAGCGGCATCATCGTTCCCGTCGAGATTCCCGGCGATTCGCCCCGCTTCGAACTCACCGGCAAGGGCCACCATCACCACTTCTTCTGCCGCCGCTGCGAACGAGTCTTCGAAGTCGACGGCTGCCCCGGCGACTTCGCCTCGCTGGCCCCCAAGGGCTTCACGCTCGACGGGCACGAACTGGTGCTCTTCGGCACGTGTGCCTCGTGCGGCCCCGGCTCGCCCTCCACATCGTGCCCGGTGCCCCACAAGCACGGCCGCTCCTGTCGCCATTGACCAGCACGCCGGACCAACCTCCGCCACGCCACACGCTCGGGCCCGCCCGTCGCCTGCAGCACGACCTTGAGTTCGAGGCCGTGCACGCAGCCAAGATGCGCAAGCAAGGCCGCGTGCTCATGCTCTGGGCCGTGCCCAACGGACGTCCCGCGTGGCGACTGGGGCTCGCCGTCTCGAGCCGCGTGGGCCATGCCGCCGTTCGCGTGCGGTGCAAGCGTCTCATTCGCGAGGCCTTCCGCCTCGCTCAGCACGAATTGCCCCTGCTGGATGGCCAAGGCCTCGACGCCATCGTCGGCGTCCGCGACGCACGCGCCATCTCCTTCGCCCTCGTCGATGCCGAACTTCGTGCCCTGGCGACCGAAGCCCGCGAGGAATGGGCCCGCCGTCGTCGCCGCGCCGGAAGGGACGCGACGTGACCCGCTGCCTCACCGCCATCTTCATCGGCTTGATCCGCCTCTATCAGGTGCTGCTCTCGCCCCTCATGGGCGGACAGTGTCGCTTCCACCCCACGTGCTCGCATTACGGCATCGACGCCCTGCGAGCGTGGGGCCCCGGCCGCGGGTCGTGGCTCACCATCCGCCGTATTCTCCGGTGCAATCCCTTCGTCGAAGGCGGGTACGACCCGGTGCCGGCGAAGGATCGTCCGCCCGCCTCCGACCGTCGCTGAACCCACACGCCATGTCCACCGTCTTCCTCAACGGATCCTTCCTGACGCCCGACCAGGCCATGGTGGGGGCCTTCGACGCGGGCCTGCAGCACGGCGTGGGCCTCTTCGAGACGCTCCTTGCCGTCCGCGAGGGCGATGGCGCACGCGTCGTGCATCTCGACCAGCACCTGCAACGCCTCGCCGACAGCGCACGCGATCTCACGCTTTCCGAGCATCTCCGCACCGCCGCCTTGGCCGACGCCGTTCGCCGCACCGTCGACCGCGCCTTCGAAGAGCAGGCCCAGGCCCAGCGGCTTCGCGTCCGTCTCACCATCACCGGGGGCGACCTCAATCTCCTCTCCGCCGCACGCGCGGGCGCCGAGCCGCGAGAGCACGCGCCCACGCTGCTCATCCACGCCCAGCCTGCCGCGGAGTACCCGCCCGAGATGCTCCGACGGGGCGTGCTCGCCACCATCGCCGACTGGAAGGCCAATCCCCTCGATCCCTTTCAGGGCCACAAGACGCTCAACTACTGGCCTCGCCTGCGCGAACTGCAGGTCGCCGCGGGCAAGCGTGCCGCCGAGGCGCTGGTCATGCAGGTCACCAACTACCTCGCCGGCGGCTGCGTCAGCAACGCCTTCATCGTCGCCGACGGCGAACTCGTCACCCCCATCGCGCGAGGCGAGGAGGAGGACGTGCTGGGCGAAGGGGGCCTCGAACCCCAACCCCCCGCCGAGGACGAACCCGTCAACAACTACGACCCGCCCGTGCGAGGCGTGGCCGTCCCCAGCCCCGTGCTCCCCGGCATCGTCCGCCGCTGGGTGATGGACTGGGCCCTCGCCGAAGGCATCGAGTGCACGCGTCGCATGATCTCCATCCGCGACGTGCTCGACGCCGACGAGGTCTTCCTCACCAACAGCAGTTGGGGCGTGCTTCCCGTCGTCGCCGTCGAATCGCACGCGGTGGGTGAAGGAAAGGTCGGCCCTGTCGCTTCGCGACTCGTCGACGCGTGGGCGCAGGTCGCCCAAGTGAAGTGACGGTCTCCGCCGGGTTTCCCTCACCCGCTCCGAAGGTTCGGTCGCCCGTCGCGCCAGGCATCCGCCCTCCGGGCGGCGTGCGCCCTTGCTGCTCGTCCGCTTCGGGGCGAATCAGCAGGGAGCCAAGGTTCGCTGCCAGGCTCCGCGGGCGACCCTTGGGCGAGCGAACGCGCAATCGAGGCGTGACCCACGCCCTCCTCGCCCCTCGTGGGCTCGCCGACCCTCAACCCGGCAGTTCCGGCAGCACCCACGACTTGTCGTTCCAAAGCCGCTCGAAGAGCGCGAGGTGCTGCGCAAAGGGCGGGTTCTCCGGCAGCGACAGCCCGCACGCCATCAGCAGGTCCACCAGCCCCTGGTAGTCCGACTCGGCGATGAACTCCCTCGCCACCCGCGGCTTGCCCGAGAACGTCCCCTCCTGCACCGCCTGCAGGTCCGCCATGTTGTGGTAGTTTCCCAGCGGCAGGCACACGCACGTGGCCTCGAGCCCGAAGGCGCAGAAGACGCTCGCCTCGCACGCCCCGCCCGCCATCAGCTTGCGCTGCCACTTCCAGCGGGGCAGGTCCGCCAGCTTCTGCGACGCCGTCACCGTGCTCGATCCGCCCGCGATCTCCTCGGCCCGCTTGGCCACCGCGTCCGTCAGCGAGGGCGCGAAGATGCTCAGCCGGTCGCCCACCCGCACGATCGGCCCGCCGCCGATGGGGCTCTCGGCAAAACTGCGGCTGTTCTCGAGCGCAATCACCCTTGCATTCGCCGGCAGCGTCTTCGAGCGGCACGCCCCGATGGCCCCCACGAAGCCGATCTCCTCCGCCCGCGTGAAGAGCAGCCGCACCGGTTGCGTCAGTTGGTCCAAGGGCAGCGTGTCGTACGCCGCCACCGCCGCGGCCAACGCCGCCAGGTCGTCGCACGCCAGCGTGTGCACCAGGCCGTCGATCGCCTCGGCCGCGCCCACGTCCCACGTCGCCACGTCGCCCACGGCCACCGAATCCGTCGGGCGGCGGAGCTCGGCCATGTAGTGACGGAATCCGCCGGGCTTGCTCCCCGGACGCGGATCGCCGAAGAGGTGCCCCTCGTGTCGCACGTCGAACTCGTCGTGGATCACCACCGCCGCGTCGACGAAGTACTCGTCCATCACCCCGCCACGGAACGAGAGTTCCACCACGTCGGGCGCGACGATGCGCTCGACGACGAAGCCCGGATGGTCCATGTGCGCGGTGAAGTACACCGGACGGGCATCCGTGGCTCGCTCGGCGGCCGCCGCGATGACGAGGTTGCCGTGCTCGTCGCTCGTGCACGCCAGGTCGGGGCGAGTGGCCAGCCACTTGCGGATCCACGCGATCACCCGCTGCTCGCGCCCGGCGACGCTGGGCAGGGACGTGATGTCCATGAGGTGCTCGAGATGACGCTGCCGCTGGGCGTCGGTCCGCGTGATCGGTGGGGCCATGTGGCGAGGGTAGTCGTCGCGAAGGCGTGCGCTCAGCGCATCGCCGTGCCCGAGGCGGAGAACATCGCCACGCCCTCGCCGCCGTGCTCGGCCGCGAACCGGCCCAGCGCCAGGTCGTGCGCCGCGTGGTACGCCCGGCCCAGCCGCGACCAGTCGAACTCCCACGAGCGGCGGTCCACCTCGTTGCGCAACGCGATGCGGTCGCGGCGTTCCTGACGGACGAACCGCATCATGTATTGCGTCAGGTCGTGCGCCGCGTCGTTGAACGAGCGGCCGCGGCGCTTGAGCACCGCCAGCCCGTGCGACTCGCTGCCCGGGTCGGTCTCGAGCACGTAGCGGCCGAAGCCCGCCAGGTCGCTGCTCACGCTCGGCACGCCCATCGCCGCACACTCGAGGGGCGTGTACCCCCACGGCTCGTACGCCGACGGGAAGAGCCCCAGGTGACACCCCCGCACGAACTGGTCGTACTCGATGCCCCACAGCCGGTTCGTCGGCGTGATGAAGTCGGGCGAATACACCACCTTCACCGGGTCGTGCTCGTGGTTGATGAGCCCCAGATACCGGATCTGGTTCAGCACCGGATCGTTCTGGTCGTCCTCCAGGATGTGCGTCACCGCCATCGGCAGGCAGTGCTGCTTGAGCGCGGTCTGCGCCCGGCGATACCGCAGCATCCAGTACTCGTCGATCAGGTCGTCGAGGTGCAGTCGCCCGCCCGCCGCCGCCCGCGCGAAGAGCCGCTGCCCCACGCCCTCGGTGATCTTCTGGCACACCTCCGCCAGCTCGTTGAGCACCCCGCGTTTTTCCATCGCCAACGGGTTGATGCTCTTGGTCGGCCGGCGCGACACCAGGAAAAACACCACCGTCTTGCCGAGGTTCGCGCTCTTGAGCTCGGCGTTGAGTCTCGCCATCGACTCGAGGCACAGGTCGAAACCCTTGTTCCTCGGCTCGTATCGCCCCGAACTGAAGAAGTAGAGCGTCCGGTCGAGGTCGAACGAGTACGACGGGAAGAAGTGCCCCATCGCGAAGCGGTGCAACTGCTCCTTGTACTCGCCGTGCAGCCGCTGCTGGTCGTGGCCCGCGTTGTACAGGCCGATCGTCAGCCCGTTGGGAACCACCACGTCGACCGGGCGGCCCAAGAGGCACGCGCACTCCTCGGCCGTGATCGACGACACTGTCGTGAAGACGTGCGAGCCGTGGGCGCACGCCCGCTCGATGGCGTGCTGCGCCGTGATGTTGAACCGCTTGGCCTCCGCGCCGTCGTCGAGATACTGCAGGATGTCGTAGAAGTTGTCCCGCGAACTGGCGATGTAGCGTCCCAGGATCGTCGCGTGCGTCGTGAAGACGATCGACACCGGCAGCTTCCGCCGCCGCACCTCGGGAATCGCCAGCCCGCCCATCCACTCGTGGAAGTGCGCCACGATCGGCGCGGCCCCGCTCGACCAGTTCTGCTTCGCGTACGCCGTCCGGTGCTCCGCGAGCGCCTGCAGCAGCCGCGTCGTCGCGTCGGCGAACGTCACCACCGGGTCGATCAGCCCGTCCTGCGATGGCAACTCGATGCGGTGATGATCCCAGTACCGATACTTCGCCTCGTTCAGCCGCTCGTGCCCCTGCCAGTGCTCGATCAGCATCACCCGCGGCCGCCCAGGCACCATCCACCGCCCGTAGCGGACCACCAGCCCCTGCTCGCGCAGCGTCGTGATCACCTTCGCGATCCACGCCGGCGGCTTGACCTCCTCGAACTCCACCGCCGCCGCCTTCGCGTCGTACGGCCCGATCAGGCAATACCGATCCGCCCACCGCTGCACCATCAGCGGGGCCTTGCTCCGAAGCACCTGATAGATGCCCCCGACCTGGTTGCACACCTCCCACGCCACCTCGAAGAGCATCGGGCCCTGCGGCGGCGGCGGCGGCGGCTCCCCCGACGAGATCACCGCAGCCCCCGGCGTGTAGTCGCGACTGGCAGGATCGTTCTGGAGGGATCGCTCTGACATGGTCGGCCCAAGCGTATGGACCACCCGCGCCCCGACGCGATCACCCCGGCGCCGACTCCATGCCCTCCAGTCGCAAGAGCACCCGCTTCCTCCACACCCCCCCCGAGTAGCCCGCCACCGACCCGTCCGCCCCGATCACCCGGTGACACGGCACAAGGATCGGCACCGGGTTCCGACCGTTCGCCGCCCCGACCGCCCTCGCCCCGCCCCGCACGCCCACCCGTGCCGCCACGGCCCCGTAGCTCATCGTGGTTCCGTATGGAATGGTCCGCAAGACATCCCACACCCGCCGGGCAAAGGGCGTGCCCTCGCCTCCCGTGGGCACCGTGAAGTCCCGCCGCTCGCCGGCGAAGTACTCCCTCAACTCCCGCATCGCCCACGTCAGCACCGGGCACGACGCCTCGCGGCCGGAAGGCGGGTCGTCCAGAAGATCCAGACGCACGATGGCGGAACCATCGCTCCACGCCCGTGCAACGCCCACCGGCGTGGTGATCCACGCCGCCGACAAGGCCTGGGCCCCGGCCGGCTCGCTCACGTGCCGCCGTCGTCCCCGAAGGAGGGCTTGAAGTCGCCGAACTCCATCGTGTACAGGCCCACCAGCCAGTCGCCCACCACGTACGGCTTGATCCCCATCTTGCCCACCACGCCGCCCACCGTCGCGAAGCGGTCGTCGCCCACCACGGTCTTGTTGAGCGACGCCTCGATCGCGTCGTACGGCGTCGGCGGGACGCCGATGCAGCACCCGTCCCACTGGTTGAGCATCAGCAGCAACTCTCGGGGCTGCTGCATGTTCATCGGAAAGGCGATGTACCCCCCGAGCTTCACGTACTTCTCGTGCAGGAAGGCGATCCGCTGCGGGATCTTCTTCTTGCCCGAATGAGGGTCGAAGTCCTGGTCCACGCTCGTCAGCAGTTCCCACGTGACCTCGTAGGGCTTCTCCAGTGTCCCCTCGCCCTTGACGGTGTACCGATCGTCCAGCACCGTCGTGCCGTCGTCCTTGCGCTCCACCTTCCCCGCCATCACGTCGTACGCGCCGATCTTCCCGACGCTCTCGCCCGTGGACGCGGCCGCCGCGGCCGTGTCGGTCGGGGAACTCTCGACGGGCGACGAAGCGGCAGTCGGAGCAGCCGGGGAGGTCTGGGTCGGGGTTGCGCTGGCCGCCGGAGTCGTCGGCATCGGCGCAGGGTCGCCAGCCGCGGCGGGCTGCTCCGGCACCGTCACCGTGGGCGACTCGACCACGGCCGCGGGTTCGGAGGCCTTGGCCGCTTCAGGCCCAGCCGCAGGGGCCGGCGCAGGAGTCGGAGCGGAGGTCGGGGCGGGCGTCGACTCGAGCGGCGGCGGGGTGGAAGGACGTTCCGCCGGCGGCGGCGGGAGCGGCGCGGGCGGGCCGCTCATCAGCGTCGAAAGGCTGAACACCACGCCGCCCACGGCCAGCAGCGAGAGGATGATCCAAAATGCCCGCATGCAAGACTCCTTGGGCCGCGGCGCCTGCCCGCCGCCGACCCGGTGCAATCGTTCGCACGTTCCGGCCGCTCAGCCGATCGGCCGCAGGTGGTCGCACACCGAGGTTCGGTAGGCCTTGATCGCCGGAATCACGCCCGCGAGCGTCGAAAGCGCCACCGTGCCCACCGTCACCAGCACCAGGAAGGCCGGGGTGAGTTCGGGCCGCACCACCAGGCCCAACTGGTCCTTCATGAACATGGCCGCCACGTGCGAGCCGGCCCATCCGAGCACGATCCCCGCCGCCGCACCCATGAGGCCGATCAGCGTCGACTCGGTGACCACCAATCCGAAGACGCGCACGCCGCTGGCGCCCAGCACGCGCAGCACCGCGATCTGTCGCCGCCGCAGGTCCATCGAGTTGTAGAGGGCCAGCATGATCGCCACGCCGCTGCCGACGAGCACGGCGACGGCCACGGCCACGAAGAGCCGGTTGACGTTGCCGACGATGAGGTCGAGCTTGCGGATCTCCGAGAAGGGGGCCGCCACGTTGATGGTCGTGTCGCGTCGCAACTGGTCGAAGACCTGCTGCAGGTTCGCCGGCGTGTCGGAGCCCTCGCGGGTCACGAGTCGCAGGTAGACGCCCGTGATCTTGCGATCCTCGTCGGTGAGGTCCGCCGCGGTCACCGCGTGGTCGTGGTGATCGTGATCGTGGTCATGAGCCTGTCCTGCCGCCTGCTCCTTGGCGTGATCCTTCTCGAGGCGGTCGAGCGCGTGGATCAGCCACGAACTCTCGAGGTTGGTGAACAGGGCGCGGTCGTGGCTGCCGCCGGTGGGCTTGAGGATGCCCACCACCTTGTAGTCGAACTCGTCGTGCACGTGCCCGCCGTCGCGCGACGATCCCGTGCCGTGCGTCAGGTGAATCACGTTGCCCACCCGCAGCCGCGTGCGGGCCGCCGCCTCGGCGCCCAGCACCACCTCGAAGTTGGCCTCGAAGAACCGTCCGTCGCGAAGGGCCCAAGGCTCGCCCGGGTTGGGCTTGAACTTCGTGAAGAACTCCGGCGTGGTCGCCAGCACCGGCTGTCCCAGGAAGCTGTCGCCCTGCTGGATCGGCACCGCGTACGCCCACGGCGCCTGCTTGGCCAGTTGCTCGTACCGCGCCAACGGCAGCGGACGCCGGGGCGGGTTGGCGTAGAAGATGCCGTTGAGCACGGCCACCAGCGAACTGTCCTCCGCCGTCACCAGCATGTGCATGTCGCCGCTGCCGCGTTCGAAGGCCTTCCTTCCCGATTCTCGCATCGTCAGCAGCACCAGCAGCAGCGCCACCGGCACCGCCACCGTGAACACCGTCGTCGCCGTCGAGAAGAGGCGCGACGAGAGGGATCGAAGGATGATCGTCCAGTCGGTCATGGTCCGCTCCCGGCTCGCTCAGAGGTCCTGCACCCGCGTGAAGCGGCTCCACATCGACGGATCGTGGCTCACGCACAGCAGCGCGGCGCCCCGCTCGCGGCATGTCGTCTGGATCAACTCCATCGCCTTCGCCGCGTTCTCCGGATCAAGGCTCGCCGTCGGCTCGTCCGCCAGCACCAATGCCGGCGCACACGCCACGGCCCTCGCCACCGCCACCCGCTGCTGCTGCCCCACGCTCATCCGCTCCACCGGCGCATCGAGTCGCTCGAGACCCAGATGCTTGAGCAGTTCCGTTGCGCGACGCCGCTGCTCGCCCGCGCCCTCGCCCGCGAACAGCAACGCCGCTTCCACGTTCTCGAGCGCGGAGAACCCCTGCAGCAGGTTGAAGGTCTGGAAGATCATGCCGATCGTCCGTCCCCGGAACCGGTCCCTGGCCGCCCCCCGCATCGCGTGAATCGCCTCTCCGGCCACCAGCACCCGCCCCTCCCGCGGCTCCATCAGGCCCGCGATCAGGTTCAGCAGCGTGCTCTTCCCCCGTCCGCTGCCCGCCCGCAGCAGCAACTGCTCTCCCCGCTCCAGTCGCAGCGAGTTCACGTGAAGGCGAAAGTCGCCCTCCCCGTTCCCGTACCGGAAGGAAAGGCCGTCGATCTCAAGGGCAGGCGTCGTGCTCACGATGCAGCACTGTAGCGGAGAACGCCCCGTCCTGTTCGCGAGGTCGCCCGCCCCGGGGATTCACCCGGGCCGGCGATGCCGCATGTCCGACCCCGCGGGTCGATACGCTCGGCCATGTCCTTCCCCGTCGCCCCGCGGTTGATCGCGCTGTTGGTCGCACCCGCGGTTGCCATGACGCTTGTCGCCTGTTCCGACCGCTCGCGACCGTCGGTGACGCTCTACACCTCCTGCGATGCCCCAGTCGCCACCGAGGTCGTCGCCGCCTTCGAACGCGAGACCGGCATCGACGTGCGGCTCGTCACCGACACCGAAGCCACCAAGACCACCGGCCTCATCCAACGCCTGATCGCCGAACGCGAACGCCCCGTCGCCGACGTCTGGTGGTCCAACGAACTCCTCGGCACCGCGCAACTCGCCTCCCTCGGGCTGCTCAGCCCGTCGCCCGCTCCCGACTTCGGCGGCCAATGGCCCGAGCATCTTCGCGGCCCCGAAGGTCTCTGGTACGGCCACGCCCTCCGCACACGCGTCATCGCCTATCGAGTCCATCCCGGCCTCGACCGCGACGCCGACGTGCCCCGCTCGCTCGCCGCCCTGACCCTTCCCCGGTACAAGGGACGCGTCGGCATGGCCCGCCCGCAGTTCGGCACCACCCGCATGCACATGGCCGCGCTCGTCGCCATGCACGGCGAACCGGTCGTCGAGGCGTGGCTGATCGCCCTTCGCGACAACGGCCTGCGATTGCTCGACGGCAACGCCGCCGTCGTCCAGGCCCTCGCACGAGCCGAGATCGACGTGGGCCTCACCGACTCCGACGACGCCCTGGTCGCCCGAGACCGCCAGTGGCCCGTCGAGCATCGTCTCGAGGATCCCGCGGCCCCGCTCCCCGAAGGCGCATCGCCGCTGCCCGCCTCCGGAGCCGTCATCATTCCCAACACCGTCGCCATCATGGCCAAGGCCCCGCAGCGGCCGCTCGCCGAACAACTCGCGGCGTTTCTCCTCTCGGCTCGCTGCGAACGCCTCCTCGCGGACTCCGACGCCAAGACCATCTCGATCCGCGACGGCACGCCCTTGCCCGCCGCGGCGACGCTCGATCCCGCCTCGCTCATCGACGCCATCCCGCGTACCGATGCCCTGGTCCGCAAGGTTCTCGGGCCGACCTGACGTCGCCTTCACGCTCGCTGCGTCCCGAAATGCCCGACCGCCGGGCACGCGCGGACGCATCGTGCGGCCTGTGACGGCGTCGCGGCGTCCATCGGGCCGCGGGGCTTCAATGGGTGGACCGTTCGGGCCGATGTCGAACGCACGTGTCCCAGTCGTCCTTCCCATACCAGAAGTACTTCCACATCAGGAGCCGTCGCAGCCTGATCGGCGCGATCCTCGCCCTGCAGGCCGTGGTCGTGGGCTGGGGATGGTGGGGCACGATGCAGTTCACGCGCACCTCGCTGGTCACCAAGATCCGCACGCAGGTGATCGACGAGAACGCGCGAGCGGTGACCTATCTGTCGAACGCGGTCGCGGCGATCGTCAACACTCCCCTCCGCGAGGGAACCAAGGGGTGGGAGGATGCCAAGCGCATCGCCCAGAACCTCAACCGCCCCGGCCGCACCAACATGGCGATCATCGCCGCCGCCGGGGGCGCGATCATCCCTCGCGGCGAAATGGGGCGAGAGTCCCCGATGTTGGACCTGAGCCCCGGCCAACTCGAATCCACGACCGTCACGCTGCTGCCCGGCCGCGAAACCGTGGCGTTGACCGACCTCAGGCCCGGGGCGGTGCTCGTGGGCGAGGCCGACTGGCTCGGCGAGGCCGCGTACATCGCCGTGCTCGAGAACTCCGACCTTGGCGCCAAGTTCATCGCGTCTCAGGCCCGTTCGGCGGTGGCTCACGCGGAGCGACAGTTCGCCGACACCGTCTTCTTCTACGCGGGCATGGCCGTGCTCCTGGTGCTGGCCATCACGGGCGTGGGCCTCACCTTCATCGTCAACGGCTACGACTCGACGCTCATGCGATTCAATCGGATGCTCGAGGGCGAGGTCGAACGCCGCACGCGTCAGGGCCTGGCCATCCGCAACGGCCTCATCTTCGGTCTCGCCAAGCTCGCCGACTATCGCGACACCGACACCGGGCGACACCTGGAACGCATCTGCCGCTATTGCGAGATGCTGGCCACGCAACTCGCCTCCAAGCACGCCGAGATCGATCGCGCGTGGATCGATCGCCTCAAGCTGGCGAGCTCGATGCACGACATCGGCAAGGTCGGCATCCCCGACCACATCCTCCTCAAGGCCGGTCCCCTCGACACCGACGAGCGAGCCCAGATGGAGCTGCACGCCACCATCGGCGCCGACACGCTCATCGCCATCCGCCAGCACGTGGGCGACGACGAACTGCTCAACATGAGCGTGCAGGTCGCGCTCTGCCACCACGAGAAGTTCGACGGCACCGGCTATCCCTCCCGCCTGTCGGGCGAGGAGATTCCCCTCGCCGCCCGCATCGTCGCGCTCGCCGACGTCTATGACGCCCTCACCAGCAAGCGCGTCTACAAGCCGCCGATGACCCACGACCGGGCCGTGGCCATCATCAGCGAAGGCCGAGGCCGCCACTTCGACCCCGTCGTCGTCGACGCCTTCCTCGCCGTTCACGCGCAGTTCGACCAGGCCCGCGTCAGTCTCCAGGCGGCCGACGACGACGCCGAACGCCCCTTGCTCGAGAACTCGCTGGCCCGAGCCCGCAGCGCCCATTCGTTCCGCATCTCGCGGGCCGCTTGACGCCGGTCAACGCAGCGCGAGCGACGCCATCACCTCGATGCCCGTCGGGATCGCCTCGTCGTTGAAGTCGAAGTCGGGCTGATGCAGCGTCGGATACCCCGACGCCCCCGCGGGCTTGAGCCCCAGGAACAGGAAGCACGCCGGCACGTGCCGCCCGTAATAGGCGAAGTCCTCGCCGCCCATCGTCGGCTCCTCGATCTCCCGCACCCGCGCCTCGCCCAACGCGGCCCTCGCCGTTCGAAGCGCCTCGGTCGTCAGCGACACGTCGTTGTGCGTCACCGGATACCCCTCCTCCAGCCGCACGATCGCCTCGCATCCCATCGCCGCCGCCACGCCCGTGACGATCTCGCGAAGCCGCCGCGTCGCCATCGCCCGCGTCTCGCTGCGCAGCGTGCGAATCGTCCCCACCAACTCGGCCTGGGCCGGGATGATGTTGCTCGCCGTGCCCGCCCGGATCACGCCCACCGTCGCCACCACCGCATCCAACGGGCTCGCGTTCCGCGAGGCGATCGTCTGGATCGCCGCCACCACGTGAGCCGCCGCCACGATCGGGTCGTGCCCGAAGTGCGGATACGCCCCGTGCGACTGCGTCCCCTTGATCGTGATCGTGAACTCGTCCGTGGCCGCCATGAGCGGCCCCGGCTTGGTCGCCACCGTCCCGACCTCCACCGTCGGCCAGCCGTGCAGCCCGAACACCTCGCCCACCGGCGTCCCCAACCCGCCCTTCCCCTCGCCCGCCAGGCACCCGTCGGTGCACATGTACTGCGCCCCGCCGCCGTCCTCCTCCGCCGGCTGGAACAGGAATGTCACCGGTCGCGGCCGGTGGGCCTTGGCCAAGACCCTCGCCAGCCCCAGCAGGATCGTCGTGTGCCCGTCGTGCCCGCACGCGTGCATCAACCCCGGCGTCGTCGATGCATAAGACAGCCCCGTCGCCTCCGTCACCGGCAACGCGTCCATGTCCGCTCGAAACGCCCGCGCCGGCAACCGGTTCCCCTCCGGGCTCGAAGCCGGCAAGTGCCCGATCACGCCCGTCCCCTTCGCCAGCCCGCTCCTCACCCGCACTCCCGCCGCCTCCAACTCGCGCACCACCACCCCGCTGGTCCGCGTCTCGCGGAACGCCAACTCCGGATGCACGTGAAGGTCATGGCGGATCGCCTTGAGCGATTCCAGTTCGGCGACAATCCCGGCACGAAGCGAAGCGTCGGTCATGATCGCCAAGCGTAGCGATCGTGACGCCGCCGCCACGTCGCCCGCCACGTCGCCCGTCGTCGCCACAAACGCTGCAAGCGGTGGGGGGGGGATTCGAACCCCCGAGAGGGACAAGCCCTCTATCGGATTTCAAGTCCGACGCGTTCAACCGCTCTGCCACCCCACCAAACCCCCCGTTCCCGTCGCGCTCGCAAGTCACTTGCGGCTGTTGAGCTTGGCCAGCAGCCGCAGCAGTTCGATGTACAGCCACACCAGCGTCACCAGCAACGCATAGCCCGCGTACCACTCCATGAACTTGGGCGAGCCGTTCCTGACGCCGTTCTCCACCATGTCGAAGTCGAGAACCAGATTGAACGCAGCCAACGCCACCACCACCAGACTGAAACCGATGCCGATCATGCCCGAGCCGTGCAGCGGCGCGAGAATCGTGATGCCGAACAGGCCCAGCACGATCGACGCCAAGTACGTCAGCAGCACGCCCAGCGTGCCGATCACGATCATCTTCGTGAAGGCCGGCGTGGCCCGCAGCACCCCCGTCATGTAGCACCCCAGCATCGCGATGAAGATGCCGAAGGTCAGGGCCACCGCCTGCGTCACGATCATTTCATTGCCCGGCCCCAGTCTCGCCACCGTCAGCAGCGAAATCGCCCCCAGCGACGCCCCCTGCAGCAAGGCGTACAGCGGCGCGAGGAACGGGGCCAGCCGCGCCGAGAAGAACAGGATCAGCCCGATCACCAGCGAGCCGATGGCGCCCGCAAGCAGCCACGGCGTCGGGCTCGCCCCGCCCTTGATCGCGTTGGCCGCCACCAACGCGCTGGTGGCGCACAAGCCCAGCAGGATCCCCGTCTTGATCGCCGTGCCCTGCAGCGTCATCACGCCCGGACGCGACGTGGCCTCCGCACGCTGAAGGTCTTTCATGATCCCGCCCCACTCGCGAGGGGCGAACGCGTCGTGCTTGAGGGCCGGGTTGCCTGATTGCATCGAAGACTCCTTGGTGTGTCGCCCGTGGCTTCCGCGTTGGCCGTGGCTTCCGCGTCGCGATCCGCCACGCATCGTACGGCCGCCTCGCGGGGCGAGATCACGCCCCGGAGCGGGTTCGCACGAGGCAACTCGCCACCGTCGCGTCGTCGTCCAGCACCCCGCCCGACGCGAAGGCCAAGAGCCGCTCGAATGTCGTCGCCACGTCCGCCTCCGGGCCCCCGCCCTCCCGCACCGTCGCCGCCAGCCGCTCGACGCCGAACTGCGATCCCGTGCCGTCCCGCTGTTCCGTCACCCCGTCGCTGAAGAGCACCACCCTGTCTCCCGCCCCAAGCTCCAGCCGCTCCTCCTCGAAGGGTGAATCCGCGTCGATCCCCAGCGGCACGCTCCCGCGTGCCTCCGGTCGCTCCACCTCGCCCCCCGCCCGTCGCACCAGCCACAACCCGTGCCCCGCATCGACATACCGCAACAGTCCCGACGGCTCCAGCAGCCCAAGCCACAGCGTCGCGAACTTGCCCCCCTGCGCCCTGGCCGCGAGATACTCGTTGGCCCCGCGCACGCTCGCCACCACATCTCCCGTCTGACGCAGCAACGCGGCGACGTGCGATTGCGTCATCGCCATCATCATCCCCGACCCCGCCCCGTGGCCCGTCACGTCCCCGATCAGGAACCCCGTCGCGCCGCCGGGCAACTCCATCACGTCGAACAGGTCGCCCGCCACGAACTGCCCAGGCACCATCCGCACCGAATACTCGAGCCCCCGCGACACGCCCCGGCCCTGCGGCACGATCGCCTCCTGCACCTCCCGCGCCGCCTGCAGCTCCGACATCAACTCGAGGTGCCGCCGCTCGAGTTCGTCCCGACGCAAGTTCGCCAGCGACAGCCCCAGCGATGTCGCCACCGCTTCGCAGTACTCCGCCTCGTCCCTCGCCGCCTTGGCCTCCCCGCCCCTGGCATCGAGGTACAGCAGGCCCCACAGCAGGTCGCCCAGCATCACCGGCGTGCACACCGCCGAGTGGATCTCCAACTCCATGATGCTGTGGCTCGTCACAGGACGCGACGCGTCCGACAGCACGAAGGTCCCGGGCAAAGGCCCCGCCTCGCCCCCCATCCCGCTCGCCGCCACGATCAACGCGCGGCTGAAGGTCAGGGGCGACACATCGCGTTCGTCCTTCCGCCGGCTCGCCACCACCTCGATGGCCTCCCCGCCCGACCGCCCCGGGGTCACCAACGCCGCCCTCGCAAAGCCCGTTCCGTTCATCGCGGCCTCGAGCGCGGCCGCGGCCATCGCTCCCTCGTCGCGCGCCGCCGACAGTCGCGCGATGCACTGCGTGAGCAATCGAAGTCGTCGCCCCGCGCTGGTCGCCTGCGCGCCGCCCACCCTCACCAGTCGCTGCATCGCCGACGACATGTCGTCGAGCGTGCCCGTCATCGTCGACGATTCCGGCGGCCCGATGCCCACCCGGAAGGTCCACGGCCCGATCCGCACCAGATCGCCGTGAATGAGGGGCAACGCGTCGCCCTTCGCCAGTCTCACGCCGTTGAGGAAGGTGCCCGCCGCACTCCCCTCGTCCGCCAGCGTCCACCCCTCGCCCCGTGGCGAAATCACCGCATGCCTGCGTGACACCCGCTCGTCGGGCAGCACGATCTCGCCGCCCGGCAGACGTCCGATGGCCGCTCTCGCGCCTCGCGCCACCTCGAAGACCCCCAGCGTGGGGCCTGTCACCGTCGTCAGCCGCAACGGTCGCTCGTCCACGATGCCTTTCACTCCTTCGCGTGCGCCCGCTGATGCGAGAGAATCACGCGGATCTGTCCATACCCCACCCGTCCCTCGAGACGCTCGTAGATGGGCTTGAGGTGTTCGCCCCGCAGCGACCGGGCCGTCACCACGACCTCCTCGTAGGCGTGCGAGTCGATCCACGGCGCGACCGTCGCGGGCCGCTCCTGCGTCACGTACTCGGCCAGGTGGTCCCACACCGTGCTCGGCGCCAGCCCCGTGGCCCTCGCCACGTCGTCGACGTTCATGCCCCGCGCGAGCATGGCGAACGAATCCGCCTTGCGGCCCCGCGCCGGCTCGCGCCGCTTGGACGCCGCGGCGATGGGCTTCGCGCCCGTCGTTCCGCCCACGTTGGTCGTCAGCCCCACCTGCGAGGCATACGCCGCGATGGCGAGGCAGAACCGCTCGCCGAACTCCTCGAGTTTCTTCTGGCCAACGCCCGTGATCGACGCGAAAGTGTCGGCTCTGGTCGGACGACTCCTCGCCATCGCCTGCAGCGAGGCGTCGGAGAAGATGAGATACGCCGCCACGCCCTGCTGCCTCGCCGTCTCCGACCGAAGCCGACGGAGCATCTCGAAGCACCCCTGGTGGTAGGCGTCGCCTCCTGCCGTTTGGGCCGCCGGCTCCTTGGGCGTCGCGAACTGCACCGCGACGCCCCCGCGCATCACGTCCCACGCCTTGCCCGCGAGCATCAGGGTCGAGTACATCCCCTCCGTTCGCCGCAGGTAGCCCATGTCCACCAGTTGGTTCACGCAGCTCGTGAGCGTCGAGGCCTCCATCGCCCGCAGCAGTCCGTACGTCGAAAGCGTGTCGTGCCCGTATTCGATCACCTTCGCCTGCTTGCTCCCCCGCAGC
This sequence comes from uncultured Phycisphaerales bacterium, assembly GCA_903929885.1. GTDB lineage: Bacteria > Planctomycetota > Phycisphaerae > Phycisphaerales > UBA1924 > UBA2402. The sequence goes on from CAIYWI010000142.1 coordinate 19,653, forward strand.
ACGCTGACGATGTGCGCCGCGCCGAAGGAGAGGTCCGGCGTGTGCTGTGCCATGCGCGCCACGCACGCCAGGATCTTCCTCGCCACCTCCGTCGAGTCCGGCAGCGTGTCGAGTTCGCCCAGGCATACGTCGCACGCCCCGCACGACCCCGGCGTCGGCGGCTCGTATCGCTGCCCGAAGTACGACGCCAGAAACTCGTGCCGACAACGCCCCGCCGTGGCGTAGCGCTGCACCTCGTCGAGAAACCCGAACTGACGTCGCAACTCCTCCGGCGGCGTGCCCTGCTCCTCGGCCCCTCGCTGCATCACCTGACGCCAGCGCATCACGTCCGCACCCGAATAGAGCAGCACGCACTCGCTGGGCAGCCCGTCGCGGCCCGCCCGCCCCGTCTCCTGCTGGTAGTGCTCGATGCTCTTGGGCAGCTCCGCGTGAATCACGCACCGCACGTTGCTGCGGTCGATGCCCATGCCGAAGGCCACCGTCGCCACCACCACGTCCGCCTCTTCCGACGAGAACCGCTCCTGCACCCGCCGCCGCTCCTCGGCATCGAGCCCGGCGTGATACGCCTCGGCCTTGATCCGCTTTCGCACCAGCGAGGCCGCCAGTTCCTCCGCCCCCTTGCGGGAGATGGTGTAGATGATCGTCGCGCCGTCGTCGTGGCGACGGATGATCTCCGCCGCCTGCTCGGGCAGATCCACCTTGGGCACGATGCGATACGTGAGGTTCGGCCGGTCGAACCCTCCGATGATCACCTCGGGCGACCGCAACTGGAGCTGCGCCACGATATCGCTCTGCACCCTGGGCGTCGCGGTGGCCGTGAAGGCGTGAAAGGCCGCGTGCGGGAACGCCTCCCGCAACTCCGCCAGTCGCCGATACTCGGTCCGAAAGTCGTGGCCCCACTGGCTGATGCAGTGCGCCTCGTCGATGGCGAAGGCCCACGGGCCGTGACGGTTGTTGCACGCCGCCAGTTTCGCGAGCATCCACGGCTGGAGCAGCCGCTCGGGCGCGAGATACAGCAGCGCCAGTTCGCCCGCCGCCATCCGTCTCAGCACCTCGTTGGATTGATCCAGTTCCATGCCCCCGTGCAGGCACGCCGCCGGATACTCGTTGAGCGTCAGCCCGTCGACCTGATCCTTCATGAGCGCAATCAGGGGCGATACCACCACCGTCAGACGCCCGTGCAGCAGCGGGGGCAACTGAAAGCACAAGCTCTTCCCGCCCCCCGTAGGCATGACGAGCAGCGAATCGCGCCGCTCGAGCCCCGCCCGCACCGCCTGCGCCTGCATCGGCCGCAGCGACTCGAACCCCCAGTGACGCCGCAACGCATCGGCCACCGCCTCGTCCAGCGGCGGGGAACTCGACGAAACGTCATCGATCAGGGGCTCGTCCATGAGGCGTCGGACCCATTGTTGCCTCCCGAACGCCTCGCGTGCGATCGTCGACAGATTCGCACAACCGTCTGGCCCGCTTCAGGCAGCTACACGCCCTCCACCCCGCACCCGCACCCACCCGCCGCCCCGCAGTTCCAACATTCCTTCACGCCCCCTCGCCCCTCCCCGCACCGCCCGCACGTGCCCACGCCCCGCGAACGCATCGCCCGCCACGGCGACTCGCCGCCCAGCACCTCCGCCGCAGCCACTTCGATCCAGGGCACGTTCCCCATCCGGTCCATTCGCGAGGTGTCCAGTGCGTTCCCGTGACACACCTCGACCACCAGTCGCACCCGCCCTCCTTCAAGAAACGCCACGTCCGCCCGCAGCCCGCCGGGCAGCGTGAACTCGCGCACCGCCTCGTCGAACGGCGGCACGGCCACCACGTGACGGCGCGAGCACCCCGCGCAGGTCGTTTCAAACGCCGCCTCGCCAGATCCCAACCCCGCCGCCGCGGCACACGCCGCCCGGTGCGCCGCCGCCTCGCCCCCCGGGCACACGCCCGCCCGATGCGCAAAGTGCGTCCGCCGGCCCCCCGATCGCACCACCAACGCCGAACGGCACGCCGGACACCGATACGTCACGCCCGCCCGCGCCGACTCGGGCACGCACGCGACGCCCGCCGGGTCGATCGCCACCGGAATCAACAACGTGCTCACGCTTCGCCCCCCGCCTCACGAATCACGGGACCCCAGCCACCCCTTGCGCCAGAAGGCCCACATCATCGCCGTCGCGATCGCCAGCATCATCCCCAGCACGATCGGATAGCCGTAGTCCCACCGCGTCTCGGGCATGTTCGCCGGATGGCTCGTGTCGAAGTTCATCCCGTAGATGCCCGCGATGAACGACAGCGGAATGAAGACCGTCGTGATGATCGTCAGGACCTTCATCACCTCGTTGAGCTTGAAGCTCGCCAGCGACAGGTGCATCTCGATCAGCCCCGTCGCCAACTCGCGGCTTGTCTCCACAAGATCCATCACCTGCACCAGGTGGTCGTACGCATCCCGCAGGTACAGCCGCGTCCCTTCGCGAATCAGCGGCGACTGCTCGCGGATCAACGCGCCCGTCGCGTCCCGCAGCGGCCACGCCGCCCGGCGCACCGTGATGAGTTCCCGCCGCAGATCGTGCAACTCGCGGATGGTCCCCGGTCCCATCGCCACCGCCGATCGGTCCTCGAGGGCCTCGAGCCGCTCGCCGATCTCCTCCAGCAGCGGAAAGAACGCGTCGATCGAGGCATCCATCAAGGCGTGGAGCAGCGCGTCGGGCCCCGCACTCCGCAACGGCGCACGCTCCTGGCGCAGTCGTGTCCTCACCTCGCCGTAGCAGTCGCCCGGCTTGTGCTCCTCCTGGAAGGAAATGACGAACCGGGGACCCAGGCACAGACTGATCTGCTCGCAGTCGACGATCCGCCCGTTCCCGCTCGTCTTGCCCGGAGAGCGCAGCACCACGTAGAGATAACTCCCGTAATCCTCCACCTTGGCCCGCTGATTCGTGTTCGCGATGTCCGCCAGCGTCAGCCGGTGCAATCCGGCCGCCTGACCGATGGCCTCCAGCAAGGCCGCGTCGCCCACGCCGTCGACGTCCAGCCAGGTCACTTCGCGGGTGGGGTCCGCCAGCGACGCACGGAACGCATCGACCGTCGCCCCTTCCTTCTCCACGAGCCCCGACGGGCCGTACGCCGTCAGACGCATCGCCACCTTCGCGCCTTCCACCGAAGGAGGCAGCGTGCCCGGAGCCGATCCCGCCGGCGGCCTGCGCCCATCTCGCTTGCGTCGCACTCGTCGACCCATGGACTCCAGATTAGGCCCTGCCCCGCCGCGGGCGCACTGGCCGCCGCCCCGGGCGCACGAGCAAGCCCGGGGGTACTATCCGCCCTTCACAGTGCTCGAAAAGTTCCTCCAAACCCTGATGGATGGCCTTGCCGTGGGCAGTCTCTACGCGCTCATCGCGCTGGGCTACACCATGGTCTACGGCATCCTCAAGTTCATCAACTTCGCCCACAGCGATATCTTCGTGCTGGGCGCATGGATCAGTTACGCCACCGCCCTCTTCGCCGGCTACAACGACCTCGACCCCGCCGCCGCAGGCATCCAGGCCGCCCCCTTCCCCGTCTGGGTCCTTTATGGCTTGGGCGGCGCGACCTTCGTCGCCCTCGTCGTCGCGGGCATCCCCAAGCTCCAAGGCCGGCCCCTCTCCGAATCCGCCCGGGCCCTCCTGCTCGGCGTCACGTGGGCGTGGGCCTGCGCCGGCATGGCCCTCGCCGCTCGCGTCCTCCAGGGCGCGGGTTGGAGCATCGTCGGTGGCGGCGCCATCCTCATCTGCTCCATGCTCACCTGCGGCTTGGTGGGCTTCACCCTCGAACGCGTCGCCTACAAGCCCCTCCGCAACGCCCCACGCCTCAACGTCCTCATCACCGCCATCGGCATCAGTCTCCTCCTCCAGAACCTCGGCCAACTCGAGTGGATGTTCGGCACCCGCCCCCAAGGCATGCCCTCCCTCCTCCCCGACGCCGTCCTCGCCGAGATCGGCGGCAGCCGCCCCTCTCCCGACGCTGATTGGACCGTCCAACCCGTCCGCATCCGCCTCCTCGACGTCATCGCCGCGGGCACCGCCATCGTGCTCATGCTCGCCCTCGACCGGCTGGTCTTCCACACCAAGATCGGCCGCGCCATGCGGGCCGTCTCCTTCAGCGAACGCAACGCCGCCCTCATGGGCATCCCCGTTGATCGCGTCATCAGCTTCACCTTCGTGCTTGGCTCCATGCTCGCCGCCGCCGCGGGCTTCCTCTACGCCCAGAAGTACACCAAGCTCGGCCAGACCGCCGACACCGTCTGGGTGCTGCTGGGCCTCAAGGCCTTCGTCGCCGCGGTCGTGGGGGGCATCGGCAACATCCGCGGCGCGATGCTCGGGGGCATCCTCATCGGCCTGCTCGAGTTCTTCGGCGTCGCCTACCTCATCCCCCAACTCCGCGACGTCTACGTCTTTGGCGTCCTCATCCTCGTCCTGCTCGTCCGCCCCGGCGGCATCCTCGGCAGCACCGCCGTCGAGAAGGTCTGATCCGTCCCCCCTTCCGCACCACTCATGGCCTGGAGTCTCTCATCCCGCGCCTCGCAACTCGGCCCCCCGGCCGCGTGGTCGCTGGTCCGCGGCGTGCTCCCCTTCCTCGCCTGCGTGGCCGTCGCCATCCTCGCCCAAGTCATCCTCAAGCCCTTCCTCATCACCACGCTGGGCTGGGACTTTGCCGCCAAGATGATCGTTGATGTCGGCATCAACATCGTGCTGGCCGTCTCCCTCACGCTCGTCAACGGCTTCACCGGCCAGTTCTCCATCGGCCACGCCGCATTCATGGCAGTGGGGGGCTACACCGCCGCCGCCATCGTCTATTACGGTTCCTACCGCATCGCCGGGAACCCCGATCTCGCCGGGGGCGTGCTCTCGAGCATGCTCGTCGGCCGCGAGGCGCCCTGGTTCACGCCCCACGACCTGCTCTTCCTGGTCGCCATGCTCGCGGGCGGCGTGGTCGCCGCCCTCTGTGGCTACCTCGTGGGCCTCCCCAGTCTTCGCCTCAAGGGCGATTACCTCGCCATCGTCACGCTGGGCTTCGGCGAGATCGTCCGCGTGCTCATCCAGTCGCAGACAGGCGATGTCCTCTACGACCCCGAGGAGATCGCCCAAACCCCCGCCTGGAAGCTCGCCGGTTCCCTTGGCGGCAGCCTGGGCTTCAGCGGCCTTCCCTTCTACACCAGCTTCTTCTGGGTCTACCTGCTCGTGCTCGTCACGCTGCTGCTCGCGTGGCGCATCAAGAACAGTTCCTACGGCCGCGCCCTCATCTCCATCCGCGAGGACGAGATCGCCAGCGAGGCCATGGGCGTCGACACCACCCGCTTCAAGATCCGCGCCTTCGTCCTCTCGGCCTTCCTCGCCGGCTGTGCGGGCGCGCTCTTCGCCCACACCGTGGGCGTGCAGCTCAACGCCGCCGAACTCGGCTTCGTCAAGAGCTTCGACATCATCATCATGGTCGTGCTCGGGGGCCTGGGCTCCATCTCCGGCGCAGTCATCGCCGCCATCATCCTCACCATCCTTCCCGAGGCCCTCCGTGGCGTGGCTGAGTACCGAATGGTCGCCTACGCCGTCGCGCTCATCGTCATGATGCTCGTGCGGCCCAAGGGCCTGCTGGGCGTTCACGAAGTCTGGGAGCGCGCCGCGTGGGACTGGCTGCTGGGCGCCTCCAAGCGAAAGGGGGCGGGCCGATGACCCTCAAGGCCTCAGCCCCCATCCTCGAGGTTCGCAACGTCAGCAAGACCTTCGGCGGTCTCAAGGCCGTCACCGACTTCGCGCTCGAACTCCACAAGGGCGATCTGCAAGGCCTCATCGGCCCCAACGGCGCGGGCAAGACCACTTGCTTCAACCTGCTCACCGGCGTCTATCGGCCCGACGCCGGCGTCGGCGAGCGCATCGTCCTCGACGGCCAGTCGCTCGTGGGCCTTCGCCCCTCGCGCATCGCCGCCCAAGGGCTCAGCCGCACCTTTCAGAACATCCGCCTCTTCGGCGAGCTCAGCGTGCTCGACAACGTGAAGCTCGCGTGCCACGTGCGAGTCACGTACTCCATGCTCGGGGGCGTGCTCCGCACCGCTGGCTGCCTGGGCCAGGAAGCCGCCATCACCGAACGGGCGATGGAGTTGCTCCGCCTCTTCGACCTCCACGACCGCGCCGCCGAGCAGGGTCGCCACCTTCCTTACGGCGCGCAGCGTCGTCTCGAGATCGCCCGCGCCCTGGCCACCAGCCCCAAGGTGCTGCTGCTCGACGAGCCCGCCGCGGGCATGAACCCGCAGGAGAAGGTCGAACTCGCCAAGCTCATCAGGCGAGTGCGAGACGAGTTCGACGTGACGATCCTGCTCATCGAGCACGACATGGGCCTGGTCATGGACATCTGCGAGCGCATCACCGTGCTCGATTACGGCCGCACCATCGCCTCGGGCACCCCGGCGCACGTGCAGGCCGACCCTCGCGTCATCCAGGCCTACCTCGGCGCCGTCGACGACGAGCCCGCTCCCGCCGCGGGAGGCACGCATGCTTGAGGTCGAATCGCTCGCCGTCTCCTACGGGGCCATCAAGGCCCTGCACGGCATCGGCCTTCGCGTGGGCCGGGGCGAGATCGTCACGCTCATCGGAAGCAACGGCGCGGGCAAGTCCACCACCCTTCGCGCCATCTCCGGCCTCGTCCGCCCCGCCGCAGGGTCGAAGATCGTCTACGACGGCACCTCCATCGCCAGCCGCCCGCCCCACGAGATCGTCCGCATGGGCCTCGTGCAGTCGCCCGAGGGACGAGGCGTCTTCCCCAACATGACCGTCGAGGAGAATCTCGAACTCGGCGCGTATGTCCGCTCCGATCGCGACGGCATCGACGCCGATCGCGAGAAGGCCCTCTCCCTCTTCCCCCGCCTCAAGGAACGCTTCCGCCAGAGCGCAGGCACCCTCTCCGGCGGCGAGCAGCAGATGCTCGCCATGGCCCGCGCCTTGATGGCCCGCCCCCGCCTGCTCCTGCTCGACGAGCCAAGTCTGGGCCTGGCGCCCCAGATCGTGCAGGTCATCTTCCGCATCATCCGCGAGATCAACGCCGGCGGCACCACCATCCTGCTCGTCGAGCAGAACGCCCACATGGCCTTGAAGGTCGCCCACCGCGCCTATGTGCTCGAGGTCGGCCGCATCGTCATGGAAGGCCCGGCCGCGGAGCTCGCCGCCAGCGATCAGGTGAAAAACGCCTACATGGGCCGCCACGCCTGAGCGCGATGCACCTTGCTCGACGCGTCCGCCTCGCGCGACTGTCGTTCACTTGCGCTTGTCGGCCTCGCGAATCAGCGTGTCGAGCCCTCGCCCGATCACGTCGCCGCGCTGCACCATGCTCGAGAGGCCGGTGCTCACGATGGTCGCCTCGCCCAGCAGCTTGTCGAGCTTCTCGACCGCCGCTCTTTGCGATTCGCCCTGATGCGACCCGCGCGCCGTCAGTTCGCGAAGTTCGAGCGCCACGTCGGTGCCCTTGGCGATGGCGTCCATCGCGTCGGCCACCGTCTCCTTGAGCGCGGTCATGTCGAAAGCCTGTTCCTTGAGCTCCAGCGCCCGCTGCGCCACTGTCGCGAGCTCTTCGCGCGTCGTGTCGAGCAGTCGCTCGGCCTCCTGCGTCGATTCGGCCACGCGCTGGTCGATCGCCGTCGCGCCCGCTTCGAGTCGCGACGTGATGGCGTTGACCGTCTGCTCCATGGCCCGGCGGGCCTCGTCCATCCGGTCGATCATCTCCGACGCCGCGTCCATGCGGTGCGACGTCTCCGCGTGCACCGACGCCAATGCCTCGATCCGCTCCTGCGCCGTCGCGAGCATCCGTTCCAGCCGGCCCCTTGCGTTCTCCACCGCCGCCTCGCACGCCTCTCGGGCATGCGTCACGCGCTCCTCCATGAGCCGCGCAATCGACGCCGCGAAGGCCTCGGTCTCCTCGCGCGTCACCCGCTCCACGATCGACTGCATCTGCCGCCGCACCGAGGCGGTGATCGCCTCTTGGTCGATGGCGAGGTTCTTCAGTTGTTCGAGCCGCGCCGCCACGTCCTTGTTGACGATCGACGCCACCTGCTCGGCCTTCGCGAGCCGCTGGTCGATCTGCGGCAGGGCGCGAGACGCCGCTTCCAGCGACCCCTGCAACTCCCTCCCCGCCTCCTTCACGTGCACGTCCAGCGAGCGAATGTCGTTGGTGGCCGAGAGGAGCGTCCGTCCGTGCGTCGCCGCATCGCGCATCAACTCGCGAAGCGTCGAGGAAAACTGCTCGAAGGCGTGCTGGTCCACCACCCGCGGGGCCACGAAGACGCGGCCGAGCCGCTGCTCGATGGTCTGCACCTCCGGAAGGTCGCCGCCGGTCGCGTTGTGGGGGTGATGTTCCACGCATTCCCCATGTCGGCCACCGCGAACGCTCACGCCCATCTTGGCATCCCCTGCACGGGCGTGACCCATCCCCCGCCAAGGCGATGGCGCGGGCACTACACTCCGTCCTCACCATGGCAAGAACCAAGGCACGCCCACCCCAGGAGGACGAGTCCCGCGTCCGCCTCCAACGCGTCATGGCCGACGCCGGCGTCGCCGCCCGCCGCGCCTGCGAGGATCTCATCGAGCAAGGCCGCGTCAGCGTCAACGGCGAAGTCGTCAGGCGACTCCCCGTCTTCGTCGATCCGCACGCCGATCGCATCCTCGTCGACGGCCGCCCGCTCCGCCCGCCGGAACGCAAGCTCTACCTCATGGTCCACAAGCCCGAACGCATGCTCGTCACCACCGCCGACGAGCCCGAGTTCGATCGCGCCACCATCGCCGAGATCGTCGATCACCCCGCCAAGGCCCGGCTCTTCCCCGTCGGCCGCCTCGACTTCGAGTCCGCGGGCCTGGTCATCATGACCAACGACGGCGATCTCGCCAACGCCCTCACCCACCCCAAGTTCAACGTTCCAAAGACCTACGAGGCCCTCCTCAAGGGACGCGTCGATCAACCCATGCTCGACGCCGTCCGCGTCAAGCTCCGCGGCGTCCGCAAACGCGAAGCCCGCGACGACGGCACCCAAGGTCCCGTCGCCATCGGCCCCGTCCCCGAGTTCGAGTTCGTTCGCCACCAAGGCGCCAACACCATCGTCCGCGTCACCCTCCTCGAGGCCCGCAACCGCGAACTCCGCGACATCCTCGAGTTCCTTGGCATGCCCGTCAAACGCCTCGTTCGCGTCGGCATCGGCGGCCTGACCCTCAGCAGCGTCGCCCCCGCCCGCTGGCGAGAACTCACCCGCGAGGAGATCCAACTCCTCCGCCGCCCCCGTGGCGGCTTCGTGCCCCGCCCTCGCCCGCTCGCCGCCGCGCCGACTCCCCCGCCCGTCGCGACACGCCCATCCGAACCGAGGCCTCGCCCCGCGCTCCAGTCTCGCGAACTTCGCGATCCGCGTGATCGTCGCGATCACGCCGTCACGAGCCGCGGCGAGCGTGGACGTGAACGACCCGACCGGTCCCCGTCCGCCCCGCGCGAGTCATCTCGGGCCGCACCCCCGCCCGGAAAGGGTGGCCGCCCCGGCAGGCCAGGCCGCCCCGGCAAGCCGATCCAGTCGGGCGAACGCGGCCGTTCCGCCCCCCGCCGACCCGACTCCCGTCGCGGCCCCGGTCCCCGTTCTCGCTAAACGCCCGCCATCGAGCGCTCGTCCATGGCCACTCCATCCACCGCCCCCTCGGTCGTCCAACCCGGCATTCTGCGGCAGGTCGTCCACACCGCCCAACTCTGCCTCATCGGCATCAAGCGCAGTCAGTTGACGCGCATGGCCGCCGCCCTCTCCTACCGCACGATCTTCGGCATCATCCCCGTCCTGGTCGTCGGACTGGTCTTCACCGCCACATTCGCCAAGGAAGAACAAGTCCGCGGCTGGATCGAGAAGGTCCTCCAGTTCGCCGGCCTGAGCCAGATCTACGTCCCCTCCTCCGGGGCGTCGGGCGCGGTCGGCGCAGGTCGCCTCGATCAGTGGATCGGCGACATGGTCAACAACGTCCGCGGTCTCAAGTGGGAGATCGTCGGCTTCGTCGGCCTGGGCACCCTCATCTACGCCGCCATCTCCATGCTCGTCGAGATCGAGGAGGCCTTCAACCAGATCTGCAACGCCCCCAGCGGCCGCTCGTGGACTCGCCGCATCACGCAGTACTGGACCCTGCTCACCCTGGGCAGTCTCTTCCTCGTCGCGAGTTTCAGCATTCCCAGCCACCTCGAGAAGTCCATCAACACCGCGATGACCTACGCCAAGCAGGCCGTGGGCATCGATGAAGGCGGCCCGCCGCCGTCCGAGTCGCCGCCGCTCGCCGATGATGCCTCGGCCCCCGCACGCGAGCCCTCGCCCGTCGGCGAGTCTGAAGTCGCGACCCCGACCGCCGCCGCAGACACCCCGACGCCCCGGACCTGGCTCGCCAAGATCATCGCCTCGGGCTTCTCGATCATCGTCAGCGCCGCCCTCTTCATGACGCTGTTTTGCGTCGTGCCCAACACCCGCGTGCGCCTGATCCCCGCCGCCGTGGGCGCGTTCTTCTCGGCCGGCCTGTGGGAACTCGCCAAGCAGGGATTCGGGCTCTACGTCACCTCCTCCAAGGGATACACCACGCTCTACGGCGCGCTGGCCCTGCTCCCCATGTTCCTCATCTGGGTCTACGTCACGTGGATCGTCGTGCTCTTCGGCCTGCACGTCACCCACGCGCTTCAGGCCTACGGCGCCGCCAAGCGTCAGGGCCTCACCCACTCCGTCCTGGTCGCCCTGGGCCTGCTCGTCGAGCAGCACGGCACCCGTCGCCAGGCCAGCCACGTCGATCCCGCCTCGTTCGTGCTCGTCATGACCGCCGTGGCCGAACGCTTCGCCGCAGGTCGCCCGAGCGACCACGCCCACGTCGCCGAAGCCACCGGCCTCGACGAGGCCTCCGCCTCCCAGATGCTCGATCAACTCGCCGGCGCAGGACTGCTTCACCGCCTCGCCGAGGGCGGCGATGGGTCGTCGTATTCGCTGGCCCGCCCGCCCGGCTCCATTCAACTCGCCGAGATCCTGGCGATGGCCTCGAACCTCGCCGAACGCGTCAAGTCGCCCGGCGGAGTCCGTCTGCTCGAGACCCTCGCCCGCGCCAGGCAGCAGGCCGTCGAAGGACGCACCCTCGCCGACGCCATGGCCTGACGACTCACGCACGCCACGATCTCAGATACCATCGTCACGCGGCAGGGGGCAGCCAGGTTCGATGCAGCCCAACTCAGACGACAATCCCGTCGACACCACCCCGCCCCCGACCCGGGCCATCGGCGCCAGCGTCGGCGCGGGCATGACCTGGCTCACCCTCGCGACGCTCTTCGCGCGGCTCACCACGTTCCTCTCCCAGTGGGTCGTCGGCCTGGTCCTCAGCGCCCGCGAGTTCGGCCTCTATTCCACCGCCATCGCCATCTCGGGGTTCCTCACCGTCTGTCGCGACGCCGGCACCGGCTACATCCTGATGCACCGTGGCCGCGACGCCTACGAGGACAACGCCGGCCAGGCATTCTGGATGGGCATCAGCTACAACGTCGTGATCCTCCTCGTCACGGTCGCTCTCGCGGGCCCGCTCGCCACGTTCTACAAGGCCGAGGAACTCTCGTGGCTGCTGATCATCCTCGCCGCCGCGCTGCTGCCCAACTCGGTCTCCAGCGTCCTCTACTGCCGCCTGCGGCTCGACTTTCGCTTCAAGGCCGTCAGCGCCATCGCCACCGTGTCCGGCATCGCCCGCCAGGCGTCGCTCATCGCCTTCGTCATGTCGGGGCTGGGTGTCAACAGCTTCGCGTGGTCGGCCGTCGTCTGTTGCCTCGTCGATGCCGCGTGCCTCTGGTGGCTGACGCGCGACGCCGTCTGGGTCCGGGCCCCTCGCATCGATCGCTGGGGTCAGTGGGCCGGCGCATCCTTCTGGCTCATGCTCGCCTCGCTCGCCAACTTCGGCATGGACTACGCCCCGTTCCTGGTGCTCGGACGCATCCTCGGCGGCGACAGCGAGATCATCGGGTACTACTCGTTCGCCTACCAGATCACCGCCCAGATCGGCGTGCTGCTGGCCTTCAACTCCTCCGTGGTCCTCACCCCCGTGCTCCAACGCCTCGGCGCCGAGCCAGAACGCCAGGCCCAGGCCACCCTCCGCGCGCTCCGTTCGCTCATGATGGTCGGCAGCGTCGCCACCATGGGCCTCGCCAGCATCTTCGCGCCCCTCGAAAACCTCCTGTGGAGCGAGAAGTTCACTCCGTCCGTGCTGACGCTCGTCGTGCTGGGCCTCTTCTACCCGTGGCGAATCACCTACGGCGTGACCGCCAGCCTGCTCAACGCCAAGGGCGAGTTCAGCCGCCTCACTTGGCTCAGCATCGTCGAGTGCGTCGGACTCTTCGCCGTCTCCTTCGCCGCCGGCGTGGCCGCGCCCAGCCCCGTCGGCATCGCCCTGTGGACCGGCGGCTGGGTCATGCTCATCCGCATCGTGGCCACGCTCATGGTCTTCAGGCCGTTGGGAGCGTCCATCGCGTCGGTCCTCGCAGCCATGTTCCCCGCATGGCTCCTCTGCGTCGCCTCGTTGGGCATCACCCTCGCGCTCAGCCGCCAACTCGGCTTTGACGCCTTGGCCCAAGGCGTCATCCAACGGTTCCTGCCCGCCGGCGCCCCCCCGGGGCCACTGGAAAGCCGGCTGACCGACCTCCTCCGCATCGCCATCCACGGCTCGCTCTGCGCGGGACTCATGTTCACCCTCTTCCGGGTCCTGCTCCGCGATCACCTCCTCGATCTCCTCACGGTCGCCCCCGTTCGCCTCCGTCCGCTCCTCGCCCGCGTGCTGCTGCTCACCCCCCAGCCGCCCGCCCACGATCAGCGGTGAACAATCCGGCCGCATCCATGATCCAGCGGCTGCTCCGAATCCTGCTCTGGTCCGCCCACGCCCTCGCCGCCGTGGCCACCCTCCTGTGGGCCATCGGCCGCCTCGCCAACGACCGCTGGCACGCCACGCAGTACCTCTTCTGGATCCCGACCCCGGGCATGGTCCTCCTGCTGGCCCTGCTGGTGCTCCTCGTCGCCGCCCTCTCTCCGTTCGTCGTCGCTCCCGGCCGTCTTCGTCACGCTCGCACCGGCCTCTTCGCCTCCCTCGTCGGCGTCTCCATCGTCTTCGCCGGCGAATGCAACCTTGAACGCCTCGTGCTCAGGCCGTCGCCCGTCGATCCCACCCAACCCTCCCTTCGCCTCTTGGTCTGGAACCCCGCCGTCGATCGCATGGACGACTTCGCGCCACGCGTCGCCTCGCAAGACCCCCAACTCATCGCCATCGCCAATCGCCCCGGACGCACCGATTGGCCCGCGCTCCAGGATCAAGTCGGCGGCAGCCGCGCCATCGCCCGCTTCGCCCACCTTTCCCTCGTCAGTCGCCATCGCATCATCCGCTGGGGCGGCGCCGCCCTGGGCATCGAGGGCGCTCGCAAACGCACCCACCTCTGGCACGGCGGCGGCGAAGTCTCCCAGGACAAGGGCGAGGCCCTCTTCGTCGAACTCGACACCCGCGCCGTCTTCGGCCGCACGCTCGTCGTCTGGATCCTCGACCTTCCCTCCGACCCCGAACTCTCCCGCGACGCCAACGTCGCCACCGCCGCCGCCACCATCGCCGCCTTCTCCGGTCGTTCGTACACCCGCAATCCGATGGGCCTCGACGTCGAGGACGATCCCGCCGTCACTCCAAGAGGATTCCCGCCCGCCGACCTCATCGTCGGCGACTTCAACACGCCCCGCGGTTCGGCCAGCATCCGTCGCCTCACCGGCGATCTTCGTCACGCCTACGACATCGCCGGCGTCGGCTGGGCCACCACCTGGCCCCGCACGTTCCCGCTCATCGCCATCGATCACGCCTTCGTCGCCCCTTGGCTCGACGTCCGTCGCTACGCGACGATCGATCTCGGTGCAGGCGGCCACCTCGCGCAGGTCGTCGACCTCGCGCCCCGCTGACGCATCGTCGACTCACCTCGCGGCGGGCCGCAGCATCCGCACCACCACCAGCGTGCTGTCGTCCGCCCGCGGCGCCAGGCCGCAGAACTGACGCACCTCCCACAGGATCCGCTCGACCACCTCCGCCGCCGTCGACCCGGGCTTGTCCGCCAGGGCGCGAAGCACCGCGGCTCGAAGCCGCTTCTTGCCGAACTTCTCGCCCGCGAAGTTCACCGAATCCGTGATCCCGTCCGTGTACGCCACCAGCACGTCGTCGGGCTTGAGGTCGAACACCGCTCGCTGATACCGCTGCGACGGATCGACGCCCACCACCATGCCGCCCACCGACAGTTCATCCATGTCCGCGGCGGTGGGGGGCCGGTGCGAGGGCACCCGCACCACCAGCGGCGGCTCGTGCCCCGCCGAGCAGTACGTCAGGCGACCCTTCGCCGGATCGATCACCCCGTACCACAGACTCGCGAACTCGAAGTCCCGCGTGTCCTTGCACAAGGCCACGTTCACCCGCGACACCACCTCGTCCAGGTCGTACACCTGCTGCGAATGAGCCCGCAGGCTCGCTCGCACCGAACTCATCAGCAGCGCGGCGGCGATGCCCTTGCCCACCACGTCCCCGATCACCACCCCCAGGTGCCCCGACAGGTCCATGAAGTCGTAGAAGTCGCCGCCCAGTTCGAAGCTCGGCACGTACCTCGCCGACACGTCCACCGAACGGATCGAAGGCACGCCGCGAGGGAGCATCCGCCGTTGCACGTCGCTTGCCAGTTGCAACTGCCGCTGCACCCGCTGCTCTTCCTGCTCGAACTTCAGCAGCCTCGCCTGCTCGAGCGCGGTCGACGCCTGGGCCACCAGCGACGCCAGCATCCGGCGATCCGACTCGTCGAACGTCCGAGGCGACCGCGAATAGAGCCGCACCACGCCCAGCGGCCGGTTCTTGAACACCAGCCCCGCGTGGATCGCCGCCCCCAGCCCCTCGCCCTGCGCCTTGTCGCCGATCAGGATCCGGTCGTCGCGAGCGATGTCCTCGCTCACCACGATCTGCCCCGCCATCGCGAGCCGATCGAACTCCCGGTTCTTCGACAATGGCATCGGGTACTCGAGCCACTCGCGGCTGAGGTGCCGGCTCGCCCGCACCACCAGATCCTCCTCGTTCTCGCTCAGCACCCCGTCCGCATCCTCCTTGAGCAGGTACACCGCGCCCGCGTCAAGCCCCAGCACCTCCAGGGCCGACTCCAACGCGACCTCGAGCACCCGCTCCGGGCCCGCCGCCCGCACCAGCAGCGAACTCATCCTCGACAGGGCGGCCAGTTCCTTCATCCTCGTGCGAAGTTCCGACTCGTGCTGGCACAACTCTCCCGCCGTGCCCGCCAGCAGGCGCAGTGCCGTCTCCAGCCGCCGTCGCGCGTCGTCCGCCAGCGACGGTTCCTGCCCGCCGACCACGAACATGCCGATCGGCGATCCGGGCTGCTCCGCGAGCGTCAGCGGAATCGACAACTCGCCCCTCGTGGGCGTGGCCTCCTGCAACACCCACGTCGGCGAGCCGTCCGGCTTCTGCGTCCGCACCACGCGGCGTCCCGACGCGTCGCGCAACTCCACCGTCACGCCTGTCAGTTCCGTCAACTCCGCGCACAAGGCGGCCAACGAACCGTCCGTCAGGAAGTCCGTGATCGACACCGGGCCGGCCGCGGGTCGCGTCGATGCCGGCATGACGCTCGAAACCGAGGAGCCGCTCGAGACCGGCGAGATGGTGGCGGGGCTTGGCGTCGCTCGCGAAGTGGTGTCGTTGGGCATCGTCGGCGCTCAGTGCGTCTTCCAGACGCCCTTGATCAGTTCCAGCATCGCGGCGTTCGGTCCGCTCGCCGCGCCGGATGCATCAAGCGCCGCGAATCCCTCGTCGATCACCCCCTGCTCGCCCACCTGGAACCCCACATACGCCAGCAGGAACCCCGCCTCCTCGGGCACCGGTGACTTCTCCGCCTTCGCCCTCGCGATGCGATCGCGAAGCACCTCCGCCACGTTCGTCAGCCGCTCCTTCGAAGGAATCGTCTCGCCCGTGTAGCGAATGCCGGTCATCTCCGGGTGACGCTCCAGCAGTTCGTGCAGGTTCACCGCCGCCGACAGGAACAACGCGGCTCCCAACTGCGAGTTGATCCTCGCCGCCGACGCCATCGGGTCGCCCGGCGACAAGGCCAGGCACCTCGCGAACTGCTCCTCGGCGTCGAAGTAACGACCTTGCGCCAAGGCCGCCGCCCCTTCGGTCATGTACCGCGAATACAGGTCCTTCTCCACCGTCGAGAGCGTGTACGAACCCACCTCGCCTCCGCCCTTGCGGATCATCGCCAGTGTCGCCGCGTCGAATCGGGGCGACTCGGGCTCGCTCTTGACCTCCGTCCCCGTGCCCGAGGCCATTCCCTTCGCACGATCCTCCTTGGTCATCGGCTTGCGGAGCGTCCGCGGCGCGCGAAGCTGCTCGCGAAGCTCGGAGATCTTCCCTTGCCATGCAGGCTCCTGCCCCGAACCCGCGGCCTCGCCCTGCTTGGCGCCTTCCTTCAGCGGCTCAAGACCGGGCGACCGCTGCGGCTCGGTGCCCGGCGAGGGTTCCTGTGCCGGCTCCCTGCCCGACTCCGTTCCCGTCTGCTTCGGAGCCACCATCCCGAGCTTGCCGGCTTCCTGATCCATCCGCTCCAGCAACTCGGCATACGAAGTTCGCACTTCCTTGTTCAGTCGCTGCTGGTCCTCGATCTCCTGCGCGGGCTGGTTCAGCCGCTGCGCGCCCGTCGGCTTGGCCAGCGATCCCGGCGGCTGCTCGTTCGCCTGCTTCGCCGGCGTCACCCGGAAGCCCAGCAGACTCGAGGCCGTCATCCATTCCCGTTCCCCGCGCACGCCGGTCCGCTCGCCCACCAGCGTCGGGTTCAGGCTGTCAAGCGAGTTGAACGTCGAGGTCGAACGGAGCGTCCCCAGCTTGGGCGCCAGTCGCTCCCACCCCTCGCCGATCCCCGAGAATGAATCCGTCGACACCCGCCGCGGCTGGCGAAGCATCGTCCCCGCCGGCTCCAGCTTCGACGCCCCGGTCGTCCCTCCCAGCCGCGACATCGTGCCCGTCTCGAGACCGCCGTTGAACTGATTGGCCGTCGAATAGGAATACTGATACTGCAGCGAGCTCGTCCCCCGAAAGCCGATGCCCGCCGCGCCCGCGCCCACCGAGTCGCGACGAAAGCTGAACAGGTCGTCCGAACCCAAGGCCCCGCGGAACTCGTCCGCCGACTTGTACCCCACGTCGCCGCGGAACGAACGTCCGCCGGTGGCGTTGCCCGTCACCAAGTCGTTGCGCATCCGAACCTCGGCCATGAAGTCGGCCCGAGGGGCGTTGCCCCGCTTGATCGTCGACAGGTCCGCCTCCAGCCCGCGACCCGTGCCCAGCGCGGTCTGCCCCGCCGCCAAGCCCGCAGCCGCCGCCAGCATCAGACCCGCCACGCCCGCCTTCATCGACCTGTTCGTCATGGCTTGATTCCTCGTGAACCACCCGTCCGTTGCACTCCCGCGCCCCTCGTTCATACGCGAGGGTAGGGGTTCCGTTCAACAACTCTTCGCCCGCGTCGCATCCGATCGAAAGGCGAACGCATGTCCGTCGATGCCGCGGGGAATCCAGCTTGGCAACACCCTCGGGCCCTCCGCAGCCCGCTCGACCAGGTCGAGCATCGGCCCCGGCGACAGCGTGCCCGCCACCAGCGCGTCGGGCGATTCCTCCGGCGCCACCAGCACGCACCCCAACTCCTCGAGCGCCCGCTCGATCACCCAGTCGTTCTTCCCTCGCCCCGTCAACGCCACCCGCCGGAAGGGCGAGTGCGCCCACTGGTCGTGCAACGCCCGGCGACACGCGTCCATGCCGATGAATCGCTCCCACGTCCGCCGGTCCATCGGCCGACGCGACTGCGACCACAGCGTTCGCCGCAGTTCAAGCAGTCCTCTCGCGTACCCGCCCATCGCGCTCTCGCGATTCGCGATGGCGCGGTACCGGCGAATCGTCATGCCCAGTTGCGAGCGACGCTCCGCCTCCGGCGCGTATCGCTGCATCACCCATCCGTTGTTCCGCACCAGCCGCTCCACGATCAGGCTCGCCCGCCGAGCCGTCGTCACCTTGCGATGCAGCACCGTGAAGGCGGGATCGAAGGCGATGCTCCATCCCGAGAGCATCAGCCTGGCCGCCAGGTCGTATTCCTCCGCGTAATACGAGAACGTCGCGTCATACCCGCCGGCTCGCAGGAAGGCCAGCCGCCGAATCGCGACGCCGCACCCCACGAACACCTCCGGCAGTCCGCCCGCCTCGCGCCGCCCGTTCGGCAGCGTGATGTCCGCCATCACCGCCGCCACGTCCCCCGGCACGTGACGCAGCAGCCCGACGTGCCCGAGCGATCGCGGCGCCGAGTCGTCGTCGAGCATCACGAGCCAGTCGCCCGACGCCTCGTTCGCGCCGAGGTTCCTCGCCGCCGCCCCCAGATTCGTCTCGCTCCGCACCACGCGAACGGGCAGCCCCGAGGCCGTCCGCGTCGGCGCGGTCGCCGGCGGATTCGACGCGTTGTCGACGACGATCACCTCCGCGTCGTGCGGGCCCAGGGCGCTCACCGCCTCGAGCGTGGCGCGAAGCTCCGAGGCTCGGTCCTTGGTCGGGATGATGTACGAGAGCATGTCGCGGGATTCCAGGTGGCGTCACGAGGCCTTCAGCAGCGTCCCGGCGTCCCTGGCTTCGATGAACGAGCCGCCTCCGGTATACGTCAGGTGCGACGACTGTGTGCGAGCGATCTGACGCCGAATGTCGGCTCCGCCCACCGGCAGATTCCCCAGCCGCTGCACCTGCACGGCCGCCGCCGCCGCGCCCAGGTACGCCGCCGCGATCATCGACCCGCCGCTCGACAAGGCGAGCGTCGCCGCCGCCAGGAGCGCATCCCCGCAGCCCAGCGGATCGATCGCCGCCGGCGCCAGCGCCGGAATGTGCTCTCCCGCCAGCCGCGTCGTCCAAGCCCCCTCCGTCGCCTCCGTGGACGACACGCCCGGCAGCGGCGAGAAGCCGATCAGCCCGTCCGCCCCCAGCGTCACGATCGCGTGCCGCACCCGCAACTCGCGCATCATCCGCTCGGCCACCATCGGGAGCCCCTCGCCCTGCAACTGCATCGCGTCCCGCAACTCCTGCTCGCTCGGGCACAAGAGGTCCACGTCCGGCATCGAGCGAAGGTTCGAGTTCACCCCGCTCACGTCGCCAGAGAGCGTCCCGGCCAGCGGTCGCAGCGTGCGGCACAGCATCGCCAGGCTCCGGGGCGTGAACAGCCCCAACCCGAAGTCGGTCACGATCGCCGCGTCGCACCCCCCGCCGGCCGCCTCCTTCGCGAGCGCCAGCAGCGAGTCCTGCTGCCACGCGTCGAGAACCAGCGGCCGGACCAGGTCCAGCTTCATCATCTTCTGCGAGCCCACGAGGAATCGCTGCTTCTCCGGCAGCGGCGTTCCCGTCGGCAAGGCCTTGAGCTCCACGCCCTCGGCCGCCAATCGCTCGCGCAACGCCCGCGTCTCGGCTCCGTCCGCGTCCGGCGTGGGCGTCACCAGCACGGGCCTCGCGCCCAGCGCGGCGCAGTGTCTCGCCACGATCGCCGCGCCCCCGTCGTAGTGCCTGGCCTCCACCGGTCGCAGCGTCATCACCGGGCTCTCGCTCGCCACCCGGGGCGGCGCGCACAGGATGTACGTGTCGACGATGCTCTCGCCGACCACCACCACCCGCTTGTTCCGAAACGTCGACAGCAGCGAGAAAAGCTCGCCCCCCTCCAGCTCCGGCCGCTTCGCCAGTTGCGACAGCCGCTGGTGGTACGGATCCGCCGTGTGCTCGAGTGCGGCGATCAACGCCGTGCTCGAGAAGACCACGTCGCCCGACGAGAAGACCACCCGGCCCCCCGAACGCTCCACCGCCTCCCGCTCGGCCTTGAACCGCGGATCACCGTTCTCCTCGTATTCCTTGCCCTTGAGATACACGTCCGGCTCCACCTGCTCGAGCAACGCGAGCGCAGTGGGGGACGGATCGATGTACACGTAGTCCACGCAGTCGAGCGCGGCCAGACTCTCCGCCCGCAACTCCTCGGGAATCAGCGGCCGGCCCGTGCCCTTGTTGATCCCCCCGTCGCCCGTGATGCTC
The DNA here is from genome assembly GCA_903929885.1 of uncultured Phycisphaerales bacterium. Taxonomy (GTDB): domain Bacteria; phylum Planctomycetota; class Phycisphaerae; order Phycisphaerales; family UBA1924; genus UBA2402. The sequence goes on from CAIYWI010000142.1 coordinate 39,779, forward strand.
ACCAGCAGCAGATCGCCCAGCGACCTCGCCTGCCGCAAGTGTCGCAGGTGCCCCGGATGCACGATGTCGAAGCACCCGTGGCATTGCACCAGCCTCTGGCCCCCCGCACGCGCAGCGCGGCGGACCTCCAGAAGTTGCGGGAGCGTCAGGATCTTCGACAACGCGCTCGACGACATCGCCTCGATCATCGGACCCCCTCCCGCAACCCTCCCCAAAACGCCGCACCCCCGCACCGGGGGTTCGGCCGCTTCCGTCCCTCGCGATGAGCTCCTCCCCCGTTCGTGGCATCCTCGATCTGGGGGCCGTCGCCCCGACCCGCCGATGCTCCTCGCCATGAGCACCCAGCCCCATGCCGCCGCTCCCGTTGCGCACGGTCCGCCCGGTGCCCTCACGCGCGAGCAACTCCTCGCCGCCGTGCGAGACGACCCTTCCCACGCCGTCGCCCTCGCCGCCGGATACGACGCCCTCGCCTCCCACCCCGACGATCAACTCCTCCGATTCCTCGTCGCCGCACGCTTGGCACGCATGGGCCTGCGCACGCTTGCCTCCGACCACCTCGCGCAACTCCCGCCCGGCGGCCCGCTCTCGCCCCAGAGCGTCGAACTCGAACGCGCCGCCGCAGGCCTGCCCGACGATCTCGTCCCCGTCGACACCTTCCTCCCCGCCGTTCGCGACGCCTTCGACCTGCTCGTGCGCCTCGGCGCGGGCCTGCCCGACGATGCCTTCGCCGCCTTCGAACGCCACGCCCGCGGGGGCCGGTGGTTCCGCACCCTCGATGGCACCCTCCTCCGCGAGCGAGCCGGTCGCCTCGAGGGGTTCGAACGTTCCAACGCATCGCTCCGCGCCGCGTGCGACAAGCTGGTCGATCCCTCGCGCGAATACACCCGCCCCGTCGCCCTCGCGGGGCGCTGCGTCGCCGTCACCGCGTCGCTCGCCCTCGAGGCCACGGCCCGCGCCCACCTGGGCTACACGCCCCGTCTCCACGTCGTCGAACCCGATGCCGTGCGACTGGGCGAAGGCCTCGCCGAACTCGCCGCCACTCGCCACGCCGCCATCGACGACCTGCTCGCCAGTGAACGCATCGAGTGGCACCTGGGCGACCGCGCGCTCGATTCGCTTGCCGAGGATCTCGCCGCTCGCCTCGACACCATCCTTCCCGATCGCGTGCTCGCCGCTCAGGGCTCCGATCCTCGCACCCCAAGGGCCGTCGCACACGCCCTCGAGGTCGCCCATGCCGCTCAGGCGAGGCGCCTCGAGTTGCTCCACGCCTGCGTTCGCACCCTCTACCACGATCGCTCGCCCGCCTGGTGGTCCGAACGCTTCGCCCAGCGCCTCGCCACGCGCCGGCCGCTCAACGTGCTGGTCGTCACCAGCCGCTTCACCACCTTCGTCCGCCATGCCGCCGCCGATCTCGCCGCCTCGCTCCGTCGCGCAGGCCACCACGCCGAAGTCCTGATCGAGCCCGACCTCCACTCCAACCTCGCGGCATGCGCCCACCTCGAGGCCTTCCGCCGCCACGAACCCGACCTCGTCATCTGCGCCAATCACCCTCGCACCGCGCTGGGCGACGCCTGCCCCGCCAACGTGCCATTCGTCTGCTGGGTGCAAGATGCCATGCCTCACCTCTTCGACGCCTCCGTCGGCGATCGAAGCACGCCGCTCGACTTCCTCGTGGGCCACCTCTTCAACGACCTCTTCGAACGCCACCGCTTCCCCGTCGCCCGCGCCCTGCCCTTCCCCGTCGTCGCCGACGCCGCCAAGTTCCACGACGGACCGATCACCACCGAACAACTCGAGTCGCATGCATGCGACGTCGCGATCGTCAGCCACCACGGCGAAACGCCCGACGCCCTCCACCGACGCCTCGTCGCCTCCGCGCGAGCCAACTCCCCAGCCTTCGCCGACACGCTCGAACGCCTCCTCGATCCTGTCGTCGCCGCCACCGCCGCCGCACGCGCGACGCCCCTCCACGCCGCCATCGATGCCGCGTGCCGTCGCGTCCTCGAGGACGCCGGCATCGCCGACCCCCGCGCCCGCTCCATGGCCTTCCGCGGCTACGCCATGCCCATGGCCGATCGCCTTCTCAGGCATCAGGTCGTCGGCTGGGCCGCCGACATCTGCCAACGTCATCACCTCTCCCTCCGCCTCCACGGTCGCGGCTGGGATGCCCACCCCGATCTCTCCCACCTCGCCGCCGGCGAACTCGATCACGGCGATGATCTTCGCGCCGCCTACCGCGCCGCTCGCCTCCACCTCCATGTCGCCGCCGGAGCCCTCCTGCACCAGCGCGTCATCGAGTGCTTCCTCTCCCGCGGCTGTTGCCTCGTCTTCCATCATCGCGAGGCCCTCGCCGGCCTCAAGACCGCCGCACAACTCGACCTCCTCGACGCCCCCCCCGATCATGTCGACGACGCACGCGACCTCGTCGGTCACTCCGCCGCGGCCTTCCCCCGCGTCGCCTCCCTCGAGGCCTCCATGCAGGCCTGCGGCACCTCCCTCCCCGGCGGCATCCTCTGGACCTCCCGAGAGCGGCTCGCCTCGCTGCGTCGCCTCGCCCCCGTCCTTCGACTCCAGGTCGGCCTCGAGGCCCTCGGACCGGTCGCCGGCGACATCACCTTCACCGATCGCGAGTCCCTCGAACGCTCCATCCTCGCCTTCACGCGAGATGACGCACGCCGCGATCGCGTCATCGACGCCGCTCGCGATGTGATGCTCCGTCGATTCACCCACGACACCCTCTCAAGCCGCATCGTCGACCTCGTCGCGCACGGCCTGGCCAACCCGGCGGGAGCAGCCCCGTGAACGACCACGACCGTCAACAACCCGTCGCCGTCTCCATCCACGGAGCCCTGGGCGTCAGCGGCGTCACCGTCGCCGGCGCTCGGCTTGCCGCCCTGCACGATCTGCCCTGTCGCGTCGTTCCGCTCGTCGTCGGCGCCGACATCGCCGATCAGGCCGTTCAAGACAGCGCACTGGGCGACACCCCCGACCTTTGCATCGCCTCGTGGCCCGCCGGCGCCTCGGTCGTGCAGCAGATCCTCACCATCCGCGAGGCCATGCTCACGCTCGACGCCAGGCTCGTTCTCCCGCACGATTGCGTTCTCGGCGCCATCGCCGCCGCCTCGCTCGCCCACCGTGGGGTTCGCACCCTGCTCTGGCACCACAGCAGCGGCGTGACGGGTGACGACGTCATCCGCGCCGCCGGGTCGCTCGCGCACGCCTTCGTCGCAGTCAGCGCGCCGCTCGCCGAGCGAGCCCGGCGCGTCGAGCGTCGATTGCCAGCCCCCTGCCTGCACGAACTCCCCGTCCCCGTCGATGTACCCGCGGCTCCGCTTCCTCGCGTTCCGGGCGCGAGAACCCTGCGGCTCATCTATTGCGGTCGTCTCGAGCGTCGCCACAAGCGCGTCCTCGACCTCGCGCCCCTCTGCGACGCCTTGGTCGCCCGGGGCGTCCGGTTCTTTCTCACCATCGTCGGCGACGGCCCCGCCCGTCGCGAACTCGAGGCCGCCCTCCAGTCGCACCTGGCCGCCGGACGCGTCACCATGCGAGGCATGCAGCCGCCCGCCGTCGTCGCTTCGCTGTACGGCGCGCACGATGTGGGGCTGCTCCTCAGCGAGAGCGAGGGCATGCCCTTGGCCGTCGCCGAATGCATGGCCGCGGGACGGCCGGTGGCCATCACCCGCGGTTGCGGCGGCGCGGTCGACGCCATCCGCGAAGGTCACGACGGCTGGATCCTCCCCGTGGGCGATCCCCAAGCCATGGCCGACCGACTCGCATCCGTCGCCGCCAGCCGCGATCTGCTCGTTCGCATGGGCCGCGAGGCCCAGGTCACGGCGCGACGGCGATGGAGCGTCGACCGGCTCGGCTCCGACCTCGCCGTCGCCTTCGAGGCCGCCATGGCCGCGCCCGATCACGCCCAGACGCCCTCGCACGCGCGGGAGTGGTGGGCGAGGATGCTCCACGCCATCGGCGCGGCCGCGGGCGACGCTCGCGACGCGTCGCTCGTCTCGCACGTCCGCGTGCTCCGCGACCTCTGGGCCGCGGAACGCTCGCTCGCCGATGCCGAGTCGCTCCCCTGCGAACCGCCCTCGGTGCGGACCTCGGCCTCGATTCTCTTCGAGCACGCGCTGGGCCTGCTCCGCGCCCGCGGGTGCCATCGCATCGTCGTCTATGGAGCAGGCGCGCACACCCGCGCGTTGTCTCGCGACATCGCCCGCCACCCCGAGATCATGGCCATCGTCGACGATGCCGCCGACGCCTGCGCCGGCCGCGTGGGAGAACGGCCGATCATCTCCCCCTCGCAGGCCGCCGCCGTGCACCCCGACGGCGTCGTCGTCTCCAGCATCGAGCACGAGGAGACGTTGCTCGCTCGCGCCAAGACGTGGGCCGGTGCGGCGTTCATCGAGCCGCTCTACGCCCGCGCCGAGGCCGCGCTCAATCCTCCTGACGCACGAGCCGCGTGACCTCGCCCGACTTGCACTCGACGAGCACCTCGTCGGCCTCGTCCAGGAAGATGCCGTGGTCGACGACGCCCGACACGCCGTCGAGCACGCCGGCCAGTTCCGCGGGCTCTCGGTCGGGCATCGTCATGTCGAGCACCACGCCCCCGCCCTCGGTCTCGAAGATCTGCCCCTCCATCGTGCGGCGAATGACGCCCGAGAGGCCGATGTTCCGCAGGTGCGCGCGAATGCTCGCGATCCCGAAGGGAATGATCGTCACCGACAGCAAGGCCTTGGAGCCCAGCCGCTCCGTGTAGCGGTCCTCGCTCGTCAGGTAGACGCACCGCTCGGCCACCTCGGCCACCAGCCGCTGCCGCGTGATCGCGCCGTGATGCCCCTTGAGCATCCGCAGCTCCGTATCCACCTCCGACGCGCCGTCATAGAGGTAGTCGATGGCCTCGACGTCCGCGAAGGGCACGACGTTGAGCCCCAGGCTCTTCGCCAGCTCCATCGTGATGGCGCTCGTGCACACGCACTCGATGCGAAGCCCCGCCGTCGCCACCCGCTTGGCCAACGCGCGAGTGACCCGGTCCGAGACCAGCCCCGTCCCCAGCCCGACGATCATGCCCGAATGGATGTCGCGCACGACCCGCTCCGCGAGAGCGTCCTGTCCGTTGTTCGTGGTGCCCATGCGTCGTGATTCCTCAAGGATGCGGTCACTCGAATCGGATGCCCTGCGCCAGCGTCAGCTGCGCCCCGTAGTTGACGGTGCACGTCTGGCGACGCATGTACGCCTTCCACGAGTCGCTCCCCGACTCGCGACCGCCCCCCGTCTCCTTCTCGCCGCCGAACGCGCCGCCGATCTCCGCGCCGCTCGTGCCGATGTTCACGTTCGCGATCCCGCAGTCGCTCCCCGCCGGCGACAGGAATCGCTCCGCGTTCCGCACGCTGTCCGTGAAGATCGCCGAACTCAGCCCCTGCGCCACGCCGTTGTTCATCGCAACGGCCTCCGCCACCTCCTTGAACGTGAAGACGTACAGGATCGGCGCAAACGTCTCCTCGTCCGAGATCGGCAGCCGGTTGCTCGCAGGCACGCGGATGATCGTCGGTTGCACGAAGCGCCCGCCCAGGAAGTGCCGCTCCCCGCCGCACACCACCGTGCCCCCCTGCGACTTGGCCTCCTTCACCGCCCGCTCGAAGGCCTCCACCGCCCGGTCGTTGATCAAGGGGCCCACCAGCGTCCCATCCGCCAGCGGATCCCCGATGCGGATCGTCTCGTACGCCCGCTTCAGCCGCGCCGTCACGTCGTCCACGATCGACTCGTGCACGATCAGCCGCCGCGTCGTCGTGCACCGCTGTCCCGCCGTGCCCACCGCCGCAAAGACGATCGCCGGGATCGCCAACGACAGGTCCGCGCTCTTGTCCACGATCACCGCGTTGTTGCCGCCCAGCTCCAGGAGGCACCGCCCGAACCGCTTGGCCACCACCTGGCCCACGATCCGGCCCATGCGGCTCGATCCCGTCGCCGAGATCAAGGGCAGCCGCGGGTCCGCCGTCATCCGCTCGCCCACCTCCGCGTCCGTCCCCATCACCAAACCGAACACGCCCGGGTGGCCCAGCGCCGTCGCCACCTTGTCCGCGATCTGGTTGCTCGCAATCGCCGTCAGCGGGGCCAGCAGACTCGGCTTCCACACCGTCGTGTCCCCGCACACAGCCGCCAGCATCGAGTTCCACGCCCACACCGCGTTGGGGAAGTTGAAGGCCGAGATCACCCCGATGGGCCCCAAGGGCAGCCATTGTTCGAACATCCGGTGGTTCGGCCGCTCGCTGGGCATCGTCAAGCCGTACAGCTGCCGCGACAGGCCCACCGCGAAGTCCGCGATGTCGATCGTCTCCTGCACCTCGCCCAGCCCCTCCTGGCGAATCTTGCCCACTTCCAGACTGACCAAGGCGCCCAAGGCATCCTTGTGCTTGCGAAACTCCTCGCCGATGGCCCGCACCACCAGCCCCCGCTGCGGGGCCGGCACGCTCCGCCACGAGTCGAAGGCCTTCACCGACGCCGCCACCGTCGCGTCATAGCTCGCCGCCGTGTCCAGCGTCACCCCCGCGATGGGCGCGCCCGTCGTCGGGTTGTGCACCAGGTGCGCCCCCCTCGACGCCGCCTCCGACGCCTTCACCACCCGCGGATGCCCCTCCAGTCCCAAGGCCTTCAGAATGCTGTCGCTCATGCCTCCAGTCTAGGGATGCTCCCGGCCCCCTCCCCCCGTCCCTTCCCCTACCCTCCCTCCGCCATGCTCTGGCAACCCGCCCTCCCCGAGAAGTACCGCCAGCTCACTCCCGCCGAGCTCGCCGACGCCATCTCGCGCCGCCGCCAAGAACTCGGCAAGCGACTGGTCATCCTCGGTCACCACTACCAGACCGACGAGGTCATCGCCCACGCCGACTTCACCGGCGACTCCCTCAAGCTCTCCCAACTCGCCGCCCAGGTCGCCGCCTCCGGCGAGGTCGAGTTCGTCATCTTCTGCGGCGTCCACTTCATGGCCGAAACCGCCGACATGCTCACTCCCGATCATGTCGCCGTCATCCTCCCAGACCTCTCCGCCGGGTGCTCCATGGCCGACATGGCCGCCTACGACGACACCGTCGAGGCCTGGAACGCCATCCACGATTCCCTCCGCTCTCAGGGCTGGACCGGCCGCGTCATCCCCATCACCTACGTCAACTCCTCCGCCGCCATCAAGGCCTTCGTCGGCGAGCACGGCGGCTCCTGCTGCACCAGCTCCAACGCCGCCGCCGTCTTCGCCTGGGCCCTCGCGCAGGCCAAGCCCGGCGAAGACATCCGCATCCTCTTCCTCCCCGACCAGCACCTGGGCCGCAACACCGCCGCCGCCGCGGGCATCGACGTCGCCCGCCACAGCGCGGTCTACAACCCTGTCCTCGCCCGCAAGGGCCGCGACCTCGGCGGCATGACCCCCGACCAACTCCGCGACGCCAAGGTCATCCTCTGGGCCGGCCACTGCTCGGTCCACAAACTCTTCCGCCCCGAACACTGCCTTCAGATCCGCGAGGCTGACAAGGGCGACCCGAACCCCACCCGCATCCTCGTCCACCCCGAATGCTGCAAGGAAGTGGTGGACCACTCGGACCTGACGGGTTCCACCGAGTTCATCATCCAGACGATTGACAACGCCCCGCCCGGCAGCCGCTGGGCGGTGGGCACCGAAGTCCACCTCGTCTCGCGACTCGCCCGTCGCGCCGCGACGCGGGGCGTGTCGGTTCGCATCCTGAGCGATTGCCAATGCCTCTGCACCACGATGTACCGCATCGACCAGCCCCACCTGCTCTGGGTGCTCGACGCGCTGGTGGCCCCGGGCCGCAAGCGAGTCCCCAATCAGGTCAGCGTGCACCCCTCCGTCCGCGAGCGTGCGCTGCTGGCCCTCGATCGCATGCTCTCGCTCTCGACCAAGGCCAAGGTCGCCGTCGAGTGAACGCTTCGAGCATCCGATTCCACGGTATTGAGGAAATCATCACCATGACCACCACGCTCCTCCGCGCCCTCGCCGCCCCCGCGCTCGCGGTCACGCTCTTCGCCTCGCCCGCCGCCGCCCAGCCCGACACGCAGTCCGCCCCCGCGCCGGTCTCCGAGGACGTCCTCTTCGCCAATCGCCTCTCGAAGGCCTTCAAGTCCGTCGCGGGCAAGGTCGAGCCCAGCGTGGTGCACATCACCTCGCTCGTCCGCCAGCAGCAGATCCGCACCGACTTCTTCGGTCGCCCCATCGGCCGCGCCGCGCCGCGGCTCGTGCCCGGCGGCCTGGGCTCGGGCGTCATCGTCGCCGCCGAAGGCCTCGTCCTGACCAACAACCACGTCGTGCAGGGCGCGGATGAACTCAAGGTCAAGCTCTTCGACGGCCGCGAATATCCCGCCACCATGGTCGGCAGCGACGCGCCCACCGACCTCGCCGTGCTCCGCATCGTCACCCCCGACGGCAGCGGCTCCTTCCCGCCCGTTCCCTTCGCCGATTCCGAAAAGCTCGACGTCGGCGAGTGGGTCGTCGCCATCGGCAGCCCCTTCGGCCTCTCCAACACCGTCACCGCGGGCATCATCAGCGCCAAGGGCCGCTCCGTCACCCCCCGCGAGACCGGCCAGACCCAACTCGACTTCATCCAGACCGACGCCGCCATCAACCCCGGCAACAGTGGGGGACCGCTCCTCAACCTCCAGGGCGCCATCGTCGGCATCAACTCCGCCATCGCCAGCCGCACCGGCGGCTACGACGGCATCGGCTTTGCCATCCCCGCCAACACCGCCCGCACCGTCATGGAGAACATCATCGCCAACGGCCGCGTCGTCCGCGGCTGGCTCGGCGTGGGTCTCGCCGACGCCCGCCCCGACGAGGTCGCGGGCTTCGGCCAGGGCGTCGCCGTCCGCGAGGTCACCCGCGAAAGCCCCGCCGAGCAGGCCGGCCTCAAGGCGGGCGACGTCATCCTGAAGTTCAAGGGCGCGCCCATGAACGAGGCCCGCCTCCGCCAGGCCATCGGCATCTCGGCCCCCGGCACCAAGGCCGACATCGAAGTCCTGCGCGACGGCAAGGTCAGCACCCTCAGCGTCGCCCTCGCCGATCGCGACGGCGCGAACGGCGCATTCACCGTCGACGCCATCGGCGTCAGCGTCCGCACGCTCACCGAAGCCGAGGCCCGCGCCATGGGCTACCGCAACGTCGCGGGCGTCATCGTCATCGGCGTCGACGCCCGCGGCCGCGCCGCCCGCGCCACGCCCGTGGCCTTCGAACCCGGCGACATCATCGTCGCCGTCGAAGACGCCCCCGCCGGCGACGCCCGCGACTTCCTCCGCCTCGCCAACGGCCTCGACTACAACAAGGGCGTCGCCTTCAGCGTCATCCGCGACACCCAGCGGGGCAGTCTGCTCATCCGCGATTGACGCGGGCTCGGGCGATCCAATCCCGCGTATCCTCCTCGCGTGAGACTCGCCCCCCTCGCCGTCTGCCTCTCCGTCGTCGTTCTTGGCCTCGCCGGCTGCCGCAGCGCGCCCACCCGCGTCGACTGGGCCCGCGAATACCCGCTCGAACTCGTCCGGGCCCCCAAGCCCCTCGACATCCAGGTCTTCCGCAACGCCCGCACCCTCGAGTTCTCCAACACCACCGCCAAGGCCCTCCCCCCCGGCACCCTCTGGATCAACCGCCGCTTCGCCCTTCCCTTCGATGGCCTGGCCGTCGGAGCCACCTTCGAACGCCGCCTCACCGACTTTCGCGACGAGTTCAGCGACCCCTTCCGCGCCGGCGGCTTCTTCGCCCGCGAAGCCCCCGACACCGTCGTCATGGTCGAACTCGAAACCCCCGCCCAGCAAGGCCCCTCCTCCTTCGACGCCTTCATCGTCGTCAAGGGCACGCCCGACTGATCGCCGTGTTCGAGGGCCGTAAGGGTCCGTCCCGTCCTTGTTGTGCAGACTTTGACGTCCGCGACGTCGTTGTCGCCCGCGCCGCGCCGGCCGTGTGGTATGCTGTCATGCGGGTTTATGCCATCTGGGTGGCTCCATGCACGCAGGCGTGCGTATGGGGTCGGTCTGGACTGGCGTGCGCCTGCCGCGGCTTGTGCGGCCGCGGGTGTCATGTCGGCGGATCGAGTTGCCGGGTCTGTCCTTGAGGACAGCGCCCCGGCCATCGGGAGTCCTCCTTGAAGAATCGCATGCTTCTGGCGTTGTTCCTCTGCGCAGGCACCTGCACCGTGGCGCAGGGAATCGTGGCCCCCGCCCTCGAAACCTCGGCCCGCCCGGTCGCCTCAACCACCGCCGCTGCCGCGGCACACGCCCCCGTCGCCCTTCGAAGCGACGGCAAGCCCATGCTCGCCGCCGCCTCCAAGTACGGTGTCACCGGCTATCCCAACTTCGACATCCGCATCGGTGGCGAGATCGGCTCGGCCATCCCTGAAGTCGTCGCCGCCCGCGAGGCCTTCCTCGCCGCCGGTCATCGCGATGCCCGCGACAAGGGCGTCGCCCGCCCTCGCGAGCTCTACCCCGACCTCGCCGTCGACGTCGACCAGTACACCGGCACCGTCAGCTCCGTGCGCTCGCTCACGCAGATGCTCACCGCGCCGGGCGCGGGCGTCGCCGTCCGCTCGCCCATCAACGCCGCCCGCGACTTCGTCACTGAGTTCGCCGACGCCTTCGGCATCGCCGCCGCCGACCTCGACGCCGCCCGGCTCAGCCGCAACTACGTCACGTCCCTCACCGGCGCGCACCACCTGACCTTCCAGCAGCAGGTCGGCGCCGTCGACGTCGTCGGCTGCAAGGTCATCGCCAACGTCGATCGCCACGGCAGCATCGTCAACATCGGCAGCACCTTCATCCCCGGCCTCGCGGAGCGAACGCTCCCCGCGCCAGCCATCGACGCCCGCAAGGCCCTCGAGCTCGCCGCCCGCAACGTCGGCGTGCGCATCGCCTCGCAGCCCGTCGCCGAGCCCAAGGGCATGAACGACGCCGAAGTCACGCCCGCCGATCAGGCCACCACCTGGAAGGGCATCAAGGAACTCCGCGCCGACGAGCCCGTCATCACCCGCCGCGTCTGGTTCCCCCGCACCGTCTCCGACGTGCGCCCCGCGTGGACGGTCGTCGTTCCCGTGCCCGGCATCGGCCACACCTACGACATCACCGTCGATGCCGTCACCGGCGAGGTGCTCTGCCGCACCAATCGCCTGGTCTGGGACACCACCCAGCCCATCACCATGCGCATCTTCACCTCCGACAGCCCCGCCCCCGGCTCGCCGGGCCTGGCCACCGTCGGCACCGATCAGTTCCCCTTCGACGTTCGCCAACTGGTCACCATCACCCCCGACCAGATGCGACCCTTCTCGCCCAACGGCTGGATCGACGACAACAACCGCCAGACCGTCGGCAACAACGTCGACGCCCACTCCGATCTCAGCGGCGGCAACACCATCGACCCCCGCCCCGACGGCGGCGTCAACCGCGTCTTCGACTTCCCCTTCAACGAAACCGCCGCGCCCGGCACCTACACCGCCTCCGCCGTCGTCCAGATGTTCTACTTCGCCAACAACTTCCACGATCGCCTCTACTCGATGGGCTTCGACGAGGTCGCCGGCAACTTCCAGACCAGCAACTTCGGCCGCGGCGGCGTCGGCGGCGACGCCGTGATGGCCGACGCACAAGACGGCGGCGGCACCAACAACGCCAACTGGCAATCCACCGGCGCCGACGGCTCCTCCGCCCGCATGCAGATGTACGTCTTCACCGGGCCCACCCCCGCCCGCGACGGCACCCTCGACGGCGATGTCGTCTACCACGAACTCGCTCACGGCCTCTCCATCCGCCTCCACCAGGGCATCTCCGCCAACGTCACCCGCGCCAAGGGCGAAGGGTGGTCCGACTTCTTCGGCATCTCCCTCAACGCCCAGGCCGGCGACGATCCCGACGGCAACTACTGCACCGGCGGCTATGTCACCAAGCAGTTCCTCAACGCCACCTACCTCCAGAACTACTACTTCGGCATCCGACGCTTCCCCTACAGCACCAACCTCAACATCAACCCCCAGACCTTCGCCGACACCGACCCCGGCCAGCAGAACTACCCCGCCTCCGTCCCCCGCAGCGCGATCATCGGCAACACCGCCGATCAGGTCCACAACATGGGCGAGGTCTGGTGCAACACCCTCCTCGAAGGTCGCGCCGCCATGTGGCCCACGCTGGGCTTCGAGGCCAACCAACGCATGATGCGTCTGGTCGTCGAGGGCATGAAACTCCACGCCGTCAGCGATCCCAACTTCCTCCAGTCGCGCGACACCATCATCCAGGCCGACAACCTCGTCTACGGCGGCGCGAACCGCACCGCCCTCTGGACCGCCTTCGCCAAGCGCGGCATGGGCCGCAACGCCACCGCGCCGGCCAGCACCACCTCCAGCGGCATCGTCGAGAACTTCGAAGTCCCCTTCGACGCCATCTTCACCTACCCCTCGGGCCGCCCCGAGCAGTTGGTGCCCGGCCAGGCCACCTCCTTCCCCGTCAACATCGGCGAGTTCAATCTCACGCTCGTTCCCAACTCCGGCCAACTCCACTACTCCCTCAACGGCGCGCCCTTCGTCATCGCGCCCATGACCCAGACCGAGCCCGGCCGCTACATCGCCACGCTCCCCGCCTTCTCCTGCTTCGATGTCATTCGCTACTACACCAGCGTCGACACCAGTCTGGGCCGCAAGGTGAACCCCGCCTCGGCGCCCACCGGCATCCCCGTCGCCAAGGTCTTCACCGGCATCGACGCCGCCATCACCGACACCGGCGAAACCGACGAAGGCTGGGTCGTCACCAGCGCCGCCACCGACGGCGCATGGGAACGCGCCACGCCCATCTACTCGGGCTCCACCAACCCCGCCAACGACCGCGGCGATCCGGCCGCCGATTACGACCAGGTCGGCACCCGCAAGTGCTGGCTCACCAAGAACAACACCTCGCCCACCAGCTCCAACACCGATGTCGACGGCGGCGCCACCACCATCACCTCCCGCACCTTCGCCACCCGCGCCGGCGACACCATGTCCTACGCCGCGTGGTGCAACGCCAACCTCGGCGGCGCATTCTCCACGGGCGACGGCCTCAAGGTCGATTACTCGCTCGACAACGGCGCCACGTGGACCAACCTCCGCTTCTACTCCTCGCCCGCCAACACCTGGCGACTCGAGAACTTCCTCGTCGGCACCGACTTCCCCGCCTCCGATCGCACCAAGGTCCGCTTCGTCGCCATCGATGCCGGCGTCGGCAACGTCGTCGAGTGCGCCATGGACGCCTTCTCCGTCCGCCGCCTCGTCTGCGATGCCGCGCCGCCCTGCCCCGCCGACTTCAACAACGACGGCGGCGTCGATGGCGCGGACGTCGAGGCCTTCATCCTCGCCTGGGAAGCCGCCGATCCCGCCGCCGACGTCAATCAGGACGGCGGCATCGACGGAGCCGATCTCCCCGCCTTCTTCGTTCCCTGGCAGAACGGCGGCTGCTGAGCCGCGTCTCATCCGTCATGCGACACGCCCTCCTCCCCATCCTCATCCTTCCGCTCCTCGCCCCGGCCGCCTTCGCCGATCGCGTCCGCGTCACCATCACCGGCACCGTCGAGTCCGCCTCCTTCTCCCGCGGGCCCTTCGTCTCCGCTCGCGCCGGCCAGCCCGCCGTCGCCATCTTCGAGGTCGATTCCAACGCTTTCCGCGACAGCGCCCAGTTCCCGGTCCGCGGCTACACCATCGACCCGCCCACCCTCCGCCTCACCGTCGGATCCGGCTCCACCGGCAGCCGCATCCCCCTTCCCTCCGGAAGCACGCCCACCTTCGTCCTCCGCGACAACGACCCCGCCGTCGACGGCTTCTACATCACCTCGGGCATCCTCGAGTTCCCCGGCTCCATCCCCCTCGACAGCGGCTCCACCGCCTCGATGTCCATGACCTTTTCGCGAGGATTCGACGTCGGCACCATCCTCCGCTCCCGCGACATCCTCGATGCCGCCCCCGGCCGCTGGGGCTTCGAACACATGGCCAGCTACGACTGGTCCGTCGGCATGCAGGGCGCAGCCCCCATGCTCATCACCTACGAAACCATCGCCATCGACAACCTCACCAACCCCCCGCGATGCCCCGCCGATTACAATCAGGATGGCGGCGTCGACGGAGCCGATGTCGAGGCCTTCTTCGTCGACTGGCAGGATGGCCTCCTCCCCGCCGACGTCAACCAAGATGGCGGCGTCGACGGTGCCGACGTGCAGACCTTCTTCACCCTCTGGGCTACCGGCGGCTGCTGATCATCGCCCGGCCCGATTCCCCTATACTCCCGGCGTTCGCCACCTTAGCTCAGTTGGTAGAGCAGCGCTTTTGTAAAGCGCGGGTCGGAGGTTCAAGTCCTCTAGGTGGCTTTGCATCGGGCTTTCCAAGTGGCGTTCTCGGCCTCGCCTCGCCGGTTGCCCCTCCATACCCCCTCGCCTACCCTCCCTGTCCCCGGGCGAGTGCCGGAGCGGCCAATCGGGGCAGACTGTAAATCTGTTGGTTCACACCTACGGGGGTTCGAATCCCTCCTCGCCCACTTCGCCGACCCCGTCGCCACGCGGCGGGGTCGCTTGTTTTTCGCCCCGGGACCCTCCCCCAGCACCATCGCTTCACGCAATCGCGTTCGGCGGCTCTCTCCCCGCCAGAATCGCCCCCGCGTTCTCGCACACCATCGCCGTCATCATCTCCCGGTACCGCGTCTCCGCGCTCCCGATGTGAGGCGTCAACACCACCCGCGGGTTCGACACCAACGCAGGGTGCACCAGCGGCTCGCGCTCGTACACGTCCAGTCCCGCCGAGTGCAGGTGTCCTGACGCCAACGCTTCGACCAGTGCCTCCTCGTCCACCACCGGCCCGCGGGCCGTGTTCACGAAGATCGCCCCCGGCTTCATCGCCGCGAACGCCGCCCGGTTCATCAGGTGCCGCGTCTCGGGCGTCAGTGGGCAATGCACGCTCACGACGTCCGCCTGCGCCAGCCCCTCGCGCAGCGACACCCGTTCGCCCGCCACCGGCGCAAGCTCGAACTCCCAGTGCCGGCTCCGTGCCACATACAGCACCCGCATCCCCCAAGCCTTCGAACGCATCGCCACGCCCAGGCCGATTCGCCCCGCGCCCACCACCAAGAGCGTGCGCCCCGTCAGGTCCTTGCCCAGAAAGTCCGCCATGCCAAGGTGCCCGCGCGCGGGATACTCGGCGCTCCGCGCGTACCGATCCGCCTCGATCAGCCGCCGCGCCGCCGCCATCACCAGCAGCCACGCCAGGTCCGCCGTCCCCTCCGTCACCGCGTTGGGCGTGTTTGTCACTCGCACCCCGCGACGCCGACATTCATCAAGGTCGATGTTCTCGAACCCCACCGCGAAGTTGCAGATGCCCTTGAGAGTCGGCCCCGCCGCATCGAGGAACTCGCGGTCCGCCTTGTCGGAGTACATCGTCACGACGACCGAACTGCCGCGGATGCCCTCCAGCAATGCCTCACGTGAGGGCTTGGCGTCGCCCAACGTGCGCACCGTCGCCCCCGGCACTTCCGCCCTCCCGGGCACCGTGCGGGTGATGGTCACGATCAGCGGCGTCGAAGTGGGGGTGGTCATGCGGGCAAAGCGTACCGCATGCGGGACATGCCGCGGCGTTCCTGATCGCGAAGCGATCCCCGTCGAGAGCCGGGGGTGGCGGCGCATCGCCGCCACCCCCGGAAGACGGTCAGCCAACCCCCCAACCCCGAAGGGGTTGCCGAGGACGGGGGACGATGCCCCTCTTCAATACTCTTCCATGCCTATAACCACCGCCCCCCAGA
>CAIYWI010000143.1 GCA_903929885.1 uncultured Phycisphaerales bacterium
ACCCAGTACCACTGGTGGGCCGACGTCGTCTCGAAGGCGTCGAACGCGTGCCCGTGCGCCCGCATGGACAGCGAGGACATGCTCTTCCTGCTCTACACCAGCGGCAGCACCGGCAAGCCCAAGGGCATCCAGCACACCACGGGCGGCTACCTGGCGTACGTCAACATGACGGCTCGCCTCACCTTCAACCTGATGCCCGACACGCACCAACTCTTCTGGTGCTCGGCCGACATCGGCTGGGTCACCGGTCACAGCTACGTCGTCTACGGACCGCTGATGAATCGCGTGCCCACGCTGATGTACGAGGGTGCGCCCAACTTCCCCGCCAACGACCGCTTCTGGGACATCATCGCCCGCCATCACGTCACGCACTTCTACACCGCCCCCACCGCCATCCGCACGTTCATGAAGTGGGGCCACGAACTGCCCGCCAAGCACGACCTCTCGTCGCTGCGGGTGCTGGGCACCGTGGGCGAGCCGATCAACCCCGAGGCGTGGATCTGGTACCACGAGCACATCGGTCGCTCCAACTGCCCCATCGTCGACACCTACTGGCAGACGGAAACCGGCGGCCACGTCTGCACGCCCCTGCCCGGCGCCATCGCCACCAAGCCCGGCTCGTGCACGCTGCCCATGCTCGGCATCGACGCGGCCGTGGTCAACGAGCAGGGCCAGGAACTCGGCGCGAATCAGGGCGGGCTCTTCGTCATCCGCAAGCCCTGGCCGGGCATGCTGCGAGGCGTGTACGGCAACCGCGAGCGATTCATCAGCAACTACTGGGGCCGCGTGAAAGACCCGACCACCGGCCAGCCCTACTACTTCTCGGCCGACGGCTGCCGCCGCGACGCCGACGGCTACTTCTGGATCCAGGGCCGCATCGACGACGTCATCAAGGTCTCGGGCCACCTGCTGGGCACGATGGAGGTCGAGAGCGCGCTGGTGAGCCACCCCGCCGTGGCGGAGGCCGCCGTCGTGGGCTTCCCGCACGACATCAAGGGCAACGCCATCTGCGCCTTCGTGACGCTCAAGAGCAAGTGGTTCGCGGACAACCCCGGCAAGACGCCCGGCGAGGCCCTCAAGGCCGAACTCACCGCCCACGTCGCCCGCGAGGTGGGTGCGCTCGCCAAGCCCGAAACCATCCGCTTCGCCGACGGCCTGCCCAAGACCCGCAGCGGCAAGATCATGCGGCGACTCCTCCGCGACGTGGCCTGCGGCGTCGAGAAGATCACGCAGGACACCACCACGCTCGAGGACTTCACCGTCGTCGCCAAGCTCCGCGTTGACGAGGAGTGAGCGGGGCGTCGTCGCGCGAAGGCCTCACTCCTTGGCGTACCGACGCGCCGTGCCCGTGCTCTCGAGCGCGGGACCCAGCCGCTCGAGGGCGTGGGCGTACGCGCCCATCCGCATGCCGATCTTGTTGGCCTTGGCCAGCTCGTACGTGGCGTTGAACTCGCGTCGCATGTACTGGCCCAGCCGCTCCCGCACCTCGTCGGCGGTCCAGTAGTACCCCATCTTGTTCTGGGCCCACTCGAAGTAGCTCACCGTGACGCCGCCCGAGTTGGCGAGAATGTCGGGAACCACCAGCACGCCCCGCCGCTCGAGGATGGCGTCGGCCTGGACCGTCACGGGGCCGTTGGCCAGTTCCAGCACCACCTGGGCCTTGATGCGAGCGGCGTTCTCCTCGGTGATCACGTTCTCGACCGCCGCGGGCGCCAACACGTCGACCTCGAGTTCGAGGAGTTCGGCGTTGCTGATGCGACGCGTGCCCGGGCCGCACACCGAGGCGTCGGGCACGAACCCCGGCTTGTGGTCGGCCTTGATCATCGACGCGATGTCGAGCCCGCCGGGGTTGTAGACGCCCCCGTTCGAATCGCTCACCGCGACGACCTGGCACCCGTCGGCGTGGGCCAACTTCGCGAAGTGCTCGCCCGCGTTGCCGAAGCCCTGCACCGCGACTCGCCGCGGCTCCTTGCGACGCTCCCAGCCGAGGCGAGCCTCAAGTTCCTTGAGGATGAAGAAGCCGCCCCGCGCGGTGGCGTCGTCGCGTCCGAGCGAGCCCCCCATCGCCACCGGCTTGCCGGTGATGACGCCCGGCTCGCGCCGCCCCACCACGTTGCTGTACTCGTCGGCCATCCACGCCATGATGAGGCCGTTGGTGTTGACGTCGGGGGCGGGCACGTCGACATCGGTGCCGATGGCCCAGGCGATGGCGCGAATGTACCCGCGGCTGAGCCGCTCGAGTTCCGCCATCGACAGCTCGCGAGGGTCGACGATCACGCCGCCCTTGCCGCCACCGAAGGGGAGGCCGGCCACGGCGCACTTGAATGTCATCCAAAAGGCCAGGGCCTTGACCTCGCTGGCCGAGACGTCCTGGTGGAAGCGGATGCCGCCCTTGGCGGGGCCGCGCGTGTCGTCGTACTTGCAGCGATAGCCGGTGAAGATCCGGAGCGAGCCGTTGTCGAGCCGCACGGGAATCGAGACCTCGAGGAACTGCTTGGGCTGTCGCAGCCGCAGGAGCGTTTCGGGATCGACCTTGGCGTACTTGGCGGCCAGATCGAGCCGCTGGAGGGCATCGGCGAAGACGTCGCGGGCTTGATGACTCATGAACGCAATTCTAACCCGCTCTGGGTCCGACGGTGAAACGGTTTCAGGAAGCGTCCGCCGCGACCGCGTCGGGCTCCTCGGGCACGCCTCCTCGCAACTCGCCGGCTTCGAAGCGGTCGATCGCCTCGAGCACCTCGGGCGCCGTGCGGGCGATGCGAATGGCCTCCTTGAAGGGCTTGACGCTCTCGAGCTTGCCGTTGGACAGCGGTCGCTGCAGGTGGCGGGCGAACCAGCTCACGCGACGGTTGATCTGGAAGAGCGCGTAGCGGTCGTCGCGATAGGTGCGCATGAGCCCGAAGTAGCGACGGATCACCGCGAGCTGCTCGGCCTCCGAGGGAGGCGAGGCGACCTCGCCCGTTTGCATGAATCGCCAGGTGTCGCGGAACAGCCACGGCGTGCTGAGCGCGCCGCGACCGATCATCACGCCCGAGCAGCCGGTCTCGCGGAGCATCCGCACGGCATCCTCGGGCGCGCGAACATCGCCGTTGCCGATCACCGGGATGCGGCCGTCGACGGCCTCCACCACGCGGGCGATGCCCGCGAGTTGCACCTGCCCCTGGAACTTCATCTCGGTCGTCCGGCCGTGCACCGTCACTGCCACGACGCCGACATCGGCGAGCATGCGCGCCAAGTGCGGCGAGCAGGCCTGCCCGGATTCATAGTCGGCGGTGTGCCAGCACAGGCGCATCTTGCAGGTCAGCGGGATCTGCACCCTCGCGCCCGGCGACACCGGCCCGCCGCCGCGACGCGTCCACTCATCGCCGTCGATCGTGCATCGCTCGAGTTCCTTCACCACGCGTGCGGCGATGTTGACGGCCCGCGAGAGATCGGTCAGCAGCTTGCTGCCACCGTCCTTCTTGGTGACCTTGTCGACCGGGCACCCCATGTTGATGTCGACGACCGTCGCGCCGTGTTCGACGGCCCATCGTGCGCCCTCGGCCATGATCTCCGGATCGCTGCCGTAGAGCTGCATGCCCACGGGCTTGTCGAAGTCGTTGGTCTTGGCGAGATCGAGACTGGTGGCGGTGCCCCGCAGCAGGCCCTGCGGGCTCAGCAGGTCGGTGCAGGCCAAGCCCACGCCGCCGAGTTCGCGGCAAATGGTGCGAAAGGCCAGGTCGCAGTACCCGGCGATGGGCGCGAGGAGCAGGTTGGTGCGGAGTTGGAGCGGGCCGAGCGAGATCATGACGCAGCCGCGAGCCGCTCAGTTGCGGGTGATGGTCGGGACGGTCGTGTAGACGTTGTCCTCGACGGTGGACGGATCGCCGTCCTCGCCGGCGGAGTAGAAGTACGGACGCTTGCCGACGCAGACGCCTCCGTCGCTGTTGGCCGCGCCCGCGACATTGGTGCGAAGCAGCGTGGGGAGCACCCACTGCTCGGCGGACTTCCGCTGGGGGAACCGCGACGCATCGAGCGAGACGCCCAGCGCGGGATTGCCGGCCTCGCTGATGACGCCGTCGAACCCGGGCATCACGAACCGGACGGCACGGCCCCACGCGTCGACCGGGGTGACCAGCTGACGATTGGCCGCCGGGTCGAACGTGCCCAGCGCGACCGACTTGAGGAACTTCTGCGGAATGCCGTCGATCTGCGTCTTGGCCGCGGGCACCTCCGTGGCCTGAAGCACGAACAGGCCGACGCTGTTGATCGTGGTGGTGTCCGCCACCGGCACCAGCCGCACGCGGCTGCCTGCGGCATCGATGGCGATGTTCATCGTCGATGCCGGGAGGCCGTCCTTGGAGGAGATGTACGCCTCGAGAGCCGTGTCGAGCATCCGCAAGACGTCCTGAGTGGCGTTCCGCTTGCTCGAGGCCAGCACCCGTCCGCCCGCCACCAACACGATGGCCGCCAGCACGGCGATGATGCCGATGACGACCAGAAGCTCGATCAGCGTGAAGCCGCGGCGAACGCGGAGGGTGGTGGCGGGCATGGCAGGTGCGCTCCTTGACCAGCCGCGACTTCGGGCCGCGACGTGGCGGGGTCATGGTAGGTACGGAACGCCGCACGCCCCGGTTGCGGACGGGGCGTCGGCCTCGGGGACGTCACGAGCCGGACTTCGTCCTGCCGCCGCCATTCGTGCGGGCGAGCCCCGCATATTCCTCGATGGAGTCGGCGGCCAACTCGGCGGCCGTGTAGCCATCGAACTGGCGGCACAGGGCATCGAGGTCGTCTCGCTGGGCCTGGGCGGCGGCTGGATCGTCGATGAGCTTCTCCACCGCCTGCACGATGGGCACCGGGCCGCCAAAGTGCGGGATGAACTCGGGGATGACCCGTCTGCGGGCCAGCACGTTGGGGAGCGAGAACAGGCGCGTGGAGAGGACGATGCGGGCGACCAGGAAGAGCAGCGGGTTGGACTTCTTGTAGAAGACCACCATGGGCTTTCGCTGGCGAGCGACCTGCATGGTGACGGTGCCGCTCTTGACCAAAGCGACGTCGCACCAACGGATGACGGCGTCGGTGTCCTGCACCACGACCTGCAACGCATCGGGCCAGCCGCCGTGCGCGACCGCCATGTCGCGAAGGAGCGTGGCGACGCGTTCGCTGGTGGCGGCGACAACGCCCTGGGCCTGCGGGTAGCGCACCTTGAGGGCCCTGAAGGCCTCGAGCAGGATGGGGAAGTGGCGGCGAAGTTCGTCGGGGCGCGACCCGGGCATCATGGCCAGTCGCGGCCCCGGGCGTTCCTCTCCCGCCGGTTCCGCGAAGGTCGCGACGCGACGATCGATGGCCTCGAGGTCGAGGGGCTGATCGAAGAGAAAGTGCCCGATGAAGCGGGCGGGCACGTAGCGCTTGCGGAAGAACTCCTCCTCGAAGGGGAGGATGCACAGCACCATGTCGGTGAGACGCCGAAGCTTGTGGATGCGCCAGCGGCCCCACGCCCAGATCTGCGGGGCCACCAGATGCACGACTCTCGCGCCGTGACGCTTGGCGATGGCGCAGATCGAGGTGTTGGCGGAAGGCGAATCGACGGGAATGTGGAGCGTGACGGGATTGGCCGTCATGAAGGCGTCGATGCGGGCGTTGATGCGCAGGTGCTCGAGCACCTTGGCGATGCCGGGAAGCCCCATCACGGCGTCGTCGCCCGTACGTTCCTGGATCGTCGCGCCCGCCCGCTGCATCTTGGGGCCGCCCCAGGCGTAGATGGTCAGCGTCGGATGGCGGCGGCGGAGTTCGGCGATGACGGCCGAGGCGTGGTCGTCGCCGCTGGGCTCGAAGGCCGTGAACAGCAGGGCCGGTTCCCTGTCGGCGGCGGGTTGTGGCGTCTGGGGCGTCACGTGCGTGAGGAGGGACTTGGTCGAGAGATCAGCACGATGGTAAGTCGTTCCCCCGCGAGGAGCGGGCCCATGGGGTTCAGAGCCCGGCGGCCTCGAACCACGCGGAGGGACGACGCCCGACGGCCAGCGAGACGGCGATGAGCGACTCGATGCTCGGCAGGTGCGCGCCACGCTCGATGGAACTGAGCTGGCTGACGCTCACGCCGCTCGCCTCCGAGAGATCCTTGAGCGTCCAGCCCTTCTCGGTCCGGGCCACGCGAATCTGGCGACCCATCTCGACGCGGAGGCGATCCTGCGGCCGCCGTCCCAGCCCCAACTGCTCGACGGCCTGGGCCAGGCAGCGACGCAACTCGACCAGCGAAAATGGCTTCGAGAGGTAGTCGAAGACGTCCTGCTTGAAGGTCTGTCGCATCTGCTCCATCGACGGATACCCCGTCACGACGATGACGCAGAGTTTGAGCCACCGTCGGCGGAGCTCCCGCAGGACCTCCTCGCCGGAGTGCCGCCCCATGTTCATGTCCAGCAGCACCACGTCGGGCAACCTCTGCTCGCACGCGGCGAACAACTCGTCCGGCGTGGCGGCGGTGCGACATTCGTGGCCGTCTGCCTCGATCACGCCCCGGATGTACTGCCGGAAGTCGTCGTCGTCGTCGAGGGCGACGACGGCCAGCGGCGGATGCTCGGCGTGTGCAGGATCGTCGTGGCTCATCGCGGCCTGCTCGTGCAAGGGGCCGGCCGTCATCCCACGTCGCGACGCTGGAAGAGGATGACGCCCAAGGAGAGGAACCCGCCGATCTGCGCCAAGGCGTAGGCCACGGCCGTGCCGAAGTACGCGATCGAGACGGGACGGTTCTGGGTGATGGCGTCGAGCAGCCAGTAGAACTGGAGGTTCGGGATCGCGCCCCAGGTCGCCATCGCCACGGCGTTGACCTTCGTGTCGCTCGCGAAGACGTAGTCGCCGACCTCGGGCGCTCGGTACACGCGGATGGGGTCGGCCCCGATGTTCCGCACCTTGAACTCCTGGTGCGGCGGCGTCGACTCGGTGACGAGGATGGTCGGCCCCGCGTTGGCGGCCTTCATCGCCCCCACGCTCGTCAGGTCGCCCTTGTACTCGAGGTACGGATCTCGCGACAGCAACGGAAACCCGCTGGGATTGGGCCCGTAGTGGAACTCGGTGCCCGCAGGCATCGGCTTGGTCGGCGGCATCTCCAGACGAATCGTGTAGGACGACTCCGGCCCGTCGAAGGCCAGCTTCTCCGGATCGTCCGCCTTGGCCGAGGCGATCGTGCCCAGCAGCTCGTTGCTGAAGACGTGACGCCCGATCAGGAAGTTGCTGAAGAGCGAGAGCACGAAGATGCCGAAGCAGACGACGATGGTCATCACCTGACCCAGTCGCGTGGACGCAGCCACGGCGGCGGCGCACAACACGGTGACGGCCAGGACCAGGCAGATGCAGGCGATGGTGATCTGCGGCTTGAAGTCGACCCAGATGGGCTGCACTTCCCACTTCTTGCTCAGGAAGAGCACCGCGACGTACCCCACCACCGCGAATGGCACCAGCAGCGACATCGAGGTCTGGGAGAAGTTCCAGCCGTAGAAGAAGTTGGTCCATCCGGCCAAGGCAAGCGCCAGGAAAACGCCGCTGAGCGTGAAGAGGAGCACCGGACCGTCAAGGGTGTCGGAGGCGTTGGTCATGACGCCGTGGCGAATGGCCATCAGCAGAAAGACCAGCATGACAAGCATCGCTCCGAGGATCGCGCCGGTCACCCCCAGATACTTCCCGACGATCAGGACCGGCCGGGGGACGGGCTTGCTCACGATCGTGAGCACCGTCTTGTTCTCGATCTCGCGACTCATGACGGCGGTGGCGAGAAAGCCCGCCAAGATGGCGCCGAGCACGAAAATCGTCGCCAACCCGATGTCCAGCAACAACTTGTTGTCGCCGACGACCTCGCTGGTCTCCTCCTGTCCCATGGCAAAGCCGGTGCTCCACGTGTTGAACACCTGAAGGATGCCCGAGAGGAGCACCACCAAGAGCAGCACCGGTTGGCGGGCCGCCTCGATGAAGGTGGTGCGGGCGATGGTCAGGATCTGCAGGATCATGCAAGTGCTGTCCGGCGAACGACGCGGCGCGAACCCGGCGACACGGGCTCACGAACCCGACCGGCACGGCCGGCGCCTCGCGTCCGCGAGCGGGGGCCCGAACGTGCCATCACTACCGCGGAGGGCGAACATAGGTTCGGCCGCGGCGTACATCAACCTGCTCGCCCGGTCCGTTCGGGTCGGGGGCGGTATCGATCGATCGCGTCCGCCACCGGCCCATCGGGCACGCCGGGACGGGAAAGGGCGGCCGGGGTGGAAAGCAGGTGGCCGTCGTGCCACAATACGCCCCTTGGCCGTTCCCCCCGGGTTCGGTGCGCACGATGGTCCGGTCAGGACCCCGAGCGTGCCTCCGGCGGGCGGACAGCGAGGGCACGCGGCTGTTCTGGCCGCGTCCAGCCGGACGGGGGCAGTCGGGGTCGCGAGTGTCCGGGGCTGCCGCCCGGAGCGAAGCCCTCGTGCACGGGTGTCGGAGTCCTGAACCGGATCAACTGCCTCGTCCCGCCTCGGATCGTGAAGGTGACCTGACGCGGGAACGGTCTCCTGGAAAGGCTGCATGAAAGCGGATTACCTCACCTACAAGCAGGCGACGACGGTCAGCATCGGCGGCTTGATCATCCAATCGGCCCTGGCGCTCGCCCTGCTGGTCTTCGGCATCCTCTCGAGGGATGCCAGCATCGTCGCCAGTTCGATCTTCGCCGGCTTGGGCGTGCTCGCGTGGCTTTCGCTGGCCATCGTGTACGACCAGCATCGTCGCGAGCGAGTCGAGGCCATCGAGGCCGATGCCCTCGCGACCTCCGAGCTCTCGGGCACGTCGGTCTTCAGCGCCGGGGCCGAAGAGTTCCGCCCGGCCGCCCGGCGGCTGGCGATGCTTCACCGATTCTTCATCCCGATCGTCTCCGCCGTCATTGGCGTGGCGTTGGTGATCGACGGCATCCTTCGAGCGATGAAGGCGTGGGAGTCGTTCCCCGCCGACCAGTTCACGGCCCCGCTTCAGCGCGGGTGGGCCATGGGCATCGCGTTGGGGGTCGCGGCGGTGGGCTTCGTGTTCGCCCGCTACGCCGCGGGCCATGCCAAGCACGCCCCGTGGGCCAACCTGCGGGCCGGCGCCTCGTTCACGATCGGCACGGCGATCCTGGGGCTCGCCATCGGCGTGGCGGCTTTCATCGACCTGGTGGGCCCCGACACCGGCGTTCGCTACGTCCAACTGTTCGTTCCCGGCTTCATGGTGCTCTCGGGCGTCGAGACGCTGCTGCATCTGGTGCTGGGCCTGTATCGCCCGCGTCGTGCGGGCGACATTCCCCGCCCGGCCTTCGACTCACGCCTCCTGGGCCTGTTCGCGGCCCCGGACCAGATCGCCCGCTCGATCAGCGACGCGATCAACTACCAACTCGGCTTCGACGTGACGTCGGGGTGGTTCTACCGGCTGCTGAGCCGCTCGTTGGTGCCCCTGTTCTTCCTGGGGCTCCTGGTGGTGTGGCTGCTGTCGAGCGTGACGGTCGTCCGTCCCCACCAGCGGGCCCTCATCATGCGTTTCGGAGGCGTGGTGCGCGAGGATGTGGCGCCCGGCGTGCACTTCAAGTGGCCCTGGCCCATCGAGACCGTGTACATCCCCGAGTACTTCACGCGAGCGGCCGCCAACGGCCGCATGACGGTGACCGATCGCACCGTGACGGGCCTTCGCACCATCCAGTTGGGCACGCCTCCGCCAGGCAACGCCGAACCGATCCTGTGGACCAACGACCACGGCGGCGAGGAGATCTACCAACTGGTGCGGACCGGCTCTCGACTCGGGGGCGCTGGCGGCGCCGCCGACCTTTCGGACCTCTCGATGCTGTCGGCGGAGATTCCGCTGCAGTACGTGGTGTCCGACGTGCTCAAGTTCGACCTGCTCGGGCCTCCGCAGCAGCGTGACGAGATCCTCAAGGCCGCGGCCCAGCGCGAGCTGGTCCGCTACTTCCAGAGCGTGACCGTCGACGATGTGCTGGGCGGCGAGCGGCTCCGCATCTCCAACGAGTTGCGCACCCGCGTGCAAGCGGCCTTCGACCGCCTGAACCCCGACGCGACCGGCTCGCCCCGCGGGGCGGGCGTGCAGGTGCTGCAGTTGGCGGTTGTTGGCGTCCACCCGCCGCGGACGGTGGCCTCGGCCTTCGAGACGCCGGTGCAGGCCGACCAGAAGCGCGAGGCGAACATCGAATCGGCCATGTCCGACGGCGTCAAGACGCTGACGGCCGTGGCCGGCGACGTGGCCACGGCGCGGAAGATCGTCGAAGGGCTCAGCCGCCTCGATGAACTCCGCGACCGCAAGGCCGGCGTCCAGGAGATCCGTGAACAGGAGCTGGCCGTGCAGCGGATGCTCGAGGCCGCGGGCGGCTCGGCGGCGGCGACGCTGTCGATGGCGCAGGCCGAGCGCTGGAGCCGCCACATGGGCGTGCGGGGCATCGCGGCTCGCCAGCAGGGTCGCGTCGCGCTCTTCGAGGCGTCGCCCCAGATCTACAAGGCGCGCGAGTACTTCGCCACGCTTCGCGACATCATGAAGGACTCGCGGGTCTACATCACGCCCGAACGAGGCCTGATGCTCGACTACGACCTCAAGGACAAGGACTTCGGCCAGGACATCTTCCGGAACGACACCATCGGGCAGCCGGCGAACTGACTCGGTTCGGGGCGTCCCGACGCCCGCGACCACGGCTCGGCAACGACTGCCCCGACAGCATCACACCCGACGGCGGGCGACCCAACGACACACTCATCGCGGAGTTCCATCCCGTGCGAAAGACCCTCATCTACCTCGTGACCGGCATCTTCCTCGCGGCGCTGCTGGCGTTCGCCTGCACCTTCACCGTCCGCTTCACCGAGGCGGCGGTGGTGACCACGCTGGGCAAGGCCGACGAGAACGACGTCATCAAG
>CAIYWI010000144.1 GCA_903929885.1 uncultured Phycisphaerales bacterium
CACTCCCCCACTTCGTCGAGGAAGAGCGTGCCTCCGTCGGCAGCCACGAACGCGCCGTCACGATCCGTTGTGGCTCCCGAGAAGGCGCCCTTGACGTGCCCGAACAGTTCGGATTCGAGCAGGTCCTTGGGCACGGCAGCGCAGTTGATGGCCACAAAAGGCTTGCGAGCCCGGCGGCTGTGCTGATGCACGCCGCGGGCGAAGAGATCCTTGCCCGCGCCGCTCTCGCCGAGGATCATGAGACTGACGTCGCGAACGGCGATGCGTTCGGCCCGGGCGATCACCTCTCGCATCCGGGCGTTGCGGGCCTTGACGAAGCCGAACGACGCGGGGGGCATCGACGCCGCGACTCCCGACTCGAGCAACGCGTCCGAGGCGTGCAGCAGGGACGGCAGGTAATCGACCTTGAGGTCGAAGGGGATCTCCGTCTCGATCACGTCGTTCTTGTGGGTCTGGTAGAAGCGCGCCGGGTAGCGACTCTTGCCGAGCAGGACCCAGATCGCGGTCATGGTGGGCGTGCCGGGGCTGAGATGGAAGGCGCGTCCGCACGGGGGCCGCTTGGGATCCTCGGCTTGGCCGGCCATCACGCCATCGACGGCCTTGAACACCGCGTCGTAATCGATCGGACTCCGCAAGTCGACGTGGTGGACCGTGGCGGGCACGCCCAACCATGCCGCGTACCCGTCGGCCACCGCCTTGGGCGCGTTGCTGAGCAGGTGCACCATCCCGAACGGGACCTTGCTGACGAGCGTCTTGATGGGGCCCAGGCCTTCGGCGGGCTTGATCGCACGCTGAAGCAGCTTGACCAGCGCCGCGGCCTCGTCGCCGCGGGCCTTGGCCCACGAAGCGAAGTCGGCATCGCCAATCCAGCAGAAAAGGTCGTCCGGCATCGATTCGGCCATGTGAGAACTCCTGTTGTACAGTATACCACGTTTGTTGTTTCCGATCCACGCCGGGCACGGAACGGCGATGCGGAACGTTGGCACGCCCCTTGCATGAGGGGGAGGCATGAAGACCACTCGCCCCGCCGGTTCGATCCTGGCCCCTGATGATCTCCGCACGGGGATGTACGTCGCGATCCACGCGGGCATGCCGCTGCGGCACGCGACGCTCGAGCAGGCGGCGACGGCGATCGTCGAAGCGAAGCTCGCCGACGCGCGGGGCCCTTCGCCGGGCATGCCGCTGCTGGTGATGTCGATCTCGCTGCCGTTCGTCGCGTGCGGCTGGCTCCAGCCGGGCGGCCAGATCGCGGGGCCGGTGCTGCTCGACATTCGCAGGTACTCGCTGCAGCGGGTGTCGCGTCACTTCGTGAACACGATCCGGAACTTTCCCGTCTTGAGTGCGTCACACACGGCCGGAAGGGACCAGGCGGCCACGACGTCCGCCGAACACCACGACACGACGACCGACACCATCGCCTGACGCGACCGCGAACACGCGGCCGCGAGGGCTCGTCACGCACCACGCCAGGTCAGGAGCAGGTCATGCATCGACTCCAGCAGGCGCCACCACTCTGGCTCGTTCCGCACGCGAAGGCCCGCTGTCAGCAGCGGGCGTGCGATGCGATCGGACTGTCGACGATCATCCGCCACGGCCGGCGCTACCACGCAGGCGAGGGCCGCAAGGCCTACTTCCTCGGCCGCAAGGACATTGCTCGGGCGAGGCACGATCACGGCCTTGACCTCTCGCGGTGGATCGACATGGCGGTGATCGTTCAGGACGGCACGAAGGTCATCACCGTGCAGCACGTCAAGCGGCCCAAGCGCAGTTGGCGAGGGCGGCACTAGTCGAAGCGGCGCCATCGGCGTCACGTCACATGGATTCACCCGCGGCCGATCGGCCGCGGATTGATCGGCACGCCCCGGGCGCGTCGGCTGCGTCGGCCGCGCACCCGGAGCGACAAGGAGAAGACGCATGTCTTCAGGACAGTCAGGCGGATCGAAGGGTTCGAACGGGTTCGGCGGTTCCAACGGTCGCGCGTCGATGAACTCGGCGGCGGCGGCCCGCATCCAGAGCGCCGCGGCGCGCTCGGGCAACGGGGGCGTCCCCTCGGGGAGCTTCGCGGCCCGCGCCCAGAGCGCGGCGGCCCGCAACTCGGGCGGCGGCAAGGGCGGTGGCCGCGGCAAGTAAGCGCTCGGCACTGACTCACTCGTCCCCGCGCCAACGCGCAGGGACGGGCTTGGAACTCTCTCGACAAACCGCACACGCATCGTCACGCCCTCGAAACCCGGACCTCTCCCCATCCACGCCATGAACACCACCAACGCCCGCACCAATCTCGCCCCCGCCATCCTGGCCAGCCTCGACGCCAAGCTCCGGCTCCTGCTCTCTCGTCCCCTCATCGCCGAAATCGATCGCGGCGAGGACGACGGCTCGAGCGAGCCCCTCGGGACCTTGGCCAGCGAGTTGCTCGCCATGGGGGGCACGGTCGAATCCGGCCATGACGAGGACGAGGACGACGACGAGTCGTGCACGGTCGACGTGCGAATCGACTACGACGGCATGTGGAACGAGCGCGAGAAGGAAGTGATGCAGAACGTCTCGAACGCCGTCGACGAGACCGTGCTGCTGCTGACCCAAGCCCAGTACGAGCAGTTCAGGCGTTCGCCCCTGCAGATGCTCCAGGCCCGCCCGCGACCGGAGGGCTCGGTGCTGACGGGCTACGAGACCGTCGACACCGACAGCGGCTCGATCGTGGTGTCGCTCGAGTTGGCGACCAGACCCGACCCGGACGTGACCCATGTCGCAATCATCCCGAACCTCGTCCAGATCGAGCGGCAAATCGAGGCCTTGCGCCTGATCGAGGCCTCCAACGACCAGGGGCCGCTCGCGCCGCTCCGCGCCCTTGTCGGATGCGGGGAAATTCCCGCCGCGTCGGATGAAGGCGACGCCGACAAGACGACGGCCGCGATCTTCGATGAGACCGGTCTCGACGAGTATCAGCGAGCCTGCGTGCGGCTGGCGGTCGACAGTCCCCACTTTGCTGTGATCCAGGGCCCCCCGGGCTCGGGAAAGACGACGGTCATCTCCACCATCATCCGTGCCGAGCTCGATCGAGGCGGACGCGTGCTGGTGGTGTCGCCCACGCATGTCGCCGTCGACAACGTAGTCAAAACACTGATTCCCGGGTCCGACAAAGAGTCCGACTCGCTCGCGCTGCACTCGCTTCCCGTCCGGTTCGCGGCCAAGCGGGGCAAGCTCTCCAAGGAAGCCGAACCATATTGGGCCGGACCTCGGACCCAGCGCCGTGCCGCCACGCTCGCGAACCGCCTGCACGACATCCTCAAGGCCACCGTGCCCGGGGCCCGTTCGCTCTCGGCACGAATCGATCAACAGCACGGCGATCCGTCCGCCCCGCTCTCGTCCCGAATCGCCGCACTCGAGCCGGTGATCTGCGGTACGCCCATCGGCATCCTGAGCCACCCGGCCGTGCAGGATGCCGACGAGGCCACCTTCGATCTGCTCATCGTCGACGAGGTCTCGAAGCTGACGCTGCCCGAGTTTCTCGCCGTCGCCGTGAAGGCCCGGCGCTGGGTGCTGGTGGGCGACCCC
>CAIYWI010000145.1 GCA_903929885.1 uncultured Phycisphaerales bacterium
CCTCGTCACCCGCCAAGCTGCTTCACGCGGTGGGCCTGCTCGACCTTCCACCGGTCCGGGAGCCAGCGTTCGAGGTCGGTCCCGCTCGCCTGCGGCACGTTCGTCAACGCCTGCGTCTGGTAGAGCTGCGGGTCGACGCCGTGACGCTTGCACGTCGCCGTCAGGCTCGACAGGATCGCCGCCGTCTCCCCGCCGCGTTCGTTGCCCACGAACAGGCTGTTCTTGCGGTTGAGCACCACGCGCTTCATGTCGCGCTCGCTTGCGTTGTTGTCGATGGGCACCCGCTGATCGCCCGCGAAGACGCTCAGCTCCTTCCACTGGTTGAGCGCGTAGTTCACCGCATGCGACATCTCGTGCTTGGGCAGCAGCTCGCGGCGCCACGCGTGCAGACGCTCCTCGATGGTCGCCAGCAGCGGCATGGTCTCGCGTTGCCTGGCCGCCGTGCGTGCGTGTGTTCCGTCCCCCCAACGCGCTGGGCGTGCGATCATGGGGGCGAAGGGAGGATCCAATGGCAGCCAAGAACGACGTGTCCGGGCGTGAGAAGGGCGGCGAGAGCGGGGCGGGCGAGGAGATCCAGCGGTGGACGGCCGGACGCAAGGCCGCCATCGTCCTCGACCTGATCAAGGGCAAGGTCGTGCTGGCGGACGTCGCCCGCCAGCACGACCTCACCGTCGCCGAGGTCGAGTCATGGATCGACAGGTTCGTCGAGGGCGGCCGGGAGGGGTTGCGCACCGTCCCCAAGGACGCCGACGCCCGGTTCGACGCCGAGCGCCTGCAGCTCTTGGCCAAGGTGGGCAAACTCACGCTCCAGGTCGACGCCTTGAAAAAAAGTCGAACTCGCAGGCGATCAACGCCTTGACCACGCTCAACGGCACGGCCCAACCATTCGCCGCCCCGCCCCCGCCACTACCCTCCCTCCGCCGATGCCCACACGCGACTCCTTCATCGCCCGGCGACTGCGACCCTTCGGATCCTCGATCTTCGCCGAGACCACACGCCGCGCCCTCCAGCACGGCGCGGTGAATCTCGCGCAGGGCTTCCCCGACTTCGACGGACCCGACGTGGCCAAGCGTGCGGCGATCGCCGCCATCGAGGCCGGGCACGCCCAGTACGCCCGCATGATCGGCGTTCCCCACCTCAACGCCGCCATCGCCGCCCGATGGGAGGCCGATGGCAAGGGAACCATCGACCCCGAACGCGAAGTCACCGTCACCAGCGGCTGCTCCGAGGCGATCATCAACGCGCTCGTGGGCATGCTCGACCCCGGCGACGAGGTGATCGTCTTCGAACCCTTCTTCGACTTCTACACCGCCGGCGCGGCGATGGCCGGCGCCACCTGTCGCTTCGTCGCGCTCCACCCGCCTCGCCAACCCGGACAGGACGCCTTCTGGTTCGATCCCGCGGAACTCGAGGCCGCCTTCACGCCCCGCACGCGGGCGCTGATCCTCAACACGCCCCACAACCCCACGGGCAAGGTCTTCACCCGCGAGGAACTTCGCCTCATCGCCGATCTGTGCCTGCGTCACGACGTGGTCGTCATCAGCGACGAGGTCTACGACCGGCTCATCCTCGAACCCGACCGTCCGCACATCTCGATCGCGACCCTCGAAGGCATGCGAGATCGCACCATCACGCTCAACAGTCTGGGCAAGACCTTCAGTCTCACCGGCTGGAAGATCGGCTGGGCCATCGCGCCCCCGCCCCTCTCCGCCGCGGTGCGTGCGGCTCACCAGTTCATGACCTTCTCGAGCGCCACGCCCCTCCAGCACGGGGCCGCCGCCATCATCGCCGACCCGGGCGACGCCCCCGCTCGCACCGCCGCCCTCTTTCGCGAGAACCGCGACCTGCTCGCCGCGGCGTTGACGCGATCAGGGATGACCGTCTTCCCCTCCCACTCGACCTACTTCCTCATCGCCGACCACACCCCCTTGGGCCTGGGCTCGGGCGCCGACTTCATCACCCACCTCATCGAGCGCATCGGCGTGGCGGCGATCTGCTGCACCGCCTTTCACCACCGCGCCCACCTGGGCGAACCCCTCATTCGCTTTGCCTTCTGCAAGCGCAAGGACACCATGCACGAGGCGATCAGACGCCTCGAGGCCTTGAAGCCCGCACGGTGAATCGATGGTGTGACCCGAAAAGTCGGCGCGTCGACCGGGAGGCCCGGTCGGCTCAGCCGCCGCCGTTGCGACGGCCGCCGCCCATCATCTGCTGCATGATCGGCATGAAGGCCTGCTGCAGGCCCTGAGCCGCGGCGTTGGCGTCGGCGAACTTGCCCGCGGCGATGTCGTCGCCCCAGGTCTTGATCACGCCGCCGAACTGCTCGATCATGCCCATCTGCCCCTTGAGCATCGGCAGCATCGACGCCTGACCGCTCATGTCGGGCACCCAGGTGTCGCCCTGCTTGGCGAACTGCATCGGCATCGGCGAACCGGGCATCGTCGCCGTGGCCTTGTCGCCCTCGACCGTGAAGGAGAGGTCCGAGGCCTTGAGATCGCCCACCATCGCCGCCCCGCCCATGCCCTTGAGGGCCTGACCCATCATCGGGTTGGACGCCAGCACCTCGTTCACCGACTTGCCGAACTTCTCGCGGCAGGCCTTGTCGACCGCGCCCATCGCGTCGGTCATCGCCGCCATCTTGCGAAGCAGCGCCTTGCCCTCGTCGTCGATGCCCACCGCCGAGTCGATCAGCGAGGCCGTGTTGTACGTCCGCGTCGCCTCGAGGGCTCGCTCCGCCGCTTCAAGCAACGCGGGATCCACCGCTGCGGTCGCCCCCGCCGAACCGACGGCCGAACCGCCCGTGCCGCCGGCGGTCTCCTCGACGGGCGCCGGCGGCGGTTCGATCGTCGCGCCGCTGGCGATGTCCTTGGCCTTGCCCACCTGCTCGGCGAGCGCGGTCAGGCGCTCCTTCACGGCCTTGTCGGAGATGCGAGCCGACTCGAAGGCAGACTTGGCCTCGTCGAGGGCAGCGGTGGCCGCCTCGAGCGACGCCTTCGCCTCGGCACGCAGTTCCTCGGCCTTGGCCTTGTACTGCGAGGCCTGGGGCAGCGCGGGACGCACGCCCGCGAGCGCATCGAGCGTCGTGATCACGGCGCGAGCGCCGTGCGACTGGCCCCAGTGCGTCTCGGCCAGCGCGAGCTTGGCCGAACCCTGCGACACCTTCGACATGCCCGGCGCGGCCGCCGAACTGCCGCCGGCCTTCGAGGCCGCCTTTGCGAACAGATCAGCCGCGGCGGCATACGCGGGCACCACGTCGGAGGCCCGCTTGGCCAGCAGTTCAACCACCATCTTGTCGAGGTCGTTGGCCACCGCGTTGGCCTTGGCGGCGGCCGCCGCGGCCTCCTGCTTGGCGGCTTGCTCGCGGGCCTTGAGCGATTGCGCGGAGGCCTCGTAGTTGGCGATCTGGCGGCGGCACTTCTCGCCGAGCACCTCGAACTCCTTCACCGTCGGTCCGAGCAGGTCGGCTTCGGCCTGAAGCTTGCCACCCGCGGTGCGAAGGTCGTCGGCCTGGCGACGGAACTCGTTGGCCTTGGTGACCACCTCGGCGGCCTGCGTGGCCGTCATCTTGATGGCGCTCTGCGAGAGCGTGGCGTATTCGCGAGCCGCCACCTCGGCCTCGTCCATCTTGGCCTTGGCCTGCGACGCCAGCGTCGACTGACGGGTCTTGGCCTCGGTCAACGCCTTCTCGTGCCCGGCCAATTCGGCCTGCATGGCCTTCTTGCCCGCCTCAAGTTCGGCGAGGTCCTTTGAAGGGTCGAAGACCTTGAGGGCCTCGGCCGCAGCGCTGTGGCGGGACCAATCGCCCATAAGGCCCGAGATCAGGACCAGTTGATTGCGAACGGCGAAGTCCGCGCTCTTGGCGGCTTGTGCCGCCAGTTCGCCCTGGCCCAGCGTGGTCTGGGTGAGCAGCACAGCGGCGGAAGCCTTCTCGCCCGCGGTGCCGCTGGAGGTCACTTCGGAGAGCGAGTTGGAAATCTGCTTGAGACGTGATTCGAGTTTCGAGGCATCGGCCTCGGGGGCCACGCCCGTGGCGTGAAGCGAGTTGGCGGCGGACTGCAGCGTCTTGCTGGCCTGCGAGCGCTGGTCGCACCCGGGGGCGATGGCCAGACCGGCCATGAGGAGGACCAAGGGAACGCCGTGCACGCGGAGGGAAGACTTCTGCATGGTGATCCGATCAGGTACGGGCCCGAGCCGGGTCGAGCCGCTCACGAACTGGGACGCCAACGAACTGCCTTGGACGAATCCGAACCGGTTCGGAGTCGACCTTGGCAGGGATCCACAGATTAGGCCGCCACCACCCGACTTTGGCAGGCAGACCCCGCCGCGGTTGTTCAGGTTGCGTCAAGGGAAGGTTGCCCGCGAGGGGAAGGACGCCCGAACAACCGCCCAAACGCTCAACGGACGCGGGCGATCAGCGTCCGGCCCCGACCTCGCACGCCGCCTCCACCGCGTTGCGGAACATACGCAGGCCCGGAGTCTCGCCCTTGCGGACCGACTCGGGCAGGCGCGTCCACGCCGGGTGGCGGTTCCAGTCGAGGTATCGCTCGGGGTGAGGCATCAGGCCGAAGATGCGGCCCGAGGCATCGCAGATGCCGGCGATGGCCCCTTGCGAGCCGTTGTAGTTGTCGGTGTAACGGGCGGCCACCTGCCCTCCCTGCTCGAGCGCACGAAGCACGGCCGCATTGGCCGCGACAAACCGACCTTCGCCGTGCGCCACCGGCAGTTGATGAACCACCGCACGCATGGCCTCGTCGAGCCCGTCGTCAAGCCCCTTGGTCCAGATGCAGGACGACGAGGCCTCGTAGGCCATGCCCACCCAGCGATCGTGGAACCTCGCGTCCTGATTGTCGGTCAGGGCGACTCGCTGCGAGGGCGGCTGCTCGGGCCACGATTCGCCCACGGCCGGACCCGGCAGCAGCCCGGTCTGCACCAGCACCTGGAAGCCGTTGCACGCGCCGATCATCGGGCAGCCCCGTGCCGCCGCGTCGCGGAGATGCGGGTAGAGCCGCTCGCGGATCTTCATCGCGAAGATGCGTCCCGAGGCGATGTCGTCGCCGTAGCTGAAGCCGCCGGGAAAGCCGATCAGGTCTGAGGTCGCGATGGCCGCGGGCTGGGCGCACAGCGCCTCGAGGTGAACGAGTTCGACGGCGGCGCCGGCAAGCTCGAAGGCGCGGCACATCTCCATGTCGCAGTTGGTGCCTGGCGCGCGAATGACGAGGGCTTTGGGCATGCGTCGAGTGTAGGTGCCGGCTTCGACGCCCCACCGCGGTCAGACCGAACCGGTCCCGGGCCGCGAGTCGAGTTGCTCGAGCATCCGTTCAACATATCGCCACGCGTTGAGTTCGCGGCGAATCTCCGCCAGCGGGGGCGTCGGGGCCTCGAACCACGTCCGCAAGCGGTTCATGTGCCCGGTGCGCCGCTCGGCGGCCCACCGGCCCCACCGCTGCCGCGCCGCGTCGCCTTCGGCCGCGATCTCGGCCTCCATCGCCTCGCGCACCTCGAGCATCTCCTGGAGGAACCCGACGGGAAGGGAGCGATCGGCGGAGGCATCGGCCCCCCCCATGCGGGCGAGCAGGGCCACCGCCCGCCGCTCGGCATCGAGCAAGGCCTCCCGGGCGTTCGAGAGACGGGCAACGACGGCCTCGGCCTCGTCCTGATCGGGGCCCGGAAGGTCATCGGCGACGTGATCGGGATGAGCCGCCGCAACGCGTTGCAGGAAAGCCCGTTCGACGTCGGAGGGGTCGAGGTCGAACCGGGCGGCGAGGCCCAGCACGGAAAACGGGTCGTTCCTGCTGTCGGACGGGGGGGGCATCAGCCGAACTGTACCAAGCGCAGCCGGGGACGATCCGGCAGCGGGCGGCGAGCGAAGAATGTTCAAGGTCGCCTCACGCGAAGGAGCCAGTCCCGTGCACACCCACATCGGCATCGCGGCGGTCAGTCCCACGGGCTCGGCGTTGTTCCTGCAGACGCTCAGCCGCCGGTTCGCCCAGGAGGCGTCGCTGCCGCCCGATGCGAGGTTCTCGGTGCACCACGAGCCGCTGCCCGAGTATCTCGAGGCCATCGCCCGCAACGACTGGCTGAAGGTGGCGATGCTGCTCAAGCGGAGCAACGAGTTGCTCGCCAGGTGCGGAGCGAAGTTCTGCATCACGCCCGACGCGGCGGTGCAGCAGGTGCTGCAGGTGGCGTCGGCGGGCTGCCCGATTCCGTGGGTCTCGATGACCGATTGCGTGGCCGACGAGATCATCGCCGACGGCCGCAAGACGGTGGGCATCATCGGCACCGAACTGGTGATGAACTCCTCGACGTTTCAGATCCCGCTGGGGATCCGGGGCGTGCAGGTGATGACGCCCGACGAAGGCGACCGGCGCGAGATGGATCGCATCATCTTCCAGGAACTGCTCAAGGGCGTCATCGCGCCCTCGTCGCAGGCGTTTGCCCTCGATGTGATCCGGCGGCTTCGCGACCAGAAGGGATGCGACGCCGTCGTGCTCGCCAGCAGCGAAACGCCGCTGCTGTTCGAGTCGGCCGGCCCCGCCCCGCTGCCGCTCTACCACGCCAGCGAGATCCTGGCGCACCATGCCGTCAGACACATGAAGACCCCCTGACGGATTCCGACCTCGCACCTGCGTCGAGGATCGAGACCGGAACCGGTCGTCGCCGCGACGCGATCGCGCGGCGGGGGTGGGCCGCGCGTCGGCAGCGGGTCGCCATCGGGAAAGCCGTTGGGACAGCCATTGGGACAGGTAGATTTTGGCACGCAGCCGCCGAGGCCTGCCCGCGGCTGCGGCGACCCATCCCGAAAGCCTCGAATCGCCGGAACCCGCTGGTTTTGCCAGCGAACGCTCTGAGGACCGCGGTCGCTCGCGGCATCGACGCGTCGGCGATCGGGGACGTGGACGCTCCAATCGCGGCGGCGATGCTGGACACAACCTCGTTCTGTTCGGTATGCTGGGTCAGAACGACTGCCGCGGCGTGGGGCCGCGTCGGAGCCATCCTCACGGTTCCCGGACGGCCGTCCGGGACGCGTGGGGAATCCGGTCGGCGGTGGGCGTATCTTTCTTGACGGCGCAGGTCCAACGGCCTGCGTCAAGTTCGGTTCGGACGACCACCCTTGCCCCAGTCGCGCGTACGGCGACAAAGGGGAAAGCCCGGTGGTCATGCACCTGTTGCCTGGAGCACGACATGGATCGAGGGAACTTCCGTTCTCTGCTCAAGACCCTGAGCCCCGCCCACCCCGCCAGCACGCCTGTTGCCATCGGCACGGAGCGTCCCTCTCCTTCATCCCTTCTTCGATCCGTGGGCCGAGCCCTCGGACTGGGGAACACCCGCTCGGGCCTGAGCATGGCCGAAACGCTCGAGCAACGGTCGATGCTCGAGGGGTCGTTCGCGACGGCCATCGTCGTGACGCTTGACGGCGCGGGCCAGGGCAACTCGGCCGGGGCGATCAACCCCGCCGTCCCCTCGACCAACAATGACTTCTACCGGTTCACGGCCCCGGCCGCCGACTTCGTCACGGTGCTGGCCGACACGGCCAACGAGGGCGTGGCCTCGTCGCTCGACACCCGCGTGACGGTCTTCGCCTCGGACCAGACCACGATCGTGGCGCAGGGCGTGAACAACGGCACGCTGACCCGAGGCGTCGCGAGAGACGGCTGGGCGGGCTTCGTGGCCGAGGCCGGCCAGACATACTTCGTGGTGGTCGCCAGCGAGGGCTCGGCGCAGGGCACGTACACCCTGCGGGTCGACGCCCAGTCGACGGGCTTCGACATCGGCGGCGAGACCCCGCAGGACACGGGCATCGGCCGCGAGTTGGGCGCGCCGGTTCCCGCCCCCCCGCTGCAACCGATCATCCCGATCCTGGGCGAACTGACGCTTCGTCAGCAGGACATCGTCTACAAGTACGTGGCCCCCGCATCGACGCTGTACAACAGCCTGGTCACGGTCAATGCCCAGTCGACGCAGACGGCCAACCTGCTGCGGCGTCTTGACACTCGCCTCGACGTGTACAACGCGCAGGGCCAGCCGATCGCCACCGCCAAGGACAGCGATTCGGGCCGAATCAACGACGCCTTCACGACCTTCAAGGCCAATCCGGGAGACGTCTTCTTCGTTCGCGTGCGCAGCGACGAGATCGCCAACGCCAACGTGAACCTCGCGACGGGCCCCTTCTTCCTCGTCTTCGACGCCATCGCCACCGAAGCGCCGCTCAACCCGGTCACCCGCATCTTCTCGGGCGCGGGCGCGTTCACCGGCTTCGGTGCGCCGACGGTGCCCCCGGTCCCCGCCGTTCCCAACCCGGTCTTCCAGACCGATTCGTTCCAGTTCAGGTCGCTGGGCGCCGGAACGACGATCATCACGGTGCAGCCCACGGGCTTGGCGCCCGTGTCCGATCCGGCGGTCCGCCTCTACGACGCCCAGGGCGTGCTGATCGCGTACAACGACAACTTCGTCGGCTCCAGTTCGCAGCTTGAGGTGCAACTCGAGGCCAACAAGACGTATTACATCGTCGTCGACGGCTTCGAGATCAACAGCCAGGTGCAGTACACGCTCGACATCGAGTCGAATCACACCTTCGACCCCAACCCCGAGACGGTCAACGACGATCACGCCGACAACCCGATCTTCGCGGGCGGCCCGATCACGGGCGACGTGCGTCGCCAGTTCGAGCGGGCGACGATGCTCACGTGGAACCAGGCGCGGCTCACGCTCGACGCCAACCAGAACCCGCTGCGCGACCGCGGGTATGTCGCCGACGCCTTCGGCACCGGCCGCATCCATCGCTCGGGCGACACCGACCTCTTCCAGTTCATCCCGCAGGTCGACATGCTCAACGAGCATGCAGGCGACAACGACAACGCCGGCACGGGCCTCTTCATCGGCGGCCAGTTCGCGCTCGCCAATCCGAACACGCCCTATCCCGTCACGTCGCGCAACCTCGTGACGTGGGACGCGCAGGACTACTGGTACGTCGGGCCGCAGTTCGAGGACGTGCCCGCGGGCGTCACCTACGGCTTCAACGACAACGCCGCGACGCCCACCACCGCCGGCCCCGAGATCTACGCGCTCTTCGACTGGGACCCCGACCCCACCGGCAGCCCCGCCAACGGCACCTCCGATCACATCCTGATGATCGGCGGCGACTTCGACCTCATCCTGCCCAGTCCGCTCGGCCCCATCTTCTTCCGCAACCTCATCGGCTGGGCCCAGGACCCGCTCTCGGGCGAATGGGGCTTTGTCGATCCCGTCGGCAGCGCCGACGCGCCCGTCCGCGCCTTTGCCGTCTTTGATCCCGTCGCGTTCGATCCCGACGGCGGCGGTGCTGCACCGCAGTTGCCCGATCCCAGCGATCAGGTCCTCGTCGTCGGCGGCGACTTCACCAACATCGGCGGCACCTTCGACGGCGCGGCTTACGCCCCCGGCACCGCCGCCAACCTCCTCGCGTCCTTCGACGTCGACGCGGGCGCGTGGACCAACCGCGGCGTCGGCCTCGCGGGCGCCGGCGCGAGCGTCCGGGCGCTCACCACGTTCGATCCGGCCGACCCCGGCGACCTCCGTGCCGCCTCGGCCGGCCCACCGCCGCTCTCGCTGGTGGCCGACCCCTACGACCCGCCGATCAGTCTCATCATCGGCGGCTCGTTCACCGGCGGGATCACGACGTGGGACGGCCGCGCCGCCCTCACGCCCCTTGAGTTCCGTTCGCCCTCGCGTCCCGCCCAGCCCGCCACCGTCAACGGCGTGGTCAACGCCCTCACCGTCATCGCCGACAATGATCCGGACGGCGACGCCGGTCCGGACGAGGCGCAGGACGTGCTTGTCATCGCGGGCCGCTTCACCAACGCCGGCACGCTCAACGGCGTGGGCAACATCGTCAAGTTCGGCCGCCCCAACACTGATCCGGCCACGTCTGATCCGCAGCTCGAGCCGTACAACCCCTTCCTCAAGTGGGAACGCATGCAGGCGGGCGGCGTCGGCACTGCGGGCGGCACCAACGCGGGCGAGATCCACGCCCTTCGCCTGTGGGACCCGCCGAACATCAACAACACCGAAATCGCCCCGATTCTGGTCATCGGCGGCAACTTCGACACCATCGAGGGCGCGCCCGTCGGCAACCTCGCCGCGTACGGCAACCCCGACCCGGCCTCGACCGACCCGGGCTTCGTCTTCAATCCCTTCGGTCTCGGTGCGCTCAACACCGGCGGTCGTCAGGGCATCGTCCGCTCGCTGGCCACCATCGTCGGCGGCGACGAGCAGGAACCCAGCATCGCCTCCAACCTGCGCACCGGCAATCCGCAGGATCCGCTCTATCTCGGCGGCGACTTCACGCAGGTGCAACTGGATCCGTTGGGACTGCCCATCACCGCTCGCGGCGTCGCGCAGTTCTCCGCCTTCCGCGGCTTGGCGCAGGACTTCTTCGACTTCAGCGCCCTTGCGGGCGGCATCTCCACCGGCGTGGACGCCACCAACCCGGCCACCGTGCCCGGCTCGGTCTTCGCGCTCGCTCCGTTCGATGACGGCAATCCCTTCGCGTGGGACCGCCACGACCGCCGCGCGACGCGTCTGCAGATCGTGCTGCAGCCCGACAGCGGTTCCTTCCTCAACACGTGGGTCCGCGTCTACGACTCGAACTTCAACCTCGTGTACGACTTCTCCCGTCCGGGAAGCGACACGATCAGCCCGCCCTTCCCCGATCCCGCGGGCATGATCGACCAGTCGCTCTCCGCGCCCCCGCAGAACGAGCTCGAAGGCATCAAGGTGTGGGGCGGCCAGACGTATTACATCGAAGTCTCCGCGGGCCCGGGCGGCGTGAACGGCACGCCGGCCTTCGGCCTCGGACGCTACTCGCTCCAGGTGACCGCCGACGCGCTGCCGCTCGACGTGCCGATCGCCCCCGCCACCGAGGGCGACGGCGTGCCCGACGAGATCAACGCCACGTGGGTCCCCGAACCGATCGAGGGCGACTTCGCGGGCGCCATCAAGATCAACACCGCGCTTGGCAACGGCGACGGCACCAACATCGTCAACTCCAACACCCCGCCGCTCAAGGGCAACTCCTTCCGCCTCCAGAAGACCAATCCGTCGCTGGGCGCCGGCTACAACATGGGCTTCGATGACGGCATCATCTCGACGCTGACCGACACGGACCTCTACTACTTCCGCGCCGAGTTCACCGGCACCGCCGAGATCCGCCTGGCCACGCTTGGCATCCCGGACAGCTACGGCGAGCAGATCGGCAACACCTTCCGCGGCGACGCGACGACCTACTCGAGCCCGCTCGACGGCGCGCTTCGCATCTTCGACAACGACTTCCAGCAGGTCGCGTACAACAACGACGCCGCGGGCATCGTCGGCGAGTTCCTCGGCTTCGGCACCGGCAGCGTCAACGCCACCTACCGCCGCACCGATCCTCGCGTCGTCGTGAATGTCGAGGCCGGCAAGCAGTACTTCATCCAGGTCGAGAGCGGCCAGCGGTATCAGAACGGCGCCCCGGCGGATGCGGCCGCCCGCGTCGACAGCCTGCCCCGCGAGACCAACTGGACCACGGCGACGGGCTCCTATGTCGTCGTCGTCAACGCGATGGGCCAGCAGGCGCAGGACATCGAGAACGGCGTTTCGGTCACCGACGATCACGTCGACGGCCCCGTCGCTCCTGGCAGCGTGGCCGTGGCCACCGTCATCCCCGTGGCCAACAACGGCACCGGCACGCTGACCGGCGTCATCAACAACACGCCCGTCAAGCCCTTCGACACCGACCTCATGCGATTCATCTCGCCCGGGGCCGGCAACATGACGGTGCAACTCACCACCACCGACGCGGCCTTCAACTCGGTGCTTCGCCTCTTCACCATCAACGC
The DNA here is from genome assembly GCA_903929885.1 of uncultured Phycisphaerales bacterium. Taxonomy (GTDB): domain Bacteria; phylum Planctomycetota; class Phycisphaerae; order Phycisphaerales; family UBA1924; genus UBA2402. The sequence continues at coordinate 11,853 of CAIYWI010000145.1, forward strand.
CGGCACGGGCACCATCGACTTCGTCGCCGACGGCTTGCCCTCGCAGGGCGGCCTCGTGCAGACCGTCGCCACCGCCGCGCAGGCAGGCCAGGAGTTCGTCGTCCTCGTCGCGGGCCTCAACGGCACCGAGGGTTCCTACGTCATCAACGTGTCGGGCATCCCCTTCGTCGACGACCACGCCGACTTCGGCAAGTGGGTCAACGCCACCGACATCAAGCTCTTCGACTTCCTGGGCTCGGGCTCGGTCACCGGCAGCATCGAAGTCACCGGCGACGTCGACGTCTTCCGCTTCAAGGCCATCACCTACCAGCGCATCAGCGCCGCCGTCACGGCCCTCGACGCGTCGCTGGTCGCCGCCATCTCCATCTACGAGGTCAGCGAGGATCCCGTCGGCAACCCGGTGCTCCTGCGCATCGGCAACAACGCCAACCCCAACTCCACTCCCACCGCCTCGGTCCTCTTCCCGGTCAGCACCGATCGAACCATCGACGTCGCCCCGGTGGGCGACGGTCCCGAGGATCGCACCTACCCCTTCTATTACGTCGTCGTCCGCGGCCAGTCGCCCAATGTCGGCAACGGACGCTACCGCGTCGACCTGAGCTTCACCGCCACCGACGATCACCCCGACGGCTCCACGACCGAGCCCTTCGTCGCGCCGCCGGCGACCGTCTACGACAACGCCGAGTTCTCCTTCGCCACCAACATCCCCGTCGCCTCCGACACGGGTCGCGGCTCCTCGGTCGGCGTCATCGAGACGCTCACCGACTCCGACCTCTTCAAGTTCACCGCTCCCGCCAGCGGCGAGGCCACCATCATCATCAGCCGTCCGGTCGGAAGCATCTTCCGCCCCATGCTGACCGTGGTCGACGCCAACGCCGCCATCATCCTCGGGCAGGACGGCCTGCCCGCCCAGGCCTTCGGCGAGGACAACACCTTCTTCTTCCAGGCCACCGTCACCATCAACGTGACGCGCGGCCAGACCTTCTTCTTCATCGTGCAGGGCTTCGAGGACCCCGGCATTCCCAACGTCGAGAGTTCCACCCTCGGCGACTTCACCGTCAGCGTCAACTCCTCCCCCATCGACGACTACCCCAACGTCGGCGAGTTCAACCTCTCCGACACGCAGGCCGTCATCGCCGTCAGCCAGGTCACCGGCTTGGGCCAACTCGGCGGCGACACTGCCGGCGATTCGTCCAACCCTCGCATCAGCCCCAGCGGCGACACCGACCTCTTCAACTTCACCGCCCGCAACGCCGGCAACTACGCCATCACGGTCAACCCCTTCAACTCGCCGGTCGGCCGCCTGGCCCCGAAGGTCACGCTCTTCTCCGCCGCGGGCACGCAACTCCAGCAGGTGCTCGCCACCGCCGCGCTGCAGTCGGTGACCATCAACATCACCGGCGTCGCCGCCAACACCAAGTTCTACATCATGGTCGGCGCCAACGTGCCGATTCCCACCGCCACCAACACGGGCGAGTACAACCTCCGCCTGACCGGCCCGGCCGCCGACGTCGGCACCGATCCGGGCGAGATCGACTTCGCCAACCCCACCACGCTCGCGCTCAACCCCCGCAACGGCGAATCGTGCTACAACGACCGCATCGACGTTCCGGGCGATCGCGATCTCTTCAAGTTCCGCACGCTCGCGTCCGGCAAGGTGTACCTGCAGCTCCTGACGCCGCAGGGCTCTCTGCTCGATGCCTCCATCAGCGTTCACAACGCCGCCAACGAGACCGTCGCCTCTCGCGTCGCCTTCGATGCCGACGGCTACGCCGGCGTGGCCGCCACCGTCAGCTTCGATGCCGCGGCGGCGGCCGACTACTGGGTCATCATCGACGGCCTGGGTGATTCGGTCGGCACCTACCAACTCTGCCTCAAGGCCGCCCCCACCCGCTACCAACTCTACTTCCCCGAGGGTTTCGCCTCCGACCAGACCCGCGAGTTCATCTCGATCGTCAATCCCAACGGCGTGGCCGCCAACTACTCCGTCTATCTCCGCTACGAACTCAGCGACGTTCAGACCGAGATCTCCAACTCCACCGTGGCGGCCGGCGCTCGCGGCGGCGTCACCATCGTCGACGGCACCAACTACATCTCCGCCGGCGTTCGCAAGAACGAACCCTACTCGGTCGTCATCGAGTCCGATCAGCCCCTGGGCGCCACGCTGGCCCACTACGACTTCGGCTCCTCCATCGGCGACTCCTTCACGGAGCGTCTGAGCTCCCAGTGGAACTTCGCCCGCGCCGAACGCGACAACGGCAACGTGCTCGACTTCGTCGTCTTCTACAACCCCAGCAACTTCCAGGTCGACGTCACCCTCACCGCCTATCAGAACGACCAGCCCGCCGCCAGTCTCACGAAGACCTTCGCGGGCCTGCGTCGCGGCGGCTTCAGTCTCAACGACATCCCCAACTTCCCCAGCGGCATCTTCAGCGTCGTCCTCACCGCGCAAGCCACCAACCCCGCGAATCAGGCCGCCTTCGAGGGCGTGGCCGCCTCTCTCAGCCACTACGAACTGGGCTCCGACGCCGCGTGGGGCCTGCTGGGCGACCCCGACAACGGCGCCACGGCCGGTGCGATCACCAACTTCTCCAAGGGCTCCTTCAGCCGCTCCGAGGCCATCTTCTTCAACCCCAACGACGTGCCTGTCACCGTCAGCCTGACCGGCTCGTACCTCCGCAGCACGCTGCCCCAGTTCAGCCGCACCTTCGACATCAAGGCCAAGGGTCAGGTGGTCCTCACCGACGCCGACTTCGGCCTCATCAACGATCAGCCCGTCGGCCTCCGCTACACCTCTTCGCTTCCCATCACCGTCAACGGCGCCAACTACCAGCAGGGCGATGCCGACTCGAGCACCGGCGCCACCACCGCGGGCACTCGTTACCTCTTCGGCGACGCCTTCATGGACCCCATCCTCGCCGGGTCCAAGTTCTTCGAGTACCTCTATCTCTACAACCCCACCGCCTCGGGTTCGTCGGTCGCCATCAAGCTCAACTTCACCGACGGCACCAGCAGCACCTTCAACGTGGCGCTCGACGCCCGCGGCTTCGCCGAGGTTCGCCTCCACGAGCGCACGGAACTCACCGGCCGCACCGGCCCCACCTGGTTCGCCGTCGATGCTTCCTCGATCAACCCCTTCGTCATGACCATGACCCACTACGACCTGCTTCTGGGCGGCGGTTGGGCCACCACGGGCGTGCCGCTGGGCTTCGTCAACCCTGTCGCTCGCATCCCGTAACCGAGCCGACACTGTCCTGATCTCGCCAGGGCCCGGATCCTCCTCGGATCCGGGCCCTTTTCATTTCGCACCCCCGCGGGGCCACACCACCGCGCCTCCCGTCTCGACCAGCTCCCTCCCCCGCCCCGAATCGCACGTACCCTTCCGACGCATCGCCTCTCTCCGGAATGCCTCCATGCCCCAGTCGCCTCGCTCCACCCTGCTCGCGGCCATCCTCTCGATGACTCTGGTTTCCTGCGGCCAAGCCCCGCCCGAACCGCCGCCGCCCGTTCCCGTAGACCCGCACGAAGCGTTCTTCGCCCAACTCAAGTCCGCAGGCGCCGCCCCCACTCCGCCTTCGACCATCGCAGTCCCCGAGGGCACCGATCTCTGGATCATCGCACTCCCCGAAGGACTCACCTCCTCTTGGGCGTCGCTTGGGCTCAAGGTTCCACCGCCCGACAAGGAGCGGCTGCTCAAGGAGGCCGCGATGGCGCCGCACGTCGTGATCGCCCGCGTCACCGAGGGTCGCATCGCCGAGGTCTCGACGCTCCCGGAGGGCTTTGTCGCCGCCCCCGCCGCCTTCACCGCCAAGGCTGGTGACACGCTCTCGCTGGCCCGCGCCGAGGCGGGCAAGCCCGTGGTCATCCAAAAGTCCAAGCCCTGAGGAGTGGGCCGCGTCACCCGTGCCGCGCGGGGACTTGCAGGCGCATGAAAAACCCCGCAAACGGTCGATGCCGCGTGCGGGGTGATGGTCGTGCGAGCGATGCCGCGCCGCTCAGGCGCGGGACTGATAGGCACGCTCGGCGGTCGAGATCCGCAGCGTCTCGCCTTGCTTGATGAAGGCCGGCACCCTGACGACCAGGCCCGTCTCCATGGTCGCATCCTTGGTCTGGTTCGTCACCGTCGCGCCCTTCACTTCGGGCGGGCAGTCCTTCACGGTCAACTCGACCGAGCTGGGAAGCTCGAGGCTGATGGCGTTGCCGTCATAGAAGAGCACCGTCAGCTCGGCGTTGGGACGCAGGAACAGCAACGCATCGCCGAGCACCTCGGGCGAGATCACGACCTGGTCGTAGTTCTCCTTGTCCATGAACGTGGCGCCGGTGTTGTCGCTGTAGAGGTACTCCATCGGACGGCGGTCGAGGTCGACGACCTCGACGTCGTCGGAAGAGCCAAGCCGCTTCTCGATGGTCTTGCCCTGGATCACGTCGCGGATCTTGATCTGGATGAAGGCCCGCAGGTTGCCCGGCGTCCGGTGCTCGAAGTTGGTGATCACGTACAGCTTGCCGTCGATCTTGCAGCGACGGTAGAGCGTCGTCGGGAACTCCACGACGGGCCCGAGCGCGTCGGTCATCGCAGCATTCGCCCGCGCGGCGGCCGCTTCAGCCCGGTCGAGCAGCGCGTTC
>CAIYWI010000146.1 GCA_903929885.1 uncultured Phycisphaerales bacterium
CGCCTCGGCGAAGCTGCCCGGCCTGATCGGCCACGACGTGCCCAGCCAGATCCTCAAGGCCGGTCGCCGGCTGGACCTGCACCCGCTCCCGCGGGACTTCGCCGAGATCGCGGCAAGGGCGGCGGCGCGGGAGGGGTGAGGCGCGACCGAGGCGGGTCAGGCTCGCCGACCGGCCCCGGGCGCCGCCTCAGGTGCAGGTCTGGTCCATCCCCCTGGGACGATCGCGCGTGCTACGCCGACCGCACGGCACGCGGCCTTCCGGCGAAACCCTCGCCGGTCGCCCTGGCGGAGGCGGACCCAGCCGCCGATGCGAGCGGCCGTGGTTCGTCAGCGTTCAATGCCACCACAAAATCCGGTGGATTGGGTGACGACAGCCAGCGGGCCAAGCGCGGGACGCGCCTCCCCTTGTTCCTCACAGTGATTGTGAAGATACTGTGGTACTTGAATACCGGCGATATCCGACGGCATTCGAATCTCCCGGACGTTACGCGAGGTACGCATGCAAACCCTACCGCTCGAGTACTCGTCAGGACATCTGTTCGTCACCGCCCAGGGCGAGCGATGGCTGCTCGATACCGGGTCCCCGACCAGCATCGGACGGGCAGGACAGCTCGAGCTGGACGGCACGCGTTTCCCCCTCCGGCCGTCGCTGCTGGGACTCGATATCGACTCCCTGGTGACCTCAGTCGGCGAGCCGTTCTCCGGGCTGATCGGGACGGACATCCTCGGGCGCCTGGATCTGGAGATCGATCTCCCGTCGGGGCTGCTGAAGGTCAGTGACAGTCCGTTGGACGTCGAGGGCTGCGTGATTGAACTGGAAGCGTTCATGGGCGTTCCGCTGGTGCACGCTCGATCGACCGTCGGATCCCACCGGATGTTTTTCGACACCGGTGCGCAGCTTTCCTATTTCAACCACCCGAGCCTCGACAGCGGCGAGCCGGCTGGGGAAGTCCGGGACTTCTACCCGACGATTGGGGAATTCCATACGACAACGTATCGGGTGGCTTTCCGGATCGGATCCGCCCACTTCAGCCTGCGCTGCGGCCGGTTACCTGAACTTCTGAGCGCCACGCTGGCGATGGCCGGCGCGGAGGGCATCATCGGCAACGAGTCCTGCGTCGGGCGCAAGGTCGGTTACCTGGCCCGGCGCGGGCGACTGGTGCTCGGATGAAGCCACACGACACATGGGCAGACGTCTACGACTTCGCGTATGAACAGGAGTTCAAGGCGTTCTATACCCGCCTGACGCAGTCAACCCTCGCGACTGTCCGCAGTCGGGTCCGACCGGGCTCGTCGATCGTCGATTTCGGCGCGGGGACCGGCCGGCTGGCGATACCGCTGGCGCGCGAGGGCTACAAGGTCACCGCCGTCGAACCCAGCGCCCCGATGCTGGCGCGACTCCACGCGGGTGCGGACAGCCTCGCGATCGAGCAGGTCTGCACGTCCATGCAGGAGTTCCGTCGCGGCACCGCGTTCGACCTGGCGCTTTGCGTATTCAGCGTGCTGAATTACCTGCTCGACCACGAGTCGCTCGCGAGTGCGCTCTCGAACGCGGTGGACTGTCTCAGGCCCGAGGGTGCGCTGATCCTCGACGTGGCCGACCGTGGCCTGTTCGGCAATCGAAACTTCAACGGCGCGCGCCTGCAAAGGCACGTGACCGTTCGGGCGATCGATCCCGCCGTCCACGAGTACACCGAGAGCATCACGCTCCCCGGCGATCCCCCTCGGCACTATCAGGACCGCTTTCTCATCCGACACTGGACCGTGGACGAGGTACTCGACACCGCAGCCCGGTGCGGGCTGGGCGTCGCGCAGGAACTGAGCGAGGAACTCCCCGGCGCAGGGGCACGTTATTTCCTCCTCAGACCGATGCCGGGTCGATAGCGTCCCGATCCGCCCGGGGCATCCGCGGGCGCGCAGCGCATGGGTCATGTCCCATGATCTGGAACATCCTCATGGCACCGTCGGAACATCGATGGACCATCGGAGGTGTGAACATGCCCTACCACGCGAACTCGACGCTCTGGCCGAACGACGGCGAACACTACTTTCGCGATCGCAACCTACGTCCACTCCTGCAGTCGGGGCCGCACTGCGTGTCGACGTCGCTCGCGATGCTCACAGACACAACGCCTGAGCATTTCCAGCGGAGCATCAACACCCAGGACCCGGTGTCATGGTCCGAAGCGCTGCGCCCGTTCGGCATGAAACTCGCGTACTGCCCGACGGACGCCAGGAAGGTGGAGCACTACCTGCCGGAACTCCTGCGGCTGGATGACCTCTTCACGATCAGCTACTACACGCCGGACGAGCCCGCCGGGATTCTCAGGGACCCGAACGACGCCGGATGGGTCTGCGGCTCGCACATCGTGGTGCTTCATCGGGATCAAGTGCTGGATCCGGCGTGGGGGCAGACTATCGCGGCCGATGCGTTCCGTGGCCGCAGGTTTCATACCAAGCGGGTTTTCCGGGTTGTTCCGTCTACGCATTCCAGAGGTGTCTGACTCGAATACGCCATCGGCGCAACATGCCAGACATCCCCCTTGCCGATAGCAGCAAAGGCACGAACGCTATTCCCCTCGGATTACCATGCCCCGCAAGGACAACAAACGATGCCGCTAACACCCCAACAAGTAGAACTCCTTACAGAGGCCATAAACGCATATAATTTTCCCGCAGAGTACTGCGAGGACTTCGGAGCGGAGAACCTTGTTCCAGCACAGGCCGCCGATATCCGCCACATTGAAGCAGTGATCCTCGAGCAACTCAAAGCTGACAATAAAAATACGGTCAAGGACGGACTCTCAAATGTTTTGTACTGGGGGTACGCTCGGGCTGGATATCGCGACCACCGGGTAATAACGTTCAGAGACCAGGTTGAGGACGCACACATCGAGGCTTTTCAACAATTACTTAGAGACAAAGATTCCAATCTAACCGCACGCCAAGTGGCAGACCTACAAATGCCGCAGTTCCGCGGGATGTCCTTTGTCTCGAAGGTGCTGATGTTTCTTGACCCGAAAAACAATTGTGTACTCGACTTACAGATCGCTCAACTTCGCCAAGATGCTCCAGAGGAGCGCGCACTATCTGATCTGAAAGTCTACTTAACCCGGATACCAATCACGAATC
>CAIYWI010000147.1 GCA_903929885.1 uncultured Phycisphaerales bacterium
GGCGTGGTGCTCGGCGGCCGCCTGGGCTACGTCCTCTTCTACGACCCCTCCCTGCTCGTCTCCTTCGGTGGCTCGGCCCCGTGGTGGGGCCTCCTCAAGCTCAACCAAGGGGGCATGTCGAGCCACGGGGGCATGCTGGGCGTGCTCTTCGCGTGCTGGTGGATCAAGCGGACCCTCGACCGCGACCCGGAGGTGGTCCCCAAGGTGCCCTTGCTTCACGTCATGGACCTGACCGCCCTGGTGTGCACGCCCGGGCTCTTCTTCGGGCGCATCGCCAACTTCGTCAACGGCGAGTTGCTGGGCGACATCGTCGCCAAGCCCGGCGAGCCGGCTCCGTGGTGGGCCGTCAAGTTCCCGCAGGAGCGATTCGGCGGCCACGAGCCCGCGCTCGACCCCGCCCAGCAGCAACGCCTGCTCGAACTCATCAACACCTACCGCGTCGGCGCCGAGTCCGACGCTTCGGCCTACGACCGCATCATCCGTCTGCTCCACGCCGGGGGCTCGCAGGCCCGCGACATCGCCGCCAAGCTCGATCCCCTGCTCGCCGCCCGCCACCCTTCCCAGCTCTACCAAGCCCTCGCCGAGGGGCTGTTGCTGGGCCTGTGCCTCCTGCTCGCGTGGAAGTCACCCCGCCGCCCCGGCTTCATCGTCGCGCTCTTCCTGCTCCTCTACGGCGCGCTCCGCATCGTCACCGAACTCTACCGACTGCCCGACGCCGACCTCGCCGTGCAGCGCATCGCCGGCCTCTCCCGCGGCCAGTGGCTCAGCGTGGTGATGATCGCCTTCGGACTGCTGTGCCTGTGGATCTCCTCGCGTCAGCCCCACCGCATGGGCGGCTGGGGACGCCGCCAGCCCGCCGCCGGAACGGTTGCATGAACGCCCAGTCGCCAAACCCCGAGCCGATCACGCCGCACGACGCCCCGATCACGAAGCCCGTACCCGGCTGGCACCTGCACCGGCGGCTGTACGACTGGACGCTCTCCTTCGCCCGCTCGCGCCACGCCACGGCCGCGCTCATCTTCATCAGCTTCTCCGAGTCGATCTGGTTTCCCATCCCCCCCGACGTCCTTCAGATCGCCATGACCCTCGAGCGGCCGGGCCGCGCCTGGTGGTACGCCACGGTCAACACCGTCTCGAGCGTGATGGGCGGCTTGGCGGGCTACGGCATCGGCCACTTCGCCCTCCACTGGGTGCAAGACCTCTTCGCCCACGCGGGCTGGGAGCGTCTGGCGAACTTCTGTCGCCCCGAGACCTTCGAACCCCTCCGCCGCTACGCCGACAGTCTCGCGCTGCTGACCATCGGCGCGGTGGCCATCCACCCGTACAAGATCTTCACGATCGGCGCGGGGGTGCTGCACGTCTCCTTGGCGAGCTTCATGCTGGCCGGCATCATCGGTCGCGGCCCGCGTTTCTTCCTGGTCGCCCTGCTCCTTCGCCTCATGGGCGAGCGTGCCAAGACCTTCATCGACCGGTACTTCAACCTCATCACCCTGGTCGTCACCGTCATCGCCATCGCCGCGGGCGCGGTGGTGGTGCTGAGGGACGTGCTCTGACGCCCGGTTGGGGCGGCACGGGCGACCCGCTATCGTGATCGAGCACATGACGAATCGCCGTCATGGCGGCACTCACGAGATATCGCTCCACCGACATGGAATCACGCCCGACTTCGATGTTCGGTCGCGTACGTTGGGCATCCTGCGAGGTGCTCAAGAATGATCATGCCCGAACAAATCGACCGTTGGCGAACTGTCGCGAGAGAGCATGCCCACCTTGAGTTCAAGGAGGCTAAAAACGGATTCGGCATCGACAAGCTGTTCGAATACTGTGTCGCAATTGCCAATGAAGGCGGAGGACACTTGGTGCTCGGCGTCGCCGACAGGCATCCTCGTCCGGTGGTCGGCTCGAGCGCTTTCGACAATCTGGAGAAGGCGACCCGCCAAGTGCACGACAAGGTGGGTTTTCACATCGAGATGGAGGCTGTGGAACACCCTCAGGGCCGCGTCGTTGTCGTCCTCGTTCCCGGAAGGCCCAAAGGAACCGCGTATGAACTCGACGGCCGCTATCTGATGCGATCGGGTGAGGCGCTGGTCTCCATGTCGGAAGATCGGCTTCGCGCCATTTTCGACGAGGGCAAGCCCGACTGGCTCGAGGAGTCGACGCGATCGGGCATGACCGCGCAGGAAGTGATCGATTCGCTCGACACGCAGAGCTTCTTCGAACTGCTCGAGGAGCCTTTCCCGACCACCTCAAACGCGATTCTTGAACGCCTGATCAGGGAGCGACTCGTCATCCCTCGCCACGACCGCTTCGATCTCCTGCGACTTGGTGGGCTCACGCTTGCACGGCGACTTGCAGACTTCCCGGAACTTCGACGCAAGGCTCCCCGCGTGATCGTCTACAACAGCGCCTCCAAGGTCTCGACGCGACTCGATCAGATTGCGAACGACGGATACGCGGTCGGTTTCCGCAATCTGGTGCGACTCGTGATGTCCCAACTGCCGCAGAACGAAGTTGTGCAGGATGCCACCCGCCTTCAGATGAAACTCGCGCCCGAGTCAGCCGTTCGGGAGGTGGTGGCCAACGCTCTGATCCATCAGGACTTCCTCATTGGCGGCACGTCCGTGATGATCGAGGTCTATTCAGATCGAGTCGAGGTATCCAATCCCGGCACGCCGATCGTCGAGGTGAACCGCTTCATCGACGGATACCAATCGCGCAATGAACGACTCGCCGACTTGATGCGACGCATGCGCGTATGCGAGGAGAAGGGCAGCGGAATCGACAAGGTCGTGCATGCCGCGGAAGTTTTCCAACTTCCGGCTCCGCAGTTTCGCGAGGAGCACCGGCGAACCTCCGTCGTGCTCGCCGGACCCAAGCAGTTCGAAGACATGGACCGCGACGATCGAATTCGGGCCTGCTATCAGCACGCGGGCCTTCGCCGAGTCGCCAATGACTTCATGACCAATCAGACCCTCCGCGACCGCTTCAAACTGCCGGACTCCAAGAGTGCCACCGTCTCTCAGGTCATTGCCGCCACCCTCGAGGCAGGTCTGATCAAGGCCGACTCGAGTGTGGGCACGTCGCTGCGCCTCCGCCGGTACCTGCCGTATTGGGCCTGACTTTCTTTTCAGCGCACCACCCACGTCACGACGTTGCATCGCTCGAAATGCCTGCAATCGATGGGTTTGCGTGTTTAAGCATGTTCCTTGGCCCGGCGGCCTGCAGACCGATATCGGACTCGCATGGGGCACTCCCTCCCATGCCTGACTCGTGCGTTGGGTCGCAGCTCCGTCGCCCGACTGGTGCAGAAGCCGCACCGGCCTGCTCCTACCGTTGCCCCGATGGCCCACGCCCTCCACGCCCCTGCGCGTCGATCCGCCCGCCTGCTCGCGGCGGCTGCCTTCCTCCTGCTCCCGCCCGCCCTCGCGACCGCCCAGCAGCAGGTCTACGAGATCACCGGCTCTGGCCTCAAGCAGACCAAGGCCCCCGAGCCCGGCTCCGACGAGGCCACCATCGCACAGGCCCGCCGCCTGACGGCCGACGGCAACCCCTCCCAGGCCATCGACCTCCTCGACGCGTGGATCGAGACCAACGAAACCACCCGCAACCAGTGGCTCCCCGACGCCTTCCTCGCCCGGGGCGACGCCCATCTGGCCGACGACGACGAATACAAGGCCCTGGTCGACTACGAGCGCATCACCCGCGACTACGCCGGGTCCGATCTCTTCGTGAAGGCCTTGGAGCGAGAGCTCGACATCGCCAAGATGTATCTGGGCGGCCTTCGCAAGAAGTCGCTGGGGCTCTTCCGCATCGACTCGGGCATCCCCATCGCCGAGGAGATCATCATGCGCATCAACGAGCGACTGCCCGGCAGCCGCCTGGCCGAGCGCGCGATGCTCATGCTCGCCGATTACTACTACGACGAGCGCGACCTGCGGATGGCCGCCGAGAGCTATGACGTCTTCCTGACGCTCTTCCCCCGCAGCGAGCACCGCCAGAAGGCGATGCAACGCCGCGTCTACGCCAACATCGCCCAGTTCAAGGGCCCCCGCTACGACGCCTCGGGCCTGGTCGACGCCAAGTTCCTCGTGCAGCGCTACCAGACGCAATACCCCCTCGATGCCGAGCGCATCGGGCTCGATGACACCCTCACCGCCCGGCTCGACGAGCAGACCGCGCGTCAGCTCCTCGAAGTCGCCGCGTGGTACGAACGCCGGGGCGACCCGCCGTCGCAGCGATTGACGCTCCAGCGGCTCGTCCTCCGCCACCCCCAGACCGGCGCAGCCAAGATCGCCGCCGACATTCTCACCAAGAACAACTGGCCCCTGCAGCCCAAGCCCCGCCCGCGGCCCGCGCCCGCCGCCGAAGCGGCCACGGAGGCCGCCAAGTGAACTCGCTGCGACGCCTCGCCTTGGTCACCCTGGCCGCGATCGCCCCCGCGACGATGCTGGTCGCCTGCGCCGCCGACTCTCGCAAGGGCTACGCCTTCGGCACGGGCTTCCCCGCCGACGTCAAGTCCGTCAGCGTGCCCATCTTCCGCAACGCCTCCACCTCGCCGGGCGTCGAGGTCGACGTCACCGAGGCGATCATCAAGGAACTCCAACGCGCCGGCGGCATGACCATCTCGAACGCCACAGGCGCCGACACCACCCTCAGCGGCGTCATCACCGACGTCCGCATGCGGAGTCTGAGCGTTCGCTCAGGCACCGGCCTCGTGCAGGAACTGGCCTACCAGATCACCGTCGACTTCGACTGGAAGGACGAACGCACCGGCAAGCTGCTCACCAGTCGCCGCGACTTCGTCGCCACCGACACCTTCGTCCCCGCCACCGGCGTGGGCGAACGCATCGACACCGGCCGCCTCGCCGCCACCAGTCGCCTCGCCCGCGACCTCGTCAACGAACTCCGCGGCTCATGGTGACCAAGTCCGTGGGCTCGCCCGCAAAGCCGGGCAGCGCACCACAGCTACCTCTGGTGCGCTCTCGCGGGCGGCAGATCGAGAACAACACGATCCGCGCGAAACCCCTCGACCCCACCACAAAGCACGCCGCCCGGAGGGCGGACGACCGTTGCCGCGGGTGACCGAACCCGCTCCGCAGGTGAGGGAAACCCGTGGAGCGGTGAAACCCCTTGAACACGTCGAACGGCTAGAGTTGACCCGCGATCGACCCGGTCGGTCGTCGGATCTCGCTCGCCAAGGCAGGGAGGAAACGGATGCAACCGGTCACTGTCGATGATGTATGGAACGCGCTCGGCGATGCCATTCAAGCCGAGGCCGCGCATGACCTCTGGCAACACGCCGTCGCGAAGCAGCCCGCCGGCCCCAACGACCGGCGCCCGACCCGCATGGTCGTCGAGGCGCTCGCGGCCGCCACCGGTTTCCGGCCGCACAAGGCTCGTGCGCTTCCGGTCAAGCAGGCGGTCTCGCTCTTGCTCAAGCACATCGATCACCCGCGCGTGAGCGACGGCAAGCCCAACTTCATCACCGAGTGGCTCATGTCGAGGCACCTGTCGATGGTGGTCGACTTCCTTGACGCCGCCGGCATCCCGCACACGCGAGGCGTTCTGCTGGACGATCCGCATGTCGCCGACCTTGACCATCTGCGCAAGGGCCTTCAATGCGTTCGATCGTACAAGAACCGCAAGGCGCTGGGCGCGTATCTCGCCTATTGCCTTGGCAACCTCTTCCACGTCATGCCCGACCTGCCTCAGGCCGTGGACGCCGAGTCGCTTGATCCTCGCGTGCTGCTCGGCATCGTGGACCTCGACCACGACGAGTCGCCCGCATCCGCCGAACCCGTCGCCACGTCCGAACCCCCGCCCGAGGGACGCGGCACGATCTCGCTCGACTGGATGACGAGCATCGACCGCCTGATCATCCGCGAGGTCGTCGCCACTGCCCTTGGTCAGGAGCGCGCTCGGGATGCCGACGGACTCCTCGAACTCGTTGAGGAGTTCGTGCAACTGAACACCGAGCGAATTCCGTCCTTTTATCACATGGGCTTCGCTCACTCCCTGCTCGGTCGACAACTACGACTGCAGTTTCCCGGCCAGAACGAGACGCGCCGACTGTGGTACCTCGCCGGCGCCGTCGCGGGATTGCTGCGACTGGGCGATTCCTCACGGCTCGAACCAGTGCTCAAGTCCCATTCGGCGCTCGTGACGACGCTGGCTCACTGCGATCTTCCGTGCGCCACGGAACTGCTGCCCGCCGTCGCGCCGGTGCTGGTCGAACTTCGGTCATACGACCTGCTTCGGCTTTGGACGCTCGCACAGACACCACGACTCCCGGGATTGACCGCCCGCACGTTCGCTCGCTCGATGTTGATCACTGGCGAACGACTCCTGCGCGAGGACAGAGCGGTCGAGGCCCGGGCCATACTTGAGACGATCATGACGCTGCTTCACGGAGAGCACCGGATCGAGGGCAACGCCGCCCGCGCCATCCGCCTCCAATCCATGCGGCGGCTCGCCCAGATTCACCAGCGTGCTCGCGAGTTCGACCGCGCACACGACCTGCTCGAGCAGGTCGTCACGGAGGGCTCCGACTCGCACGCCGCCAAGGCGCTGGGCGACCTGGGCATCATTCGGGCGTCCTTCGCGCGACTCGAGGACGCCGTCCCTCGCCAGCAGGAGGCGCAAAACGTCGGACTGATCGCCGGACTCGAGCGCGGAAGGACGCACTTCGAGCACGCCGTCAAGCGAGATCCCGAGCACGCCGTCAAGGGCCACTTCTGCCTCGGGATGCTCCACCTGTTCGGTCCCGCCACCGACTCGCGGAAGGCCGCCGAGCACTTCGGAAGGGCCGGCGCAGCCATGCTCACCCATGCCGACGCCTACGGCCACACCGGGCTGATCACCTCCTGCGACTTTCTGCAGGCCATCGCCCTGCTCGAAACGATGGACGAGGGCCTCGCCGGCGATGCCGCGACATGCCTCGACAGGACGATGGCGTCCGGCCGCCAGTTCCCCGGCTACCTCTGGCTCCGGGCCGTCACCGCGGCTTCCCTTCTCGCCGATCACTCCGTCGCCGAGCGACTGTGCAAGCACATGCTCGATGGTTCCAACACCGACGTCCACCGCATCATCGCCTCCAGCGATCTTCATCTGAGAAGCCCCTCGATCCGTGCGGCATACCTCGCGTGGCTCGGGTCCCCGAAGTCGAGCGTCAAGGAACGATGGGAACAGGGACTCAAGATGCTCCCCATCGCCCTTCAGGAACGCGAGCACGACATCGCGAGCGAAATCCTCGACACGCTCGACGTCGCCGCGAGGGCCGACGAGCATCGCCGGAGCCTACTGCTCCAACACCTTGGCGATGTCGACTTCCACTCGCCTGCATGGAGCGACGAAGATGCCGCCGAATGCCGGGTGCAACTCCTCGAGTGCGACGGCAACCTCCCCGGAGCGGTCGAACTGCTCCGCAAACGCTTCTATGTCTGGCGCGCCGCGGGCACGCCGCTCGCACGCCGCCGCGCCCTCCTGCTGCTCGAGCGAATGAAGGACTTGCAGGCCGCCGATGACGACCTTGCGGCGCTTCGCGCCCAGATCGAGCAACCCGCCGCTGTTGCCGTGCAGTCAACCCCTCGCGACATCGGCATTCTGTACGTCGGCGGCAACGAGACGCAGGCCCAGTACGAAAATGCCATCAAGGCTCACTTCGGCAGAAGCCATCGCTCCGTCAAACTGCGCTTCCTGTTCCCGGGCTGGACCTCCAACTGGAATGACTGGCTCGAGAAGTTCAAGAACCTCCTCCCCGCGACAGACGCCGTCGTCCTCAACAGCCTCGTCCGAACCCAGTTCGGACGGCACGTCCGCAAGTTGTGCGACGAGAAACGACCGTGGTTCCCCTGCGGCGGCCGGGGCCGCCAGTCCATTGAACGCTCCATCACCCAAGCCATCCAGTTCGTGCTCGATCGAGATGACGCATGACCCAAGCCTCCCGTGGGCTCGCCCGCAAAGCCGGGCAGCGCACCACTCTATGAAGCCGGGGTTGTCAAGTGGGCTCAGTCATTTTCCATGCAGGTCTTCCGGACTTTCGCGGCGGACATGAGGTTGGGTCAACTTTCTATCCAGGCGGTCGCGGAA
>CAIYWI010000148.1 GCA_903929885.1 uncultured Phycisphaerales bacterium
GACCAGATCCGTCCCGCGTGCGAGAGCGGGGCCCGAGGTCGACACGAGCTTGGTGCCCATCTCCTGCGACAGCACCGACGCCAAGGTCGTCTTGCCCAGGCCCGGCGGGCCGTGGAGCAGCACGTGCTCGAGCGGTTCGCGGCGCGAGCGGGCCGCGGCGATGGCGATTCGAAGCCGCTCGATCAGCTCCTGCTGGCCGACATATTGCGAGATTTCCTTGGGCCTCAGGGCCCAGTTCTGCTGCTCGTCGTCGGGGTTGCCGCCGGCGTTCGAGGTGGCCGAGATGATTCGGTCGGTGGCGATGCCCGGAGCGTAGGTGACCCTGACGCGATCGCGACAGGCCTCAGCCCCCGGACTTGAGCGGCGGCGTCCCCGCCCGCTGCGTGAGCCACTTGTCGGCCAGTTGCACCACTTCCTCGTGCAACTCCAGGGCGGCGGTGTGGGCCGAGTCGACCTTGATGTTGTTCACCATCACGCTGAAGGCCACCTTCCGGCCCGACGCGGCGTCCGTCAAGTAGCCCGAGAGCGTCCGCACTCCCGAGATGTACCCGCTCTTGGCCTGCAGGTGGTTCCGCAGCTTGGCGTCGCGGAACCGCTTGCGCAGCGTGCCGGTGCCCACCTCCGCCAGCGAGTCGGCGTAGATGTCCGCCAACTTCGGATCGGCCGCCATCGAGCACAGCCACCGCGTGAAGGTCGACGGACACACGCCGTTGTCGCGGCTCATGCCCGATCCGTCGGAGATGATCGTGCTCGCCGCCGCACCCGGGCCCACCTTCTCGGTCAGGATCATCCGAAGCACCGTCGAGCCGTTGGTCCAACTGCCCGGTTCGTGCGTCACCGCATGCCCCATGCGCTTCATCAGGGCCTCGGCGTAGAGGTTCATGGAGTCGGTGTTGCACCGCCGGAGCACTTCGTCGATGGGGGTGCTCACGACCGCGATCACTCGACCTTCGGTCAACGCCACGTCGGCCTCGGGGTCGGCGCCGTCCTTCGCGATGCGCACGTTCGACGAGGGGATGTCGACACCCGCCTTGCCCAGTTCGGTCGCCAGCAGGTTGGCGACAAAGCCGGCCGGCTCGTGATAGGTCACTTCGATCGGCGAGAGCGCCTTGTGGCGGATGTCGCCCCGCAGCGTGAAGGTCCTGCCCTTCTCGTCGCGGGAGATCCACGCCGCGTTGTTCCCCTCGGCCACCGTCCGCGACCGCACTTCCATCGTCAGCCACGGCGCCGGGGGCTGCAACGAGTAGACCGCCGGGTGCCCGGGTCCCGAAGGACTCGGTCCCGGGAAGACGTGCAGCACGTTGGCGTGGAAGTTGACGCCGCTCACCTCGGCGCAGTACGGCCTCGACAACTGGTCCGCGGGCCACCTGGGGTGCACCAGCACCCGGTCGAAGACCCGATCATCCACGATCAACGCGTCCAGCTTGGTCACCCCGGCCTGGGTCGTCGCCGTCGTCAACGCCGCCAGCATGTCCGCCACGGTCATGCGGGGTTCCATTTTTTCCAGCAGTTCGGGGTCGGCCAGTGACGGGTCGCCGTCGCCCTTGACCACCAGCACCCCGTCCTTGAGCACCAGCTTGGTCTTGAAGACAAAGTCGGGCCCGAGGATCATCAGGGCCGCGCCGCTGGTCAGCAGCTTCATGTTGCTCGCCGGCACGAAGGGCTCGTCGCCTCGCACGCTTGCAAGGGTCGTGCCCGAGGTCACGTCCACCACGCTCACGCCCACCTTCGCCTCGCCCCACTTGTGCGACGAGATCAGGCGACGGACGCCGTCGGTCAGGTCGCCCGCCTGGCCCATCGCGGTCGTGGCGGCGACGAGCATCGTCAATGCAACGGTCAGCGATCGGCAGTGCATGAGGGCGTCCTTGCGAGCGTGCATCCCGTCGCTCACGCGCGACGCCATGCGCGCCGCCGGGAGCCGAGGGGAGATGGAGGGCAGAGGGCCTCGACGTCCATGTCGCGGCGAGGCATCAGTATATCGGATTCGCACGGTGGTCGAGCCCACTTTCACCCCCCGTCCGGAGTGGTCGTGCCGCTGTCGTGCGGACCGTGCCGCCTGGCTCGGCCGTGCTGGAGGCGACGGCGCCAGGGACATCGACGCCCCCCCTGGGGACCCGCGGGGGTCAGGATCCCGCCGCGACGGGCAGCACCCAGCGGCCTTCCTTGATCCCCTTGCGGGCCTGAGCCAGCTTGGTCAACGAGGGCTTGGGGACGCCCGTGGGCCCCAGCAGGCCGCCCAGCGGCATCTCGGGGGCCGCCTGCCCGGGCCCCGGGTCCGAGAGGTCCTGCCAGCAGATTCCCTGCACGTACGGCTTGCTCGCGCAGATCGCCGTCGCCGCCGCCAACCACGAGGCCTGCTGCGACTCGCTCCACGGCTCTCGCCAATAGCCCGGCTCGTAGGGATCCACCGGCTCGGCGCCCGCCCGGGGCGTGAAGGGCGTGGGGGCGATCGGCCCGCTCGGGCACCCCAGGGACGACACGAAAATCGGCTTCTCCAGCGAGGCGAACCGGTCGAGCATCGCCGAGAGGGAGAGCAGATCCCGCGTCGACAGGCCCGGCTCGGCGTGGCCCATTTGCGCCCTGATCGCGATGGCGTCCACCTGCATCGACGGCTGGGCCGCGCCCATCTGCACGATCGTCTCGGCGTACTGCAGCGGAGGAATCGACCGCCGGTTCATCGAGTGGTATTCGCCCCAGGGCTGCGCCACCTCGAGTTGGACCTTGGCGCCGGGGTGGAGCTTCCGCACCAGCGCGATGCACAGCTTCGTGAGGTCCACGATCTGGTCGAAGCTGATCTTGAGGTTCATGTTGACGTTCAGCCCGCTGGCCACCGTCCACCTCGAGATCGTCCGCCGATACCGGGTCACCACCGCCGTCACGTGCTCCTGCACGATCTCCCGCAGCGTGTCGTAGTCGTTTTCCCAGATGAACAGGAAGTCCGGCGCCGATTGAGGCCGCAGATCCACCAAGGGGCCCGCCACCACCGGCAACTTCGCCGTCCGCACCGCCCACTCGATCCACCGATCCGTCGACGCGAAGTGGTACTTGCCCTCCGATGGCTCCAGATCCACCCACCGCATCGGCATCGTCACGAAGTCGCACGACGCCAGAATCGCCCGCTGCTGGACTTCCGTGAAAGAGCCCGGCGAGACCGCGCACCCGACCTGCGGCATCTCCTCCAGCACGCAGTGCCCCGCCCCGGGCAGCACGATCGGCGCGCCCGGCCGCGGACGCTCGGGCGTCAACCTCGCCAGATGCGCCGCCGCATCCCGATACCCGGCACCCGACACGCGCGTCCGGTACTGCCGCTCCGCATTGAGCAGCGTCATTCGCTCGCCCACCTTGATTCCGGTCGTGAGCGCCTTGGTGGCCAGCCCGTCCGCCGCCGCGCTGAAGCCGCCCGCGGTCGTGGGCGCCCCCGACCCCGCGCGCTGCGCCACCAACGCCTGCGTGAAGGTCTCCCTCGCGCCGTCGAACTCGGTCATCAGAGGGTGCTCGGCGCCGAGATCGAACAGCCCCCAATCCTCCATCTTGTTCAGCACGAACATGATCTGCCGCCTGGCCAACTCGATGGTCAGGAGGTAGGGCTCGTCGCGGTCCGGCAGGAGGCAGGTGTGCACCGTCAGCAGGCCCTGCGAGTGCGACTCGGGGCCGCCGCCGGCGTGTCCGCCCGTCACGTGCATCTGCACGGCCAGACCCACCGTCGTGGTCACCATCTTCTTCGCGTCCACCACGCCCGCACGAAGCTCGATGGCGCCCTGCACGGGCGTCTCGTCGGGCCCCACGAGATAGGCCTTCCGCGGCGGGAAGTGCCGCGAATCAACACCCTCGGCGTCAAAGACCACGAAACTCAGCATCGGCGGCTCGGCAGCGGGGGACTCGCACCGGCGAACGGGCCATGGCCCCACGCCGCCGCGGACCGCAGTGTATCACGCGGCGCCGCCGCCGACGCGCCCGCGGCCTTCGCGGCGATATCGTTGGACATGCCCGACGATGCGCTCTTCGACACCGACCTCGCCCTCCCCGGTCTCCATCGGGGCAAGGTGCGCGACGTCTACGACCTCCCCGGCCCCGAGCCGCGTCTGCTCATGGTCGCCAGCGATCGCATCTCCGCCTTCGACGTGGTCATGCCCGATCCCGTCCCCGGCAAGGGACGCCTGCTCACGGAACTCTCCACGTTCTGGCTCCGCTTCATCGAGCGCCGCGCCATCTGCCGCACCCACATCATCTCCACCAACGTCGAGACCCTGCCCGAGTCCGCCTTTCGTCCCGGCGGCACCACCCGTCGCCAACTCGCCGGCCGCTCCACCATCGCCCGCAAGGCCCGCGTCATCCCCATCGAGTGCGTCGTTCGAGGCTACCTCGAAGGGTCCGGGTGGAAGGAGTATCAGGCCTCCTCCAGCGTCTGCGGCATCCCCTTGCCCGCCGGCCTGCTGCAGTGCTCGCGCCTTCCCGAGCCCATCTTCACGCCCGCCACCAAGGAAGTGGCCGGCCGCCATGACGAGAACATCTCCTTCGAGCGCGCCTGCGAGTTGGTCGGTCGGCCGGTGATGGAGCGTCTTCGCAGTCTGTCGCTCCAGATCTACTCGGACGCCGCTCGATATGCCGCCGAGCGGGGCATCATCGTCGCCGACACCAAGTTCGAGTTCGGCATGCTGCCCGATTCCGACGAGATCATCCTCGTCGACGAGGCCCTGACGCCCGACAGCTCCCGCTTCTGGCCCGCGGCGACCCACGCCCCCGGCGCGCCTCAGAAGAGCTTCGACAAGCAGTTCCTCCGCGAGCACCTCGAGTCGCTCGTGGCCGCGGGGCGATGGAACAAGGCCGCCCCGGGCCCGAAGTTGCCTCCCGAGGTGATCGAGGCCACGCTGGCCAAGTACCGAGAAGCCGTCGCTCGCCTCACCGCCTGAACTCGAAGCAGGCGATGTTGGGGATTTGTCAGCGGGCGGAGGGCGGGCCGGGGTTCTACCATCGTTGGTGTTCGCCGCAGCTTAGTGACTACTATCATCGGCCGTGTGGAAGTCCGGAGCCATCATGTCGGGCAGTGAAGCGCCAAGTCCGGTGAGGATCGATCGTTCCGCGCCCATCGAGGGCGAGGCGTTGTCGCTCGAGGTGAGGGGCTTGGCGAACCTGCCGGTGCCGGTGGTGGTTCGTCAGGTGGGCTCGGGAACCCCGGTGGTCTTCCTGCACGGGCTGGTGGGTCTCAACGACCATTGGGAGGGCGTCGTCGCCCGCTCGCGTCATGCCGCCCGCTGCGTGCTGCTGCAGGTGCCGCTGCTCGACCTCGAGGACGACGACTGCTCGATCGACGGCGTCACGGAGCTGACGGCCCGCTTCCTGGAGCGAGAGCTTGGCGGCCCGGCCGTGCTGGTGGGCAACTCCTTCGGCGGCCATGTCGCGCTTCGTCTGGCCATCGGCCGACCGGATCTCGTCAAGGGGCTGGTCTTGGCCGGAGCCAGCGGCCTGATCGAGAAGAGCATGGTCAGCGACGTTCAGATCCGCCCCAGCCGCGGCTGGCTCGAGCGCAAGATCGGCGAACTCTTCCACGACCGCTCGAAGATGAATCCTGCCGACGTGGACCGCGCCTTCGAGACGCTCTCGAACCGGCGGCAGGCCCGCGCCATGGTCAAGCTCTCGCGGTCGGCCCGGCGGAACCACCTGGGTGACGAACTCCACCGCATCCGCTGCCACACGCTCATCCTCTGGGGTCGCCACGACATCGTCACGCCGCCCGAGGCGTGCGATCAGTTCGCCCAGGGCATCAAGAGCAACAAGGTGGTGTGGCTCGAGGACTGCGGCCACGCCCCGATGATCGAGAGCCCCGACCACTTCGCCTCCGCCCTGGTGGACTATGTCGCCTCGCTGGGTTGACCGCGACGGGCGTCCCTTCCCGGGACCGGTCGATTGGAACCGCAAGGGGAGCAACGCATGACCTTTTCGTGGACGTCCCTCGTCGGCGCGGGCATGCGCCTGTGGCTCGCGAATCGAATTGGCCTGCTCGGCGACCTTCGCCACTGGCGAGCCAACTCCGCCGGCATCCAGCGGGCCCAGCTCCGTCGGCTGCTCAAGGCGGCCTCCCGAACGGTCGTCGGGCGTCGCCACGGCTTCGCCCGCATCGCCGACCTCGACAACTCCGAGATGCTCAGGGCCTATCGTGCGACCATCCCCGTGGCCGACTGGTACGCGTGGCGCACCGAGATCGCCCGCATGCGAGAGGGCGGCGAGCCCGACGTCCTCTGGCCCGGCCTCGTCAAGGACTTCGCCCAGACCAGCGGCACCACCGCCGGCGACAAGTTCATTCCCGTCAGCGAGATGATGCTCAGGAGCAACTTCCTCGCCTCCCTCGACATCTTCGGCCACCTCAGCCGCTTCGGCGTCTCCCTCCCGGGCATGCTCTCGGGCAAGTGCCTCTTCCTCGGTGGCTCCACCGATCTCTCCGTCAGCGACAAGGGCATCCGCACCGGCGACCTCTCCGGCATCGTCACCCCGCTCATCCGCTGGCCCATCAGCGAGATCTACCTCCCGGGGCGCGAGGTCGCCCTCCTCAGCCACTGGCCCTCCAAGATCGATGCCATGGCCAAGCGGTGCATCGACGAGGATGTCCGCATGATCAGCGGCATGCCCAGCTGGGCCCTGGTGCTCTTCGAGCGAGTCATGGGCATCGCTCGCGAACGTGGTCGCGACGTTCGCACCATCCGCGACGTGTGGCCCCGCCTCGACGTCTTCGTCCACGGTGGCGTCAAGTACACCCCCTTCGACCAACGAATGAGGCAGGTCTTCTCGGGTCGGCCCGACGGCGCGGACGTCCCCACGCGACTCGAGCTCTACCCCGCCTCCGAAGGGTTCATCGCCATGCAGGACACCCGCGGCGATCCCGGCCTGCGGCTCAATGTCGACCAGCACAACTTCTTCGAGTTCGTGCCCCTCGAGGAGATCGACCGTCCCGATGCCCGCGCCTTCACCTGCGAGCAGGTCGAGAAGGGCCAGCGGTACGTCGTGGTGATGTCCACGTGTGCCGGGCTCTGGCGGTACGTGCTGGGCGACGTCGTGGAGTTCGACACGATTCCCGCCCAGCTCCCCTCGGAGGGGTCCGGCGCGGGCGAAGGCCCCTGCCGCCTGCGCATCGTCGGCCGCCATCGCCACTTCATCAACGCCTTCGGCGAAAACCTGATCGTCGAGCACATCGAGACCGCCGTCGCCGCCGCGGCGGCCGCGTCGGGCGTGGTGGTGGGGGAGTTCACCGCCGCCCCGGTCTACCCGCAGGGCGAGCGTCGCGCGGGGCTTGAGTTGGCCGTCGAGATCGCCGGCGGCTCGCCCGATGCGCCCGCCATCGAGCGATTCCGAGAGGCCTTCGACGCCTCGCTCAAGGCCCAGAACGTCGACTACACCACCAAGCGCACCGACGGCGTGGGCATGACGGTCCCGACGATCTCGACCATGCCGGTGGGCTCCTTCCACCGCTGGCTGGAATCCAAGGGCAAGCTCGGCGGGCAGCACAAGTGCCCGAGGTGCGCGAACCACCGCGACATCATCGAGCCGCTGCTCGCGATGGCCTCTGCACGCTGAACGCTCAGGCGATGGTCGCGAGCGTCGAGGCCACGAGGAATTCGGCCTCGGTCTTGCTCTTGACTTCGTCGACCGTGACGCCGGGGGCGATCTCCGTGAGCGTGAACCGGCGCTTGGCGCGATCCATCTCGAAGACGCCCAGTTCCGTGATGATCATGTCGACGCAGCGACGGCCCGTCAGCGGCAGCGTGCACTGGCGGACGATCTTGGGCGCGCCCTTGGCGGTGTGCTCCATCGTCACCACCACGCGCTTCACGCCCGCGACCAGATCCATCGCGCCACCCATGCCCTTGACCATCTTGCCCGGCACCATCCAGTTGGCCAGATCGCCCTCCTGGGAGATCTGCATCGCGCCCAGGATGCACAGGTCGACGTGCCCGCCCCGGATCATCGCGAACGAATCCGCCGACGAGAAGAAACTCGCGCCCGTCCGCGCCGTCACCGTCTGCTTGCCCGCGTTGATCAGGTCCGCGTCCACCTCCGAGACGCGAGGGAAGGGCCCGATGCCCAGGAGCCCGTTCTCGGATTGCAGCCACACGTCCATCCCTGCCGGCACGCAGTTGGCCACCAGCGTGGGCATCCCGATCCCCAGATTGACGATGTAGCCGTCCCGCAGTTCGCGGGCGGCACGCTGCGTGATCTGTTCGCGCGTCAGTGGCATGAGGCACAGGGTACGCCCCGCCTCCCCGTCACTCCACGCGTGGACCACGGTTCAGGGCTCCCACGGCTGTCCCAGCCACTGCTCGTACGCGGCCTTCTGCGCCGGCGTCGGCTCCTTCACCCGCGTCAGCTTCCGGCCCTGCGTCGGCTTCTCGCCCGCCGTCAACTCGACCGTGCGAAGCGCGTCGCGGCGGAAGAACGTCAGCGTCACCCGCGTTCCGGGCGTCAGTCGCTTCAGTCTGGCGTCCATCTCGCTGGCACGCAGGCGAAAGCCGTCAAGCGCCACCAGTTGGTCGTCGACCATCAGGCCCGCCGCCGCCCCCGGGCCGTCCGCCCGCACGCTCGACACCTGCGCCGTCCCCTCGGCGTCGCGAACGTCGATGCCCAGCCACGCTCGCGAGGGCTTCTCGTCGTCGGCCTTGCTCTCCTCGGGCTTCCACTCGAGCCCGAAGGTCGCCAACGCCTCGGTGGCGTCGATCGGAGCGGTGCCGCCGACATAGGAGGCGAAGAAAGGGGCGTAGTCCTTGCCCGTCAGTTCGCGGAGCATCGCCAAGAGGTCCGCCGTCGTGTACGAACCCGGCGAGGCCAAGGGAAACCGCTGGTTGAGCAATCGCATCAGGTCGTCGAGCGTCTTGGCGTTGCCCGAGTCGCGACGAATCGCGGCGTCCAGCATGAAGCTCACGAGCGCGCCCTTCGAGTAGAACGACACCGTCGAGTTGACGCCGTCGGGCGTGGGCTTGTTGAACTTGATCCACGAGTCGAAACTCGAGGATTCGAGCGACTGCACCTTGGCGCCAGGTCGCGTCGTCTCCTCCTCGATCAGCTTGGCGAGCGACTCGAGGTAGTGCGAGGGCTTCCAGGCGCCCGCCCGCACGCACAGCAGTTCGTCGTAGTAGCTCGTCGTCCCCTCCGCCACCCACAGCAGCTTCGTGTAGTTCTCCCGCTGGTAGCGATAGGGCTTGAGCCCCTCGGGCCGGAACTGCTTCACGTTCCAGGTGTGGAAGAACTCGTGGCTCAGCAGCGCCAGGAAGTTGCGGCGGTCCTTCGGCGAATCGAAGGCCGTCGGCTTGGCCTGCATGATCGTCGAGTTGACGTGCTCGGTGCCCCCGCCCATGCCCGGCCCGATGTGCGTCATGAAGACGTAGCGACGGTGCGGAAAGGAGCCGAACAGGGCGTGCTGGACCCGCACGATCCTCGCCGCCTCCTCGTACAGGCTCTCCGGCACCACGTCCGTGCGGCCCCAGAAGACGAACTCGTGGGGCGCTCCCTCGATCTCCAGCGTCCGGGTCGTGTGGATCCCCGCCTCGATCGGGCTGTCCACCAACTGGTCGTAGTCGCTCGCCGTCAGCGTCGACGGGTCCGACGGGATGGCGTCCATGCCGCAGGCGATGCGCCACCCCTCGGGCAGCCGCAGCGTCACCGTCAAGGGGTCGTTCCGTCGCTCGTGGCAATACAGGAACACGCTCGCCCCGCTCAGGAACGCGTGCGTGTCGTCGACGTGACGCGTGCGGTTGTTGATGGAGTTGGCGTGGAGGCGGTAGCGGATGGTCACGTCTCCCCGCGCCGGGGTCGCGATCGTCCATGTCGCCTTTTCGGTCTTCTCGACCTGCAACGTCGCGCCCGAGGCGTCGACGGCGTCGAGGCTCCGCACGCCGCCCGCCGATTCGAGCACCTCGTAGCGGCCGGGCCTCCAGATGGGCATGTGCACCTGCAGCGTCGGCTCAGCCCAGTCGCGCACGCGCATCTCGATGTCGACCAGCTGCTCGTGACGCGATTCGAGCGACACCGAGTACTCGACCCTCGGTGACGCGGCAACGCGGTCTGCGGCCGCCGAGGCGAACGTGGCGAACGAGGCGGCAAGGAACGCGAGCACCCCGAGCGTGAGCGACATGGACATGCTCATAGCGTACCCGTCGCGATCCGGCCGCTCGCGTCCGGCGGCGGGCCGAAAGAAATGTGGGCCAGGGTCCGTCGCAGCCGCCCCTCGTCCGTACACTTCCCGGGCGGTCGAAGCGGGGGCCTTCGACGCAGCGCCCGTCCCGAGCAGTGTCACCCCGTGCACAAGAGGTCCGATGACGCCTGAGATCCCCGCAACGCCCTCTGCCATTCCCACCCTTGCTCAGACCGCCGACGCCCTGTGCGAACTCGATCGCGACGCGGACGTCGAAACCGTCACCATGTCCACCGGCGAACGCGTCGCGACCTTCGCGGCCGTCGTCCTCCCCGTCGTCGGGCTCGTCGCCGCCATGATCCTCGCCTGGGGCGGCGGCTTCCGGATGATCGACTTGGGCCTCTTCCTGGCCTTCTACCTCATCTCCGGTCTGGGCATCACCATCGGCTATCACCGCCTCTTCACGCACCGCTCCTTCGAGGCCCCCGCGTGGGTCCGCTGGATGTGGGCCGTCGCCGGCAGCATGGCCGCCGAAGGGTCCGTGATCGACTGGGTCGGCATGCATCGCTGCCACCACCAGCACAGCGACGACCATCACGACCCGCATTCGCCCCACCAGCACGGGTCGGGCCTCAAGGGTCTGGTTCGAGGCTTCTGGCACGCCCACACCGGCTGGATGTTCAAGCCCGATCCCGTCAACCTCGAGCGTTACGTCGTCGACTTCAAGGATGACAAGGTCGTTCAGGCTGTCAGCCGCCAGTTCGGCCTCTGGTTCCTCGCAGGCCTCATCATCCCCACCGTCATCGGCGGTCTCTGGGACATGTCGTGGAAGGGCGCGCTCCTCGGGTTCCTCTGGGGCGGCGCGGTCCGCGTGCTGTGGGTCCACCACGTCACGTGGAGCATCAACTCCGTCTGCCACATCTGGGGCGCTCGGCCCTACAAGAGCCACGACGAGAGCCGCAACAACGTCGTCATGGGCGTTCTTGCCTTCGGCGAAGGGTGGCACAACAACCATCACGCCTTCCCCGCCTCGGCCCGCCACGGCCTCGCGTGGTGGCAATTCGACTCCAGCTACCTCATCATCCGCCTGATGGAAAAGCTGGGCATGGCCTCCAAGGTCCGCGTCCCCGACGCCGTCCGCATGCAGGCCAAGCTCCGCGAGTCTTCCAAGGCCTGACCTCCGAAGGGTCCTGAACTTCGCGCGTGGTCTCGATCGCCGCTGGTGGGCCTCCTCGGCCCGATCTCGCGCCCTACGGCTCGTGATACTCGCGAAGCGAGTGGCCCCTGTACGTGTACGGGCGGTCTCGATAGGGTGACACCTGCCGGTAGTTCGTTGGCGGCTCGTCCCACGAATCCAGCAGCATGCGGATGAGCCTCGCGTCGGCCTTCACCCAGGTCGCGTGACCGTCGGCGAAACTCGCGTTGTGGCCCGCCGTGCCGTGATTGTTCCACGCGTCCGGCCAGTTGTTGATCCCGTCGCGTCGCCCGATCTGGTCGCTGATCGACTCGTCGTTGTCGTTGTCGGCGAACATCATGCAGCGATCGGGGAAGGTCACCGTCGCCGTCGTCTTGAGCACGTTGAGCGTCGGCGAGGTCGGCACGCTCGGCACGTCGCGGAGCGACCACCCCAACTGATCGACCACCGTCCCTCGCTCGTATCCGAAGACGACCTGTCCGTCGAGGTACCGCCCCGATGAGAACCACCCTCGCACCTCGTACGAATGGCCGCCCCCGTCGTCGTTGCGGTCGCGTGCCGCCCAGAACGTGTCGCGGATGAAGTCCCGGCCGTACATCGGGGACACGTCCTCGCCCGCGTCCTCGCTCAGCGACAGGTTGTGCCGCACCGTGTTCCGCGTCGATGGGCAGATCGCCCCCTTCACGTCGGCGATGGAGTCGGGGAAGAACCAGCCGATGTTGTCCTCCCAGTCGAACAGCGTCGGCACGTACACGCCCTTGCGCGTCTCGTTCGCGTACGAGGCGGACGCCAACGCCAGTTGACGCAGGTTGCTCAGGCACCGGGCCCGCCGGCCGGTCTCTCTCGCCGCACCCAGCGACGGCAGCAGGATGCCCATCAGCAACGCGATCACCGCGATGACCACTAGCAGTTCGATCAGCGTGAATGCGCCACCTGACCGTGGCCTTCGCGGGCGTGAGGGCATGCTTTGGATCATAACCGCCCTCCTCGCCAACCCCGCCCGCCGCGGCGGGGCCGTCCCGAACACGCCCCTTCCCCCGGTCGTATCTCTACCATCGTCGTCCCATCCACGAGGCCGTTCGCGGCGAATCCGTTCCGTCGCGTCGGGCCCCGCCCGGCGCACCAGCACAGGAGTCCCCGTCCATGAAGGTCGTCGGCCTGCTCGCCATCGGACTTGTTCTCACCTCCCTCGCCGCCCTCGGGCTCGCCCAAGGCGCCTGGCAACCCGCCTCGTCCGCCCCCTCCGAGACCGCCGCCAAGGAAACCGCCGCCATGCCCGCCTCCAAGCCCGCCTCGCCTCGATTCTCGGCCTCAGCCCACGACATCACGCCCCTCTCCAAGGAACGCATCGAGGCGCTCGCCCTCAAGCTCTCCAAGGAGGACGCCGACGTCATCCTCGCCAAGGGCACCGAACGCCCTTTCTGCGGCAACCTCCTCGACAACAAGAAGGAAGGCGTGTACGTCTGCAAGCTTTGCGGCCTCCCCCTCTTCTCCAGCGACTCGAAGTTCAACAGCGGCACCGGCTGGCCCAGCTTCTTCAAGCCCTTCGACACGGCCCACGTCGGCGTGCACGTCGATCGCTCCCACGGCATGGTGCGAGAAGAGATCGTCTGCGCCCGCTGCAACGGTCACCTCGGCCACGTCTTCGACGACGGCCCCGAGCCCACGGGCCTTCGCTTCTGCCTCAACTCCGCCTCGCTCACCTTCTTCGAGAAGGGCGCGCAGCTGCCCCCCGAGATTCGCCCCATTCCCACCGCCACCGCCTACTTCGCCGGCGGCTGCTTCTGGGGCGTCGAGGACCGCTTCGCCCAGCTCCCCGGTGTCATTGACTCCGTCAGCGGTTACATGGGCGGCAGCGTCGACAATCCCACCTACCGCCAAGTCTGCTACGGCAACACCGGTCACGCCGAGACCGTTCGCATCGTCTTCGACCCCTCCCGCATCACCTATGCCCAGCTCCTCGAACGCTTCTTCAAGTTCCACGACCCCACCCAACTCAATCGCCAAGGCCCCGACATCGGCGACCAGTATCGCTCGGCCATCTTCGCGAACGACGAAGAGCAACTCCGCCAGGCGCAGGAGTTCATCGCCGCCCAGGCCAAGACCCCTCGCTTCGAGAAGCGCAAGATCGTGACGGTCGTCGACACCGCCGCCAAGGCGGGGAAGTTCTACGAGGCCGAGGAGTATCACCAGGACTACCACGCCAAGAATGGCGGTCACTGTCCGATGCCCGAGGAATGAGTCTCGAAGGCCGTATCATCAGTCACGCATGAGCAACGCCGAATCCAACCGCGCCTCCCGCGCCGCCAAGCTCGAGATCGTCGAGCCCATCGGCAAGCGCGTCCTCATCCGCAAGGACGACGACAAGAAGCAGACCAAGGCGGGCATCCACCTGCCCGACAAGATCGAGATCCCGACGCTCACGGGCCGCATCGTCGCCGTCTCCGCGCAGGTCGACAAGGACGACGACTACCCCATCAAGCGCTACGACCGCATTCTCTTCAACCCCAAGCACGCCATTCCCGTCGATCTCGAGGGTGACAATCGACTCTTCGTCATCCCCGTCGAGGACGTCGTGGCCGTCTTCCGTCGCGAGGATGAGTCGGCGTGAGCGATCTGGAGCGAGACACGCTCCTCGAACCCCTGCTCGCCGACCATGACGACCGGCCGCCGGGGCCGCTCCTGATTCCCACGCTCGAGCAAGTTCGCGACGGACCTCGCAAGTTCGTCCAGATCCAGCCGCCCGGGTCGAAGAGTCTCACCAATCGCGCCATGCTGTTGGCATCGCTTGCGAGGGGTGTTTCCACGCTGCGAAACGCGCTGGTTGACGCCGACGACGCCGAGGTGATGTCCGCCGCGGTCGAGCGGCTTGGCGCCGGCGTGAAACGCCATTGGCACCTCGAATGCGGGCAATGGCCTCGAGAGTACGAGAGTCTCGCCATCGAAGGCGTCGCCGGACGCTGGCGCCCTTCCCGACTCGACGAGGGCGGCGAGGTGCGACTCCACCTCGGCAATGCGGGCACCGCCGTTCGCTTTCTCGCCGGCGCTGCGTTGTGCAGCGCCGTGCCGATCGTCATTGACGGCGATGCTCGGATGCGACAACGGCCCATCGGCGAACTGGCCTCGTGGCTCGCGCGACTGGGGTGCAAGGTGACCTTCGTGGGTGATCGTCCCGATTGCCCGCCGCTCCGCATCGCGCCCCCGGCCACGTTGCCCGCCGGCGCGTCGCTCACGCTCGAGCACGCGCCGTCGAGCCAGTTCATCTCCGCGCTCCTCCTCGTGGCCCCGTTCCTGCCCGGGGGCCTGACGCTTCGCCTCCAGAGGCCGCCCGTGAGCGAGTCGTACGTGCGGATGACCATGGGGCTGTTGGGCCGGGTGGGCGTCGAGGTGAAGTCATCGCACGACGGCCTCGTGCTTCGCGTGCCCGCCGCCGGCGGCCAGGCGTCATGCATCGAGGCCTTCGAACTCGACATCGAGCCCGACGCCAGCGGCGCAGTCCCCTTCTGGACGGCCGCCGCCATGGCCGGACGGCCTGACGTGTCCTGTTGCGTCGCCACGCTCGGCCTTGAGTCGCTGCAGGGCGATGTCAAGGTGGTCGACGCGCTGGTGCGGATGGGGGCGTCGATCCAGACCCACTCCGCGGCCGCGGGCGGCGGCATCGAGGTGCGGGGAACGCCGACGCTCAAGCCCATCCTCGCGGACTTCTCCGACATGCCCGACGCCGCGATGGCCCTCGCGGTTGCCGCGTGCTTCGCCGAGGGCACGAGCATCCTGCGCGGGCTTGGCACCTTGCGTGTCAAGGAGTGCGACCGCATCGCCGCGCTCACGTCGGAACTCGCCAAGATCGGCGTGCGTGTCGAGGCCGACGTGGTGGGCGATGCCAACGCCATCACGGTCACGCCCCCGCCCGGGGGCGTCGATTGCTCGCCATCGGTGCCGCCGGTGCACTTCGACACCTTCGGGGATCACCGCATGGCGATGGCGTTCTCGCTGGTCGGGTTGCGTCGTCCCAACACGTGGATCAACGATCCCGGCTGCGTGGGCAAGACCTACCCGCGGTTCTGGCGCGACCTGGCGACGTTCCTGCGGGGATGAGCCCCGAGACGATCAGCACCCGCCCGCTTCCCACACAGCGAAGAAGGCGGCCACGTCGCCGCCGTCGATGCCCCCGTCTTGGTTGACGTCCGCCGCCGACTCCGCCGATTCCCACGCCGTGAAGAAGGCCGCGATGTCCGCGCCGTCCACGCCGCCGTCCTGATTGAAGTCCGCGGGGCACGGTGGCGAGCACTCGTCGATGGTGAGCGTGGCGGGCGTGCTGTCGATCGTCGCGCAGTCGCTGCCGACCCGATCGAGGAAACGCAAGGCGGGCCCGTGCGTGCCCAGTTGCACGTTCGAGATCGTCAGGAGCGAGGTCGTCGCGCCCGCGAAGTCGAAGGAGAGCCCCGTTGCGGCCTCGATGAACGGCGAGGAGCCGAGGGCGACGAAGGTGCCGCTCCCCGCGGGCGACTCGACCCGCCACTGGTGCGACGCGATGTCGGTCCCCGCCAGCGAGAAGGAGGCGGGGCCCGCGGGGCACGACGAGGCGTTGGCGGGTTGGCTGGTGATCGTGGGGGATTGGCAGAACGCCGTCTGATTGATGGCGAAGGCCGCCGCGAGCGTGGCTTCCTCGCCCGGTTGCAACTGGAGCGTCCACTGGAAGGCCACCGCGCCGTCGCCGGTGAAGGGGCCGACGCTCTGGTTGAGGTCGGCGGCGGGGCCGCTCAGCAGCGTGCGGAGCGTCGACCCGGCGCCCACCTGCCAACGGGTGGGCGCGACGGCCTGAACATTGGCGATGTTCGTCGACGACGCCTCGGTCTGACGCATGGCGAACGTCGACGGCGTGAGCGTCAGCGTGTCGTCGGTGGCGCTGTTGGGCGTGCCGCCCGCGAGGTCGAGATCGACGATGACGAAGAAGTCGTACCGACGCGCCGTCGTGGCGCGGCTCTTGACCCTCGCCTGCGTCGTGACGCGAGACTGGTTGGATGCCGCCGCGTCCGTCAGCGTCGTCGTGATCGTCGCGTCGAACCGCTCCTGCCCCGCCACGCCCGGGCCCGCGTTGAGATAGGTGAAGGTCGCGACGTTGCCCGCGTAACTCTCCGTCGGCGTGTCCAACGCGCTCATCAGGCGGTTGGAGGTCGCGGTGGCCGTGCGGTAGTACCACGTGAGCTTGTACCCTTGGTCCGCGCCCGTCGATTCCGTCTTGAAGTTCGCGTCTCCCAGCGTCGAACTGAAGACCGGGGTGCCGACGAACTGCAGCGAGGCGTTGCCGCTGGTGATCGTGCCTCCCGCCCAGGCGGACGAGGCGACGCCGAGCACCCCGGTCAACGCCGCCGCACACGCCAGTTCACGTCGCTTCATGACCGTCGACTCCTCGAGCATCACTGGCATGCTCGCCTGCGGGCAACACGTCCAAGTGGATTCCATGGTAAGGAATGTTCGCTCGTCCGCGTGAACGCATGGAGCGGAAACCAGTCCTTTCGCCATCGCTTCCAGAGTTGTCGGACCTGTTCACCCCGTTGCGGTGGTCACTTGGGTATCGCGGTCGGATCCTCGGCCGGGTGAATCAGGTCCGGCTTGGTCGGCGTCGGCGACCCCTCGCGCGGCCCGGAGTGGCTCGGCGCCGGCTTGGGCGACTCGGTCGCCGGCATCACGGGCGGCAGCAGCGACTCCTCCAGCGACACCCGCTTGAACCGATACCCGCCCTTGGTCGAACCCCACACCTGCTGGTCGTTCTTGTCGTAGCCCCGGTCGAGCGTCACCAACCCCCACGCGCTCATCGTCACTTCGCTGGTGGCGTACGACGCCCCGCTCCGGTCGCTCGGGCACCCCTTCCCCTGCGTGCCCCCTTCGAACACGTCCTCCTTGGTCGAGCGCAGGATCACTGCACACCCTTCCTTGAGCGTGAGGTCGGCGGGCTTGATCGCGTCGAACGACTCGGGCGTGCGCCACGCGCCCGCGAACTTCATCGCATCGCCCGGCAGCACGAATGTTTCGCTCCGGATGGTGCCGTCGGGATCCTGCGTCACCTTGTAGACCCGCTGGCGGTACGGGCGACTCATCGCCGCGGCTGCCGCCTGCTCGACGTACAGCCACGTGGCGGTCGACGCCTGCTTGGCGACGGTTCCGTCCCCGGACGCCGGCGGCGGAGTGTCGCCCTCGACCTTCGTGCCCGGTCGAGGCGCCCAGATACGCACCATTTGCAGGCGAATGTCGAAGAAGTCGGGGTCGGCCGCCGCCTGCTCCGCCGTGGTGAACGAACCTGTCATGAGCGACACGGCCTGGTCGAGCGTTGATGTCTCCGCGGGTTCGGGTGAACCCGGAGGCGCGACGAGGGCGGCGAGCACGATGGCGACTTGTGGCATCATCGAAGATCCTCCTGCGTGAACGGTCGACTCAACGACGCGGGGCGTGCCCCTGTTCCTTGACGCCGTAGAAGGCCGTCAGTTCCGCGGGGTACAGGTCGAGCACGCCCCGGCTGAACCAATGCACGTGCCCGCCCCCGCCCGTGCGGCGGACGAGTTCGATGGACTTGCGAAGGTCCTCCCACGTCGAGTCCTTCCCTTCGCCCACCACGCGGATGCCCGCGATCAGGTCCCGTGTCGAGCGACCCTTCGCGAACTTCGTCCACTGCTCCACCTGCTCGAGCCAACTCTTCTCGAAGGCCTCGTAGCTGAAGCGGTAGCACTGCGGGATGAACTCGTCCCACCGGGGCGTCACGCCGTTGCCCTTCCACGCGCCAGGCAGGGTCAACGCATCGCCCGCCCCCCAGCCGGCCCACGTGGGCCATTCGAGCAGGTAGTTCTCGTACACCCACGGGAATGGCGCTGGCGAGAGCGAGATGAGCAGTCCCGGCTTGCGGGCCCTGATCTCCTGCACGAACATGCGGCTGAACTCGTTGACCTTGTCGGCCCGCCACCGCATCCACGCCGGGTCCTTCTCGTTGGCGGGCGGCTCGGCCCCGCCGTGCTCCTTCGCGTACGCCGCCTTGGTGAAAGGGTCGTAGCCCATCGTGACATACGGCCAGACGATGCGGTCGTCGAGCTGGATGCCGTCGAGGTCGTAGCGGTCGACCGCCTCGAGCACCAGGTCAAGCAGGAAGCGACGCGCCTCGGGGTGGAGCGGGTTCATCCACACGAACCCGTTGGGGGCCACTTCGTTTCCCGCCTTGTCGAGACTCAGCCACTCCTTCTTCATTCGGCGGAGGTGGTTGTCGGTGTCCTTGTGGGCGGCCATGAAGCCGTACTCGAACCACGCCACGTAGAAGAGGCCGTTGGCCTTGGCCTCGCGGAGCGTCTCGCCCAAGAGGTCGCGACCGGCCGCCTTGACGGCGTCCGCGGAGTCGGCCGGGTCCTGCTTCATGAGGGCCGGGCGGCGGTCGACGCCGATGGTCCGCTGGAGTACCGAACTGGGGAACTGGGTGTACCCGTTCTTCCACGCCTCGACATACACGGTGTTGAGGCCGATCTCCCGGAGCCGCCGCATCGTCTCGGCGGTCTTTTGCGGAGTGGCGATGGCGTCGTTGGCGGTGGTGGTCACCCAGGTGCCCCGCACCTCGGCGGGGGGGACGGCCGGGGCCGACGAGGCGATTCCCTGTCCAAGGCACCAGGCGGCAAGAAGGCGATGGAGCAGACGCATGCCCAATGGTTGCACCTCAAACGGCCCGGCGAGGTCTATCCTTCGGCCCCGTGCCGAGGACCGGCCCGGGCCCGCCGCCGGGGCGGTCGAAGCCCGCGGCATCGTCCCAGCATCTCGAGGAGTGACGTCGTCATGGCAGAAGGTGTGTTCAAGATCGCGATCATCGGGGCCGGTGGCATCTCCAACGCCCACATCGGGGCCTCGAAGGCCAGCAACGGCAGGGTCCAGGTCGTGGCAGTGGTCGATCCCGTGGAGGAGAGCCGCAACCGTGTCGCCACCGACACCGGCGCGGCCGCCTTCGATTCGGTGCTCGCCATGCTCGCGGCGTGCAAGGCCGGTCAACTCGCCGTGGACGGCGCGGTCATCTGCACGCCTCCGAGCATCCGTCTCAAGATCGTCGAGGCCTGCCTCAAGGCCAAGTTGCCCATCCTCATGGAAAAGCCCGCGGCTCACGTCTTGGGCGACGCCAAGAAGCTCGCCTCCATGGCCGCCAAGGCCAAGAAGGTCCCTGCGTTCGTGGCCTACTGCCACCGCTTCGCCGTGCCGGTGGCCGCGATGAAGCAGATGGTGGGCTCGGGCAAGATCGGCCGCCTCGTCCGCTTCGAGAACGCCTTCGCGTGCGACCTCCCCGGCCACGAGACCAAGTGGTTCAGCGACCCCAAGAAGGCCGGCGGCGGCGCGTTCCTCGACATGGGCAGCCACTCCCTCGACCTCTTCCACTTCATCGTCGGACCCGCCAAGGTCCTCGGCAGCGCGTTCGACTTCAAGTGGAAGAAGCGCACGGAGACGGCGGGCACCGTCCTGCTCCGCGGCAAGAAGAAGGGCGGCCCCAACGTCCCCGCGGGCGTCGCGGGCGTCATCCTCAGCGGCTGGGCCGAATCCTCCCGCTTCACCCTCACCCTCGTGGGCGACCAGGGCTCCCTCTTCTACGACTACGAGAAGCCCAACGAGATGATCTTCAAGGATCTGCTTGGCAAGGCCGAGGTGCACGAGGTTCCAAGCCACGACACGCGGTTCCTGCACCAACTCGTCGCCTTCGCCGACGCGGTGCAGAACAAGGCCAAGACCTCGCTGGCCACCTTCGCCGACGGCCTCGCCGCGGCGGAACTCAACGCCAAGGCCGCCAAGATGGGCTAAGGCCCCGGCCCGGAGCGGATTTCACGAGAACTGAACCGACGCCCGTCGCGACTCCGCGGCGGGCGTCGGTCGTTTTTGGCGAGCGGCGCACTTGATTCCGGTTCGCGGAGGGTCGCGTGGCGCAGTCCGAGAATCAGCGATCGGAGGCCTGAAGGTCGTCCGGGCGATTGAGAAGGTTCGACCCGCCGGGACAAAATCGGCCAAAGATCTCCCGCAGGCGTTAGAATGGCGGTTCATCCACGCAGGAGAGTGACATGAGCATCTTGAGGACTGTCGTCGCGGTGGCCATCGGCGTTGTGTGTTCGCTTGCCCATGCGCAGCGTTCGACGCCGGTGCAGGTGTTGCATCCGTCGGGGGCGACAAGCGACTGGTTTGGAGAGTCGATCGCCGTCGACGGCGACACGATGATCGTCGGGGCGGCGCTCGACGACGTCGGCGCTAACTTCAACCAAGGGTCGGCGAACGTCTATCGCTGGACAGGCGCCGGGTGGACGCTCGAAGCCACGCTCACCGCCATCGGCGGCTTGTCGACCGACGAGTTCGGCATCTCGGTCGCCATTTCGGGCGACACCGCGATCGTGGGGGCATGGAGCGATGACGTGGGTGGCAACCTCAGTCAGGGCTCGGCGTATGTCTTCATCCGTACGGGCACGACATGGACGCAGCAAACGCAACTGATCGCCACGGGCGGCGCGCCGAGCGATCAGTTCGGGTGGTCCGTGTCAATCTCGGGCGACACCGCGATCGTCGGCGCTCTTTTCGACGACGTGGGCGCGAATGGCAACCAAGGCTCAGCCTACGTCTTCGCCCGCACCGGCACGACGTGGAGCCAGCAGGCGCAACTGACCGCCACCGGCGGGGCGGCCAACGACAACTTCGGCGTCACCGTGGGCATCTCGGGCGACACGGCGATCGTGGGGGCGTATCTTGGCGACGCGGGGGCCAACGCCGATCAGGGGTCGGCGTACATCTTCACTCGCACCGGCGCGACATGGACGCAGCAGGCCCAACTGACCGCCACGGGCGGTGCGGCGGGCGACCAGTTCGGCAACTCGGTTGCCATCTCGGGCAACACGGCGATCGTGGGGGCCGTTGGCGACGACGTGGGAGCGAACAACAATCAAGGCTCCGCGTATGTCTTCGCGCGGTCAGGAACCTCGTGGACGCAGCAGGCCCAACTCACCGCCACCGGCGGCGCAGCGGGCGACCAGTTCGGACGGTCCGTCTCCGTCTCGGGCGATTCGGCGATCGTCGGGGCCGATACCGACGACGTGGGCCCGAACGGCAACCAAGGCTCGGCATTCGTCTTCGCCCGCTCGGGCGCCGCGTGGAACCAGCAGGCCCAACTCGTCGCCTCGGACGGGGCGGGGACCGATGGCTTCGGCAAGTCCGTCTCGATCTCGGGCGACACCGCGGTCGTGGGAGCGATCTTGGATGACGTGACCGGCATCGTCGATCAGGGCTCGGCGTGGGTCTTCGCTCGTGTCGGCAACCAGTGGATCGGTCCCGACCTCACGCTGGTCGCCTCGGGCGGCCTGGCGGGCGACCAGGTCGGTGTCTCGGTCGCCATCTCGGGCGACACGGCGATCGTCGGCGCGTCGGCAGACGATGTCGGTGCAAACTCCAATCAAGGCTCGGCTCTCATCTTCGTTCGCACCGGCACGACATGGACCCAGCAGGCCCAACTCTTTGCCACGGGCGGGGCGGCCGGCGACCAGTTCGGCAGCTCGGTCGCCATCTCGGGCGACACGGCGATCGTGGGGACGCCTTTCGACGATGTGGGTGCCAATGTCGACCAGGGTTCGGCGTACATCTTCACGCGCACCGGCACGACATGGACACAGCAGGCTCAAGTGACCGCCACGGGTGGAGCGGCGGGCGAATCGTTCGGGAGCGTGGTCGCGATCTCGGGCGACACGGTGATGGTGGGAGTGGCGAGGGATGACGTTGGCGCCAACTTCGATCAGGGCTCGGCGTTCGTCTTTGTTCGCTCAGGCGCTGCGTGGACCCAGCAGGCCCAACTCGTCGCGAGTGACGGTGCGCCAGGTGACTACTTTGG
Organism: uncultured Phycisphaerales bacterium; assembly: GCA_903929885.1. Lineage (GTDB taxonomy): Bacteria > Planctomycetota > Phycisphaerae > Phycisphaerales > UBA1924 > UBA2402. Next base: position 22,183 of record CAIYWI010000148.1, read on the forward strand.
CTCTTCCGTCGCCATCTCCGGCGACACTGCCATCGTCGGGGCGTACCTCGACGACGTTGGCGCTGTTGTCAACCAGGGCTCCGCATACGTCTTCACGCGGTCGGGAACCACGTGGATCCAGCGGGCCCGACTGATCGCCTCGGACGGTGCGACGGAAGACGCCTTTGGCCAAGCGGTCGCCATCTCCGGCGATTCCCTGCTCGTCGGGGCGTACCCGGCCACCTTCTCAGCCACCTCATATCGAGGATCGGCCTATGTCTTCATCCGCACGGCCGTTGGATGGACGCAGCAGGCTCGACTGGCTGCCGCGGACGGCGCGACGTACACCGAGTTCGCCACCTCCGTCGCCATCTCAGGCGACACGGCGATCGTGGGCGCGCGACGCGATGATGTGGGTTCCAACGCCGATCAGGGTTCGGCCTACGTCTTCACCCGCACGGGCACGACATGGATGCAGCGGGCCCGACTGACCACCGCGGACGGTGCGAGTTCGGATGGCGCGGGCTGGGCGGTCGCCATCTCCGGTGGCACGGTGATCGTCGGAGTGCCCTCCGACGACGTGGGCTTTTCCGCGGATCAGGGTTCGGTGGGGGTGCTCTCTGTCGTCGCCGACGACCTGTCCTTGACCTCAAACGATGTCACCGGCGCAACCTATCCCACGCTCGCCGCGGCGTTGCTGCCCGCCGGCGGCGGCCAGCAGCTCACCGCCACCGAGGGCGCGTGGCGACAGGCCACCATCGTCGATGCCGCCGGTCGCTCGATCGTCTTCGCGGGCAAGGATGACATCCGCACGTCGCCCCAGTCCGTCATCACGCTCGGCGGCGCCTCCTCCATGCTTGCTCCCGCCGGCGCGGTCATTGATCTCAACGGCCAAGTCCGAGTCTCGACCGGTTCCTCGGCCGACCTTTACGCCGATTCGTTCCGTCTCGGGTCGCGGGGCATCATGACCGCCCGCACCAACGCATCCCTCTCGATCAACGCCCCGACCGCCAAGCTCGACGGCCAGACCCGACTCGAGCAGGGCGCGTCCCTCACCTTCGCGAGCAGCGCGGAGGCCATCGGCAGCACCACCTGCGCCTTCGAGTCGACGCTCACGGCGGGCACCTCGTTCACCAACATCGACACCTTCACCATCACCGCGGGC
>CAIYWI010000149.1 GCA_903929885.1 uncultured Phycisphaerales bacterium
CCCCAAGACCGTCCGCACCATGTGGGAGGCGGGCATCACCGACATTCCGGGCCTGCGCAAGGCCATCGACGACGGCTCGCTCCTGAAGTTGCCCCGCATGGGCGAGAAGGCCGTGGCCAAGATTCGCGAGTCGCTCGCCTTTGCCGCCCAGGCCTCGCAGCGGACGCACCTGGGCAAGGCGGGCACGATCGCCGACCGCTTCGTGACCGCGTTGGCCTCCCTGCCGGGCGTCGCGCGGGTCGAGACGGCCGGTTCGCTGCGACGCGGGCGCGAGACCATCGGCGACATCGACGTGCTGGTGGCCATGAAGGCCCGCTCGACGGCCGCGGAGGCGAGCGCGGTCGCTTCGACGTTCGTCGGCATCGAGGGCGTGATGCAGGTCATCAGCCAAGGGGAGAGCAAGTGCTCGGTTCGCGTCTCCATGGACGGTCGCTTCGGTCGCTGGAAGCCCGAAGGCGATGTCGACACCCGCGAGGAGAAGCCGGCGACGGGCCCTTCCATCCAGGTCGACCTGCGCATCCTCCCCGTCGAGCGCTTCGGCTCGGCGCTCATGTACTTCACCGGCAGCAAGGAGCACAACGTGCGCCTGCGCGAGCGGGCGCTTTCCATGGGCCTGACGCTCAGCGAGTGGGGCCTCTTCCCGCACGACAAGCACGCCGACAAGCCCCCGCAGGAACGGGGCGTTGCGCCCGTCGCCGCCGCCACCGAGGAGGAGGTCTACGCCAAGCTCGACCTGCCCTTCATCCCGCCCGAGGCCCGCGAGGATCGCGGCGAACTCGACGTCAAGGGACCATGGCGGCTGCTGGAAGTCGAGGACGTCAAGGCCGAACTGCACGCCCACACCACCGCCTCCGACGGGGCGATGTCGATCGTCGAGTTGGCCGAGGAGGCCAAGCGTCGCGGGTTCCACACCATCGCGGTGACCGACCACTCGCAGTCGTCGACCATCGCCAACGGGCTCAAGCCCGATCGCCTCCGCAAGCACATCGCGGCGGTGCGCGAGGCGGCGGCGGAGGTCAAGGGCATCACCATCCTCGCGGGCTCGGAGGTCGACATCCTCGCCAACGGTTCGCTCGACTACGACGACGACCTTCTGGCGCAGCTCGACGTGGTGGTGGCCAGCCCGCACGCGGCCTTGAGCCAGGACCCCGCGACGGCGACGGAGCGGCTGCTCACGGCGGTGCGTCATCCCCTCGTGCACATCCTCGGTCACCCCACGGGGCGATTGATCCTGCGGCGGCCCGGCCTTTCGCCCGACATGGCGGCGATCATCGCCGCGGCCAAGGCGTGCGACGTGGCCCTCGAGATCAACAGCCACTGGATGCGACTCGACCTTCGCGACGTGCACGTGCGAGCGGCAACCGACGCCGGCTGCCTCATCGCCGTCAACTGCGACGACCATGAACGCTCGGACTTCGACAACCTTCGCTACGGCGTGCAGACCGCTCGCCGCGACTGGGTGACGCCCGACCTGTGCGTCAATGCGTGGGACAAGAAGCGCCTGCACGCGTGGCTGAAGCGCAAGCGCTGAACGCGTCCATCGGCATGTTTCCGTCTTCGCCCGACAGGGCGCACCAGTCGTAGCCGTGGGTGCCGCGAGTCTTCGAGCAAGCCCACGGACATGCGGCCAGACAGCGGGCCAGACATGCGACCGGACAGATGGCCAGACGAGCGCGGCCATTCGTGTCAATCATCTCGACTTTGCGCGGATCCCACGGCATCGCACCGTTCCCCACGACCGGACGCCTCTTGCGCGTCGATCTCGGGATGATGTCGCGTTGACCCCGCCATCGTGCCCCGCCATTTCCACCCTGCATGAATCGTCGATCGCTTGCTCCGTGGGCTTGCTCGAAGACTCGCCGCGCCCACGGCTACCACTAACGCGCCCGCAACGGGCGGGAACATCTCGTCGCTTACTTCATCTTCGCCTTGAGCGCGGCACGCGTCTCTTCCGTGGCCACGATCTTCGCCGAGAGGTCCGCCGCCGCGTGCAAAAGCCCCTGATCGAGCGAGCCGTCGAGTCGGTTGAGCAGATCCTTCGTGGCGCGAAGCGCGTGCGGCCCGCCCGACGCCAGTCGCGTCGCCAGCGTCGCAACGAAGGCATCGCGTTCCTCCGCTCGCTCCACCACGTGATCGACCATGCCAAGTTCGAACGCGTCGCGGCCGCTCATGAGGCCGCCGGAAAGGAGCACGCGACGCGCCGCCCCCGGGCCGATCTTTCGGACGAGCCACGGGGCTACCACCGCCGGGCAGACGCCAAGGTCCACCTCCGGGTAGCCCATCTTGCTGTCGGCGTGCGTGGCGGCAAGGTCGCACACGCACGAGAGCCCGCAGCCGCCGCCGATGGCTGCGCCGTGCACCTTCGCCAGCGTCAGCTGGGGCAGCGTGCGGATTTTGAGCGTGAGGTCCGCGAGGTGACGCAGCAGCACGCCGGGGGCGTGCGGGTCGTCGAGGACCGCGCGAAGGTCCATGCCGGCGCAGAAGGCCTTGCCCGCGCCGGCCACCACCACCACCGTCAG
>CAIYWI010000150.1 GCA_903929885.1 uncultured Phycisphaerales bacterium
CGGCGTCGGCCTGCACTTCGACCTGTCGGACTTGTGGAAGGTTCGACGCGTCGCGGTGCCGGGGGCCATCGGCCAGAGCCTGGTGGCGACGCTCGCGGGCGCGGGGCTCTTCCACCTCCTGGGCTGGAACCTGACCACCGGCCTGGTGACCGGCATGGCGATGGCGGTGGCCAGCACCGTGGTGCTCTTGCGGGTGCTGATGGACAAGGGCATGCTCCAGACCGGTCACGGCCACGTGGCGGTGGGCTGGCTCATCGTCGAGGACCTGCTGACCGTGCTCGTGCTGGTGCTCATTCCGCTGCTTGGCGACAAGGCCGCGGAGACTGGCGGCGCGGGGTCGGGCATCGCGACCTTCGCGTGGGCCTTCGCGAAACTCGGCCTGATGGTCGTCGTGGTGCTGGTGGCGGGCGGGCGCGTCGTGCCGTGGATCCTCACGCAGGTCGCCACGCTGCGATCGCCCGAACTCTTCACCCTGACGGTGCTCGTCCTGTCCATCACGATCGCCGTCGGATCGGCCACCATTTTCGGCGCTTCGGTGGCGCTGGGCGCGTTCCTCGCGGGCATCGTGGTGGCCCAGTCGCCCGTCAGCCATCAGGCGGCGGCCGACGCCCTGCCGATGCGGGACGCCTTCGCGGTGATCTTCTTCGTCTCGGTGGGCATGCTGTTCGATCCCTCGTTCGTCGTCCGCGAACCGGCGATGGTCGCCGCGGCCCTCGCCGTCGTGCTGCTCTTCAAGCCCCTGGCCGCGTTGGCGATCGTCGCCCTGTGCGGCTACCCGGCCCGAACGGCGTTGACGGTCGCCATCGGTCTCGCGCAGATCGGCGAGTTCAGCTTCATCGTCGCCCAGGTCGCCGGCGAGCACGGGCTGATGCCAGCCGAAGGCATGAGCGTGCTCGTCGCGGCCGCGATGATCTCGATCACCATCAACCCCCTGCTCTTCGGCGGCCTCGACCGCATCGAACGCGCCGTGGCGGGCGTGCCGTGGCTGTTTCGCCTGCTCGAGGCGCGGCACGCCGCTCGCACGAGCGACATCAACCGGGCGGGCGAGACCAAGGCCGACGACGAGCAAAGACCGCTCGCCATCATCGTCGGTTACGGGCCCGTCGGCCGCCTGGTCGACGCGATGATCCGCGACGCGGGCCTCGCCACGGTGATCATCGACATGAACATCGACACGGTGCGGTCGCTGGCGGCCACGGGCCGGGCCGCGATCTACGGCGACGCGACGCGACGCGACCTGCTCGAGCAGGCGGGCATCCGCAAGGCCCAGCACCTCGTCGTCACGCTGCCCGACAGCTCGGGAAGGGCCGCGCTCGTGATGGCCGCGAGGGAGTTGAGCCCGACGGTCGAGATCACCGTGCGGGCCCGCCATCTCGCCGAACGCGAGCCCCTCGCGCAGGCCGGCGCGGCCAAGGTCGTCTTCGAGGAGGGGGAGGCGGGCGTCGCCCACGCCCGCCACGTGCTCGAGCGCCGCGGCCTCGATGCGGCCAAGATCGACCAGGTGCTCATGGCCGTCCGCCGACTCTGGAAGATGCAGGACTGAGCCGCGTCGCTCACCTCGCGAGCACGTGCTCGTCGATGGCCCGCCAGTATTCGCGTTGGAGCGACAGCCCCGAGTTGTGCGAACCGTCGAGCTCGACGATCGTCGCCCCGCTCGCCGACGCGAGGGCCCTGCCGTGCTCGACGGGGACGATCTCGTCGCCCGCCGCGTGCAGGATCAGCGTCGTCGCCTTGATGCGGGGCAGCGCCTCGTCGGTGCGGAACGGGTTGGTCACCAGCACGGGCGGCACGCCGTAGCGCCACGCGAAACTCGCGACGCTCAAGAAGGGCGATTCGAGCACGAGCGCCGCCAATCGCCCCTCCTGCCCCGTCGCCACTTGCGCGGCCACTCCGGTCCCCAGCGAGCGTCCGTGCAGGATCAGGCGCTGGTGTTCACCCTTCATCATGGCGAACTCGACGGCATCGGCCACGTCCATCACGATGGCGGCCTGCGAGGGCGTGCCCGACGTGCGGCCGTAGCCCCGATACTCGGGGAGCAGCACGTCGAAGCCCCGCGCGTTCCATTCACGCGCCTCATGCAACGCGTCATCGATCAACTCGGCGTTCCCGTGGAGGAAACAGACCAGCCCCTTGGCCGGCCGCGCTGGACAGCTCACCAACCACGCCTCGATTCGAGCGCCGTCGGCCGCGGGGATCCAGTGACGCTCGAGCCCCGGCTCGGCGTCGATGATCGCCTGCGACAGGCCCGGACCCGCCACCGACGCCATGAACAGCAGCCGCGACTGCATTGCATAGACGGTGACGCACCACGCGACGTACGCCACGAAAGCCGTGGCTGCCAGACGACGCAGGCGGGGACGAAAGCCGTGATGCACCCGCGACAACGTCTCCATGATCCACTGTACAGGGGGAGGCACGCCACGGGTTCGTCCGGCGTCGGCCTCGAATCCGACGCGTGTCGCCCGGCGAAACCATCGCACGCCCCGACACGCCCCCCAGGAACCGAACCATGACCAGTCGCTCCCTTGCCGCCCTCGTCTCGATGCTTGCAGCCGCTCCGGCGATCGCCCAGGAGGCCAACCTCGAGTTCAACGACGGCACGGGCCGCTGGAGCACGGTGCTCGACGGCGTGATGGGCGGCCGCTCCACCGGACGGATCTCGCAGGAGGATCCGGGCATCCTCCGTTTCACGGGCGAGCTTTCCCTCAAGAACAACGGCGGCTTCTCCTCGATCCGCACGGGGGTGCCCCAAGGCATCTTCGCCGGCGCCGAAGGCATGACCTTCCGCGTGAAGGGCGACGGCCGTCGCTACCAGTTCGACATCCGCTGCTCGGACGTGCGGCTGATGGCCGGAAGCTTCCAGGTGAAGTTCGACACCAAGGCGGGCGAGTGGACGACGCTCGAGTTCCCGTTCCGCGAGTTTCGGCTGTACAACTTCGGCGAACTGGTGGACGGCGCGCCTCGGCTTCGTTCCGAGCGGATCGAATCCATCGGCTTCACGCTCGCCGACAAGAAGGAAGGCCCCTTCGCCTTCGAGGTCGATTGGGTGCGTCCGCTCGGCGGCGCGGGCTCGGGGGGCGGCCAGTCGCTGGGATCCGTGGCGGAGAAGGCGGGGCTCACGACGCTCTTGTCGCTGGTGAAGGCGGCGGGCCTCGAGTTGCCCAAGGGCGAGCGCGTCACCATCTTTGCCCCCACCAACGACGCCTTCGCGAAACTTCCCAAGGAGAAGGTCGAGTTCCTCACCAGCGAGAAGGGCAAGGCGACGCTCGCGGCGGTGCTGCGTCACCATGTCGTCGCGTCGAGCATCGAGTCGCCCGCGCTGCTCGCCCGTCGAAGGGTCGTCGCGTTGTCGGGCCAGTCGCTGGCGATCGACGCCGACGCCTTGACCGTTGGCGGCGCGAAGGTGCTCGCCACCGACGTGGGCTTCGACGGCGGCATCGTGCACGTCATCGACACGGTGCTGGTGCCCGAGCTGCGGACCATCACGGAGATCGCCAAGCAAGAGCCGCGGCTGTCCTCGCTGGTCAAGGCCTTGGTCGCGGCCGATCTCGCCTCCCAGTTCGGGGACCGCAACCCCGGCCCCTGGACGATCCTCGCGCCCGTCGACGAGGCCTTCGGCGCGTTGGGCGACAAGGCCTTCGAGGAGTTGGCCGCCAACCCCGATCGACTTCGCGCCGTGCTGGCGGCGCACGTCATCCCCGGGTCGATTCGTCGCTCCGACATGCCGGCGATGGGCAAGGCCCGCACGCTCGGCGGCGCCTCGGTGAAGCTCGCTCTCGACAACGGGCAGGTGACGGCGGGCGGGGCGAGGATCATCGTCGCCGACATCGAGGCGGCCAACGGCGTCATCCACCTGATCGATCGAGTGATCACGCCCGAGGCCCCGTCGGAGGGCATGTCTCCCATGCCCGGCATCGATCCGGCCAAGGTGGCCGCCATCATCGAGTTGGCCATCGAACGCGGCGCGCCGATGTTCAACGCGGGCGACGTGGCGGCCTGTGCGGCGATCTACGAGGTGGCCATCACGTCGATCCTCGAACTCGGTGGCGGCTCGATTCCCGCCTTGACGCGAGAGGTACTCGCCGACGCGATCGCAGAGGCACGCCGCGAAGCCGATGCGTCCGAACGCGCGTGGATCTTCCGTCGCGCCATGGACAAGGCCTACTCGCGGGCCACGGCCGGCACCGACTGAGCGATTCAACCAGACCCCGGGTGGCTCCCGGAGGGAGCAACGACCGTGGCGGCGTGAACCCCACTGGATCGACTCATCCCGTCGAACCCCGCCGCGGCGGCAGCACTGCCCGCATCGCCTCGAACGAAATCAGCAACAGGCCCGTCGTGAGCACGGCCGTCGCGAGCACCTTGACCATCGGGGCGGCCTCCCACTCGCGAAGCGTCAATGGCACGACGACGCACAGGGGAAGGTGCGCCAGGTAGATCCAGTACGACGCGTCCACCAATTGCCTCGTGACACGACCCGGCGAGGTGATGACCGACTCGGCCATGCCGAGGCCGCCGAGGATGATCCACCAGACGCTCACGGCCACGACGGCGCGGGTGACAAGGCCGACGGCGTCGCTGCCCGGGCGGCCGAAGCCGATCAGGCTCGCGGCGATGCACGCCAGCGTCGCTCCCGCGAGGGAGGCGACCAGCAGCAGGCGACGCGTGGTCGCGAGCCGCTTGAGGTCCTCGATCACGTCTCGGCGACGCCAAAGGAGCCAGCCGACGCCGAAGGGCAAGGCATAGGCCGCGAGCACCTTGAGGTCGGGGGCGAATGCGCCCGGCGTGTCGAGCATCGGCCCTTTCATCGGGAAGAGCGCCACCGTCCCCAAGAGACCCAGCAGGGGCAGGCGGAACGAGCTTGACAGCGAACGACCGGCGAGTTTGTCGAGACGCCGTCGCCACGACGACGGGAGCGTCCGCAGCAGGACGACCATCGCGCCGGCCGCGGCGTAGAGCAGCAGCAGATACCACAGGAACCACAGGTGCGCGGGCGATGGGTCGGCCCACGGCGAGGCGAGCATCTCGCGAGGGAAGGCCGCGATGGAGGCCTGGAGCGAGGGCGCGTGATCGCGAACGGCGGCGAGGATGAACGCGCCTTTGACGACGGGGAAGAGGATCAGCCAACCGACGATCAGCGGCAGCGCGATGCGACGCAGGCGATCGAGCGCAAAGCCGAACCCGCCGCGGCGTTCGAGCATCATCGCGCCGAAGAACCCGGCGAGGAGGAAGAAGGCCGGCATCCTGAAGGCGTGGATGAAGAGGACGAGCACGCCCGCGAGGGGCGACGTGTCGGGTTCGCGCGCGGGCCAACCGCCGTCGGCGGGACCGGGGATGTAGTTGCATGCCGCGTGGAGCACCACGCCCAGAAGCATCATCGCGGCGCGGAGAACATCGAGCCCGTGGTAGCGGGGCGTCGGGTCCGCGGGGGCGGCGGCGATCTCGCAGCGATCCGCCACAAGGGGCCAGCGATGTCGACGTGCGGCGAGGAAGGCGTAGATCGCGTCGCGAAGTCCGCGGGGCACGAGCGTGCCCAGCGAGAGCAGTCGCCAGGGGAGCCGCAGGCGACGGGCCACGGCGAGGGTGGCGTCCGAGCGGACGAGGAGGCGTTCGCCGTCGACGACGACCATCGAGTCGGCGGCTGCGACGGCCGGGTCGACGCCCGAGCGGGCGAGGATGGCCGAGCCGACGGGGCCTTCGCGAGGCTCGAAGCGGAACGTGCCCGGCGCCGCATGACGGGTCGCCCACGCCACCGACGCCTGGCAGAGCTCGCATCGACCGTCATAGAGGACCGTGAGGGGTTGGACGTCGGGCACGCGGAAGGGTACGACCCGGGGGCGCGGGTGATACGCTCCACCCCGTGACGACTGCAACTCCACGAACGCTTCGCACGGTGATCGCGGCCAGCTCGGCGGGCACGCTGATCGAGTGGTACGACTTCTACATCTTCGGGTCGCTGGCGACGATCATCTCGGCGTCGTTCTTCCCGAAGGACAACCCCACCGCCGCGCTGCTCGCCACGCTGGCGACATTCGCCACCGGGTTCGTGGTGCGACCCTTCGGCGCCATGTTCTTCGGCGCGCTGGGCGACATCGTGGGCCGCAAGCACGCCTTCCTGGTCACGCTGCTGCTGATGGGCGGCTCGACCTTCGCCATCGGCGTGCTTCCGACCTACGAGCAGGCGGGCCTGCTGGCGCCGATCCTGCTCGTGCTGCTGCGGCTCATGCAGGGGCTGGCCATCGGCGGCGAGTACGGCGGTGCGGCGACCTACGTCGCCGAGCATGCACCCGACGGCAGGCGGGGGTTCTACACGTCGTTCATCCAGACGACGGCGACGCTGGGGCTCTTCGTGTCGCTGGGCGTGATCCTCGCGTGTCGCCGCGGGGTGGGCGAGGACGCCTTCGCCTCGTGGGGATGGCGCATCCCGTTCCTCCTGTCGCTGGTGCTCGTGGCCTTCTCCTTCTGGCTGCGCCGCACGCTCAAGGAGTCGCCCGCCTTCGTCGCGATGAAGAGTTCGGGCGGCGGCTCGAAGCGGCCGATCCGCGACAGCTTCGGCAACCGCGAGAACCTCCGCGTGGTGATGATCGCCCTCTTCGGCGCCACCGCAGGCCAGGGCGTGGTGTGGTACACCGGGCAGTTCTACGCCCTGTACTTCCTGCAGACGACGCTCAAGGTCGAGTTCGTGACGGCCAACATCGTCGTCGCGCTCGCGCTGCTCCTGGGCACGCCCTTCTTCATCGTCTTCGGCGCGCTCTCCGACAAGGTCGGCCGCAAGCCCGTCATGATGACCGGCTGCCTGCTTGGCGCGATCCTCTACTACCCCATCTACAAGGCCATGACCGCCGCAGCGGGGTTCGTGCCGGGCGTCGACGGCGCACCGGGCTCGAGCCCCGACCCCGACGTGCTGCTGCTGACGCTACTGGTGCTGGCGCAGGTGCTGCTGGTCACGATGGTCTACGGGCCCATCGCCGCGTTCCTGGTGGAGCTCTTCCCGACGCGCATCCGCTACACGTCGATGTCGCTGCCGTACCACATCGGCAACGGCGTCTTCGGCGGACTGGTGCCCTTCGTGGGCACGGCCATCGTCGCTCGCACGGGCAACATGTATGCGGGCCTGATCTATCCCATCGCTGTGGCGGCCCTGACCTTCGTCGTCGGGATGCTCTTCCTGCGGGAACGTCGAACCGCCGAGGGGTTCAGCGAATCCTCCGGGGCGTGACGAGAAGCCGCCGTCGAGTCACCGGGGCTGCTGCTGGCTGGCGCAGTGGATCGCGCCAAGGCCCCAGATGAGCTCCCAGCAGTCGATGCCGATGACGTCGAGCTCGGGCAGCGCAAGCCTCAGGATCTCGAGGGCGAGCAGGTCGTTCTTGCGATCGCGGAACGTGGGCACGAGGATCGCCCCGTTGACGAACGAGAAGTTGAGATAGGTGGCGGGGAGCCGCTGGCCCTCGCGAACGATCCGCTTGGGCATCGGGAGCACGCAGAGGTTGAAGGGCTTGCCGTCCTGGTCGCGGAGCAGTTCGCAGCGGCGGACGTTCTCCTTGAGCACCTTGTAGTTGGGGTCCTTGGGGTCGAGTTCGACGGCCACCGCGATGGTGTGGGGGTCGATGAATCGCGCCAGATCGTCGACGTGGCCGTCAGTGTCGTCGCCGTCGATGCCGTCGCCGAGCCACAGCACCTTCTGCTGGCCGTAATAGTCGCAGAGGTACTTCTCGATCTGCTTGCGCGAGAGGCCCGGGTTGCGGTTGGGGTTGAGCAGGCACGATTCGGTGGTCAGGAGCGTGCCTCTGCCGTTGACGTCGATCGCGCCGCCTTCCATGACGATGCCGGGCTGGAAGACGGGCAGGCCGAGCTCCTCGGCGATTCGGGTGGGCACGGCGTCGTCATCGCCGTAGGGAGGGTACTTGCCGCCCCAGGCGTTGAAGCCCCAGTCCACCACCGCCATCTCGCGCTTGCCGCCGCGACGGCGGACCACGAAGGCGGGGCCGTGATCGCGGCACCAGTTCTCGTTGGTGCGGATGTGGTGGAACCGCACGCGCTTGAGGTTCACGCCATGCTCGGCGAGCGTGGCCCGCACGATGGTCTCGTAGTTGTCGTTGGGCACGTTGACATGCACCAACTCGCGGGGCGTGATCTCGCGGAAGATCGCGGCGAAGTTGGCCGGCACCGTCTCGTACCGCCCGGGGAACGAGATGCCCTCGGGCCGGGGCCAGGAGAACCACGTGCCCGAGTGGGGCTCCCACTCGGCGGGAAAGACGTAACCGAGCTGGGCGGGCGTCTTGTCGGTGATGACGCGGTGACGCGTGCGGGCGGAACGCTTGGCCATGTGGGCGGGCTCCTGTCAGTCGATGAAGCGGCGGGTGATGTCGCCGTAGGCGTCGATGCGACGGTCGCGAAGGAAGGGCCAGTGCGTGCGGCTGAACTCGACTCGAGCGAGATCGCACGGAGCGATGAGCACCTGCTCCTCATCGACCGACGCCCTGGCGACGACCTCGCCGTTGGGCGCGGAGATGAAGCTCTGTCCCCAGAACTCGATGCCCGCCTTGCTGTAGGGCTTGCCGGAAGGGTCGAGCACGCGTTCATGTCCGACGCGGTTGGGGGCGCAGACGAAGCACCCGTTGGCGATGCCGTGGGCCCGCTGCATCGTCTCCCACGAGTCGTGCTGGGCCTTGCCGTACTCGGCCTTCTCGGCGGGGTGCCAGCCGATGGCGGTCGGGTAGAAGAGGATCTGCGCGCCCTGCAGGGCGGTGAGTCGCGCGCCTTCCGGGAACCACTGGTCCCAGCAGATCAGCACGCCGATGCGTCCCACGGCGGTGTCGAAGGCGCGGAAGCCCGTGTCGCCGGGGGTGAAGTAGAACTTCTCGTAGTAGTGCGGATCGTCGGGGATGTGCATCTTGCGGTAGATGCCCTTGAGCGAGCCGTCGGCGTCGATGATCACGGCCGTGTTGTGATACAGGCCCGCCGAGCGACGCTCGAAGAGACTGCCGACGATGACGATCTTGTGCTTGCGTGCCGCGGCCTGCAAGGCCTTGGTCGAAGGCCCCGGAATGGGCTCGGCGTAGTTGAAGAACCGGTGGTCCTCGCCTTGGCAAAAGTAAAGACTCGTGAAGAGCTCCTGCGTGCAGACGATCTGCGCCCCGGACTTGGCGGCGGCGTCGATGAGCCGGAGCTGGCGGGCAAGGTTGTCCTTCGGGGACTCGACGCACGCGAACTGCGTGAGTCCGACGTGCACGACGGAGGAGGCAGAGGAACGCTTGGCCATGGGACCGGACGGTAGGGATCCACGCGGGTGCATGACGGGGGCCGCCCGCCGCGGACCTAGGCGCGAGGATCGCGCGAAGATTGCGCCCGCGTGGTGTTCGACGCGGAGTGGCGGCGGCGGGGGTCGGTAGCATTCGCACGTGACCACTCTTCGCTCAGCCACGATCGCTGCCGTCGTCTTCCTGTTCGCCGCCGCCGCGTCCGCGCAGGACATCGTCCGCAAGGTCCTCATCGTGGGCGTCGACGGCATGCGACCCGACGCCATGGTGGCGGCGAACGCCCCGGTCTTCAACGGACTCCGCGCGGCGGGCGCGTACAGCGGCGAGTGCATGGCCGAGGACATCACCATCAGCGGGCCCTGCTGGTCGACCATCCTCACCGGCGTGCATCGCACCAAGCACGGCGTGACCGACAACTCCTTCAACAACGCCAGGTACGACCAGTACCCCCACTTCTTCAGCCGGCTCCAAGCCGCCTGCAACGCCGTCACCGCGTCCATCGTCCAGTGGAGTCCGGTCAACACCCGCATCTGCAACGGGTGCGCCGACGAGGCTGTCGCGGGCGTGCCCGGCGATCAGGTCGCCGCGGCGTGCGTTTCCCTGCTGGCGACCTCCGACCCCGACGTCATCTTCCTCCACTTCGACGACGTCGACGGCGCGGGCCACGCCAACGGCTTCTCCCCGACCATTCCCGCGTACCTGCAGGCGATCGAACGCATCGACACCCTCGTCGGGCAGGTTCTCGCCGCCATCGCCGCCCGACCCAACGCCGCGTTCGAGGACTGGCTCATCATCGTCACCAGCGACCACGGCGGGACGCCCGACGGTTCTCACGGCCGCAACATCCCCGAGCACCGCCTCACGCCGCTGATCGTCGCGGGCCCGTCGGCCTCCCGAGGCATCATCACCCCCGCGCCGACGCTCGCCGACATCCCGGCGACCGTCATGCACTTCCTCGGCCTGCCGATCGACCCCGCGTGGGGGTGGGACGGCGTGCCCGTGGGGCTCGACATGGCCTCGTCGCCGTCGGTGCCCTTCGCGTGCGTGCCGCCGCCGCCGCCCCCGACGGGCGCGTGCTGCCTGTCGACCGGGGAGTGCCTCACGCTCACCGCGGCCGCCTGCGACGACCGTCGGGGCACGTGGGCCGGCGAGGGCTCAGCCTGCGGCGGCGTTCCTTGCCTGATCACCGCCCGACTCTTCTTCGAGGACTTCGAGGGCGTCGCGCTTTCCCCCAACCTCGACGAGACGCTGGCGGGCGCGGCGGTCTGGAGTGCGACGGGGCCCTCAGGTTGGACGATCGATCGCTCCGGCGTCCCCGCCGGAGGCGTACGCGAGTGGCGAGGATGGAGCATCGCCTCCAAGACGTGGTGGTCGAATGCGGCGGGCGATCAAAACCGTTCGTTCTTCACGCTCGGCTCGGGGGCGGTGGCGGTGGCCGATCCGGACGAGTGGAGCGATCTTCCGAGAGACCCGGGGCTCTACACGACGGTGCTGGCATCCCCGACGATCTCGCTGGCCGGCATGGCGCCGGGCACGGCAGAGTTGATCTTCGACTCGAGTTGGCGGCCCGAGGCCCAGCAGACGGCCTACGTGAACGTCAGCATCGACGGAGGCTCGCCCGTCCAGTTGATCAAGTGGACGTCGACGGCGGGGCCCGACTTCAAGCCCGACGCGGAGAACGAACGCGTGCGGCTGGCATTGCCCCACCCCGCGGGGGCGTCGACGGTGCAGGTGTCGTTCACGCTCGCGGAGGCCGGCAACAACTGGTGGTGGGCGATCGATCACGTCGAGGTGCGTGCGATCCCGCTCGACGCGCGTCGTCTGCTGCTGAGCGAGGACTTCGACGGCGTGGCGCTGGGCCCGTCGGTCGACGAGCAACCGCCCGCGACGGGGGTGTGGAGCGGCGTGCCGCCCCTGGGCTGGACGTTCGACGACAGCGGCGTGCCGGGTTTGACCGATCCGGCGGTGGGCATGACGGAATGGGAGGGCTGGGCCATCGCCGACAAGGCGTGGTGGTCGGCGATCGCGCAGGATCAACGCCGCTCGGAGTTCCTGCGAGCCCGCGGGGCGGTGGCGGTGGCGGACCCCGACGAGTGGGACGACCGCGGGACGCCGAGCCGCTTGGGAACCTACCGCGCGGTGATGCGGACGCCACGAATCCCGCTGACGGGCATCGCCCGCGATTCTCTCGCGCTCACCTTCGACTCGAGCTGGAGGCCGGAAGACTCGCAGCGCGCGAGGATCATCGCGAGGACCGACGCCACTGCGCCGCGGACCGTGCTCGACTGGACGTCGACGCAGGGACCGAACTTTCGCGCCGACGCCCCGAACGAGGCGGTGGTGATCCTCTCGCCGGTCGATGCCGCGGCGGCATGGGTGGAGTTCGACTTCGAGCTGTCGGACGCCCGCAACAACTGGTGGTGGGCCGTCGACCACCTGCGCGTCACGGGCGTGCCGAACTGCCTGGCGGACTTCAACACCGACGGGGGCGTCGACGGCTCGGATGTCGCGTCCTTCTTCGACGCATGGGGTTCGGGCGAGGAGCGTGCCGACGTCAACCTCGACGGCGGCGTCGACGGGAATGACATCGAGACGTTCTTCGTTCGCTGGCAGGACGGATGCTGATGGTGCTCGAACCACGGAGGCCTCGATGACCGCACTGACGACCCCGACCCATGACGCAACCGCCGACACGGCCCGGCACCCGAGCGTCGACGACTCGCACGCGGCCCGCGTCATGGCGGCCTTCCCCGGCGGCTCCAACGGCGAGTTCGACCTGACGCCCGACCTGGCCACGGCAGTGGCCAAGGGCTCTGGGTGTCGCCTCTGGGACATGCAGGGGCGCGAGATGCTCGACTTCTCGATGGGCTGGGGCTCCGCGCTGGCGGGGCACGCGCACCCAGAGATCGTCGCCGCGACCGCGGCACGCCTCTCGCTGGGCACCAACTTCGCCACCGTGACCGACGCATCGCTCTCGCTCGCCGAGACGATCATCCGCCTGCAGCCCAGGCGGGAGTCGAAGATCCGCTTCTGCGCCTCGGGCACGGAGGCGACGATGCACTGCCTGCGGCTGGCCCGGGCCTTCACGGGCAAGCGATTGGCGCTCAAGTTCGAGGGGGCGTACCACGGCTCCAACGACGAGGGCGTGACGAGCCTCTTCCCCTCGGGCAAGACGCCCTTCCCGAATCCCGAGCCCTCGAGCGACGGCGTGCACTTCGCCGACACCATCGTCGCGCCGTTCAACGACCCTGATGCCGCGGCACACGCCATCAAGTCGCACGCCCGCGACCTGGCCTGCGTCATCGTCGAACCGCTCCACCGCTGCCTCGCGCCCGCGCCGGGGTTCCTCGAATCGCTGCGGGCGGCGTGCGACGCGGCGGGGGTGCTGCTCGTCTTCGACGAGGTGGTGACCGGCTTTCGCATGGCCTTCGGCGGCGCGCAGGAACGCTGGGGCGTGCCCGCCGACCTCGTGGCCTACGGCAAGGCACTGGGCGGGGGCATGCCCATCGGCGCGTTCGTCGGCCGCGCCGACGTCATGGACCTTGCTCGCGAGGCCCGCGCCGGAAAGACGACCTATGTGTGGACCGCGTCGACGCTCGGGGGCAACCCCGTCTCCGCCGCCGCGTCGCTGGCGGCCCTGAGCATCTACGCCCGCGCGGGGGCCTACGCCCGGCTCGAGTCCCTGGGCGAGCACTTCCGCGAACGCCTGCGGCGGGTGCTCCGCGACACCGGGCACGTCGGCCAGGTGATCGGCACGGGTCCTTTGGGCCAGATCATCTTCTCGAACCTGCCGGTGGTCGACTACCGCTCCACCCTCGCGGGCGACCGGGCCAAGGCCCGCGTCATGATGCTGGGCCTCTTCCGCGCCGGCATCTTCCTCAACCCCATGGGCACCAAGCTCTATCTCTCGCTCGCGCACGACGAGGCGGCCATCGAGGAGTTCGGACGGCGGCTGGCGCGCGTGCTCGGCGATCTTCGCGACGGCGTTGCACACCCTTGACGCAACCTGAACGCTCCCTTCGTGCACGCGCCGCCGCCGCGAAGTACCCTCCTTCGTTCCCGCTCATCACACGAGGCGCCCCATGCACCCCACCACGCTCCGCATCATCGAACTCTTCCACCGATCCGGCAACTCGCAGTACGGCCACGAGGCGGTCACGCAGTTGCAACACGCCCTGCAGGCGGCCTGGATGGGCGAGCGAGACGGGGCCGACGCCGCCCTCATCACCGCCGCCCTGCTGCACGACATCGGCCACCTGCTGCACGACCTTCCCGACGACGCGCCCGACCAGGGCATCGACGACCGCCACGAGGTGCTGGGCGAGCAGTGGCTCACCCGCCACTTCGGCCCCGAAGTCGTCGATCCCGTCCGCATGCACGTCGACGCGAAGCGGTACCTCTGCACCGCGGAGGCGGATTATCTCGCCAAGCTCAGCCCCCCGTCGGTGCAGAGTCTGCACCTGCAGGGCGGCCTGATGAACGCGGCGGAGGTCGAGGTCTTCCGCGCGCACCCGCACTTCGAGCGGGCGGTGCGTCTGCGTCGCTGGGACGACGAGGCCAAGGACCCCGCCCTCGAGACCCCGCCCATCGGCCACTTCGCCCGCTACATCGACGAGGTGGCGGGACAGGGCGTCACGGCCTGAACGATCGCACGACCGTGGGTCTTGCGAGTCATGCCCATGGTGGGCGTGCTCGTGACGCCACGCCCTGTTAGGCCGCGACACGCGCCTTGAGCGAGTCGAGGATCGTCCTCGCCAGCCGGTCGCGGTCGACGGGCTTGGTGGCGTACGCGTCGCAGCCGGCCTCGAGGCACCGCTCGGCGTCGCCGTTCATGGCGTGCGCGGTGACGGCGATGATCGGCAGGCGACATCCCAGCGACCGCAGCAGCCTTGTGGCGGCGTAGCCGTCCATCTCGGGCATCTGCATGTCGCTGAGCACGACGTCGAAGGGCGGGGGCTCGATGCACGGGCCGCCCAGCGAGCCGCCGACGGTCAACGCTTCCACCGCAAGACGGCCGTTCTCGACGATGGTGACGTTGGCGCCCGCCTTGCGGAGCTGGAAGCCGATGAGCCGCTGGTTGTCAGGGCCGTCCTCGGCGAAGAGGATCCGAAGGCCCTCGAGGGGCCTCGCCTGCACGGGCGGCGGCGGGAGCGGATGCGGCTCGGCGATGGCCAGGGACACGTCGGGAACGGCGAAGGGCACGCCCGACAGGTCGCCCGTGCCGACGGTGACGGTGAAGGTGCTTCCGCGGCCCGGCGTGCTGACCACGGAGATGCGGCCGCCGAGCATCTCGGCAAGGCGACCGCTGATGCGAAGTCCCAGGCCCGTGCCGCCGAAACGCCGGGAGGTGCTGGCGTCGGCCTGCTCGAAGGCCCCGAAGAGACGCTCGCACTCCGAGGCGGAGATGCCGATGCCGGTGTCGGCGATGTCGAACCGCAGGAGGGAGGCCTCGCGATCGCACGAGAGCGAGAGCGTGACGTCGCCGACCTCGGTGAACTTGACGGCGTTGCCGACGAGGTTGACGAGGATCTGCCTCAGCCGCACGGGATCGGTGACGATGGTGGCGGGCAGCGGGCCCGCGAACCGCACTCCCAGCGCGAGACCCTTGGCACGGGCCTTGACGTCCATCAGCGCAACGACTTCCCTGGCGAGTTCGGCGCAGTCGACGTGCGTCGACTCGACGTGGAGCTTGCCCGCCTCGATCTTGGAGATGTCGAGGATGTCGTTGATGATGGCGAGCAGGTGCTCGCCGTTGCGGCGGATGGTGCCGACGTACTCGGCTCGCTTGGCCGCGTCGGAGTCGCACTCGCCCGCGAGCAGGTCGGCGAACCCGAGGATCGCCGTCATGGGGGTGCGGATCTCGTGGCTCATGTTGGCGAGGAACTCGCTCTTGGCCGCGTTGGCGGCCTCGGCGGCGGCCTGCGCGGCGATGAGCCTCGCCTCGGCGAGCTTCTGCCTGGTGATGTCGAAGCGGATGGAGATGTACCGGTCGATGGCGCCGTTGGCGCCCACGTAGGGGACGATGGTGCTGTCCACCCAGTAGAGCGTGCCGTCCTTGCGACGATTGCACACCTCGCCGCGCCATGCCACGCCCGAGGCCAGCGTCGACCACATCTGTCGCCAGAAGCCGGGGGGATGCGTCCGCGAGTTGAGGATGCGGTGGTCCTGGCCGATCAGCTCCTCGCGCGAGTAGCCGCTGACCTCGCAGAAGCCCGTGTTGACGTCGAGGATGCGTCCGTCGCGGCCCGCCGTCGAGATGATGGAGTGGCGGTCAAGCGCGTTGCGGAGGATCGACACCTCCCGGAGCGCCTGCTCGGCCTGGGCCCGGGCCTGCGCGAGCGAGGCCTCGGCGGCCTTGCCGCGGCTGATGTCGACGTGGCAGCCCACGACGCGGAGCGGTTCGCCCGCGTCGGACCACTCGATCACCTTGCCGGCGCAGATCACCCACGTGGTCGAGCCGTTCTTGTGGCGATACCGCAACTCGGCGTAGAAGGGCTCGGCCCCTCGGGACTCGACGTGGCGACCGAAACTGGCCGCGACGACCGGGAGATCCTCGGGCTCGATGAGCCGCTGCCAGGTTTCCGGCGAGTCGGCGAGCTCGTGGGGCTCGTAGCCGAGCATCCGCTTCCACGCCGCGCTGTAGCGTTCGATGCCCGACGCGACATCCCAGTCCCAGTACCCCGTGATTTCCGATTCGATGACGCTCTCGAGGATGCGCTTGCGCATCTCGAGCTCGTGATTCGAGGCGACGATCTGGTCTCGTCCGTCGCGCAGGCTCGTCGCCAGCAGGCCGAGCTCGTCGAGCGGCCCCTCGGGCACGCCGATGCGCCCGTCAGGCCTGGCGGCCGCTCGCGACATCGCCTCGACGGGCCCGAGCACGACGCGACTGACCAGCAGCCACACGCCGCCGAATGCCGCGAGCAGCGCGGCACAGAAGGCCGAACCGACCATCAGCGCCCAGAGCCGCGCCTGCCTGGCGACCGGCGTGGCGTCGAGGTTCACGATCACGGCTCCTCTCGTGAAGGTCTCGTCGGGGCGGGTCACCAGCAGGGGAATGATGCACTCGATCTCCGCGTCGCCCGTGTGCTCGTGGAAGACGGTGGCCTTGCGGGCGATGGAGTCCGCGAGGTCCTCGGCGATGCCGGTGCCCGGCACGTCGCGGAGCAGGCGGCCCACCCACTCGTTCCGCGTGCTGGCGATGATCCGCGGCGTGCTGCCGGCCACGACCACGATCCGCGTCACGTCCATCTCGCTGCCCAGCGAGTTCACGAGTCGCTGCAGGTCGCGGGTGTCCTCCACGGTCTCGGCCGCGTAGTTGACGACGCGAGCGGCGGTCTCGGCCCGCTCGGCCAGTCGCTTCCTCGCCTGCATCTCGCCCAGCCGCACCGTCGTCGCGACCGCCAAGGCGACCATGACCACGCACGCAGCCGCGAGCGGCGCGATGATCTTGACGCGAAGCGACCTGAAGGGCGCGCTCGATGCGGGTCTTGTCGCGACGCCGTCAGTCACGCGACTCCTCTCTCATCGTGGCCACCACGCCGCCCAGACGGCTCGAGTCCGTCAGCTGCCCGATCGCGCGGAGGATTCGCTCCGTCGAGGCGACGACGCGCGTGAGCGAGCCGTCACGACCGAGGAATCGCTCCTGATCCTCTCGCCTCAGCAGCTTCACGCCCCCGCTGATCGCCGCCTCGAACTCCTCGGGCGAGATGCCCTCGCGGGCCGCCATGATGTCCATCGACTCGGCCGGGTTGGCCGCGGCGTACTCCTGCGCCCGGTGGAACGCGCGGATGAACGCCCGAACCTCGCCGCCCCTGTCGCGAAGGCAGGAGGCGTCGAAGGCGAGCACGTCCACCACCTCGCCCGGAATCTCGCGGGTGCTGAAGATCTCGCGGCCCGTGCCGGCCCGCGCGATCGCGAGCGAGAGGGGCGGATAGGTGACCACCGCGTCGACCTTGCCCTCGGCCAGTCCCGCCGCCATGTCCATGGCGGCCATGTGCACGATCTGCACGTCCGTCCACGCCAGGCCGGATTCCTCGAGGGCGCGGGCGAGAATGAACGCCGTCAGCGACCCCGTCTCGATGCCGATGCGCCTGCCGCGAAGCTCGCTCACCGTGGCGATGCCGTCCCTGGCCATGATGACGTCCGCGCCGTCGGAGTAATCGGCCACCATGACGATCTGCGCGTCGCGGTGGCTCTGGTCTCGCGACCGGAGCACCTCGGTGACCGTGCCGAAGAAGCCGTCCACCTGCTCGCGCTCGAAGGCGCGAACGCACTCGCCCAGCCCGCTGAGTTCCAGCAGCCGGACCTCGACACCCTCGTCCTCGAAGAAGCCCTTGGCGCGGGCCAGCGTCGCGTACTCGTAGCCCGGCCACGGGTTGATCGCGATGCGGAGCGGTCTCGGCGCGGGCGAGAGGGCTTGACGACCGGCCCACGCGGCCAGCGCGGCGAAGACGATCATCGCCGACGCCGCGAGCCACAGGAGCGCGCAACTCCAGCAGCGACGTCCCGCGCGCTCGATCGAGGCGACGGGACCCGGAACGGGGGATGGGTTGGTGTCGGTCATGCCTGCCGCAAGGCCCTCAACGCCCGCGGCATCATGTCTATCGACGCGTCGCCGCGCCGTGATTCGTCCCGACGCCCCGACCTGAAGCCGCCGTCCGCGAATCGCGCGCCGACATCCCCCGCTCGTGCGTCGCGAGGTCAGCGATCGGCGATGACCCAGCCATCGCCCGCGCTCACGTCGGCGCGTCGAGACGGGGGATCGACCACGAGCCGTTCGATCACCCCCCCGCCCACCCGGGCCGTCACCACCGTGGGGCCGGGCGCGTGCAGGCGGAACTCGCCCCGCCAGTCCCGCGGCAGCGCGGGGCACACGATGATCGACTTGCCCGGCGTCTGGAGAAGCATCTCCTGCACAGTCGTCATGAGGTTGCCGCCGTGACACTGATCGGGCAGCCAATCGAAGTTGGGCCCCCAGAACCCCGGAAAGCGGAACGCGGGGTGCGTGTTGCGAACCTTGGCCAGAAGGATCCTCGCCGCCTCGTCGGCCAGCCCCAGCCGCGCCGCCTGCTGGCCGTCCTGCGTCCATCCGTGGGTCATCTTCTCGATCCGCCGCTCGAAGGTCGCGCGGCCCTCCGCGAGCAGGCCGCGTCCGACACCCGAAAGGCCGAATGGCCACACCGCCATCAACTCGGGATTCTCGCAGTTGGATCGCGCAGGGCTGAACTGCTCGGCGGGCTGGAACGTCGCGACCGGCGCGCCGTCGCGACGCGCCAGCGGCACCGGCGGACACGCGTCTCGCAGCCGCGCCCACAAGGCCCGATCCTCTCGCGAGCCGACGTCGGCGGGCAGCTCGCACAATCGGCGGGTCGTCTCCGCGATCCCCGCGACCGTGGGCAGGTCGTTCACCACGCCGGTCCAGTAGGTCTCGAGCGATTGCGAGGGCGAGATCACCAGCCGCCCCGAGGCGTCGCGCGCGAATCGCGTGTCGAAGTACTCGAGCACGGCACGCGCGGTCGGCAGCGTCCGCTCCTCCAGCGTGCGACGGTCCTGCTCGTGGTCCCACTGGTCGAGCATCATGGCCACCAGCTCGGGCCCTTGATTCCACGCGTGACACCACCACGGGCAGAGCACCTCCGAGGGCAGGCGACCGTCGCGATTCCATCCGTAGTCGCCGTTGGCGTACGAGCCGAAGGTGGTCATCGTCTCGGGGAACCACGCGCCCTTCACGTCGTGCCAGAGGCGGGCACGCTCGCGCGCGAAGGGCACCTGACGGGCGTAGAAGCCCAGCAGCGAGTCGAGCCGATCGCCGTCGCCTCGCGCGAGCATGCCGTGGTAGGGCAGGCGGGTGTTCTGCCACCAGAACGAGCCGCCCCAGGCGCGGAAGTCCTCGTTGAACCCCGAGCCGTTGACGTGGCGAGGCGCGACGGTGAAGATCGAGCCGTTGAACTTCACGGGAAACTCGCCGCCCGTGGCCCCGAGGGTCATGAATCGCTGCGACGCGTAGGCCTGGCTCACCGTCGTCGCCCGCCGGGGCGCAGGTCCGCCGGAGGCCTCGACGCCGTCGACGAAGAGTCGCACGCGGCCGTCAGCGCCGTCGAAGGTCATCGCCACCGCCGTGTCGACGCCCGGCGCGGGCGCGACGTCCGACTGGAAGATCGCGTCGCCGACGATGGTGCGCAGGCGGCCGCCCTGAAGGTCGAGCAGCATGCCGTCGGCCCGGCCGGCGGTGAGCGAATCGACGATGCGGCCCGTGATGCCCGCCCTCGCGGGCTTGACGCGTGCCAGCACGCTGAACGCGTTCGCCTCGCGGAAGGCGTCGCCCGCCTTCGTCGACGCGCCTCCCTGCGCGGGAAGGTCGACGACGTCCGCCACGGCGCGACCTGCCGACCACGACGCGATCTCCACGGGCGAAATCGCCCTGGCCACCACCGTCGCCTTGAGGACGTCGCCCTCGAACCGGTTCGCGCCGTCCGAGTCGATGCCCACGCGCCACGGATGCCCGGCCGCCAGGGGCGCGGACCCGAGGCGAGGAGGCTCCACGAAGACGTACGAGCGGCTCCAGCGTCGCCGCCACCATGCGTGCGTGCGGGCGGCGACCTCGTCGAAGGTCAGCGGCACGGCGGCCGCCTCGGCCAACCCCCTCGCGAACGCCCCCTCCTCCTCGACCTGGCGGCACGCCAGCGTGACGCGGATCGTCGCGGCCGACGCGGCGGCGGACCGCAGCAACTCCGTGGGCCCGACCTTCTCGAATCCATCGCCCTCGATGCGGCCTCCGAACGTTCGGTGCAACAGCGGGTCGCGGACCGCCGCCGAGGCTTCGGCAAGCCCCTGATGCCGCAGCGTCAGGGGGACCATCGACCAGCGGTTGCGATGCTGCCATGCGACCGCCGCTCCGCCATCAAGCACTTCGTCCGCCGCCTCGCGCACCTCGACGCCGTCGGGCGCGTTGAGCATGAGCCACGCCGACCGAAGCTCCTCCCCCGACAATCGCCGCTCCTGCGTGCGCCACGGCTCGAACCTCGCTCGAACGGCCCTGCTCGAACCGGCGCCCGGCGCGGCTCGCACCATCACGGCATCGGAGGCCGCGTCGACCACGACCTCGAAGGCGGCGCCATCGGCCTCGACGCGAAGGCATCCCCGCTCGAGATCGAGCCGCTGGCGATAGTCCCGCGTCACGTCGATGGGCGGCTCGAAGGCGATGCGAACGCGACCGAGCTTGAGGAGCCGCTCGCACTCGCTGAAACTGTCGGTGTGCGAGAGCAGGAGCACGAGGTCGCCTGCGGCCTCGACCCAGGCGTTGAGCCCCACGCGACCGTTGCCCATCGGAACCGAGCCCGAGCCGTCGAGCCCGGGCGACGTCCATGGCGGCGACGCGGCCTCGAGCAGCGGCGCCGGAAACCCGGACGTCGGTTCGGCGCCCGGCGCACCGGGAGCGATCCACGCACACAACCCCAGCAGCAGACCTGACACGCGGCGGCGAGTGCGGCTCATGGCGGAGTGTACGTGGTGGCGCCGCGCGTGCCATGCCTCTTCCGCCGACGGCTTCGACGCGGAGCCCGCCGATGGCCAAGAATGGGGCATGAAGATCCTCAAGCGTCTGCTGTTGGCCCTGGCCGTCCTGGTGGTGCTGCTGGCGGGGGGCGTCGTGCTCCTGATCAGCCAGGTGGACCGCGTCGCCAAGGTCGCCATCGAGAAGGGCGGCACCTTCGCGACGGGCACCCCCACGACC
Organism: uncultured Phycisphaerales bacterium; assembly: GCA_903929885.1. Lineage (GTDB taxonomy): Bacteria > Planctomycetota > Phycisphaerae > Phycisphaerales > UBA1924 > UBA2402. The sequence goes on from CAIYWI010000150.1 coordinate 20,992, forward strand.
GTCGCCGACGTCTCGATCGGCCTCTTCAGCGGGAAGTTCTCGCTCTCGGGCCTCACGATCGCCAATCCCGCGGGGTTCAACTCGCCCGCCTTCATGTCGCTGGGCAGCGGCGGCGTGAATCTCGCGTTGGGGTCGCTCACCGGTTCGACCATCGAGGTGCCGCGATTCGCCCTCGACGCGCTCGAGATCAACCTCGAGCGTCGCGACGGCAAGACCAACTACGGGGCGATCCTCGATTCGCTCAAGCGGCTGCAGGGCCAGGGCGGAGGCGGCACGACCCAGCAGCCAGCGTCCGGCGAGACCAAGCTCATCATCAACGACCTGGCGCTCAGCAACATCGTGGTGCGCGTCGACCTCGCGGGCGGGCCTCAGGCGGTGAGCGACCTGACGCGGGTGACAATCCCCATCGACCGGATCAACCTCAGCAACGTGGGCAAGACGGGCGACGGCGTGGCGGGCACGGGCGTGACCATCTCGGAACTCTCGAGCATCGTCATCAGCGCCGTGCTCAGCGCGGCGACCGACAAGGGCGGCTCGCTCATCCCCGCCGACCTACTCGGCGACCTCAACGGCCGGCTGGAAGGGCTGGGCAAGAGCCTGCTCGACATGAAGGTCGTGGCCGACACGCAGGCCAAGGTCGAGGAGCTGGGCAAGAAGGTGGCAGACGACGTGAAGAAGACGGTCGACGAGACCGCGAAGAAGGCCGCGGACAAGGCCTCCGAGGCGATCAAGGGCCTGATTCCCGGCAAGAAGTGAGCGCCCGCCCGACGCGAGGCGATGCTCACGTGGCCTTGGCGACCACGGCTCCGGGCGTGCGACACACCTCGATGAGTCCGGCGCGGTCGATGGGCTTGCTTGCGTAGGTGTCGCACCCGGACTCGGCGCATCGCTGGGCGTCGCCGCTCATGGCATGGGCCGTGAGCGCGACGATGCGGCGCTTCCAGCCCTTGGCGCGGAGCGTCGCCGCGAGGGTGTAGCCGTCCATCTCGGGCATCTGCATGTCGGTGAGGACGATGTCGCACGGGGGATCGTCGAGCAGCGGCCCCTCGGCGGTGCCGTCGACGGTGAGGGCCTCGAGGGCGAGCCGCCCGTTCTCGAAGACGCGCACGCTCGCGCCGCACTTGACGAGGTGGAAGGAGATGAGCCGCTGGTTGTCGGGGCCGTCCTCGGCGAGGAACACCCGCAGGCCCTTGAGCGGCTGGGCATCGCCCAGCTTGGCGGGCTCGCGAATCTCCGTCGCGGGCGTTCCCGTCTCGGGCGAGAGCATGGCGACGCCCTCGAGCGAGCCGGTGTCGACGGTGACGGTGAAGGTGCTTCCCTGCCCGGGCGTGCTGCACACCACGATGTCGCCGCCGAGCATGCGGGCGAGCGTCTGGCTGATGCGAAGGCCCAGCCCGGTGCCGCCGAATCGACGCGTGGTGCTGGCGTCGGCCTGCGAGAAGGCGCTGAAGAGGCGCCCGAGCTGCTCGGCATCCATGCCGATGCCGGTGTCGACGATGGAGCATCGCAGTTGCGAGCCGCCGCTGGCCAGCCGCTGGAGACCGACGCGGATGGTGACGCCGCCGAGTTCGGTGAACTTGATGGCGTTGCCGACGAGGTTGACGAGGATCTGGCGCAGGCGGACCGGGTCGCTCTGGATGGTCTCCGGGATGGGCGTGTCGTGGACGACGGAGAGGCCGATGCCCTTGCCGGTGGCCTTGACACGCATGAGGCAGACGACGTCGGCGAGGATCTCCCGCGGACGGGTCTCGATGTGCTCGACGGCCATCTTGCCCGCCTCGATCTTGGAGAGATCGAGGATGTCGTTGATGATGGTGAGCAGGTGCTCGCCGTTGCGCTGGATGGTGTCGATGTACTCGAGCCGATGCTTGGGCGCCGAGCCGCGGTCGCCGTCCTCGGCCAGCAGGTCGGTGTAGCCCAGGATCGCCGCCATGGGCGTGCGGATCTCGTGGCTCATGTTGGCGAGAAAGTCGCTCTTGGCGCGGCTGGCCTCCTCGGCCTCGATGCGGGCCTGCTCGGCCAGCACCGCCGCCCGCTCGTGGAGCAGCGCGGTGGCGACCAGGTCGCCGATGTCGCTCATCGCCTCGACCACCGGCTCGGCCGCCTCGGCCCGGCCGCGGGTGAGCAGCACGATGGCCCCGGTGCATTCGGGCGCCGAGCGGGAGCGATCGACGAGCGGCACGACGTAGCGACCGCCCGCGTCGTCGCGCTGGGTCACCACGCGACCCTCGGCGTCATTGCTGTCGCGGAGCTGCCTCAGGATCGTCGCGGCGTCGCGGGAGTCGGCGAAGTCCGATCCGAGCGTGCCGCAGGCCGCTCCCGACTGCGGACGGCCGGTGATGGGATCCGCGAGCAGCATCGCCGCCCCGACGGGCTCGCCGAGGCCCTTGAGGGCCATCATGGCGTCGAGCACGCTGGCGAATCGCTCCGACAGGGCGCCGCTCGAGGAGAGCGCCTTGGCCACCTGAAGCCTGGTCTCGGCCACGGCCAGCTTGGCTCGCTCGGCGCGTTCGGCCTCGACCTGCTCGGTCACGTCGCGGGTGAACAGGACGATGCCCCCCACCTCGCCGCCCGGACGTCGCCACGGCCTGAACTCCCACTCGAGCCAGCGGGTCACGCCCTGCAGTTCGATGGCGTCGCGGCGACAGGTCTCGACGCTGCCCGCCAGGCACCGGCGATGCGCCTCGGCCCAGTGCGAAGGGACGCACGCCGACGTCTCGTCGAGTCGCCTGCCCGCGAGTCGGCCTTGCGACTCGAGGCCGTAGTCTCGCACCCATCGCTCCGACCAGGCGATGTACCGCATCGAGCGGTCCACCATCGCCACCGCCGCGGGCGCGTGCTCGACGAAGCAGCGCAGCATGAAGTCGCTGGCCTGCCTGGCCTGCCTCGAGGCGCGACGGTTGGACTGCAGGCTCGCCACGCACATGCCCACGCCCGTCGACGCGAGCGCTCCCAGCAGCATCGCCAGCGTGCTCACCTGATCGATGCGGCGAAGGCGATGCCGGTATCGCTCGACGGTGCCTGGAGGCGTCGCGGCGATCTCGCCCCCCGCCGCGGTCACCAGTTCGTCGAACGTCTCGTCGGCCGCCTCTCGCGACACGATCGCCGAGCTTCCCACCCCCGCGCCGATGACGATCATGAGCGCCACGCCCACACCGATGCCCTGACTCCGCGGCGAGGCGAGCAGTTCGGACGACGGCAGCGCCTGAGCCGGATGGGCGCGGTGTCGACGGTCGCCGCGGAACCGGATGTGACGAAGGGCCACCAGCGCAGCGCCGAGCGGGGCGACGATCAGGGCGATGATGGCGGCGTTGACGACGGCAACCGTCCGCTCGCCGAGGTGCTCGCGGAGCGCCGGCAGCGTGAGCGAGAGCGCGATCTGCGAGGCGAAGGCGATGATGGCGATGAGGGCGATGCTCACGAACCACCGCGCGCCCGAATCCCACGCCGCGTGACGCGGGTCGGAACGATCGGCGGAAGTGGCGTGTGCGCCCGACATCATGACTCCATGCAAAGCCGCACCGGGCGCGCAGCGACGGACCGATCGCCGCCCGGCGATCCATGGATCGGTCCAAAGTGCACGACGGTTCAGCCCGACGACGTCCCCTCGGCGGGGGAGGCGGCCGTGGCGAGCCTGCCCCGGGACGGGTCAGCGGGTCATGCGACGGTACTTGAGCCGGTGGGGCTGATCGGCCTCGGCGCCGAGCCGCTTCCGGCGATCCTCCTCGTAGCTCGACCAGTTGCCGTGGTGGAACCGCACCTGCGCATCGCCCTCGAAGGCGAGGATGTGCGTGGCGAGCCGGTCGAGGAACCAACGGTCGTGGCTGATGATGACGGCGGTGCCGCCGAAGTGCTCGAGGGCCTCCTCGAGGCCCCGCATGACGTTGACGTCGAGATCGTTGGTCGGCTCGTCGAGGAGGATGACGTTCGCGCCGGTCTTGAGCAGTCTCGCCAGGTGCACGCGGTTGCGTTCGCCGCCCGAGAGGGTGTCGACGAGCTTCTGCTGGTCGACGCCCGAGAAGCCGAACCTGGCGACATACGCGCGGCTGTTCATCTTGATCTTGCCAAGCCGCACCTCCTCGTTGCCGTCGGAGATGGCATCCCACACCGTCTTGCCCGCCGGCAGCGAGTCGCGCGTCTGCTCGACGTACGAGAGCGTCACGGTCTCGCCCACGCGGAACTGGCCCGCGTCGGGCTTCTCGAGGCCGTTGATCATGCGGAAGAGCGTCGTCTTGCCCGCGCCGTTGGGGCCGATGATGCCGACGATGGCGCCGGGGGGAATCGAGAAATCGACGCCGTCGAGCAGCACGGTGTCGCCATAGGCCTTGGAGACGCCCTTGGCCTCGATGACGAGATTGCCAAGCCGCGGACCGGGCGGGATGTAGATCTCGATCTCCTTGGCCCGCTTCTCCTGATCCTCGCTCAGCAGCCGCTCGTACGCGGCGACGCGGGCCTTGGACTTGGCCTGACGCCCCTTGGGATTCTGCCTCACCCACTCGAGCTCGCGGGCGAGGGTCTTCTGTCGCAGCGACTCCTGCTTCTCCTCCACGCGCAGGCGGTCGGACTTCTGCTCGAGCCACCCCGTGTAGTTGCCCCGATACGGGATGCCCCGGCCCCGGTCGAGCTCGAGGATCCACCCCGCCACGTTGTCGAGGAAGTACCGGTCGTGCGTCACGGCGATCACGGTGCCCGCGTACTGCTGCAGGTGATGCTCGAGCCACGCCACGCTCTCGGCGTCGAGATGGTTGGTCGGCTCGTCGAGCAGCAGCACGTCGGGTTTCGAGAGCAGCAGGCGGCAGAGCGCGACGCGTCGGCGCTCGCCTCCCGAAAGCTTGTCGCACCTGGCGTCGCCGGGCGGGCAACGCAAGGCCTCCATCGCCATCTCGATCTGGCTGTCGAGGGTCCACGCGTCGATGGCGTCGAGCTTCTCCTGCAGGTCGCCGCTCTTGGCCAGCAGCTTCTCCATGGCCTCGGGCGTCAGCGACGGGTCGCCCAGCTTCTCGTTGATCCGGTCGTACTCTTCGATCAGCCCGAGCACCGCCGCCGCGCCTTCTCGCACGACCTCCTCCACCGCTCGCGTCTCGTTGCGCAGGGGCTCTTGCTCGAGGAACCCCACGCGATACCCCGGCGACATCTCCACCTTGCCCTCGAACTTCGTGTCGACGCCCGCGAGGATCCGCAGCAGCGTCGACTTGCCGGCGCCGTTGAGGCCCAACACGCCGATCTTCGCGCCGTAGAAGTACGAGAGATGGATGTCCTTCAGGATCTGCTTCTGATCGATGGTCTTCGAGACCCCGATCATCGAGTAGATGATCTTCTGCGTGTCGGTGGCGTTGTTGTCGTGCGGCATGCTCGGTTCCTTCCCGCCTGCGACCCTCCCTCGCCCGCGGGAGCCAAGTGTACGAGCACGACGCCCCCGCGCGTCCGCCTCATACGCTCGCCCATGCCTCGCCCCGCCCTGCGTCCCCTTCGCGTCGCGATCCTCCCGCACGCCGCTCGGCCGGTCCTGCTGGCCCTCTGCCTGCTGCTCGCGTCGTGCACCGTCGCGGGGACCTCGGCGCCCCGTCAATCGCGGCGACCCCCCAACGTGCTGCTGATCGTCGCCGACGACCTGGGCTTCGGCGAACTCTCCTGCTACGGCCAGCGCATCATCAAGACGCCCGCGATCGATCGACTGGCCCGCGAGGGCGTGCGGTTCACCGCCGGCTACGCCGCGGCGCCGGTGTGCGCGCCCAGCCGCGCGTCCATGCTGACCGGCCTGCACGCCGGCCACTCGCCCATCCGCGACAACAGGGAACTCAAGCCCGAGGGCCAGCAACCGCTCCCGGCGGGCACCGTCACGCTCGCGGGGTTGCTCCGCGACCGCGGCTACGCCACCGCGCTCGTCGGCAAGTGGGGCCTGGGGATGCCCGGGTCCGAGGGCGATCCGCTCCGGCACGGCTTCGACTTCTTCTACGGATACCACTGTCAGCGCCACGCCCACAACCACTACCCGACGTTCCTGCGCCGCAACGACGCCGTCGAACACTTGGAGGGAAACACGCCCGGCAACCGCGTCGGCGCGGTCTACGCGCCCGATCGCTTTCTCGACGAGACCGAGGCCTTCATCCGCGGCTCGGCCGATCGTCCCTTCTTCGTGATGTTCGCCACCACGGTGCCGCACGCCGCGTTGCAGGTGCCGGAGGATTCGCTGCGCCCGTGGGTCGGCGCCATCGAGGACGCCCCCTACGACGGTCGTCAGGGCTATCTGCCCCACCCCGCGCCCCACGCCGCCTACGCGGCCATGGTTTCGCGACTCGACCGCGATGTCGGCCGGCTGCTCGACCTGCTCGATGAACTCGAAGTCGCCGACGACACCCTGGTGGTCTTCACCAGCGACAACGGCCCGACGCACGGCCGGGTCGGCGGCGCGGACTCGGCCTTCTTCGAGAGCGCGGCGGGTCTGCGGGGCCTCAAGGGAAGTCTGCACGAGGGGGGCATTCGCGTCCCGCTGCTGGCACGGCTGCCCGGCGTGACGGCACGGAACGCAACCGTCGATCATCCGGTGTCGCACATCGACCTCATGCCCACGATCCTCGATTTGGCGGGGCCCTCGAGCGACGACGCGGAGCGCCGGGTCGACGGCGTCTCGCTGGTCGGGCTGCTCTCGGAGGGTCGCGCGCCGACTCGGGCCACGCCGCTCTACTGGGAGTTTCCCGGCTATGGCGGCCAGCAGGCGGTGCGGATGGGCGACCTCAAGGCCATCCGCAAGGACCTCTCCCGCGGCGGCGGCCACCTCGAGCTCTACGATCTCGCGACCGACCCCGCCGAATCTCGCGACCTCGCGGACTCGATGCCCGAGGAGGTCGGCCGCGCCAGGTCGATGATGCGCGAGTCCCGGACTCGTTCCGCGACGTTCCCGTTTCCCTCGCTCGATCGATGACGCGCAGCATTCGTCTCGGCGGGCGCACTCGCCTCACGCATGCCCCGCAATCCGCGAACGTGCGCTTTCGGTGCGCTGCAGGATGAATCCTGAAGCGATCCGCGAGCGTTGAACTCGCGTCGCCATTCGGTATGCTGACCACCGTCGACACGTTCGACGTTCGTTTCCGTTCGCGGCAGTCGCCGCGAAGCGTCGAAGGGGTCGAGAGTCACAGGAGAGACACATGAAGTTCCGCAATCGAATCGTGGGTGGCGTGCTGGGCGCGACGCTGCTGGGCATCGCCGGTCAGGCCTCGGCCATCATCGTGCTCGGCAACGGCGACACGGTCAGCCTCGGCGCCGTGCTCGCCAGCAACGACCGCATGGTGCAGATCGACGACAAGCTCTTCTGGTTCGAGTCGTACACCTCGTCCCACTTCAACCCGTCGCTGATCACCATGGTCGGCTTCATCGCCGCCAACCCCAACCAGCACGGCTTCCGCAACGTCGGGTTCGACCTGACCGGCCCCTTCGGCGACGGCACGCCGGGCGATCAGAGCGTCCACGAGGCCAACCTGCAGTACACGGTCGCCGTCGATCCCGCCGCCTATGCGCGGGGCGTTCGCCTCTGCGACGCGCGGCTCACCTTCAACGGATCGTCGACCGGCACGGGCTCCTTCGCCCGCGTCGACGAGACGATCTTCGACAGCGACGCCAACACGCTGCTCGGCAACCTGTCCGTCTACGACAACTCTGGTCCCCCGCGCGACACTCGCCTGACCGACATGGCGGACTACTGCGAGATCTTCCAGTCGGCCGGCTACCGCGCCTTCGAGGTGAACAAGGACATGAAGTTCTTCGCCGCCGAGGCCAGCGGCACCGCCACGGCCTCGTTCGTCCGCCAGGAGTTCAGCCAGATCCCCAGCCCCGGCGCGCTGGGCTTGATCGGCGCCGCGGGCCTCGTGGCCTTGCGTCGCCGTCGCTGATCGCTCGTCCGTCAACGTCACGTCTCACCGAGCGTTCGTCAATCGCGAACGCTCGCGTTTTAAGGTAACAGTTTCATGGCGATGAGAGTGAATCTCATCTCACAAATACGTCCTGTGGATGCAACAGGACCGAGGCGAGTCGGATAACGTAGACAGGGGCGCGGGTGCAGACTGCCATGTGATGGCCCTGCCGGGGATGGTCTTTCGGATGTCTCACCTCGCGCCTTCGGTTGTTGCTCAAGGAGCGGATCCATGGCCATCGAAACCTTCGTCGATCAACTGTCAGCGGTGCACGATCGTGTGTCTCGCAACGGCGTGCACGCCTCCGAAGTGCCGCTGATCTCCGGCGTCGCCCAGGTCTTCCCGGGCACCTTCTCCATGTGCCTCGACGCGTCGGGCACGGTGCGAGGCGTCTCGCCGAGCTACACGACGTCCACGGGGGTGAACGGCCACTCGATGGTGGGCCGGCGCCTGAACGAGTTCTTCCGTCCCGCCTGGTGCGACGAGCGGCTCGGCGTGGTTCGTCGGGTGATGCGCACCGGCACGCCCATCGCCACGGTCGAGATCTTCCGCAGCCGCCGCCTGGAGGGGGCTTATCTGCCGGCCATCGACGACGCCTCGTCGTCGATGGCGGTCTTCGTGGGGCGCTTCGGACTCGCGTGCCCGCTGCCGGATGACAAGAGCGCCCAGCAGTTCGAGCACCTGCTCGAGCCCGAGTGGGGCCAACTGTCCAAGCTCAGCCGTCGCGAGCTCGAGGTGCTCCGCCTGATCGCCAGCGGACTCGACAATGGTCAGATCGCCAAGGCCATCCACCGCACCAAGCGGGCCGTCGAGTGGCACATCAGCGGGCTCTACCGCACGCTCAACGTGCTCCAGCGAACCGATCTCTTCCGCATCGGCCTGATCGCCGGACTCCCCGACATCGACGAGGACCACTGGAACCGGATGATGGAGCGGGTCAACTCGCACCACGCCGAGGCGCCGATGACGTATTGAGGCGGACGTCTCACCGTCGCCAACCAACGCGTTCCATCCACGCATCCACGACCGCATGCCTAGGTCCCGCCCGCAAGGGCGCACCAGTCGTAGCCGTGGGCTTGCACGGCTCTGCGGGCAAGCCCACGGACCGGGCGTCGATCCGCGCGGATGGTCGCGCCGCGAGCCATCCATCATCAACCAACGCGTTCCAGTCACGCATCCACACCCGCGCACCCACGGTTCACCCACCAAGCGCTTCAGAAGGGCCGCGCCGTCACGACCACGTCGAACCACGACCACCCTTGGCCTGCCGCCCATGCCCGCATCGACCATCCGTCGAGCGTCAATGCCACCGCGCCCTCGTGCGACTCGGCGCCCTGCATGAAGAGTCGCCACGAGGCCAACTGCCGGTTCTGACCCGGCTCGGCCACCGGCACCTCGCGCACCACCGCGGGCGCTTCGGCCGGCAGGCGCGGCGTCGAGGCCAGGAGCGCAGGCAGCGGCACGCGCATGCCCTGCCTCACCACCAGCGCGCGACAGGCGAGTCGATCCAGCGTCCCGTTCGTGCGTTTCATCGATCCGACATCCACCAGCAGCGAATCGGCCACGCTCACGCCCGTCATCTCGCCCGACGCCAGGTCGATCTCGACCGCCGCGTCCTCGCCCACGCCCACGCCCAATCGCCGGCCCGACACTTCGAGCGCGGCGACCAGCCGCCCCACGCGGTGGCGCTCGAAGAAGTGCGAATCGGTCACGACCCACGCCACGAGGCCCATGCCCGGACCGATCCTCGGCCCGAGCATCGCGTCGTCGTCCTCCGAGCCGGTGTCGGTCGCGCGAGGGATCCCCAGCGCCTGCGCGCTCCGTCCCGTATGAAACATCACCTCGCCCATCATGGCGTCGCCCGCGCTGGTGCCGGCGATGACGCCCCCGCGGGCGAGCAGCCGCCGCATCGCCTCGAGTTCCGGGCCGTCGCGATCACCGGGGCGATATCGATCGGTGATCCGCTTCTGGTCGCCGCCGGTGAAGAACATCGCCGTGGCCCGATTGATCATCGCGACGCTCTCGGTCGTCGGCGTCTCGCGGCGCATCACCGCCACGCTCGCGCCCGGACACCAGGTGCGGAACGACTCGAGCTTGCCCTTGGCCGCGTCATCCTGGTCGCCGCTGGCGGCGGTGGCGATGACGATCGACGGCTCGCCCGCACGGGCGGCAAGGGTGGCGAACCGCTCATACACGGGACGGTTGTCGTCGTCGAGGCCGCCGCCGATGGCCAACAGCGTGCCCGCGCCGCGGGGCGCGGGCGAGCAGGCGGGCAGCACGGCCATCGCCGCCACGAGACACAGCAGACGCCACGCGAGCGAGGCGGCGGCACGCGACATGATGGATCCTCCAACGCTCAGTTCGGGAAGCCCTGCGGCGAGAAGTCGAGGGCCCGCACGAGGAACGACCAGCGATCGCCGGCCTCCTCGATCACCTTCGCCGTGGGCTTGCCCGCGCCGTGACCCGCCCGCGACTCGATGCGGATGAGCGCGGGATTGGCGCAGTCGGCCGCCTGCGCCGCCTGGAGCGCGGCCGCGAACTTGAAGGAGTGCGCCGGCACCACGCGATCGTCGTGATCGGCGGTCATGATCATCGTCGGCGGGTAGCACGTGCCCTTCTTGAGGTTGTGCAAGGGCGAATAGGCGAAGAGGGCCTTGAACTCGTCGGCGTTCTCGGCCGAGCCGTAGTCGCTGGTCCACGCGTGGCCGATGGTGAACTTGTGGAAGCGGAGCATGTCGAGCACGCCCACCTCGGGCAGCGCGGCGCCGAAGAGGTCGGGTCGCTGCACGATGCACGCGCCGACGAGGAGGCCGCCGTTGCTGCCGCCGCGGATGGCCAGCTTCCTGGGCGACGTGTACTTCTCCTTGACGAGGTACTCGCCGGCGGCGATGAAGTCGTCGAAGACGTTCTGCTTGCGGAGCTTGGTGCCCGCTTGATGCCACGATTCGCCGTACTCGCCGCCGCCGCGGATGTTGGCAACGGCGTAGATGCCGCCCATCTCCATCCACACGAGGTTGGAGACCGAGAAGGCGGGCGTGATGGGGATGTTGAAGCCCCCGTAGCCGTAGAGGAGCGTCGGCGCGCTGCCGTCGCGCTTGATGCCCTTCCTGGAGGCGATGAACATGGGCACGCGGGTGCCGTCCTTGCTGGCGTAGAAGACCTGCGAGGTCTCGTAGGCGTCGGGATCGAAGGCGACCTTGGCCTCCTTGAAGAGCGTGCTCTCGCCGGTGGCCACGTCGTGGCGATAGATGCGGGCGGGGGTCGTGAAGCCGCTGAAGCTGTAGAAGGTCTCGGTGTCGGTCGCCTTGCCGGCAAAGCCCGCGGCGGTGCCGATGCCGGGCAGCTTGACGTCGCGGACGAACGCGCCCGTGGCGTCGAAGACCTTCACCTCGCTGCGGGCGTCTCGCAGGTACGAGACGAAGAAGTGGTTGCCCACGAAGCTGACGCCCTGAATGGTCGCGTCCGCCTGGGGAATCACCTCTCGCCAATTCGATCGCTCGGGGCTGGCGGTGTCGACGGCGATCACGCGGCCCATCGGGGCCTTGAGGTCGGTGCGGAAGTAGAAGACGCTTCCGATGTTGGTCACGAAGTCGTACGAGGCGTCGAAGTCGTTGAGCAGCTCCACGAAGCCGCGAGAGGCGTTGCCCGCCGCCGTGACGAGCTTGGCCCGCTCGACCCGCAGGTCCTTGAGCGCCGCCTCGTCGGCCTTGCCACCCTCGACCATCGCCTTGATGCGACGCTCGACATCGAGGATCGCGGCATCGCTCGCCGCCGCCGGGGCGTTGAGCGGCGCGGCCTGAAGATCGCGGTAGAAGACTCGGTTCTTGGGATCGGTGCCCTTCGACACGCCCATCACGATGAAGCGGCCGTCGTCGGTCACCATCGCGCCGTAGCCCCAGTCCTTCTCGTCGGAGCGCTCGTAGACGAGCACGTCCTTGTCCTGCGCGGTGCCCAGGGCGTGGTAGTACACCTTCTGGTAGAAGTTGCTGCCGGTGAGCTTGTTCTCGCCGGGCGCCGGCGCATCGAAGCGCGAATAGAGGAAGCCCTTGCCGTCCTTGGTGAACGACGCGCCCGAGAACTTCACCCAGTTGATGACGTCGTCGGTGTCCTTGCCGGTGGCGATGTCGCGCACCCTCCACGTGTTCCAGTCGGAGCCGGCCTCGGCGATGCCGTAGGCCATGTGGCGGCCGTCCGCGCTGACCGCCATGCCCGCCAGCGCCATGGTGCCGTCGGCCTTGAGGGTGTTGGGGTCGAGCAGCACCCGGGCCTCGCCGCCCAGCGAATCGGCCGTGTAGATGACCGACTGGTTCTGCAGGCCGCTGTTGTACGACCAGAAGTAGCGACCGCCCTCCTTGCCCGGAGTGCCGAACTTCTCGAAGTTCCAGAGCTTGGTGATGCGATCGATGATCGCCTGACGCTCCGGCACGCCCCTGATGTACCCCTCGGTCAACTTGTTCTGGGCGTCGATCCACTGACGCGACTCGGCCGAGTCGGGGTCCTCCAACCACCGGTACGGGTCGGGCACCTTCACGCCGTGATAGTCGTCGACCTGGTCCACCGTCTTGGCGGGCGGGTACTTCCACCCTTCGCTCTGGGCGAAGGAAGCGCCCGCCACGAGTGCGACAAGGACCGCCGAGGCGGCCAGCGATGAGGTCACGTCTGCTTGCATGATCGATGACTCCGGTGAAGTGAGGCCCGCGTGCCGTGGCGTCCTTCGACGCCGCCGCCACAGGGTAGCGACCCGCGGCACGCCGCAGCCTCGCCGTCAATTGGCTCACCCCCCCGCCCGCACCGTGAACCGCACCGCGTCGACGCGCCCGCCCTCCCCCACGCACCGCAGCTCATGCTCCCCGGGGATGCACCTGATCCGATCCGCCCCCTCCACCCGCACGCCGTTGTGGAACCATGTGCCCGGCTCGCTGGCGCGAGCACGCACCAACGCCCCGCCCCCCACCGCCACCATCACCGCTCCCGATTCGGGCTCCAGAATCCGCAATCGCTCGCTCCCTCGGTCGACCGCGGGCAGCGGATCGGTCACCAACAGCCGCCGCGGCGCGGGCGAATCGCCCCCCGCCAACGCCAACGCCGGGTCCGTGAGACACGCGGCCAGCACCGGTTCGGCCGACTCGGCCCCGAGGTACTCGACGCGTCCTCGCCCCGAGAAGTCGCCCATCCACACGCCCGCCGCGAATCGGCGATTGTGCCCCACCGCCCATGCGTCGCGCCGCCCTGAACTCGTGCCCGTCTTCCAGCAGAACCAGGGCGCGGACGGCTCCGCGCCCGCGGCGACCCGCCTCCTTGACGAAAGCACATCCGATACCGCGTGCGCCACCTCGGCCCGCATCGCCCGTCGCGACGACGGCGCTTCATCGGGAAAGATCGTCGCGCGCCGGTGCACGCCGCCGCGACCGAGCGTCGCGTAGGCATCGGTCAGGTCAAGGAGCGTCACTTCCGCGCCTCCCACGGCAATCGACAGGCCCGCCCGGCGCCCAGCGCCGTCCGCGAACCGCACGCCGCACGCGTCGAGCATCGACGCCACCATGCCCGGCCCCATCGATTCGACGAGCGCGATGGCCGGAATGTTGAGCGATCGACGCAGCGCATCGCCGGCCTCGACGGGACCCGCGAACGTGCGGCTGAAGTTCGAAGGGTCCCACCCGCCTCGCACGAGGGGTTCATCACGCACGATCGACTCAGGCGCGAGACGCCCAGCCTCGAAGGCCGCCGCGTAGATGAAGGGCTTGAGGGCCGACCCCGGGCTTCGCCACGCCGCCGCGCCGTTGACCTCGGATCCCGCGCCCACCGAAGCCATGGCGACGATGCGGGCCTGCTCGATGTCGATGACCACGCCCGCGCCCCGCGTGCCCGCGGGCATGGTCGCAAGCGCGGCCTGCAGCGCGTCGCCGAGGCGACGCTGAATCACCGGATCGATCGTCGTCGACCCGCCCGCGGGTCGCCTCGAGAGCACGTGCCACGCCACGGCCGGGGCGTCCCCGCCCGGCTCCGCCGTGCGCACCATCACTGGCGCGGCCTTCGCCTGATCGTGCTCGGCGGGCGTGATGAACCCTTCCTCGAGCATTCTCGCCAAGACACGGTCGCGGCGACGCTGCGCCGCCTGCGGCTGGCGATCCGGACGCAACGCCTCGGGCGACATCGGAAGTCCGGCCAGGAGTGCGGCCTCGTCGAGCGTCAGGTCGGCCGCTCGTCGCCCGTAGTACGCCCTCGCGGCTTCCTCGACCCCGCGGATGTTCCCTCCGTAGGGCGCGATGTTCAGGTAGTGCTCGAGGATGCGCTCCTTGCTCATGAGCCCTTCGAGTTGCACCGCGCGGAAGGCCTGCACCCCCTTGGCCCAGAGCGTGCGGCGGCGGGGCTCGACCATGCGGGCCACCTGCATCGTGATGGTGCTCGCGCCCGACACCACTTCCGCCGCCGCGAGGTTCTGCGCCATCGCCCGGACCACCGCGACGACATCGACGCCCCCGTGTCGTTCGAAGCGTTGGTCCTCGCAGGCGATCGTGGCCTTCGCCAGCCACGGACCGGTGTCGGTCAGGGGCACCGGCGTGCGCCACTGCCCGTCAGAGCCAGTGCGCCGCAGCAGCACGCTCCCGGCAGCGTCGCGAACCACGACCGTCCTGGGCCGTGCCTCGAGCGCGTCGATCGGAAATGGGAACGCCGCATCGCACGCGGCAAACGCACCCCACGCGACTGCCGCCGCACCCGCCGCGGCCAAGCCCGCCCCGCGAATGAACCGACGCCATCTCACCTCGCAACCTCCAGCGCAAAGCCGTCGGCCGCGAAGGAGGCCACCGACGGGTCGTACATCGACTCGGCCCGCACGGAAGGCACGCTGCACGACCCCGCGCCGATCACGCGGAGGAAGTAGCGGAAGGTGGCAGGTTCGACGCCGGCCGTGGCGAAGATGACCACGCGGTCGTCGCGGAACTCCACGCGATCGGCCGACGACCGCTCCTTCGCCGTCGCCGAGGACGTCGCCAGCGACGGACTCTCCACCTCGGCCAACGCGGGCAGCGGATCGACCACCGCGATCCGCGGGTGCTCCATGTCGGCGACCTGCGACTGGAGCGTCACCTCCACTTCCACGAGATCGCCCACCCGCAGCGGGCCGCTGAAGGGATGGCCGTTCACGAGCCACCGTCGACGCACGATGATGCCCTGGTCGGAGCGTTCCGGGTCTCGCCTCAGCCGGCCCTTGGTGGTCATGGCGATAAACGCCACGCCGTCGCCGACTCCGGGTTCGAGTTCGATCGTCGCCGGACGGTCGCTCCGCACGCCCCGCTGCACGAAGGCCGACGCGTGACCGAAGGGCACGGTGCCGGCGTCGCCATGGAACGATCCCCGATAGGCGCCGCGGGGCGGCCGGCTCGCCTCGAAGGTCGCCAACGCCCGCACCGCCGAGGCATCGTCGAGCGTCGACCCCCACGTGCCCCCACGCCGCATCGACTCCAGTTTCGTCGCCAGCGGCACGGCCCAGTCGTGCTCGGCGTCGATGCGCAGCGCGGCCACGAGCGTGGCCGCCACCTGCGACACCGGCGAACTCAGGCTCGAGCCCGACCACTGCACCTCCCGCGGCGATGGCAGCGACGTTCCGAGCGCCCTGGCCGCCCGTTCGCGCCGCCCCATGTCGACGAGCGCCATCGCCAGGGTTGCCCTGCCACCGGCGTCGAGCGACGAGGCCCGCTCTTCCAGCGTCGCGATCCAGCCCGGCTCGGGTTTGTTCAGTCGCCCGAGCACCTCGCAGGCCATGGCCCGCGTGGAGTCGTCGATGCCTCCCTGTCGAGTGCTCCGCACCATGCTCGTCACCGACGCCCCCAGCGACTCGAGGAAGGACTCGGGCACGTCATGCCCGGCGCGACGGGCCTCGATGAGCACGCCCAACGCGTGGATGGTCCCCCACTCGTGCACCTGCCACGAGCCGGGCCAGTACGACAGGCCCCCGGCGGCCGTCTGCATGGCCCGCAGGCGAGCGATGCCGGCGTCGATCATCCCCGCGACCACCTCGAGCCGTTCCGGCTGCGAAGCGCGAATCATGGGCGTGGCCGCCAGCAACGCGGCCATGCGACTGGCCGTCTGCTCGACGCACCCGTACGGATAGTCGATGAGCGACTCGATGGCGGGCTCCAACTGCACCGCAGGCGAAGGCGACACCGAGACATCCACCACCGTCGACGCGGGATCGAACGCCTCGTCGGGCGCGATCACGAGGCGTTCGCCCGCGCGAAGCGCGGCCACGGTCGTTCGCGTCGCAAAGGCATCGGCTCGGCGCACGAGGATCGGCTCGTCAGCCACGGCCTCGATCGATCCCGACGCGTTGACGCCCCTGACCTTGAACGTCAGCACGCCCTCGCCGTTGAAGGTGGCGGTCAGCCGCCGCGTCACCACCGTCGAGGCGCCTGGCGCCATCGCGACCTCGGCCTCGTCGCTCTGCACCGAGACAAGGTTGGGCGCCGCCACGTCAAGTCGCACCGCCAGCGGGCCCGACGTCGTGTTGGTCAGCCGCACCGCCACCTCGGCCATGTCGCCCGGCGAGAGGATGCTCGGAAGGCTCGGCTCGACCATCAGGGGCTGCGTCACGAGCGTCGTGGCCGAGGTCGCGCCGTAGCGATCGCCCGCGGCGATCACCGCGAAGAACCGCATCCGTCCCGTCATGCGGGCGGGCATCGTCACCTCGACGACCGTGCGACCGCTCATGTCGAGTGCGGTCGCGGGCATCCACACGACTGCCGACTCGCGCCGACGCCGCGTGGGAGGGAGCGTCGCGTTGCCGGCGCCGTCTTCGTCGTCGCCACCGTCGCCGCCGATCCGCGTCCAGTCGGCGGGACGCTGGTAGTCAGGCAGCAGATCGCGGTACGCGTCGTCGCTCTCGACGCGCAGCCGTCGCGGCGAGAAGAACCACGCCCAAGGGTCGGGCGTTGCGTGCGCGGTCGCCAACAGAATGCCATCGTCAACACCCCACACGTGCACACGCCCGCCCTCGAGCCCCTGGGGCGTCGTGACCGCCACGGTCACTCGCTGCCCGGGTTGCACGCCGGCAGGCAGGTCGATCGCCACCGGCACCGCCGCCGCCCGATGATCGAGCCGCACGCGGGCCAACCCCTTCGCGCTCATGGGCATCCAGCGATCGGACGTGACATCAAGCCCCCGGACCACCGCCGCCGCGAGGAAGGCCCCGCCCCGCACCGACGGGGGCATCGCCACCTCCACCACCGTCGCGCCCGCCTCCACCTGACGCACCTCGTGCCAGTGGACGCGGTCGGACTCGAGCGACAGCAGCATCGTGCCGGCGAAGGGGCTCACGATGGTCGCCTTCGTGGTCTCGCCCGGCGGAGGGTCGCGTTCGACCATCACCGCCACCCGCTCAGGTCGGGGCGCGCCGCCCCCCTGCCCCTCCGACCACGGCACGTCGAACTCGATCATCGCCGCCGCACCCGACGCGCCCGTCGCGTAGACCCTGTGACGCCCGCCCTGCGTCGCCTTCAGCGGCTCGACGCCCTGCACCTCGCTCACCACGCGGTTCCACTGCGACACCGTCGCCTCGTGCTCGGCCGACTTCCACGTCAGACGCCCCCACACCTCTTGCAGCCGCCAATCCGTCTCCACTCGCACCAGCCGGAACGCCACATCGTCCGACGCCGCGAGGGGCACGGTGCCCGCCACCCGCACCCACTCCACGCCCGTCGGCACCGCCTCCGGGCCCGCTCGCACCACGCGCAGCCCCATGTGCTGCGCCAGCGTGTCGATCTCGACCACGCGACTGGCCGACACCGTGCGACCGCCCGCTTCGATCACCGAGGCCTCGAGCGTCGTTCGCCACGACCCCGGCACGCCCGGCGCCGACCACGCCACCGTCGCCACGCCCACGTCGTCGAGCGTCGCCTCGATCGGCAGGCCCGCCTCGCGCACCTGCGACACCCACGGCAACGCCGGCGGCAGGTCAAAGACGAACCCGGCCTGGGCGGCATCCACGAATCGCACCCGGTCATGACGCGCCGACACCACCGCCCGCAACCCTGCCGCGGGGATGCCGATGAGGTGCCTGGCCGCCACGCGGAGCGAGCCCTTCTCCTCGCCCGTTGCCGGCGCGCCGGCTTCCAACGCCACCTCGATCCGAGGCGTCACGAAGGGCTCGATCAACGCGTCGAACCCGCCCAAGGCCATCGTCGATCCCGGCAGCACCGCCTCGAAGCGGTACCGCCCAGCGTGCCCCGCCGGCGACGACTCGTACGTGGCGTGGAAGCCCCCCGCCTGGTCTGTCGTCACGGGAATCGCCGCCACCTCGCGACCATCGGGACGACGAACGCGAACGGCCAGCGGCACGTCGGCCGCTGCCTGACCGGCCTCGTCGCGGGCGATGCCGCTGATCTGCACCGGCTCGCCGGGCTGGTAGAGCCCGCGATCGCCGTAGAGATGGATGTCGTACCCCACAGGCGAGGCCCGCCCGGACTGGTCGACATCGTCGAGCAGGTCGGTGGTGCGCCCGAGTTCGAGGTACGTCAGGTCGGAGGCGTGCTCGGCGACGATGAACCACGCGCCCCGCTCGCGGCTTGCCGAAGCCAGCGGCAGCGTCGCGACGCCCGACTCGTCGGTGACGGCCTCGGCCATGACTTGGTTGTCGCGGGAGATGACGGTGACGTTGACGCCCGGGGCGGGCATGCCGCTGCGGATGCTCGTGACCCACGCCAGAACGCCGTCGCGCCCTCGCTTGGCATGGATGGCCAGGTCGGTGACGGCGACGATGGCCCAGTCGCGGGCCCACCCCGAATCCGTCGCCCGCACGCCGACGCGGTAGACCCCCGTCTGCCCGCCCAGCAGCGACTCGAGATCGAGCGTGCCCTTGACGATGGCGTTCGGACGACTCTCGAGCGGGAAGGTCCGCTCGGGCAACTCGCGCGACGTGAAGGCCGGGGCGTTGCCGGCCAGAAAGGCCCCAAGGTTGTTGCGGTGCACGCGACTGGCGCCGACCACCAGCCCACGCACGTTGATCGTCTCGACATCCAGTTGCATCGCCCCTTGGGGCGAGAGCACGCCGCGACTGAGGGGGATCCGCACCGCAGGATCGGGTTCCTCGACGTTCACGCTGACGACTCGGGCCGACCCCAAGGCCAGACCACCGGCGGAGACGAGCTGCGACGGGATGATGAGCCGATAGGCGGTGGCCGGGACGAACGGTCCGCTGACCACCAACACCGGACCCGCCAGCGTGATGCGGGCCGCCACCGGCGGCACGATCTCGACCGGCGGCAGGGGCTGCTTGGGATCAAGGTCGCGAGTGAAGGCGATGCGAACCTCGATCTCGGGGTCGAAGGCTCGCGCGGCCACACGGGTATTGACGATCTCAAGCCGCTGGGGGCTGGGCAGCGCGATCGACCGGCGAACGGATTCGCCCAGACCCAGCGTGCCCCCGGCACCCTTGAGCCCGCCGCCGATGGTGATCGTCAGGTCGGCCCCCGCGGGCATGCACCGCAGCAGCAGAGCACGGTCGGGCCGGGGCGAAACGCACTCGACGGCCACGGGCGCATCGCCGCTGACCGCCTGCACTTCGCGGCGGAGGTCATCGGGCGCGACGGGCTGGTTGAATCGAACCTCGAGCGTGGCCCCGTCGGGGGCCAGGGCGATCAGTTGCACCGCCTCGACCCGCAAGGGCGAAGTGGCCAGACGCCGCTCGAAGGCGTCGTAGGGGCGGCGGCCGGTGACATCGGCGGCCTTGGGCGACAGGGCGAGCGTGAACTCGCGTCCCGGAGGGAAGGGGCTCGCCGGGACGAACTCGAGGCGGTCGGGCGACGCCCATCGCCAGCGGCCGCCGGGATCGGGCGTGACGGTGAGGGGCGAGGGATGTGCATCCTCGCCCACCTTGGACTCGGGCACGACTGGCTCGTGGAAGGTCACGACGATGCGGTCGGCCTCGTCGAGCGGCCCTTCGGGCGAGACCGAGGCCACCCGGAGCCATGGCAGGCGCACCTCGAGCAGCGAGGCACGGATCCACGCCAGGCCCGCGACGTTGACGACGACAAGCACCGCGGCCAAGGCGGCGAAACGCCCGTGCGACTGCTTCATGTCCACTCCCTCCCGAACCCTGATTGACGACGGCTCGCATCGGCGGCGAATCGCACTCGCGCCCTGCGGGCCGGTGATATCGACAGATCCTCGAACGTCGCTGCACCAATTGGCGAGGCGTTGAATCGAGCATCCGCCAACGATCCACCGCCGTTCCACACCCCGTGTCATCACGCCGGAGCCTGCCATGCCGATGCAACCCGATCGTGTCGTCAATGCCCGCCGGACTTCACCGCTCGCGGTCGCCTCGCTCGTCGCCACGATGCTCGCGGGATGCGCGTCTCGAAACCCGACCGTGCCGGCGCATGAAGGATGGGACTTGGTCTGGCACGACGAGTTCGACGCCGACGGCCCAGTGTCGCCGGCCAACTGGGTGTACGAGCAGGGGCTGGTCCGCAACGACGAGGCCCAGTGGTATCAGCCGGCCAACGTGATCTGCCGGGGCGGGTTGCTCGTCATCGAAGCCCGTCGCGAGCAGGTGGCGAACCCCGATCACGACCCCAAGGGCACGACGTGGAAGACCCGCCGCGTGGCGAGCGAGTACACCTCGGGCTCGATCAAGACCAAGGGTCTGCACGCGTGGCGGTACGGCCGCTTCGAGATGCGGGGCCGCATCGACGTGCGGCCGGGGTTGTGGCCGGCCTTCTGGACGGTGGGTGCGGTGGGAAGGCCGTGGCCCAGCGGGGGCGAACTCGACATCATGGAGTACTTCAAGGGTGTCTTGCTCGCCAACGCCGCGTGGGGGTCGGCCGCGCCCTTCAAGGCCATCTGGGACGACTCGCGAACGCCGTTGACGGAGGTCGCCAAGCCCAAGACGGTCGAGGCGTGGGCCTCGGAGTTCCATGTCTGGCGGATGGACTGGGACGAGGCGTGGATTCGCTTCTACGTCGACGACCGGCTCCTCAACGAGGTGGACCTTGCCACCACGGTGAACCGCTCGCCCGACGGCGCGAACCCCTTCCACGAGCCCCACCTCATCATCCTCAACCTCGCGGTCGGCGGCACGTCCGGCGGCGACCCCTCCAAGACCGAGTTCCCCGCGCGGTTCGAGGTCGATTGGGTGCGGGTGTACCAGCGGCCGTGAAGATTCGCCACCGGTCACGTCGGCTCATGCGCCCGGCGAGGCGAACGTCGCCACGACCCTGCCATCCTCGGCAATGGTGACGGTGGGGATGGGTCGCGTCGCAAAGGGCAGGTGATAGCGCGTGTGACGACGTTCGCCCGTGCGGGAGAGCACGCCCATCTCCACCATGTCGGCAAGGTCGCGACCCGCGGTGGCGGGCGAGGTCTTCGCGATCGAAACGTAGTTCCCCGCGCTCAAGCCCCCCTCGAACCCCTTGGGTCCCTCGCGGAGCACTCGCAACATCACGGCTTCCTGTCGCTCGTTGAGCCGGCCGCGAAACCGATCGAGCAGCCGCGTCTTGTCGATCAGGAACTCGACATGTGCGAGCGTGCGGGCCTGGGCCTCGAGCGCTGCACCCGCGAACCACGCGAGCCATCCGGTGATCTCGTTCGAACGGTTCGCCGCCTCGAGCGCCTCGTAGTACGACGCTCGCCTCGCCAAGATCGTCGCGGCGATGGCCGTCAGCGACGGTCGCCCGAGCCCCTGCGCCATCGCCTTTTCCGCGACCGCACGACCCACGCGACCGTTGCCATCCTCGAAGGGATGCACGCTCTCGAAGTACAGATGTGCCACGCCCGCTCGCGTCAGGGGCGGCAACACGTGCTTCCCGGACGGCCCCGTCGACTCGAACCACTCGATGAACCGTTCCATCTCGGCCGGCACGCGTGCAGATGGCGGCGCCTCGAAGTGCACTCGCGGATCATGCAACCGCCCCGACACGATTTGCATCGGCTCGATATGCGTCCGGTACCCCCCCACCACCCGAAGGTCGGTCCGGCCTCGCATCACCATCCGGTGCCAGGCGAACAGGGTCGATGCGTCGAGCGGCGCGGCAAAGCGCCGGTACAGGTCCACCATCAACTCGCCGATGCCCTGCTCGGCCGGTTGCACCCGGCGTCGATCCGCCTCGAGACCCAGCTGCAGCCGGATCGACGATTGCACGCTCTCGCGGCTCAGAATCTCCCCTTCGATCTCGGAGGTCGTCACCGCCTCCTCGCTCATCGCCTCCACCACAAGCCGGTCCCGTTCCGCCGCCGCCACGTGCTCCACCACGCCGGCGTACCGCCCGGCATCGAGCAGAAAACGCTCCTCCGCGCGGCTCAGACGAGCAGCATCCCACGAAAAACGAGGCCAGTCGGGTTGTTGCCAGTTCCACCGCATGAGCGATCCTGTACCATCCTATCGCTCATAAATGGAATCAACTTGAGCGATAGGAACCATTTCTATCGCTCAATACCGATTGGATTGCGAACAAATGGCCTTCAAGCCCCCGGACTGGCCAAGCGACGGACGGCATCGCGGAGCTGGCCCTTGGTCTCGTCGGTGGCCGGGCCTCGGGCGGACCAATGAATGCGGCCGTCGCGATCGACGATGCCGACCCAGATGCGATCGCGGCCCTCGATGCCCCCGATGGAGCGGAAGGCCTCGGTGTCGGTGTAGATGGTGACGGTGCGTTCGCGGGCGGCGGTGGCGGGGATGCCGCTGCGCATGCCCCCGTCGATCCAGCCCCGCATGAGGCCCCACGCCGAGGAGATGGTGGGAAGTTCGTAGTACTCGACGTTGGGATGATCGGCGGCAATGTCACGGGCGGAGTCGAGCCACGTGTCGACATCGGCCTGCTGCTGCCTGAGGAAAGCGACCAGGAGGATGTTGAACTGGCCGTCGAAGCCGGCGGGGATGTCGAACTCGCGCCCGTTGAGGTTCTCGCCCTTGGTGACGGGGAACATGGGCAGGGCGGGGTCGAAGGGCTTGCCCTTCACGGGCGTGCCGCAGGATCCCAGAAGAAGTGCCACGACGCCCAGCAGTGCCACGGCGGCGATTGCCCAGAGGGTTGACGAGTGCATAGGGGAGAGTTCGGGCGGAGCGAAAGGGCGGATTTGGACGTGAGCACTCGCTCGGTGCAAGACCTGTCAGTCCCGGAGGCGGAATGGGCGTGCCATGCGGTCCCCACCTGTTCGGTACCTTATCATGTCCTCTTTCCGGGGACGCCTCCACTGGACCACCCATGGCCAAGCGAGTCAGCACAACGAACACGGGCCCGACTCTGTACCAGCAGCAGGAGCAGGCGTACGAGCGCCGGATCCGCCGCCAGCGAGCCCTGTTCATTCCGAGGTACCTGCGCGAGGCCGCGACGAGCCAGCAGCTCGCGGGCCCGGCGCAGGACCGCGCGCATGCCATCGCCGTGCAATGGGCCGATCTCGAATCCTCGGGCGAACTGGCGCGGCACAGGGAGACGTCAATCGACACGCAGTTCCTCGATCAACTCTTCGGCGATGGGCTGGGGTATCAACTCAAGACCAAGAGCCCCACCGACTATCACCTCGACCACAAGCATGCGGTGTCGGGGGTGGGAATCGCCGATGCGGCGCTGGGCGACTTTCCCGGCGCGACATCACCGACGGTCGTGGTGGAACTGAAGGACTCGCTGACCGACCTCGACCGGGATCGCTCCAACGGTCGCACCGCCGTGCAGCAATGCTGGGACTATCTCAACGCGTTGCCCCGATGTGAATGGGGCATCGTCTCGAACTTTTCGACGATCCGGCTCTACCACCGCAGCAAGGGAACGCTCAACTACGAGGAGTTCACGCTTCAGGAGTTGCGCTCGCGGGAGCGGTTCAACGAGTTCTACGCCGTGTTCGAACGGGGCGGTCTGGTGACGTCGGCGCTTCGTCAGCCCCCGCGTGCCTTGGCGTTGCTCCAGCGAACCGAGAAGCGCCAGAAGGAAGTGGGCGACGATCTCTACGAGTCGTACCGATTCCAGCGACTACGCCTGATCGACCACCTCAAGACCCACGAGGGCAAGACGCTCGACGAAGCGATCCGAATCGCCCAGAAGTTGCTGGATCGCGTGATTTTCATCGCCTTCTGCGAGGACCGGGGCCTGCTGCCCGAGAAGTGCCTCGAGCGGGCGCACGTGGCGGTTCAGGCCTTCTCGAAGGTGAAGAACCCCCGGTGGCACAACTTCCTCGGCCTGTTCAGCGCGCTCAATCACGGCAATCAGGGCGTGCCCCCGATCGACCGATTCAATGGCGGCTTGTTCGCCGACGATCCCGAAATCGACGCGCTCGACCTGGACGACGATCCGTGGACCGAGGGCTTCAAGGGGTTCGGCGCGTACGACTTCTCGGAAGAAGTCAACGTCGAGGTGCTCGGACATCTCTTCGAGCGATCGATCACGGAACTGGAGAAACTCCGCATCGGCGGCCTCTTTGCGCTCAAGGCGAGTCTCGAGGTCGCGAACGGCCATGAACATTCCTCCAAGCCTCGCAAGGGCCGGGTTGCCAAGGCCGAGTCGGAATCCGACACCGATGAATCGCCGCTGTCGCGAATGCCCAAGAGCGCGCAGCGGAAGCGATTCGGCATCTACTACACGCCCCCGGCGTTCACCGGCTTGATCGTGGAGCGGACCGTCGACGCGATCGTGCGCGACCGCTTCGCCAGCCTGGCCAAGCGCCACAAGGTCGACCCGGACTCGCGAGCGAACCAAGACCCCAGAAAGCTCAGGGCCTACTGGACCGACTGCCTCGAAGCGCTCAAGGGCGTCACGATTTGCGACCCGGCCTGCGGCTCGGGGGCGTTCCTGATCCGCGCCTATGACGCGATGGACGCCCATTACAAGACCGTCGCGCACGGCCTGGGCGGCGCGGGCATGCCCGCGATCGAACTGGGCGCCATCGAGGACTCCATCCCCGAACTGATCTTGGCCCATAATCTCTTCGGCGTCGATCTCTCGCGTGAAGGGGTGGAGATCACGCAACTGGCGCTGTGGATCAGGTCGGCCCGCAAGGGCAAGACACTGGCAGACCTTTCCAGGCACGTCATCCACGGCAACTCGCTGGTCGCCGATCCGGCCGTCGACCCGCATGCCCTCGACTGGGCCAGGGCGTTCCCGTCGGTCTTTGGTCAGGGCGGCCCCGGCGGCTTTTCGTGCGTGATCGGGAACCCCCCTTGGGAACGCGTCAAGGTGCAGGATCGCGAGTTCTTCTCCCTGACCGACCCCGATACCGCCGAGGCCGTGAGCGCGGCCGAACGCAAGAAGCGCATCGCGGCGATGCCCAAGGCCAATCCCGAGTTGCACGCCGCCTATGCCGCCGCCCGCGAGCGAGCCCAGCAGATGCTCGACTATGCGCGAAACTCGGGACGCTATCCGCTCACGGGAAGGGGCGACGTCAACCTCTACATGCTCTTTGCCGAACTGGCCCGCACCCTCGTGGCCAACGACGGCCTGGCGGGCATCCTCGTCCCCTCCGGCATCGCCACCGACGACACCACCAAGGAGTTCTTCAGCGGACTCATGGACGACCACCGGCTCGTGTCGCTCTATGACTTTGAGAACAAGGAAGGGCACTTTGAAGACGTCCATCGGGCTTTCAAGTTCACCGCACTTGTCTTCGGCGGAGCCGCCACAAAGACCGAGCGAGCCGATTTTGTGTTCTTTGCGAAGAATGTCGAGGAGACGGCGGAAGCCAACAAGCAGCGGCACATCCCGTTGACGGCCGCGGACATGAAACTGCTGAATCCGAACACCCGCACCTGTCCGATCTTCCGGACCCGTCGCGACGCAGACCTGACCAAGGCCATTTACAAGCGCGTGCCCATCCTGATCGACCAGCATCGCAAGCACGGCGGCAACGCCTGGGGCATCAAGTTCTTCACGATGTTCCATCAGACCAACGATGCCGAACTCTTCGCCGACGGCAAGGCCTGGGAGAAGAAGGGCTACTCGCTCGAAGGCAACATCTACGTCAAGTCGAGGAAGCGGGCCCTGCCGCTCTACGAGGCGAAGATGGTGCAGGCGTTCGATCACCGCGCCGCCAGCGTGATCGTGGACGACGAGAACTGGGTGCGTCAGGGTCAGAAGGCGAGTACCTCGCTCGTGGAGCACCAGAACCCCGAGTTCGCGGTGCAGCCGCGGTGGTGGGTCGCCGAGGATGCCCTGGATGCCGCGACCGAGGGACGACGACGCCATTGGCTCCTTGCCTACAAGGACATCACCAGTGCGACCAACGAGCGCACCATGATCGCTGCGTTCACGCCTTGGGTCGCCATGGTCAACTCGGCCCCGATCATCTTCGTCGGTGACGCCATCGGCCCGCGTCGCGAGGCATGTCTGCTGGGCAACCTCAACGCGTTCGTCTTCGACTTCATCGCACGCCAGAAGGTCGGAGGCGTTCACCTCAACTACTTCATCGTCGAGCAGTTGCCCACCCTCGCTCCGGACACCTATGCCGACCCGTGCCCCTGGTCGAAGCGCGAGACGCTCGAGCACTGGATCAGCGAACGCGTCCTCAAGCTCACCTGCACCGCTGAAGACATGGCCCCTCTGGCCCAAGCCTGCACCTTCGAGGGCTCGGCGGGCCGTGGCATCCAGAAGTGGCGCGACGCCGAGCGGCTCGAACTGCGGGCGCAGCTCGATGCGGCGTTCTCGCACCTGTACGGGCTTTCGGAGGACGACCTTCGATACATCCTCTCCACCTTCCCGGCGGTGGAGCAGGCCGTGATCGAGGCGACCATTGAAGCCCATCGCGCGCTGGCGACGTGACGAGTCCGATCGATTCGCCCGCAAGTCGCCGTGCCCGTCGGGCCGAGGGCGCCTCCACGGAGCTCGCCCGGACTCGATCGGAGCGGCCGTCGCGACATGGTGGCATGCCGCAGGTTCGTCGACACCCACTGCTCGACCGGAGTCGCGAGGGGCTCACTACCCTCCCCGCGTCTCATGTTCGTCTCGCAGGCCCGCTCCATCACGCAGCAATCGCGATTGGCCATCACGCTCGCGTGGGTCGCGGGGTACACCAACATCCTGACGCTCATCACCTGCGGGACCGCCACCAGCCACGTCTCTGGCACCCTCTCGCAGTGGGGTCTCGATCTCGTGGAGGGCAAGTGGGCCCTCATGGCCTTCACCTCCTTCCTGCTGGTCACCTTCTTCGCCGGGGCGGTCGCCTCGGGGGTGTGCACCGAAACGGGGCGGCGGCGTGGCTGGCAATCGATCTACGTGCTGCCGATGGCGGTGCAGGCGGTGCTGCTCGCCGCGTTCGCCGCGGCCCTCGAGTGGATGGCGGGCGAACGCCCGGAGACGGGCCACCTCTACCTCGCCACGGGCCTGGCCTCGACGGCCATGGGCCTTCAGAACGCCACCATCACGCGCATCTCCAGCGGCGTGGTTCGCACGACGCACATGACGGGCGTGGTGACGGACCTGGGCCTCGAACTCGTGCAGTGCCTCTACTGGCTTCGCGACCGCGCGAACGGCGCGACGACCCCCAGCCGCGTGCCCACGCAGGCCACCGCAGCCCCGACCATGCGACGGCTGCTCCTGCTGCTCTCGATCGCCGGCTCGTTCGCGCTGGGCGCCGGCCTTGGCGCGCTGGCCCACCGACTCATTCCGGATCAGGCCATGGCGCCGCCGGTGCTATTCCTCGCGTGGATCATCGTGCAGGACATCTCGACGCCCATCTGCGACCTCGCGCCCTCCGACCTCGTCGACGAGGACTTGGGACTCCCGCGGGGCATCGTGGCGCACGGGCTCAGACGCCGCAAGGGGGCGGGGCGGCGTTTCCACCGGCTTCCCGACCTCCAGCGGTGGCTGGACACGCTGCCAGCCGAGGCGAGGGTGGCGATTCTCGACCTGGGCGACGCGGTGACGCTCGACGAGAACACCGCGCTGGAGCTCGCGGCGGTGGCGAGGCAGGCCGAGACGTCCGGTCGTCGTCTCATCTTCGCGGGCGTGGGGCCGTCGCAGTTCCGCGTCATCCAACGCGCGGGCGCAGGCGACACCCTCGACCAGACGAACCTGTGCAGCGATCTCGAACTGGCCGTGGCCAGGGGACTGCACGAACTCGACGCCCGCTCGCGCGGGCCGCGACCACGCTGAATCGCCGCCGCCGCGAGATCAGGCCGGGGGCAGGCCCATGCAGCGACGCCACGCGCTGACTTGGCCCAGGTGCATCATGACGTGGTTGTTGCACATGAAGATGAGCCGCGACCCCACGTGCGGGAACCGCTGGCGATACTTCTCTTCGGTCGTCTCGACCAGCAGGAGGGCATCGTCGATTCCCCCGAGGGCATCGAGCAGCGCGTCGTGCGTCGAGAAGAAGGCCTTGGTCACGACGTCCATCGCCGGGTAGATCGTCCCCGCGGGATCATCGAGCGACTGGGTGCCATCCTTGAATCGCTCCTCGAACTCTGCCGGAGCGGCCAGCGCGGGGGAGGCGATGCCCACCATCGCGCCGATCTTGGCGGGATAGGTGGCCAGGTGGCCGAAGACCCACGCCGGGTGGTTGGTCTGCACGAGCGTGCCGCCGACCACGGGCGTGCGCGCGAAGGTCGAGGGCTCGATGCCCGCCAGCAGACGCTGGGCGTACATGGAGGCGATGCGGGCGGAATGAACGATGAGGGTGGAGTGCAGGCCCATGGCGTCAAGGTCTCGTGCAGCGGTGAAGGGAATCGAACAGGGACATCAGCGGCCGTCGAGGAGGTTGCCCAGTCCGCCGAGGACGGAGCCCTCCTCCTTCCGCGTGCCGCCCGCGAGGGGCGAGGCGGCGATGACGCGATCGGCGAGTCGCGAGAAGGGGAGCGTCTGGAGCCAGACGGTGCCGGGGCCGCGGAGATCGGTGAAGAAGAGCCCCTCGCCGCCGAAGAGCTTGTTGCGGATGCCGGGCACCATCTGGATGTCGTAATCGATGCTGGGCTCGAAGGCCACGAGGCATCCGGTGTCGACGCGGAGCCGCTCGCCCCGGGCGAGTTCGTGCTTGACGATGGTGCCGCCGGCGTGGACGAAGGCCAAGCCCTTGCCGCTGGGGGCCGTGAGCTTCTGGAGGATGAAGCCCTCGCCGCCGAAGAGACCGCTGCCGATCCGCCGGGTGAGGGCGATGGAGACCTCAACGCCTCGTGCGCCGCACAGGAAGCAGTCCTTCTGCGCCAGCACGCTGCCGCCATGCTCGCCCAGTTCGATGGGAACGACGCGGCCCGGATAGGGCGCGCTGAAGGCCACGTCGGCGCGACGGTCGCCCTCGTTGGAGAAGAACGTCACGAAGAAGGAGTCGCCGGTGATGACGCGCTTGCCGGCCTCGAAGAGCCTGCCGAGGATGCCCTTGCGCTCCGCGCTCATGGAGAGCTGCGTGGCCATCTCGATGCCGTCCTGCATGTACATCATCGCGCCGGCCTCGGCGACGACCGCCTCGCCCGGGTCGAGCGTCACCACCACCGCCTGCAGGTCCTCGCCGAGAATCTGGTAATCGATCACGTCTGCCGCCATCGCCGTGCTCCTTGATGATCGGCTGCTCGCCGACCGGGACCATTCTTGGCATCTCGGCGACATCGGTTTCGGGCTACCGCAGGCCGGCCGGGGAACTCCCCTGACGCTCGATCACGCGGACGTTGCGCCACTGCACCTTCATGGGAAGTCGCTGCGACCCCACGCCATGCACCTGCAACGCGATGAAGCCCCGCGGGGTCGTCGCATCGACCAGGTCGGCCACCGGCACGTCGTTGATCCACGTGCGGATGCGGTCGCCCTCGCAGCACACTCGCATCGAGTTCCATTCGCCCGGCATGAAGGCGTTGACCGCCGCGGGATCGGTGGGCGAGAAGAGCCAGCCGCGTCGCCCCTCGTCGAAAATGCCCCCGGTCCAGCGACGCTCCGTGGTGTCGATCTCGACCTGATAGCCGTAGACCCGCTGCAGGTTGCCCTCTTGACGCCACTGCGAACGAACCTGCACGCCCGAGTTGAGTCCCGCATCCACCTTGAACTCGAGCGTCAACTCGAAGTCGCGGTAGGTCTCCCGCGTGCACAGGAACGAGTTGGGCTGGTCGGGACGCGTCACCCCCGTGATCACGCCTCCCTCCATCGAGAAGGATGCCAACCCCCCCCGCTGCACCCAGTGCACGAAGGAATCGCTCAGCAGCGTCTCGACGTGGGGCAGCGCCTCGACGGGCGGCGGAGCCGTCACCTCCTCGTCGGAGGAACACCCGCCCAGCACCATCGCCGCCACCGTGATCGCCAGAAGAGTGCGCATGTCGTCTTGATGGTAGTGTCGCGGCTCGCCTCACCGTCCCTGCAGTTCCTCACGCGTGAAGGGGCGGGTGCGGTCCCGGGTCGCCGCCCGCACCGCGCCCACTTCGGCCTCCGACACCGCCGACCCCCTGTTGCCGAAGGAACGCCGCACGTACGTGAGCACCGCGGCGTACTCCTCGTCGCTGGCCAGCACCGTCGGCGGCATCAGCCCCTTGAAGGGCCGATCCGCCACCGTGTACGTCCCCTCGAGCCCGTGCAACACCACCTTGATCGCCTGCTCCGCCGGCCCGTTGAGGATCGCCGACCCCGCCAGCGTCGCGGCCTGCCCGGGCGAGCCCTGCCCCTGGCCCTGGTGACACCCCGCGCACGCGGCGTACAGCAGTTCGCCCTTCCGGTAGAGCGCCCGCTCGCCTTCGGTCAGGTCCGGCAGCACGCGAGGCCTCGACACGGGCGGACGGCCCGGCCAATCGAAGTACACCGACGCTCGCGACAGCGCGGACGCTCGCTCGCCGGGCCCGGCGGCCAGCGACATCCACCCGCGGGGTTCGGCCGCCAGCGTCAGCACGCGCGGCTGCTCTGACGTCGGATTGACGGTGCGGATCACCTGATCCTGCAGGAACGCTCGGGCAGCGGCCGCCATCGACGGGTCGACGGACGCCTCGACCGTCGCAAGGCGAGACGCATCACTTCGCTTGAGCTCCCATGCCGCCAGACGCTGGACGAGTCGGCGCACGCCCTTGGCGTCCGTCCATGCCTCGCCCGCGCAGGCGTGACGAATCACCGCGCCGGCGTCGGCACGGCCCGCCGTCGCGTGCGCGGCCACCGATGACACGAGGGCGTCGACGCTGACGGCATCGGAGAGCGCCGCGACGATCGACGAGGCGACGGCGGGGGTCCGCGTCGCGGGCATCGTGCGGACCGCCACGGCGAACGCGCTCGACGCCGCCACGGCGCGAGCCGCCGCCTCGTGCGTGGCGCCCGCGATCTCGAGCGCCCTGGCGATCTCGAGGGCGGCGGGTACATCGGCCCAGGCCTCGAGGGCGGCGGCGACCACGGCGGGATGAGCATCGCCCGCCGCCATCGCGATGTCGCTCGCCTCGACGCGGCCGAGGCCCCGGAGCGTGCCGAAGGCGTGCAGGCGAGTCGTCCATTCGGGCGAGGTCAGGAGGGAGCGAAGCGGGGCCTCGACCGGCGCACGTCGCTCGACGAGCAGTCGCTGCGCAACGTCGCGGTGCCACCCGTCGGGATGGCCCAGCCGCTCCACCAGTTGCTCGTTCGACAGGTCGCCGAGGCGAGGCAGGGGACCGGGCCTGAACCCGGCGGGCGCGACGCGATGGATGCGACCCATGTTGAGGGGCGTCTCGAGCCCTCGCGACCGGATCTGATCGCGGAGGTAGTCGGTGAGATACGTCTTGTGCTGGATGACGCCCCTGTACATGTCGCACACGTAGAGCGCGCCGTCGGGCCCCACGACCGCGTTGACCGGTCGGAAGCGTTCGTCGTCGCTGGCGAGAAACTCCGATCGCTCGTAGGCGTTGCGGCCCGAGGGCAGTGGCCGCGCCGCCGAGGCCGGCGTCATGCGAATCCGCTTGACGAGCTGGCCCGCGGGCTCGCAGATGAAGACGTCGCCTCGCACGTCCTCGCCAAGCAGCGACGCGCGGTACACCGCCGGCGAACATGCGGCCGTGAGCGATGCCAGCGTGCCGTCGTCGCGGAGCACGCCGTCGAGGTAGCCTCGGTTGACGCCCGGCGTGGCATGCGCCGGGAAGGTCGCGGCGGCATCGCGAGCGATGTTCTCGGCGATGCCCGCGCCCGGCTCGGGCGTCGCGAGATGCTTGGGGAAGGCGTCGAAGAGCAGGGGCGTCGAGTTGGGCGTGTAGAACAGCCGCCCCGCGTCGTCCATCGAGAGCCCCCACTGCCCGTGCACGGGCGTGGGCCGTGCGCGGAGCGTCGTGCCGTCGAAGTGGAACTCCTCGTGATGCTGGGACAGGTGCCACCAGTTGTCGATCCCTCGAATGAGCCCGTTGCCGGCGTGCTCGGGATTCTCGATGCCCGCGAAGCCCCCCGCGAGCCGCTCTCGCGTCTCGGGCACGCCGTCGCCGTCGGCGTCGCGGAGAAACAGCAGCCAGGGAGGTTCGATGAGCAGGATGCCCCCGTGGGAAGCGGCCACGCCCCTGGGCAGCACGAGGTCGTCGGCGATGACCACTGAAGTCTCGAACGCCCCGTCGGCGTCGCGATCCTCGAGACGCACCAACCGGTTGGACGGAAGCTTCTCGCCCGTGCCCTGCATGTCCGGCATGTAGCTTCGCATCTCGAGCACGAGCATGCGGCCCCACTCGTCGAAGCACATCGCCACGGGCGCCTGCACCAGCGGCTCGGAGGCGACGCACTCGATGGCGAACCCGTCGGCCACGCGCATCGATGCGATCGACGCGGCGACCGAGCGAGGAGCCCAGGCCGCGACCGGGCCGCTCAACGCCGAGGCCGGAAGCATCGGAGCAGGACCTCGCCACGCGAGCGACGCGAAGAAGACTCCCAGCAACGCCAACATCGCGGCGGGGATCGCACCGGGGGTTCGACGATCGGAGGCGCTGGCCATCGCCCCGAGCGTACGGCCCCGGCTCGGGCGCCACGCGACAACGCCCATACCCTTGCCCCGTGCAAACGGTCGTGGTCATCCCGGTCTTCGACGAGGCGCGCTGGGTGACGCAGAGCGTGTCGCGCCTGCTGCAGGTGCACGCGCCCGACCGTCTCGTGCTCGTCGACGACGGCTCCCGCGACGGAACGGGCCCCATCCTCGACGCCCTCGCCCGCGACTGCGGGGTGACCGTCGAGCGCCATGAGACCAACCGTGGCAAGGGCGCAGCGATCCGCACGGGCATGGCTCGGGCCCTCGCGATGGGCGCCGACATCGTGCTGGTGCACGACGCCGACCTCGAATACGACCCCGCCGATCACGCCGCCCTCCTCGCGCCCCTCCGCGACGGCCGCGCCGACGCGGTGATCGGCTCTCGCTTCCTCGGCCAGACCCACCGCGTGCTCTACTACTGGCACTACCTCGCCAACCGCGTCATCACCACGGCGTGCAACATGGCGACCAACCTCAACCTCACCGACGTCGAGTGCTGCTGCAAGGCCTTCACCCGTCAGGTCGTCGAGCGGATGGACCTGCGCGAGGAGCGGTTCGGCATCGAGATCGAACTGGTCGCCAAGGTGGCCCGCCTGCGGCTCGACAACGATGCGCAGGATCGGGCGATGGGCCTCCCGGCGACGCGCCGCGCCCGCGTGTACGAAGTGCCCGTCAGCTACGCGGGCCGCACGTACGAAGAAGGCAAGAAGATCACCTGGCGCGACGGCGCATGGGCGCTGGCGTGCATCGTGCGCCACGGGTTGAGGGCTTGACACCCCCTGCGCGTGCCCGCCTTCAGTGCCCAACCACACGCCGGAACGATTGAACTCATCGCTCGTGACGGCGCTCGCGGCAGGGCGTCCGCCTGTCGGGCGGTGCGGCTCGGCGTTGCGAGCGAACCCGCGGCCGCTTGTTCGCCGCATGGCGTGCGCCGAATCGGGTCGACTTTCGCCGCACCACTTGCGTTGCATGCGCGGCCCCGACACCGAATCGACCAGACCGCCGCTCGCCGGCGAGGCCCGAGCCCCCGTTCGGAGTTTGGACGCCGCGTCTATGATGGCTCCTTCCGGACGGTCGAGGCCGGCCCAGTTCCCCCGCGGCCGCTTCGAACCACCTTCCCATGCTCCGCATCGCCCTCCGCATGCTCTTTGGCGACCGCACCAAGTACCTCACGCTGGTGCTGGGGCTGGCCTTTGCCGCGTTGCTGATGAACCAGCAGGGGGCGATCTTCCTCGGGCTGCTCAACCAGGCGACGGGGCCGCTCCAGAACGTGCGCCAGGCGGACCTGTGGGTGACGGACCCGGGCATCCAATGGGTGGCCGAGTTCCGCTCGCTCTCGGACGAGAAGCTCTCGCGGGTGCGGTCGGTGCCTGGCGTGGCGTGGGCCGAGCCGTTCTACAACGGGTACGCGGTGGCGGAACTTCCCGACGGGCAGTTCAAGCGGTGTCAGATCCTGGGCATCCCGCGGACCACGCTGGCGGGGCGGCCGCCGGCGATGGTGACCGGACGCATCGAGGATCTGTGGATGCCCGACTCGATCGTGATCGAGGAGCAGTCCGCGTTGCTCATGGGAGGCGTGGGCGTGGGCGACGTGCTCAAGATCAACGATCGCCGCGCGGTGGTCGTGGGCACGTGCAAGGCGCGTCGCGGGTTCGAGTCCAACGCGATCATGTACACCACCTTCGACAACGCCGCGAGGTTCAGCCCGGCGGGCCGCGACCGCATCAGCTACATCCTCGTCAAGGCCCGCGAGGGCACGAACCTCGACGAACTCAAGGCGCGCATCGCCGCCCTGGGCGACGTGGCGGCCTTGACCACCGAGGAGTTCCGCAGCCGCAGCATCGCCTTCATCGTGGTGGCCACGGGCATCGGCGTGAACTTCGGCATCACGATCGCGCTGGGCTTTGTCGTGGGACTGCTGCTCTCGGCGTCCATCTTCTACCAGTTCACGGCGGAGAACATCCGCCACTTCGCCGTGCTCAAGGCCCTGGGCACCACCACGCCGACCCTGGTGGCCATGGTGCTGCTCCAGGCCATGGTCGTGGGCGTCATTGGCTTTGGCATCGGCGCGGGCGCCGCCGGGGCGTTCACCATCCTCTCCCGCGAACTCGAGAGCGAACTCTCGGCGTATCTTCCGTGGCGACTCTTCCTCGGGAGCTTTCTCGCCACCCTGCTCACCATCGGCCTGGGCTCGGTGCTGAGCATCCGCAAGGTCATCAAGGTGCCCCCCGGCCTGGTCTTCAGCGGGGGCTGACACCAGCGGCCGGTTCGCGGCGAACCCATGGACGAACCCATGGACGAACCCCCGGTTGAACCCGTCTTGTTCGCGGCCCTTCGCCGCATGCTCGCTGCCATCATCCTGCCATGATCCGCTCTCTCACCATCGTGCTCTCCGTGGTCGGCCTGACCATCGGCCTGTGGGCGGTCGCCACCGCCGACGAACGCAAGCCCGACATCCCCTTGGCCCGCCCCGCCTCGGTCAACCCCTTCGCCAGGGGCGTGGCCGCGTTGGGGGTGATCGAGCCGGCCGAACGCACCGTGGGCATCGTCGCCCCCGAACCTGGCATGGTGATGCAGGTGCTCGTGCAGGTCGGCGATCGCGTCGAGGCGGGCGCGCCGCTCTTCCAGCTCGACACGAGGCGGCTCGACGCCGATCTCGTGCGGGCCCGCGCCGCCGTCGCCGCCGGCGAAGCCGAGGTGGCCCGTTGGCACGCCTTGCCCCGACCCGAAGACCTGCCGCCCCTCGAGGCGGCGGTGGTTGCGGCACGGGCCGGCGTGCAGGACCGCGAGGAGCAACTCGCCCTGACGCGACAGGCCTTCCAACGAGGCAGCGGCACCGACCGCGACATCTCCCGAGCCACCTTCACGCTCGAAGCCGCCAAGGCCGATGCGCAGCGCGCCCAAGCCGAACTCGAGCGAGCCAAGGCCGGGGGCTGGCGTCCCGATCTGGCCATCGCAGAGGCCAAGCTCGCGGGCCTCAAGGCCGAAGTCGAAGCCCTCACGCTGCTCAAGGAACGCCTGACGGTTCGGGCGCCCCGGGCGGGTCAGATCATCCGCCGCCAGGTGGAACCCGGCGAGTTCGCCTCCACCGACTCGACGCGTCCCGGGCTTCTGCTCGCGGACCTCGAACGACTGCACGTGCGAGCCCAGGTGGACGAGGAGGACATCGCCCTCATCACGGCCGCGGCGGCACGGGGCCCGGTGCGGGCCTTGGCGATGACACGCGGCGCCATGGTCATGGAACTGCCTCTGACCTTCGACCGAATCGAACCCTTCGCCCGCCCC
The DNA here is from genome assembly GCA_903929885.1 of uncultured Phycisphaerales bacterium. GTDB lineage: Bacteria > Planctomycetota > Phycisphaerae > Phycisphaerales > UBA1924 > UBA2402. Next base: position 57,027 of record CAIYWI010000150.1, read on the forward strand.
AAGACGGACCTGATGGGCATCAATGCCGAGCGGGTCGACACGCGAGTGGTCGACGTGGTCTTCCGCGTGGCTGCCACCCCTTCCCAGCCGGTCTTCCCGGGGCAGGCCGTCGACGTGTTCGTGGACGAAGGCCAGGACCCCTGAACACCGGGCCGCGGCCGCGGCACGCCTCGGATGGTCTGATATCCTGACCGCGGGTGCACTTCGCGGGCTTTGCGTGGATTCGGACGGAGACGCGGCCCGATGCACTCTGATTCATGGGAGGGACTCCTCCCCGCCCCGGGCCCGGCTGGTCCGGCGGCATTTGTTGGTGGGAATCCCGGGCGGCGGGCGTCCGGCTGGAGTGACGACATGCGGCATGCGGGCCTCAAGGGTGTGGGTGCGTGGGCGATGGCGCTCGCGGTGGCGTGCGGAGCGGCAACCTCGGCCTTCGGCCTCGAGGTCGCGATCGCCGCGGCTGCCCCGGGTGGCCGCCTTGAGGCGAGCGGCCCGGCCGCCCCGACCGATTCCGTGTGCGCGGTCGCGGGCGATGCGATGTGGAAGTCCGCGTTGGCGGGCGACTGGACGGGGCTCGAGCGAACCTTGACCGACCTGGCGGGCCGACCCGAGGCGCAGACGCCGCTGGCTCCGCACGCACAGCGGCTCAAGGAGCACCTCGCCAAGCGCGAGGAGGACCGCACCAAGCGGATCGCCGAGGTGCGGGCTGAGTTGGACAAGACGCTCGCGGGCGAGCAGACCGACATCACGCTGGCCAAGGCGATTCGCTCGGCCACCGAACTCGACATGCTCAGCATCGACAAGGCCACGGTGAAGAAGGAGGCGGCCATCGTCGACCTCGTGGCCCGCGCCACCAAGGCGGCGCACGAGGCCGAGGCCCGGGGCGATGTCTTCGCCTCGTACGAACTGTTCAGCCTGCTCGGCACGCTGCTCGAGGAGACGGGCGAGTTCAAGTCCGACGTCAAGCGGCTGTCGCAGCGGCTCGACATGCTCCGCCTGTACGTGCCCGAGACCCTCTGGAAGCTGCGCAACGAGCGGCAGAAGGCCTCGGGCGAGAAGGAACTGCCGCCCTACAACCCCTTCGGCGACGACTTTCGCACCAAGCTGGGCACGATCGACCGCACCATGGTGATCCGGGCGCTGGCTCGCACGCCCGCGCACATCGAGCGACAGCGGATGAACATCGTGGTCGCCGGCGGCCTCGACGCCCTGAAGACGATGGTGACCACCAAGGACCTCGCGGCGGCCTTCCCGAAGCTCGGCGACGACCTGTCGCGGGCGAAGATGCTCAACGCCATCGACGAGGAACGCCGCAAGCTCGACGCCGCGGAACGCGACTACGACGCCACGCAGCTCGAGATGCTGCTGGGACGCCTCTCGACGGCCAATCAGGAATCGACGGGGATCGAGTCGTACGCCTTGCTGCACGAGTTCGGCAACGGCGCGGTGGGCAAGCTCGACGAGTTCTCGCAGATCATCTGGCCCGACGAGCTCCGTCGCTTCAACAAGATGACGCAGTCGAGCTTCGTGGGCGTGGGCATCCAGATCGAGTACGACGAGACGAGCAACGTCCGGGTCGTCTCGCCCCTGGAGGGAACGCCGGCCCAGCGGGCGGGCGTGCACCCCGGCGACGTGCTCAAGAAGGTGGATGGACGGATCATCTTCGGGCTCTCGCTCGATCAGGCGGTCGACGTGATCACCGGCCCTCCGGGCACCGACGTCACGCTGACGATGCTGCGCAAGGACCCCGAGCAGAAGGACGACAAGGGCGAGCCCATCGCCCGCGAGATCGAGTTCCGCCTCACCCGCGCCGTCATCAAGGTGCCCACCGCCAAGGGCTGGACCCGCAGCGGCATCAAGGAGGACGACTGGAACTGGTTCATCGACAAGGACTCGGGCATCGGCTACATCCGCCTCACGCAGTTCGCCGACAACACGGGCCGCGAACTCGACGAGGCCGTGGCGACGATGAAGCAGCAGGGCCTCAAGGGCCTCATCTTCGACCTGCGATTCAATCCCGGCGGGCTGCTTGATCAGGCCATCCGGATCGGGCGTCGCTTCGTCGACTCGCCCAACGGGTTCATCGTCGCGATGCGAGGCTCCGACGGCATCATCTCCAATCCCGAGCCGACCATGCCCGATCGCGCTCGCCTGGCGGGCATCCCGCTGGTGGTGATGGTGAACGAGGGTTCAGCCTCGGCCAGCGAGATCGTCAGCGGCGCGCTCAAGTGCTTCCAGCGGGGCGGCCCCCTCGACGGCAAGGTCGATTGCTTGGTGCTGGGCGCCCGCAGCTACGGCAAGGGCAGCGTGCAGAACGTCTGGCCGCTCACCAACGACGCCGCCATCAAGATCACCACGCAGTACTACGTCATTCCCGATCGCACGATCCTCCACCGACGACCGGGCGCCGAGGCGTGGGGCGTCGAGCCCAACCTCGCCGTCGAGATGCTCCCCAAGCAGACCGTCGACGCCCTGCTGCTCCGCCGCAACGCCGACGTGATTCCGATGGACGAGAAGGGGCAGGTCGTCGCCGACGCCTCCAAGCCCCGGCCCGATCCGCAGGATCTGCTCGCCAAGGGCCTCGACCTGCAACTCGAAACCGCCTTGCTCCTGATGCGAGGCAGGATCGCCGCCATCGAACCCGCGCAGGCCGCCGCCAAGTGAGCGACTGACCCTCTCGAGCCGGGCAACGGCCTGAGTACACTGGCGCCATGCACACGCCAGCGTCGGTTCGAGCCCGCTTTCCGGGCGTCTGCGGCACGTCGACGGCCCTGCTCGACCACGCCGGCGGCTCTCCCCTCCCCGCCTGCGTCATTGACGCGGCCACTCAATACATGCGTCGCTGCTTCGTGCAGACAGGCGCAGACTACGACCTCTCGAAACAGGCCGCCGCCGTCGTCAAGGCCGCCCACGAGTTCGCGGCGACCTTCCTGAACGCCGGGGCCGATCAGCGCGTGGTGCTGGGCCCCTCCACCACCGCGCTGGCCCACCTCCTCGCCAACGCCGTGGCCGACGCCTTCGCGAAGGGCGATCTGCCCAAGGAACGCGACGAGATCGTCGTCTGCTCCGCGGGCCATGAAGCCAACGTGTGGCCCTGGGCTCGGTTGGCCGACCGCGGCTTCACCATCCGCTGGTGGCACGCCACGCCCGATCCGACCCGCACGATGCGACTCGATGTCGCCGCGCTCCGGGCGTTGGTCGGCCCCCGCACCTGCATCGTGGCCTTTCCGCAGGTGTCGAACATCCTCGGCGACGTGTGGGATGCCAGGGCCCTCTGCGAGGCGGCGCGAGCGGCGGGAGCCAGAAGCGTGGTCGACGGCGTGGCCTACGCCCCCCACCGCCTTCCGGACGTCGAGGCCATCGGATGCGACTGGTACCTCTACTCGACCTACAAGGTGAATGGACCGCACATGGCGGTCATGGCAGGACGACTCGACGCCTTCTCGCCCCTCACGGGCCCCAATCACCCCTTCATCGCTCGCGACGACCTGCCGTACAAGTTCGAACTCGGCGGCGTGAGCCACGAGGGCGCGGCGATGATCGCCGCGACCTACGAGCACTTCGCCTGGCTGGCCGACGCTTCGCCCTCCACCCCCTTCGACCGGACCGTGCTCGAGCGGGCCTTCCGGGAGATCGAGTCGATCGAGGCGCCCTTGCAGCGACGTCTGCTCGAAGGGCTTCAACGAGTGGATGGAATCCGCCTGATCGGACCGTGGGCAGATGACGCCTCGAGGGTGTGCACCGTGAGTTTCGTGATCGAGGGCCGATCATCCAAGGAGACCGTGCTCGGACTGAACGCGAGGGGGCTGGGGTGCCGTTTCGGACACTTTTACAGCCGGCGTCTGGTGGAGCAGGTGGGCCTCGACCCTGCCGACGGGGTCATTCGCGTCAGCCTGTCACACGCCAACGACCAGACGGATGTCGACCGGGTGGTGGCCGCCCTGGTGGGGTGAACGTTCGGCCTCCCCGCTCAGCGGGTCATCGCGCGGTGCCATTCGGCAAGGCGACGAGCATCCTCGGCTTCGGCCTCCTCGCGGCGGCGGAGGTCTTCGGCTTCCCGTCGGCGAGCTTCCTGCTCCATCGCCTCGCGTTCGGCCTCTTGGGCTCTGGCCTTCTCCCGGGCGATCCTCGCCGCCTCGATTGATCGATCGACGACATCGAGGACCACGTCGGTCCGCCAGGCCTTCATCTCGGCCTGAAAGAGGCGTCCGGATCCGCCGGGCGTGACATTCATGTCTCCGACGTCGTCCGGCGGCGGCTCCGACTCAGGGCCAACCCCGCGAGGAACGTGACGACTGGGCCGTCTGTGACGCCTGGAACGTCTGGGAGGGCTCAACCAGCCCTGGACAGGCGGCACCCACCAGCACGATCACACACCGAACGGCCATGCCTCCGCAGCACGCCACATGGCCCTGAGAAGCCCGATTTATTACCGGACTTACGGCCGACCGCCAATGGGCGTGTTATTGGATCACGACTGTCGCAAGTGGCTCAAACTTCGGGCAATGCGGCGACTTTTTGCCTCATGGGTATTGACATCATCGCATCGAGGTGTCACACTACGGGTCGACGGGACATGAGACACCCCGCGACGATTGTTTCCATGCCCGGCTGATTGCCTCGCGGCGTCGGTCAGGCGAGAGATCCTTGGAGGAGAAGACATGATCAACCGTTCCATCACTGCTGTTGCGCTGGCTGTTGTCGCCGGTGGCATTGCCACGGCCAACGCCGACGTCGTCCTTACGCTGACGTACCACGACCTGAACGGGTCGTACACGCAGTCGTCCCCGGGCGTGGGCGCCTTCACGGCGGTCGCCGCGGGTTCCGAGGCTGCCGGTGAAGTGAGCCGCGTGGACACCAACCCCGGCAACGCCTCGTTCGAGGTTGGCTTCGAGGTTGACCCCAACCCGGCCGACTTCCAGTTGAGCCTCTCGGTCAGCACGATCGCTCCCGGCGTCGCCACCGGCTCGGGCTCGATGATCCTGACCGACGCCGACGGCGACACCATCGCCGCCAACCTGAGCGGCGCCTGGATCTACGACAGCGTCAACGGCTTCATCTTCTTCAACGGCGCTGTCAGCAGCGTCGTCGTCACCGACAACGGCGTGCAGGACGACCTGTTCGACGGCACGCAGTTCGGCAACTTCCAGCTCAGCGGCATGGACCTGACCGACGGCGCTCTCACGCAGATCGTCTTCGGCGCCGGCTCCTTCTTCACGACGGACTTCGCCAACGCCGCCACCGGCGTCACGGCTCAGATCGTTCCGGCCCCCGGCGCCTTGGCCCTCCTCGGCCTTGGTGGTCTGGTCGCCGGCCGTCGCCGCCGCTGAACATTCATCACGCATGTCGCGGCGAGAGTCGCGGCGAGGTGATGAGCCTCCTTCAAATCTCAAGAGCCTCCGGGGCACACCCGGAGGTTCTTTTGCTTGGTGGCGAGAGCGTGTCGCGGCCCGTCGCGGGCAACCCTGCGGCGGCTGGACTCGTACCGTGAGTGCGTCGTTCACGACACGATGCGCACGGCCATGACCGCCTCAGGAGACCCGACCATGCCAAATCGACTCGCCCCTTGCACGCTGCTTCTGCTTTCGCTCGCGTCGACGAGTTTCGCCCAACAGTGCATCATCGGCATGGGCAAGTACGGCGGCTCGGGACACGCCTGCACGGACGGGCAGGGCGGCTGCGAGGAATCGTGCTCGATCCGTCCCCACCATGTCGAGCGGGGCGTCTGGCACGACAACCGCTGGCCCGGCGGGATCATCCACTACGCCTTCGGCGACAACACGACCGCCACGAATCAATCGCAGGCACGGGCCGCCATGGACGTCATCGAGTCGTGGACGAACATCCGCTTCGTGCCTCGGACCGATCAGGCGGACTTCGTCAATATCGTCTCGGCCAACGGCAACTACTCGTATGTCGGTCGCATCGGCGGCTCGCAGGAGCTGGGGATGTTCAACTGGAGCACCCAGGCGGTGCTGATCCACGAGTTGATGCATGCCGCGGGCGTGTGGCACGAGCAGAGTCGCAGTGATCGAGACGCGTTCGTGGAGGTGAATCTCGACGCGGTGCAGAGCGGCTACGGCCACAACTTCAATCGCTATCCGGACGAACCGCTGTCGGGCGTGCACGACTTCGAGTCGGTGATGCACTACGGGCCGACGGGCTTTTCGATCAACGGCGACCGCACGCTTCGAGTCCGTCCCGCCTATGCAAGGTCGTACCAATACGTGATCGGCCAGCGCAACGGGATGAGCAACGGCGACATCTGGACCTTGACCGAGATGTACGGGGGCACTCCGCCGGCACGCAACTTCGCGCTGACATCTCCCGCCAACGCCACGGCGGTGGGCGGGACGTGGATGCCGCAGTTCTCGTGGTCGCAGTCCGAGGCCGCGACCGACTACACGCTGAAGGTCGACGACGATCCGGCGTTCGGCTCGCCGGCCATCAATGCGACGCTGACGCAGACGACCTTCGCCTCGGTGGTGGCGTTGGCCCCGAATCGACTCCACTACTGGACGGTGACATCGTCGAACGCGCGTGGCACGGGCAAGCCATTCCCGGTCGCCACGCACGCGATCTACACCGGCGAAAGCGTTCCCCGCATCCTGCATGTCGACGCCTCCGCGCCGGCGGGGGGCGACGGCCGCACGTGGGCCACGGCGATGCGAGATCTGCAGGACGCCCTGGCAATGGCCGCGTACTTCGGCGGGCCCGTGGATGAGGTTCGCGTCGCGAGGGGCACCTACAAGCCCGACCGAGGCACGGCCGACCGCACCATGTCGTTCTGGCTCGCCTCGGGCGTGACCGTCCGCGGGGGCTACGCGGGCCGTGCCTTTGCCAACCCCGACTTCAACGACCCCGCCACGCACGTCACGATCCTCTCGGGCGACCTTGCGTCCAACGACGGGTTCTTCACCAACATGGGCGACAACTCGTACAACGTCGTGGTCGGCGGCTGGGTCGACTCCACGGCCGTTCTCGAGGGCGTCACCATCCGCGACGGCAACGCCAACTCGGGGAGCTTTCCCCGCTCTCGCGGCGGCGCGATCCAGATCGACACCGGCAGTCCCGTCTTCCGCGACTGCATCATCGAACGTTCGCAATCGGCCTTTCTCTTCGGGGGCGTCAGTCTCTCCTTCGGCGGGACCGCCCACTTCGAACGCTGCGTGTTCCGCGACCTTCGCACCACCGGCGGCTCGCCCAACGGTCAGGGCGGCCTGATCGGCCTTCGTCACGGCTCGGACGCCACCTTCGAGGCCTGCACGCTTCGCGGCGGCACGGCTCGCTCGGGAGGCGTGGCGTACGTCCTCGACGCCTCGCCCGTCTTCACGAACTGTCTGGTGACGGGCAACGCGGCCTCGACCTTCGGAGGCGCCTTCCACGCCGCGGCGGGCGCGGACCTTCGCCTGGTGCACGTGACGGCGACCAACAACCAGGCCACCGACGCCGGTGCGGCGGGGCTGATCCACGTCGACGCCAATGCCACGGTGCGCCTCGAGAACAGCATTGCGTGGGGCAACTCGCCCACGGAGTTGGCGGTGGCCGCCGATGGCACATTGACCGTCGGGCACTCGATCGTGCAGGGAGGGTTCCCCGGCACCGGCAATCTCGACACCAATCCTCGCCTCGAGGCGAGCACCTTCGAGTTGCAGGCGGGGTCGCCGGCCATCGATTCGGCCGACACCTCCACCACCATCTCGCTGTCGCTGGTGACGGACTTGGCGGGCTCGCCGCGCCGGGCCGACGATCCGTCGACGCCGGACACGGGCACGGGCCCTTCGCCGATGGCCGACCGCGGGGCGTTCGAACGGCCCGGACCGTGCCTGGCCGACTTCAACGGGGACGGCGGTGTGGACGGAGGCGATATCGAGGCCTTCTTCCTGCTTTGGGAGACGGGCGAGGCGGGCGGGGACGTCAACGAGGATGGAGGCGTGGACGGAGGCGACATCGGCGCGTTCATCACGGCGTGGCAACTCGGCTGCTGAGGCCGGAACCGGCCGGCAGCGGCCTCCGCGACGCGGGAAAGCCCCCGATCGCGGCCCCTAGAATGGCTCCCACCACTTTGAGGAGTCAATCATGTCTCGTCCTGATCCGTTCAAGGCCCGCGCGACGCTCTCCACCAACAGCCGTACGTACACCTACTACGACCTTGGGGCCCTGAGCCGCCAGCGAATCGGGCACGTCGAGAAGTTGCCCTTCTCGATCCGCGTGCTGCTCGAGAGCATGCTTCGGAACCTCGACGGCTTCGTGGTGACGGCCGACGACGTGTCGGGCTTGGCCAACTGGAACGCAAAGGCGCCGGCGAAGGAGGAGATTCCCTTCATGCCCGCCCGCGTGGTGCTCCAGGACTTCACGGGCGTGCCCTGCGTGGTCGATCTGGCCGCGATGCGCGACGCGATGAAGCGGCTTGGCGGCGACCCGAACGCGATCAACCCGCTGGTGCCCTGCGACCTGGTGATCGACCACAGCGTGCAGGTGGACGCCTTCGGCAGCAAGACGGCGCTCACGATCAACGCGCAGAAGGAGTTCGAACGCAACAACGAGCGGTACGAGTTCCTCAAGTGGGGGCAGCAGTCGCTCTCCAACTTCCGGGCGGTCCCGCCGGCCACGGGCATCGTGCACCAAGTCAACCTCGAGTACCTCGCCAAGACGGTGTGGACGAAGGAGGCCGGCGGCGAGACGACGGCCTTCCCGGACTCCTGCGTGGGCACCGACAGCCACACGACGATGATCAACGGCCTGGGCGTGGTGGGCTGGGGCGTGGGCGGCATCGAGGCCGAGGCCGTGATGCTGGGCCAGCCGATCTACATGCTGACGCCCGACGTGATCGGCTTCAAGCTCAAGGGCAAGCTCCCCGAGGGCACGACGGCGACCGATCTCGTGCTCACCGTCACGCAGATGCTCCGCAAGAAGGGCGTGGTCGACAAGTTCGTCGAGTTCTTCGGCGACGGCGTGGCCGCCCTCAGCGTGCCAGACCGCGCGACCATCGCGAACATGGCGCCCGAGTACGGCGCGACGGTGGGCTTCTTCCCCGTCGACCAGGTCACGATCGAGTATCTTCGCTTCACCGGCCGCGACGCCGAGACGGTCGAACTGGTGGAGAAGTACAGCAAGGCCAACATGCTCTGGTGGCAGCCGGGCACGCCCGACCCCGAGTTCACCGACACGCTCGAGCTCGACCTCTCGACGATTCAGCCAAGTCTGGCGGGCCCCAAGCGGCCGCAGGATCGCGTGGAGCTCAAGAACGTCAAGCAGGAGTTCTTCCGCTCGATGGCCGCTCCGATGGGCAACACGGGCTTCGGCATGCCCGCCGACCGCATCCTGGGAGCGTCGGGCACGGTCAAGCACGCCGATGGCGCCTCGAGCCGCATCAGCCACGGCGCGGTGGTCATTGCGGCCATCACGTCGTGCACGAACACGAGCAACCCTGACGTGCTGATCGCCGCGGGGCTGGTGGCCCGCAAGGCCCGGGCCCTGGGCCTGACGCGCAAGCCATGGGTGAAGACGAGTCTGGCCCCCGGCAGCAAGGTGGTGACCGAGTATCTCGACGCCGCGAAGCTCTCGGAAGACCTCGACGCCATCGGCTTCAACACGGTGGGCTACGGGTGCACGACGTGCATCGGCAACAGCGGCCCCCTTCCCGAAGAGGTCGAGGCGGCGATCAAGGAAGGCGACCTGTGCGTGGCGAGCGTGCTGTCGGGCAATCGCAACTTCGAGGGTCGCGTGCACCCGAGCGTCAAGGCCAACTTCCTGGCCAGCCCCCCGCTGTGCGTGGCCTACGCCATCGCGGGCACGGTGGGCATCGACCTGGCCACCGAACCCCTTGGCACCAGCAAGGACGGCAAGCCGGTCTACCTGCGCGACATCTGGCCCACGCAGCAGGAAGTGCAGCAGACCAAGGCCCAGTGCCTCTCGGCCGATCAGTTCCGCCGCATGTACGGCAACGTCTTCAGCGGCAACGAGACGTGGAACAAGGTGCCCGTCTCCAAGAGCGATCTCTACGGCTGGAACAACGCTTCGACGTACATCCAGAACCCCCCCTACTTCGAGACGCTCACCGAGAAGCCCGGCATGCCCAAGCCCGTCAAGGGCGCCAAGGTGCTCGCCTTCGTGGGCGACAGCGTGACCACCGACCACATCTCCCCCGCAGGCGACATCGCCGAGAACACGCCCGGCGGCGAGTATCTCAAGAGTCTGGGCGTCCGCAAGGCCGACTTCAACAGCTACGGAAGCCGTCGCGGCAACGACCGCGTCATGACCCGCGGCACCTTCGCCAACGTCCGCGTCAAGAACGCGCTCGCCAAGGACCCCGCCACCGGCAAGATCAAGGAAGGCGGCTGGACGAAGGACATGTCCGCCAAGGGCGCAGGCAAGATCGACTTCATCTACAACGCCAGCGTCAACTACAAGGCCGAGGGCACGCCCCTGGTCGTGCTCGCGGGCAAGGACTACGGCATGGGCTCGAGCCGCGACTGGGCGGCCAAGGGCACGCTGCTGCTGGGCGTGCGAGCGGTCATCTCCGAGAGCTTCGAGCGCATCCACCGCTCCAACCTCGTCGGCATGGGCGTCCTGCCCCTGTGCTTCGCGGACGGCCAGTCGGCGGCGTCGCTGGGCCTGACGGGCGAGGAGGTCTTCGACATCGACCTGCCCGTCTCGGCCGAGGGGCTCGTCGAACCCCGCTGCGACGTCAAGGTGACGGCCACCAAGGCCGACGGCTCCAAGACGACCTTCACCACCCGCTGCCGCATCGACACGCCCGTCGAGGCGGACTACTACCGCAACGGCGGTGTGCTCCAGACGGTGCTGCGTCGCCTGCTCAGCGAAAGCCGCAAGCCCGCGATGGCGTGATCGCCCGCCCGATGTGCGTTCCTGCGACGACCCCTTCGGGGTCTGGGTCGTGCGCGTCGCGTGACCGGGGGTTGCGGCGGAGCGCCGCTACCCCCGGCGGTCAACGAGCATCGCTTCGCGATTGGGTCTGGCGTTGGTCGACGCGTGCGCCACGCCGAAGGCGTGTTCGTCGAAAGCCGGGGGTGTCGGCTCTTCGCCGAAACCCCCGGACGAAATGACCGACGCACGCAACGTCGAAGGCGTTTCCGCGGCATCAA
>CAIYWI010000151.1 GCA_903929885.1 uncultured Phycisphaerales bacterium
GCGGCACCACGAGCCACCACCTCGAACCGGCTCGATGACGCTCGAGCGCCAGCAAAGTGATGCCCAGCAGCGCGGCGCTGACGGCCTCGGGCCGCACCCCGAACCGCAGACTCGACGCCACGGCGGCCAAGGCCATCACCGCCGGCGCGAGCAGTCTGCCCCAGGGGTTCGAGCGCTCGCGAGGCCGGACGAGAGCGACCGAGGCGAAGGCGATGATCCACGCGACGGCCTTGAGCGCAATCGCCCCGGACACCCCGACCGCGTCGACCGCCATGTCGATCGCGACGCAATAGAGCCACGACGACTCGATCCGCGGCGTGCCGGCATGGTCCTGCGTGAACTGCTCGGTCCGCATGATGCCGTGCGTGCGGATCCAGTCGCCCGTGGCCAGTTGCCACCAGAAGTCGACATCCCACAGAGTGGAGCACGCCATCGAACACAGCAGGACGGCGCACGCGGCCCACAACGCCGCGACCATGCCGCGACGCTCGCCCGACCTCGCCCCGAGCCAAGCGACTGATTCACGGCGTTCGCGGAGTTCACGGGTCATGCCGGTCACGGCCTGAGCGTAGCGAGTCGATCAGGACCAGAGTTCCGAGAGCGGGACGGCGAAGAGACCGTCCCCGAAGGCCGCGGTGACGTCGAGGTCGATCGCGAGACTTGTGCCGCGTGAGTGCCGGACTACCACGCGGACGTTCCCATTCACAGGCCGCCCGCCAGCCTGAACGACGCTCGCCACTGATCAAACGAACCCGCTCCGCCCATGAGCAAGACCCGTCGTCCGGGCGATTGGCTGTTCATGTCCGGGCTCATGACGCCTCTCGGCTGATTGAAACCTTTGCCCTCGGCTCTTTGAAACCTTCGTGGCGGGCCGATGAGCTCCCCCGACCCCTCACCGCCCCATCCGGAGGTCGAACCGGTCCCTCGTGCGGCAGTACGACAGGCCGCCCAGACGCCCCACCAGGTCCAGCACGTCGGGGTTCAGGTGCAGCCGCTCGTTGATCGCCGCGTCGTCGACGTGCACGTGCACCACCTCGCCGATGACGATGTTCCCCCCCGACGGCACGCCCGGGTTGGTGCGAATCACCTGACGCGTCGCGCACTCGAAGCTCACCGGGCTCTGCGCCACCCGCGGGGCCCCGACCACCCGCGAGGGGGCCGTCGCCAGGCCCGTCAGGTCGAACTCCGATTCGCCGAAGGGCAGCGGCTCGGCCGCCAGCGCCATGGCCGCCGCGAGCCGCTCGGGCACCACGTTCACCACGAACTCGCCCCGCCCCCCCTCGCTCCCGGGCTTGGCGTTGCGAAGCGAGTCCTTCTCGGTGCCGTCGGGCTTGTTGGCCGGGCAGAAGAGCAGGAGCATCGGGTCCGAACCCACCCCGCTGAAGAAGGAGAAGGGCGCGAGATTGGAACGCCCCGCCGCATCGATGGTGGAGACCAACGCGATGGGCCGCGGCGCAATGGCGCCGATCATGAGCTTGTAACGGTCTGGCTGGGAGAGCGACGCTGGCGAAAGTTCCATGGTGCAGGGCTCCGACGCGGGTCGGGCAACGATACCATCCGTCAATGCCCTTCGCCCCCATCGCGCGGCTGGTGTCGCTTGTGCTGCTGACGGCGACGACGTGCCTGTGGGGTTGCGGCTATTCGCGCGCATCGCCCAAGGGGCCCGCCGCCACGACCATCGTCGCCCCGCCCACGCCCCGCTGGCCCGTCAATCACACCGCCCTCGACCCCGTCCGGATCGAACGCAAGATCGCCATCCCCGAGCGTGCGTCGGCCCGCGATTCGTCGTCGGTCGTCTTCGAGGCCACGCCCGTCGGCCAAGGGTGGATCTCGCGGCGGCTTGACGGCGCCGAACCAAAGCCCGGCGAACCCTTCCGCTTTCGCTACTGCGCCTGGCGGAACGCGCCCGCGATCGATCAGGCCGCCGGCGACCCCGTCGAACGCCTCCTCGCGCTCGAGGCCTCCGCCTCGTTCCGCATGGGGTTCCGCCTGTGGATGCCCGAGACCGGCGAACCCAGGGGGCTGGTGATTCACCAGTGGGGCCTGCAGGGCGAACGCTACGAGCGTCGCATCACCGAGGCCCTCCGACGCAGCGGGTGGGCCGTGCTCGCCTACGACGGCTTGCTGTGGCGACCGGGCGGCGCGTTCGCCGTGACCGGCGCCAGCGACGACGCGCTGTCGGGCGACGACGGCAAGCGCCCCTCGCGTCGCGACACCGAGAGCGAAATCGACGCTCGCCGCACGGCCGTCGCCGCGGCGGCGTCGCTCGCGGCCCGCGAGTTCGACGACATGATCGGCCAGTACGTGCTCGGCCAGGAAGCCGCGCTCATGCACGTTCGTGAACGGTTCCCGTCGCTCGCCCGTCGGCCGCTCGCGGTGATCGGATGCAGTCTGGGCAGTCTCATGACGCCCGCGCTGGTGACGCGACTGGGCGACCAGGTTCGCGCGTGCGTGCTGGTGGGCAGCGGCGCCAACATGCTCCGCATCACCGGCGAGTCGTGGCAGGATGCGTACTACTCCCGCGTCCGCCGGGGAAGGGGCGACGCGATTTCCCTGCCGAGCGAGGAGCGAGATCGGCTGCTGGCCACCTACCTCGAACGAACGACCCTCGATCCCTACGCCACCGCCGCGTCGCTGCACCGCATCCCCACGCTCATGCTCCACGCCAAGTGGGACGCGATCGTGCCCGCCTCCAGCGGCGACCTCCTGTGGGAGCGAGCCGGCCGCCCCGAGCGATGGTCCGGATCCTTCGGGCACGTCTGGATGTTCCTGACGCTCGACGGCGTGGCCGACGACATCGTGGCGTGGCTCGACCGCGCGGTGCCCGCCGTCGCCCTCACCGCGTCGCCACGCGATTGATCGCGTAGCGAGTGAAGCTCGGCGCATCGATGCCGGTCACGACCTTCCAGAAGGGCTCGTGCGGCCCGTCGGGCAGCCACGACTGGAACTGGCCCCGCGGATCCTCGCCGTACACGTCGAGAATCGGACCGCCGACGTAGATGCAGCGATGGATGAGCAGCAGGTCGTCGGAGACGTACTCGGCCTCGGCCGCCACGCCCGTGATGGCATCCACGATCTGGCTGAACAGCCTCGCGTCGGTCCGCAGCAGGACGTCGGCATCGTGCCAGATGTAGTAGCGATACTTGCTCGGCACCCGCCCCCGAAAGCTGGGCCTCGCGCGAAGCAGGTTCACCGCGCCCCCGGGACCGTGGATCCGACGGTCAAGGTGCGGACCGGGCAGGCACCGCTCCAGTTGGTGGCAGAACGAATCCAGATCGGTGATGTGCTTGCCGTAGAAGACGCACACCTCCGTCTCGCGCTGCGTGCCCAGGAAGTGAGCCAGCGAGACGGCAAACTGAGTTCTGAGGTCCGGGAGGTCCGCCCAGGCGACGAGGTGCGACTCGTCGAGCATCTGGACCACATCCGCCTGCCAGTCGCTCGTGAGCAACGGCACATCGAGCTTGCGGGAGAGCGCACTCATGGCATGGAACGCCTTCGGCCTGAAGGCGCGACTCCGGGGTGCCCCGACCGCGCGGTTGCGATCGGAACGGGAACAGATGCTCTCCCACGGGATGCCCGTCCACGAGCCGTCCCCGGTTCTCCACACCGCAAGTCCGTTGCAAGTATGCCACACGGAATGCCGCTTTGCCACCCGCGGTTCCAAGAAACCGGGATTTTGGACCCGATCATGCTCCGCCGCGGCGGCACGCGACAACCCGGACCCCCGGGCAGGCCCTCCCCGCCGCCGCCGGCATTCGAATCAGCAGCCGCCCGCCTGCCACGCGCTGAAGAAGGCCGTCAGGTCGCCCCCGTCCACCCCGCCGTCAGCGTTCACGTCGGCCCCGACCTCGCCCGCCTCCCAGTCGAGGAAGAACGACTCCACGTCGCCGCCATCCACCCCGCCGTCAAGGTTGTAGTCCGCAGGGCACCGTGGCGCCTCGACGGTGAATGCGAAGGCGGCATCGCCGCCCGCCGATCCGTCGCCGCTGGGGAGCACCCCTCCCGCGATCTCGCCGTCGATGGCCAGACCCGACGCCACCGTGAGCACCGTCGCGGGCACTCGCACCGAGTACGTGCCCGCCGCGGGAGGCGAGGCGAAGGTCAGCGTGCTCCGCATCGCGACGGCGTCATACGCATGCGTCGCCGGAACCGCCGCTCCGCCGGGTCCGGTCACCGTGATCGCCCCCGCGGGCACCGTCACGGGTTCGCTGTACGCGATGACGATCGACGCGGGCGAACCGACGACGACGGCCCCGGGCGCGGGCGAGGTGGCCACCACCTTCGCCGGCCCGTCCACGTACGCCTCTGCCACCTTCGCGTACGAGAGGATCCAGTTCTCCGGATCAACCGCGACGTCCGTCGCCGGCGCATCGAGCGGAATCAGGAAGTGCTGCGACCTCGCAGCCGCTTCGACGCGGTGCGTCGTCGCCCCGGACGATGACGTCACGCGAATGTCGACGGGCATCGCGAACGCGTCGCCGGGAACGCCCGTGCCCGGCCATGTCGCGGCCTGGGTCTGGCGAAGTCGCAGCATCAGGTGCGGCCTGCCGCCGATGGTCGCGTTCCGCCAGCCGAAGGCGAAGTCGGGAGCGCCAACGCCCATGACCCACTGCTGGAAGTAGTTGGAGAGATCTCGCCCCGACACGAAGCTCATCGCCGCCGCGAAGTCGACGGTCGTCGCCGCCGACCCCTCGAACCGCCGCCGGTACTCTCGAAGGCCCTCGAAGAAGGCCTGATCGCCGACGATCCGCCGAAGCTGGTGCAGCACCCACGAACCCTTGTTGTAGGAATACGCGCCGCTGAAGATGCGGTTCATGTTGGCCGCGTCGTACACGTACACGCTGTCGCCCGGGTTGCTCGGACGCCTCGCGGCCATGTTGGCGAACAAGGCGTCTCGCCCCGTGCTCCCCGGCCTGTACTCGGCCCACAGCGCCTCGGAATAGGTGGCGAAGCCCTCGTTGAGCC
>CAIYWI010000152.1 GCA_903929885.1 uncultured Phycisphaerales bacterium
CGTCCCGGCGCCAGACGCGACGAGGCGACGAACTCGCCAGGTTGCACGGAGTGGCCCATGGAGCCCACGCCCGCGGCCTGGCGAATGAGGCAATCCGCCGCGCCGTCGTTGTTGTGGTTGTCCTCGATCAACGCCACGGGGAACTCCGAGGCCCACGCCTGCGCCGGGATGAAGAGATCCCACACCAGCGTCCACTGACTCAACTTGTCGTCGGGCCAGAAGTCGCGGGTGTTGGGCCACAGCGCAAGACCAATGCCTCGCGACTTGGCGCGATTGGTCGGATCGGCAAGGTTGCGGGTGGGGCTGGTGCGATAGACGATGTCATCCTCGCCACCGGGCAAGGGCAAGCCGAACGATGACGCCGTGCCGAAGGCCGATTGCGCCTGCGTGACACCGGTGGGCGTGGGCGGCACGGGATACTGGGTTTCCTGGCCGGGCCCCCCGAGAATCGGCCCGAACGCAGGGTCATCGAGGTACCGCAACCTCGAGGGCCCCGACATCAACGCGGCGCCCGTCTCTCGCACGCTGCGAAGGTCGCCCTCGAAGTGCCATTCCGTGTGCACCGGGGGCGGCGGTGTCCACGCCGTGATCACGCCCGCTCCCGACACGATCGACAATCCAAGTCCGCTTGGCTTCGAAATGTTGCGCACGCCCGCCTGCCCAACGCCCGTGTCGAGCACCTCGAGCGCCAGCGTCAGGTTGATGGCAAGACCCGAGAACGTCCCCCCCACGGCATTCTGAAACACGCGGCACGGCCTCGTGCCCGGCGGGTTGCGCATCGCCCCCGTCACGACGCGATACTGCCCCGGCACGAACGAGTTGAGAACGTCGCCCAAGGGCGTCGGGTTGGGGATGACGATGCCGCCCAGCAGTCCCGTGCCACGCACCACCGGATTGAACGAATAGAGGTAGCCCGGGGCGGCACTGACGGTCGCCGTGCCGCTGGTTCGCACCACGTCGGGCGGGTTGGTCGAGAGGGAGGGAACGCTCGCGCCGGCGAGGTCGATCGAGACCGAGGGTTGGGCCGCCGCAAGGGCGATCAGTACGGACGGGGCACACCACGCGACGCTCGGCAGGAAGGACCCTCTCATGGTGGAGATGGTAGGGTCGTCCCTACCCTGCCCCCATGACCAGCGACTCGACGCACCTGCTCGCCATCGCCGTGGGCAATACCCGGACCCGCATGGGCCTCTTCATCGATGGCGACCTCTCGTCGACGAGAACCATCGCCAGCTACGACGCCGCGGCGGCCGCCCACGCCGCCGCCGAGTGGACGGCCGAACGCCACGGCCTTCCGGTGGTCATGTCGAGCGTCAACGCCCCTCGGGCCGAGGCCATCGCCAGGGCCATCGAGGATGCCGGACACGGCCCGGTGCTCCGCATCGGCAAGGACGTGCTGGTGCCCATGAATCACGCCTTGGACGACGCCACCACGCTGGGGCAAGACCGCATCCTGTGCGCCTTCGCCGCGTGGCGACGCGCCAAGCAGGCATGCATCGTCGTCGACGCGGGCACGGCCATCACCGTCGACTTCGTCGATGGCGAAGGCACGTTCCAGGGCGGGGCCATCGCCCCGGGCGTCAACATGATGCTCCGCAGCATGCACGCGGGCACCGCCGCGTTGCCCGCCTTGACCTACACGCCCCCCGACCCCGCCCAAGGCGCCTTTGGCAAGGACACGACGCACGCGATGCACCTGGGCGTCACCGCCGCGGCGGTGGGCATGGTGCACCACCTCATCAACGCCTACGCAGAGGCCTATGAGGCCTACCCCCAGATCATCGCCACCGGCGGCGACGCGGCCGCCCTCTTCGAACACGACGAACTCGTGGAACACGTGGTGCCCGACCTGCAACTCATCGGCATCCTCGAGGCCTGCAAGGCCCACGACGAAGTGCAAGATGAGGAAGACGCCGTCAACGACTGACGCATCTCACGGCGTGAATCGTTCCGCCTCGCGAAGCAGCGGCGCATCGGCGCCGACCAGCCGCAGCCGCAGCATCGCCAACGCGGACTTGGCCGCGAGGTCGCGAATGAACGCACGATCGCCGCTGAAGAGGAACCGCCGCGTGTCGCTCGTGCCGTCGCGACTCGCCCGCGAGATCCAGACCGTGCCGACGGGCTTCTCCTTGCTCCCGCCGCCGGGGCCGGCCACGCCGGTGATCGCCAGGGCGTGGTGCACGCCGAGTCGCTCCACGCCACCTCGCGCCAACGCCAACGCACAGGCCCCGCTCACCGCGCCCGGCCCGCCAGTCGCGAACATCGACTCCGGCACGCCCGCCAGACGAGTCTTGAGTTCATTGGAATAGGTCGTGAAGCCCCCGGCA
Organism: uncultured Phycisphaerales bacterium; assembly: GCA_903929885.1. GTDB lineage: Bacteria > Planctomycetota > Phycisphaerae > Phycisphaerales > UBA1924 > UBA2402. The sequence continues at coordinate 2,328 of CAIYWI010000152.1, forward strand.
TAGACCATCGACGAACCCGCCACCTGCGTCAGGATCGCCCCCAGCCCGCCCCCGGTGCAACTCTCGACCGTGCCCACCGTCGAACCCGTCTCCTGCAGCAGCCGCACGATGCAGGAAGCAAGCGTCTCGTCGCCCGAGCCGAAGGCGTACACCCCGGCCGCCGCCCTCGCGCGAGATTCGCACTCGTGCAGCACTCGCGCCGACTCCTCGCTGGCGGCCTCGCCCTGCAGGCGAATGCGAATCGACACGACGCCCCCGCTCGCGGTGGTGCCCACCGTGGGCCTCGCATCGCGATTCATCAGGTCGCCCAGCCGCTGGGCCAAGTCGCTCTCGCCGATGCCGAAGGTGTGGATGGTGCGCGTGGTGATCGCCGCGGCAGGGTCGGGCCGCAGTCGAGGCAGCACGTGCGACTCGAACATCGGCATCATCTCCCGGGGCGGCCCCGGCAGACAGAAGACCTCGCACCCGCCCACCGCACCGTGAATGCCCGGCGCGGTGCCGTTGAGATTGGGAATGGCGCGGGCCCCTCCCGGAATCATCGCCTGCACTCGGTTGATGGGCGCCATCTGCCGCCCGCGCGAGACGAACCACGCCTCGACCTGCGACAGCGAGACGGGATCGAGCTCAAGGCTCGTCCCCATCGCGCCCGCCAACGCCTCGCGCGTCAGGTCGTCGGCCGTGGGCCCAAGCCCGCCGCTGCACACCACCACGTCGACGCGAGACGCGAGCGACCGCAGCGTGTCGCGCTGGGCCTCGAGCGTGTCCGGGACGGTCACGTGGATCAGCGGCATGATCCCGACGTCCACCAACCGCTGGGCCAGCCAGCGGCTGTTGGTGTCGAGCGTCTGCCCGAGGATCAACTCGTCCCCCACGGACAAGATGCCTGCCGTCCGCTGGTGCATCCCACAGTCTATGCGGGACGCCGGGCGTCTCAGCCGATGCGGTCCTTGCCGCCCATGTACGGCCGAAGGGCCGCCGGAATGGTCACCGAGCCGTCGGCATTCTGGTACATCTCGAGCAGGGGCACCAGGAAGCGAGGGCTGGCCAGGACGGTGTTGTTGAGCGAGTGGCAGAACGTCGTCTCGCCCTTGCCCGCCCCCTCGCCGCCCGCCCGATACCGCATGTTCAGGCGGCGGCACTGGAAGTCGTACAGGCGGCTGGCCGAGTGCGTCTCGCCGTACGCCCCGCGGGGCCGGCCGTCGCCGTCGAGCTCGCCTCGGCCGGGCATCCAGCTCTCGATGTCGACCATGTCGGCGTTCTTGGGGCCAAGGTCGCCCGTGCAGCACTGGAGCAGGCGATACGGAATCTCCAGCCCCTGCAGGATCGCCTCGACGTACCCGATCATCTTCTGGTGCCACGCCCGGCTCTCGGCCTCGTCGGCGCGGCAGATCACCACCTGCTCCACCTTGTCGAACTGGTGAATGCGGTAGAGGCCCGCGGTGTCCTTGCCCGCCGCCCCCGCCTCGCGACGGAAGCACGTGCTCACGGTCACATAACACCGAGGCAGCGAGGCCTCATCCAGAATCTCGCCCTGGTGAAGGCCCATGAGCCCCACCTCGCCCGTGCCCGTGAGGAAGAGGTCATACCCCTTCGCCCCCGAGCCCGAAGGGTCGTCGGCGGCGATGCGCTGCGACTCGGCGATGTGGTACGCCTGCTCCCGCCCGGCCGGGAAGAAGCCAGTGCCCACCATGGCCTCCTCACGAACCAGCACCGGCACCGACATGGGCTTGAAGCCCTGCCGATCGATCATGTGATCCATGGCGTAGCGGAGCACGGCCTGGTGCAGCCGCATGCCGTCGCCCGTCAGGACGTAGCTGCGGGTGCCGGCCATCTTCACGCCGCGTTCGAAGTCGGCCAGGCCCAGGTCGCGGACGAGTTCGATGTGGGTCTTGGGCTTGAAGCCCTTGTTGGCCTCGAAGCTCTTGGAGACGTCGAACCACGCGGGGTTCCAACGCTTGAGCTCCTTGTTGTCGTCGCTCGAGGAGCCCACCGGCACGTCGTCGTCGGGCGGCAGGGGCACCTGCAGCAGAATCGCGTTCAGCTCGGGCTCGACGGCGGCGAGCTGGCCTTCCATCTCGGTGATCTGCGCCTTGAGGGCGGCCGGGCGCGACTTGAGCTCGTCGAGCTCGGCCTGCAGCTTGGCCGCCTCCTCGGGCGAGGCCTTCTTGATCGCGCCGGCCAGCTTGCCGATGAGGGGGCCGCTCTCCTTGGCGATGCGGTTCTGCTCGGCCCGCCGGGCCTCCATGGCGGTCAGGAGGGCGCGACGCTGCTCGTCGAGTTGGAGCAGCCGATCGATGTCGGCGTTGATCCGCTTCTTGGCGCAGCCGTCCTTGTACCGCTGGGGTTGCTCGCGAAGGTGCTTGAGGTCGATCATGGGGAAGCCAGTGTAGGAAGTGGGCCCGCGGCAAGGCCGAATGGAGGCCCGAATGGAAGGACGAACGCAAGGGCCGAGAGCCACCGGGCGAGGGCGTATCATGCCTTGCCGAACCCATCACGCCATGCCGCCCGACGCCTACACGCTCACGCCCATCCGCGGCAGTTCCAAGCCGGTGCCCCTGGGGCAGGGTCGCATCACCATCGGACGCGGGCCCGACAACACCATCCCGCTGATCGACGAACGGGCCAGCCGCCTCCACTGCTGCATCGAGGCCGACCCGGCCGGACGACTGCTGCTCAAGGACCTGGGCTCCCGCAACGGCACCAAGGTCAACGACGTCCGCGTGGAGTCGATCGCCCTCAAGGCCGGCGACGTGGTCAAGGTCGGCTCGCACGAGTTCCTCGTCGAGGGGCCGCGGACGCCCGACCGCGGCGAGAGCGCGTTGGCGGCCTCCTTCGCGGCCGCCGCGGCTGAAACCGAACGCATGGCCGCCGCCACGATGAACAGCGGCGAGCTCTCGTGGATGTTCGAGCTCTCGAGCATGCTCGAGGAACTGCCACCCCGCTGCCCGCCCGAGGGCGTGGCGATCATCGACGCCAACGGCAACCCCACCGACGTCCTCTCGGGCACCTCGGACGGCCCCAACGCCCTGCGGCTGCTCCTGCAACTGGGCAGCAAGTCGCGGGCGACCGACATCCACGTCGAGCCCAAGCCCGACCGCAGCAACATCCGCATGCGCGTCGACGGCGACATGGTCTCGATCTGCGAGACGCCCCGTCGCGTGGGCGACCTCCTGGTGGGCGTGGTGAAAGCCGCCTGCCACATGCACGTGGCAGGCCGCGACGCCGTGCAGGACGGCCACTTCTCGTGCGTCTTCCCCGACCGACGCGTCGAGTACCGCGTGAGCTTCACCCCCTCGATGCACGGCCAGAAGTTGGTGCTCCGCATCCTCGATCAACGCGGCGCGCCCGGCTCGATCGGCGACCTGGGCCTCGCGGGCTACATGGAAGAGCGCCTCCGCAAGGTCTGCGAGCAGGACTCGGGCCTCATCCTCACATGCGGCCCCACCGGCAGCGGCAAGACCACCACCCTCTACAACTGCCTGCGATCGATCGACCGCGTGAGCCGCAACGTCATCACCATCGAGGATCCCGTCGAGTACCAGCTCGAGCACGTCACGCAGATCCCCATCGACGAGCACAAGGGCAACACCTTCGGCACCATGCTCCGCAGCGTGCTCCGCCAAGACCCCGACGTCATCCTCGTCGGCGAGATTCGCGACCAGGAAACCGCCCGCACGGCCATGCAGGCGGCGATGACCGGGCACCTGGTCTTCTCCTCCGTGCACGCCAAGGAATCGATCGTCGCCATCTTCCGCCTGCTCGACCTCAACGTCGAGCCGTACCTGGTGGCCAACTCGCTCAACCTCGTGCTGGCCCAGCGTCTCGTGCGGGTGCTCTGCCCCACCTGCAAGCAGCCCCACCCCGTGCCCCCCGGCGTGGCCACGCGCGTGGGCAAGCACCTCATGGGCAAGACGCACACCTTTGCCGCCACCGGGTGCAGCCGCTGCCTGCGGACGGGCTTCCGGGGCCGCCGCGCCATCTTCGAGCTGCTCGACTTCAACGACGAGCTGCGCGACATGGTCCTCTCCAACCCGTCGATCACCGGCATGAAGCGGATCATCGAGCAGGGCCTCTTCACCACGCTCCAGCAGTTCGGCTGGCGGCTGGTGGCCGAGGGCGTGACGAGTCTCGACGAAGTCGAGCGCGTGGCGAGCATGACCTGACCCGGCCCCTCGTCCGGCCCCTACCCTCAGGTCCCTCATGCCCACTCTGGCCGACGCCATCAGCACCCGCCGCACCTTCGCGATCATTTCGCACCCCGACGCGGGCAAGACGACGCTCACCGAGAAGCTGCTGCTCTACGGCGGCGCGATCGACCTCGCCGGCTCGGTGACGGCACGCAAGGACCAGCGCTCCACCGCGTCGGACTGGATGGAGCTCGAGCGTCAACGCGGCATCTCGATCAGCTCGACGCTGCTGCAGTTCGAGTACGGGGGCTGTCGCGTCAACCTGCTCGACACTCCGGGCCACAAGGACTTCTCGGAGGACACCTACCGGGTGCTGACGGCGGTGGACGCGGCGGTGATGGTGATCGACGCGGGCAAGGGCGTCGAGCCGCAGACCCGCAAGCTCTTCGAGGTCTGTCGCCGCCGCGGGGTGCCGATCTTCACGTTCATGAACAAGTGCGACCGGCCCACGCGGCCGCCGCTCGACCTGATCGACGAGCTCGAGAAGGTGCTGGGCATCCAGGCCTTTCCGGTGAACTGGCCCATCGGCACCGGTCCGACGTTCAAGGGCGTCTACGACCGGCTGGAGCGCCAGGTGCACCTCTTCCAGCGGACCAGCCGCGGCGCGCAGGCCGCGCCGGTGCAGGTGCTGGGCCTTGACGACCCGGGCCTGACGTCGATCCTCGAGGCCCCCGAGCAGCACGAGAGTCTCGACGAGATCCGCATGCTCGACGGGGCCGGCGCGGCCTTCGACCCGGCCGAGGTGCTGGCGGGCCACACCACGCCGGTCTTCTTCGGCAGCGCGATGAACAACTTCGGCGTCAAGCTGCTGCTCGACTCGTTCCTGCTGCACGCCAGCCCCCCCACCCCGCGCCAGTCCGCCGCGGGCGCCATCGCCCCCGACGACGCCCGCTTCAGCGGGTTCGTCTTCAAGATCCAGGCCAACATGGACCCCCGCCACCGCGACCGCGTGGCCTTCGTGCGGATCGTCTCGGGCCGCTTCGAGCGCGACATGTTCGCCGTGCACGCCCAGAGCGGCCGGCGCGTGCGGCTGGGCAACGCCCAGAAACTCTTCGGCAACCAGCGCGAGACCGTCGACGAGGCCGTGGCCGGCGACGTCGTGGGCCTGGTGGGCAACGACCTCTTCGGCATCGGCGACACCCTCACCGACGACCGCACGATCGTCTTCGACGAGATTCCCGACTTCACGGCCGAGTGCTTCGCCTACCTGCACAATCCGCAGCCCGGCAACGCCAAGAAGTTCACGCTCGGCCTCGAGCAGCTCCTCCGCGAGGGCGTGGTGCGACGCTTCGAGCCCGTAGGCGGAGCCCAGAAGGTCGCCCTGCTCGCCGCCGTGGGCCCGCTGCAGTTCGAGGTCGTGCAGTACCGACTTCAGTCGGAGTACAACGCCGAGTCGCGCCTCGAGCGCATGCCCTGGTCGATCGCCCGGTGGTGGCGACGCCCGGGCGAAAAGCCCCCCGTCCGCGGCGACGACACCGACTTCCC
>CAIYWI010000153.1 GCA_903929885.1 uncultured Phycisphaerales bacterium
AATCGCGGCGTAAGGAACGGGCATGGCAAGTACATACACTGCGAACGGTGGCATCGAGCTTATCGCGACGGGCGAACAGTCCGGGACGTGGGGTACGACGACCAACACGAACCTGTCGATCATCGACCGGCTGACCAACGGCGTCGGCGCGATTACCTTGTCCGGTACGACGCACACGCTGACGACCAGCGACGGCACGCTATCCGACGGCCAGTACCGGGTGCTGGTGTTCGGTGGCAGCCCCAGCGGCACGAACACAGTCACGATCTCGCCCAACGACGCGCAGCACCTGTACTTCGTGAAGAACGGATCTGGTCAGAGCGTTGTGCTGTCGCAGGGATCGGGGTCCACGGTCACAGTTGCAGACGGCAAGAGTGCGATTGTCTACTCGGATGGTGGCGGTGCGGGGGCCAACGTCGTCGATCTGACGAGCACGTTCAACTTCCAGCCTCTGACGGCCACGCTTACGGCGATTGGCGCACTGGCTGTGACCGACAGCAACATCATCGTCGGCAACGGGTCGACGTGGGTTGCGGAGAGCGGTGCGACGGCTCGGACTTCGCTGGGTCTCGGCACTGGTGACAGCCCGACCTTCACGGCGGTGACGGCGGGTCAGGTCGACATCACGGGAACCGGCGACCTCCGCCTTCAGGACACGACGGGCGGTCAGTACGTCGCGCTTCAGGCTCCGGGGACGGTGACGGTCAGCTACACGCTGACGCTGCCTGCTGCGGATGGGACGAGCGGACAGGCAATCGTGACGGACGGCTCGGGCAACTTGAGTTTTGGCAGCGCGGGAATCGGCTTCGGCAAAGCCATCGCTGCGGCTTTGATCTTCGGATAAGGAGAACGTACCGTGGCAAACCCGAACATCATCAATGCCACTTCCATTCTGGGGAAGTCGGCGGTGGTTAACCTGACCACCACGAACGCAACGCTGGTCGTCGAGAACGTGGCGGCGAGCAACAAGGTGCTGAAGATCAATTCGCTGGTCGTGTCGAACGTGGACGGCACGAACGCTGCCGACATCACGATTTCGCTCTACAGCGAGGACAACATCGGCGGCACGGCGACCCAGATCGTCAGTACGGTGAGCGTGCCTGCGGACGCGTCGCTCGTGGTCATAGACAAGAACACCTCGATCTACCTTGAGGAGGATCGGTCGATTGGTGCGACGGCGGGTGCAGCGAATGACCTGAAGGTCGTATGCAGCTACGAAGAGATCTCGTGACTGTAAGGAGTGCTTCATGGCTCGCACCCCCGGCGGAACGCTGAGTGCCTTCACGCTTCTCAGCACTCCTGACGCCCCTACAATCACCGGCGTAACCACGTCCATCGGCTCTGCGTCTGTCGCCTTCACGCCGCCTTCTGATGACGGCGACGGGGCGATTACGTCGTATGTGGTGACTGCTGTTGACGAGAGCAGCGGCGTTTCGACGGGCGGCACGGGCACGTCGTCTCCGATCACTGTGTCGCCCCCTGCTGGCGGCACGTTCAAGATCAGGATGCAGGCGCTGAACCCATACGGGCCGGGTCGGCTGACGGAGTATGATACGGGGAACGCGATTTACTCTGGGGCTGAGTTGTATGCGTGGGGAGAGCCAGCCGGTGGAGCGTTAGGCACCAACAATGCGATTAAAAGAAGTAGCCCTGTACAGGTTGGCTCTTTAACAACTTGGGCGTCGGTGTCTATGTCAACTTTTTCTTTGGGGGTTACTACTGCTGGAACACTATTTGCTTGGGGGTTTAATACAAATGGAAATCTTGGCTTAAATAATAGGGTAAACGTAAGCAGCCCCGTACAAGTTGGCGCTCTTACGAATTGGAGCCAAGTTTCGGCCGGGGGGAATCATGGTCCGGTAACCCTTACTTCCGCAGCCGTCAAAACAGACGGCACTCTGTGGGCGTGGGGGTCTAACGGAAATGGTGAGGTGGGTGATTCCACAGTTTACACAAGATCAAGTCCTGTCCAAATAGGATTGCTTACCAATTGGGCGTCCGTTTCAACGGGATCTCAAATGTCTATAGCTGTTACAAATTTAGGATCAATATATTCTTGGGGAAGTAATGCTTACGGGCAGCTAGGCTTAAATCTTGCCGGGTCAAACCCAGCATCAAACAGGTCAAGCCCTGTCCAGATTGGGTCTTTGACAAATTGGCAAAGTGTTTCTGTTGGAAGAGAATTTGTTCTTGCGGTAAAAACGGACAACACTCTGTGGGCGTGGGGCAGTAATAGTTCTGGGCGGCTTGGCAACGGATCAGGCCCCAACTGTTCCAGCCCAATTCAAGTTGGCGCAAGCACCGATTGGTCTAAAGCATCAAATGGTTGGGGGTCACTGCATTCTGTCGCGGTAAAAACAAACGGAACCCTATGGTCTTGGGGGACTAATACTTATGGCGTACTTGGGATTAATAATGTTGCTGCAAGATCAAGCCCTACCCAAATTGGCTCTTTGACAACATGGTTAGGCCCATCGGCAGCTAGGGATCATTCTATGGCGACTAAGTCCGATGGGACACTCTGGGCTTGGGGCAGAAACTCATCGGGTGAGGTGGGGGACAACACCATTGTTGCTCGATCCAGTCCTGTCCAAGTTGGCGCTCTGACAAATTGGACTTCCGCCACCGCAGGAGCATACCGCACCCTCGCCCTCTACGGAGTAGTCTAACATGCCGAACTTCTCCGGGGTCGCTGTGTATACTCCTCTCAAGGACGGTCAGTTCTACGGCTACATCCACGCCAAGCCTGACGGCACGCCGTTTTACGTTGGGAAGGGCCACGGACGCCGGATGCTGAACTTCACGAAGCGCAACCCCCACCACAAGAACGTTGTGGCGAAGTATGGCAGGGAAAACATTCTGATGGGCAAGCTTGACTGTTCGTCAGAAGAGATCTCGTTTGAGTTGGAAAAGGGGTTGATCGCCTGCCTGCGGCGGATGAATGCTCCTCTCGTGAACAGGACTGGTGGTGGTGAAGGCGTGACTGGCTTCCCTCTCTCGAAAGAGCATAGGGCCAAGATATCCGCGCTTATGACTGGGCGCCCCGGCAGGCCGCGCACGCCGGAAGCTTTGGCTAAGTTCAGGGCCACGAGGCTGGGCTACAAGCCTAGTGAGCAGGCGAAGGCGAACATGCGCGCTGCTGCGCTGAGGAAGGCACCACCTAGTGAAGAGACCCGAGCCAAGCTTAGTGCCGCTGGGAAGAACATCTCGAAAGAGACGCGCCTCAAGCGCGGTGCTTCGATCCGAGCGTACTGGGTTAGGAAAAGACTTGCGGCACAGCAAGAGGTAGAGAAAAATGCCTAATTTTTCCGGGGTCTGGAACTTAAAGGATCAGGTGCAGGCCATCGCTGCGGGGCGGTGGACGGGGGTGCCGACGTTCGAGTTGTATGCGTGGGGCGGCAACAGCAGCGGCCAACTGGGGCTAAATGATCTTCAGCCTCGATCCAGCCCTGTTCAGGTGGGGGCGCTGGTCAACTGGTATCAAGTTTCTGGGGGCAATTCGTTTAGCGCGGCCATTAAGACTGACGGCACGATGTGGGCATGGGGCTTCAACGCTCAAGGCCAAGTCGGCGACAACACCACAGTTTACAAATCTAGCCCTGTTCAGGTTGGCGCGCTGACGAATTGGTATCAGATGGAAGTTGGTGACGACCACACCGCCTCTGTGAAGACCGACGGCACCATGTGGACTTGGGGCAACAATGGCTCTGGCCGCCTCGGCGACGGCACTGTCGTCAACCGCTCCAGCCCTGTCCAAGTGGGCGCTTTGACCAACTGGGCTCAGGTTTCGGCTGGCGGAATCTTCACTGCCTCCATCAAAACCGACGGCACCATGTGGACTTGGGGCAACAATGGCTCTGGCCGCCTCGGCGACGGCACTGCCATCTTCCGCTCTAGCCCTGTCCAGATCGGCGCGCTAACTAACTGGTCGCAGGTTGCGGCGGCCGCCGCCCACACCGCCTCTATCAAGACCGACGGCACTCTGTGGGCTTGGGGTAGCAACAGCGCCGGCCGCCTCGGCGACAACACTGCCATCTCCCGCTCTAGCCCTGTCCAGATCGGCGCGCTAACTAACTGGTCGCAGGTTTCGGCGGGCGGCAGCCACACCACCGCCGTCAAGACCGACGGCACCTTGTGGGCTTGGGGCAGCAACGTCAGTGGCCAACTTGGCGACAACACTACCATTGGCAGGTCCAGCCCTGTCCAAGTGGGCGCTTTGACCAACTGGTCGCAGGTTTCGGCGGGCAACGACCACGCCGCCGCCGTCAAGACCGACGGCACCATGTGGACTTGGGGCGGCAACGCCGATGGCCCACTCGGCGACGGCACTGTCGTCAACCGCTCCAGCCCTGTTCAGATCGGCGCTCTAACTAATTGGTCTAAGGTTGGAGCAGGCTCTTCTCATACCCTCGCCATCTTCCAGAGCACATCCAACTGACATGCACCAGTTCCACTTCCTCGCAGGTCTCCCCCGTTCCGGCAGCACCGTGCTGGCCGCGCTGTTGAACCAGCACCCTGACGTTCACGCCAGCCCCACGAGCGGCATGGGCGAGGTAATGTTTAACACTTTCAAGGCATGGCAGGGTAGCAGTGCTGAGCAAGCTGCACCAGATGCAGATCAGATCAAGCGCGTCCTCCGCAGCATCATGGAGGCGAAGTACGCCCACATCGAGAAGCCGGTCATTATTGACAAAGCCCGTAATTGGGCAGAGGCATCCTCCCTTGCTGTTTTAGAAGACCTTCTTGGCCGCAAGCCTAAGATCATCGCCACTGTCCGTAATGTCGAAGACTGTGCAGCATCTTTTGTTCGTATTGTTAAGCCGAACGATCTTGAGACTTTCCTGCGTACAAGTGAATTAATTGACCATCTAAAAAAGTCGTATCAGGTGCTCAACAGCGGCTACAACGCCGACAAGTCGTGCTTTCTTTTTGTAGAATACGAAGACTTGCTGGCAGAGCCTGAGAAGCAGATGCGTCGGATCGAGGAGTTTCTTGGTCTGCCTGCCTTCGACTACGACTTGCATCATTTGGATGAAACTGCACCTAAAGAGCGTGATGAAGAAATATGGCAGGTTCCGGGCCTACATGATGTCAAACCTGAACTTAAGAAGCAGCACAATCAAGATAGCCGCGACGTTCTGGAACATATGTATCAGACCTTTGTGCAGCCCTGCTTCTGGCGCGAGAAGCCTCTGACGACCGAGATGATCCACCCGCTCGACATGCAGCTTGCTGCGGGGCTGATCGGCGACTTCGAGAAGGGCGAGCAGATCGCGCAGGAGTTGGCGATCAAGGAACCGAAGAACCACCGCGCCGCCTTCAATCGCGGCTGGTACGAGATGCGGAAGGGGCACCTCCTCGACGGCATGATCCTGCTCAACCGGGGTCGCATCGAGAAGGTTTTCGGCAACGAGGCACCGAATGTGCCGACGCCCATGTGGGACGGCCAGCAGACGGGCACGGCGCTCCTGAACCTTGAGGCGGGCTTGGGCGACCAGATCCACGGTGCGCGGTTCGCGAGGGAACTGAAGCGGCGCGGCAATCAGGTGATCGTGGCTTGCTCTGGGCCTCTGGCGGTGGTCATGCGGAACACCGAGGGCGTGGACATGGTGATCCAGCACGAGGCTGCGTTTGGCGTCGTGCATGACTTCTGGGTGCCGAGCATGACGGCGAGCGTGCCGCTGGGGTGGCAGTACCGCGACATCGACGGCTCGGCCTACATTCGCAAGCCGGATGTCGCTCGCGGCGACAGGCTGCGCATTGGGTTGAGGTGGCAGGGCAACCCCCAGTTCGAGCATGAGCAGCACCGGATCTTCCCGCCGCAGTTCCTGTTCAACGCGGTGAAGGGCCTTGACGCGGACTACATCAGCTTGCAGCGTGACGAGGGTGCGGAGCATCGGCCCTCGTGGGTGCAGCAGGTCGATCTTTCGCATTGGGGGGCAACGGCAATGGCTGTTGCATCCTGCGATCTTGTGGTAACGTCATGCACGTCTGTTGCTCATCTCGCTGGTGCTATGGGCATTCCGACGTGGATCGTGGTTCCGGTTCTGCCGTACTATCTGTGGGCCAAGCCGGGGAATGGGACTGAGTGGTACGACAGCGTGAGGCTGTTTCGGCAGAAGGGACACGGAGACTGGGCTTCGGTCTTCAGCGAGTTGAAAAAGGAGTTGCACCATGCCTACGAAAGCGGGCTTCTGGATCAGAGTGAAGAACGGGCAAGTCACCGACGTATGGGACTACAGGCCCTCGGATGACAAGCTAGCTAAAGAAGCTGGCTGGCGCGAGGCTGTCGAGGTCATGCCTGACCTTGTGCCGCACCGCGAGATGGTGACGACGCACCACTTCGACATCGACGTGACGCCCGCGCAGATCGTGTGGGGCAAGCGTGCTGTCGAGGTCGAGGAGCGCAAGGACGGTCTGCGGGCGCAGGCCAAGGCGGCGTTCAAGGCCGTGGTGGACGCGGAGATCGCCAAGGAGACCGACCAGTATCCGGACACCCAGTATGACGCTGCGGTGGTCGATGCTGCTCGTGTTGTCTTCGAGGATCGCATGGACGCCATCGACGCCGCCGTGACGCACGAGGACGTAGACGCGCTCTGACGGAGTAGACTCCTATGGCCGAACGCTACCCCGGCGGGGTCATCAGCAAGACGCCTCCGACTGTGACGCCTCCGAACTCGTCAGGGCCGCTGGCGGGTGAGGGCGGTTCGGCGTCTGGCATGTGGACGCTGGACACCGTGCTGGAGTACGAGAAGGCTGGGGCTTGGCCGAAGCCGGTGCTGCCGAGAGAGTTGTATGCGTGGGGCAGCAACAACAACGGGCAAATTGGCGACGGCACTGTCGTTGACCGTTCCAGCCCTGTCCAGATTGGGGCATTGACTAACTGGGTACAGGTTGCGGCGGGCAACGCCCACACCGCCTCTGTCAAGACCGACGGCACCATGTGGACGTGGGGCAGCAACGCCTTCGGCCAACTCGGCGACGGCACTGTTGTTGACCGTTCCAGCCCTGTCCAGATTGGGGCATTGACTAATTGGTCGCAGGTTTCGGCGGGCGCCAACCACGCCGCTTCTGTCAAGACCGACGGCACCATGTGGGTTTGGGGCCGAAACACCAACGGCCGTCTCGGCGACGGCACTATCGTCAACCGCTCCAGCCCTGTTCAATTGGGCGCTTTAACAAATTGGGTTCAGGTTTCGGCGGGCGGCAGCCACACCGCCTCTGTCAAGACCGACGGCACGATGTGGACTTGGGGCCTCAACAACCGAGGCCAACTCGGCGACGGCACTGTCATACAACGCTCTAGCCCTGTGCAGGTTGGTGCTCTAACCAACTGGTCTCAGGTTTCGGCTGGTTTTTACCACACCGCCTCTATCAAGACCGACGGCACGATGTGGACTTGGGGCCTCAACAGCGACGGCCGACTCGGCGACGGTACTGTTGTCAACCGCTCCAGCCCTGTTCAAATCGGCGCTCTCACGAATTGGTCTCAGGTTTCGGCGGGCGGCAGCCACACCGCCTCTGTCAAGACCGACGGCACTCTGTGGACATGGGGGGATAACACCCTCGGCCAACTCGGCAGCGGCACTGTCGTCGCCCGCTCCAGCCCTGTTCAAGTTGGAGCATTAACCAACTGGTCGCAGGTTGCGGCGGGCATCTACCACACCGCCTCCATCAAGACCGACGGCACGATGTGGTCTTGGGGTACCAACGGCTCCGGCCAACTCGGCGACGGCACTGTCGTCTACCGTTCCAGCCCTGTTCAGATTGGCGCTTTGACGAACTGGTCTCAGGTTGCGGCAAGTTTCGATCACACCGCCGCCATCACCAAAGGCTAACCTCGTGCATTCCCTCAACTACAGCTACAACCAGACCGTTTCCAAAGCCTACATCATCCGCATCCCCGACCACGAGAAGTCAGCCCAGAAGGCCAAGAGAGCCTCCGACAGCTGCGATCTGGCGGGGATGGGCTGGCAATACTGGGACGCTTACGACGGCATCCAGAACCCGATCAAGCCGCCCGCGCACCACGGCGGCGTGCCCGCGATGGTCAAGGTGACCGACCACTACCTGACGCGCGGCGAGGTGGCCTGCGCGTTGTCCCACATCAGCCTGTGGCAGAAGTGTGTGCTCGACGATCAGCCGCTGGTGGTGCTGGAGCATGACGCGATCATGGTGCAAGCCTACACGCACCACGCTGTCTTCAACTCGATCTGCTACCTCGGCAGCAACGAGCAGGTGAACCAAGGGTGGGCCGTGATGCCTACGCCTCCTCATGCCAGCGAGGGGCCGAACTACCACTTCATCTGCCGCGCCCACGCCTACGCCATCGACCCGGCGGTGGCCAAGAATATGCTGGCCCATGTGCTTAAGTATGGCATCAGCGCGCCGCTCGACATTATGCTGCGGGCCGACATTTTCCCTATTCACCAGATGGGCATCTACGCCTACAACGGTTGGGAAGGCGACATGAAGGACACGACGATCCTCGGTCGCCCGCTCGAAGGACGCACCACACAGCGCAACGACGATCTGGCCCGATGAAGTTCAGCGTCATTTTCCACGACCACACCAAGCAGTCGCTTGGCCGGATCTTCAACGAGGTCGGCATCCCGAGGACGGTGATCGAGATCGGAGCCTTCGAAGGCGAGACGACCTGCAACTTCGCCGCCTTCCTGCGCCAGTGCGGCCCGTTCTCCTACTACGTCATCGACCCGTTCACGGCATCCGAGAACCTCAAGCAGCCGGTGCTGGACGAAGCGAGGCGGCTGTTCCTTGACAACATCGACCCGTTCCCAGAGGTGGAACTGATCGAGAAGACGTCGCTCGACGGGCTGATTGACCTGCGCCTGCGCGGGGTCAAGGCGGATCTGATCTACGTCGACGGGTCGCACTTCGCGAAGGACGTGCTGCTTGATGCGGCGCTGGGGTTCGAGTTGCTGAACAAGGACGGTGTCATGCTCTTCGACGACGCGGTCAGCTGGCGCTACGGCGACAGCATCCACGACAGCCCGAAGCAGGCGGTGGACGCCTTCATCGCCTGCAACTGGAATCGGTTGCGTGTTCTGGAGACGCCGACCGGGTATCAGGTCGCGATACAGCGCACATGCTAGTCTTCACCAACGGCTGCTTCGACATCCTGCACGCGGGCCATGTCGCGTACCTTGAACAGTCGCGCGCGTTAGGAAAGTATCTGGTCGTTGGCTTGAATAGCGATGCCTCCGTGCGTCGGCTGAAGGGCGGCACCCGCCCCATCAATAGCCAAGAGGACCGCAAGAAGGTGCTGCTCGCCCTGCGCGCCGTGGACGCGGTTTACATTTTCGACGAGGACACGCCGCACGCCCTTATCAAGCGCGTGAGGCCTGATATTATCACGAAGGGGGGAGACTACAGGGAGCAGGAGGTCGTGGGGCACGATCTCGCGAAGGTCGTCATCCTCCCCTATGTCGACGGCAAATCAACAACGGGAGTAGTCAATGCGTGTGGTGGAGAAGGGCTGGGGGCACGAGCTGATCTGGTCGGACGAGGACGAGTATTGTGGGAAGGACTTGGTCTTTAAGAAGGGCGGCAGGTGCTCGATGCACTTCCACGCCAAGAAGACCGAGACATGGATGGTGAGATCGGGTGCTTTCGAAGTGCGCTGGATCGAGACCAAGACGGCGAAGATCCAGACCATGAGCCTGATGCCGGGGGCCGTGTGGCACAACCCGCGCTTCTCGCCGCACCAGTTGATCTGTCTGGAGGCTGGCACGGTGTCCGAGGTCTCGACCCACGACGACCCGACCGACAACTACCGCGTTCTGCCGGGTGACGGGCAATGAGGTTTCTGGTCATCGGGGACGCCTGCCACGACGTCTACAAGTACGGCACCATCAAGCGGCTGAACCCCGAGGCGTCGGCCCCGCTGCTGTCGATGCACGGCACCGAGATCCGCGCTGGCATGGCGCTGAACGTGGCTGCCAACCTGCGCGCCTTCGGCGTGGACGTGGTGAGCGAGGTGCCGAAGAACGGCGTGTCGTTCAAGACCCGCTACATCGACGAAAAGAGCGGGCAGCAACTGCTGCGCGTAGACGACGACAACGTGCCCGACAAGGTGTGGAAGGACGTCAGGGCCTACAATCCGGACGACTTCGACGCGGTGGTCGTATCGGACTACGACAAGGGCTTCCTGACCGAGAACGACATCGCGTGGCTGTCGCGGTTCAAGAACTGCTTCATCGACACGAAGAAGCGCA
>CAIYWI010000154.1 GCA_903929885.1 uncultured Phycisphaerales bacterium
CCATCCTGACCGAGGAGCGGGGCGTGGCGGAGACCTACGGACTCTCGCCCGTGCAGGCCGATGCGATCCTGCGGCTCACGCTCGGGCAGCTCGTCAACCTCGAGCAGGAGAAGCTCGCAGGCGAGCACCGCGACCTCCTGGCGAAGATCACCGAATTCCGCCGCATCCTCTCGAGCGAGGCCAACATCAAGGCCCTCATCCGCGCGGAGCTCGTGGAACTCGAGGCGAAGCACGCGAACGACCGCCGCACCGAGATCAGCGGCGAGGCGGGCGACATCCGCGACATGGCCGAGCTGATCACCGAGGCGACCATGGTGGTCACGATCACCCGATCGGGCTACTGCAAGCGGACGCCGGCCGATGTCTACCGGGCGCAGCGGCGCGGCGGCAAGGGGCTCAAGGGAGCGACGGTCGACGAGGAGGATCCGATCGACCACCTCTTCGTGGCCAGCACGCACGACTGGTTGCTCGTCTTCACGACGCTCGGGAAGGTCTTCTCGATGAGGGTCTTCGAGCTGCCCGAGCTCGCGCGCGACGCGAAGGGGCGGGCGCTCGTCAACCTGCTCGAGTTCGAGCCGGGCGAGAAGGTGGCCGACTGCCGCGCCGTGGGCGGGTTCGAGGATGCGGACCGGTATCTCATGCTCGCCACGCGGAGCGGCATGGTGAAGAAGACGGCGCTCGAGCAGTATCGCCGCCGACGGACGAAGGGCCTCATCGCCGTCAAGCTCCGCGAGGGGGACGAGCTCGTCGACGCGGTGATCACAAAGCCGGGGGACGAGCTGGTTCTCGCCACGGCCAAGGGGATGGCGATCCGGTTCCCGGAGAGCGACGCCCGGCCGATGGGGCGGGACACGAGCGGCGTTCGCGGCATCAAGCTCGGTGCGGGTGACCGGCTCGTCGGCATGGTGGTGGCCGATCCCGACGCGACCCTGCTGACCGTCTGTGAAAACGGCTATGGCAAGCGGACGCCCTTCGGCAGCGGCACGCCCCTGTCGGGGCCGGCGCCCGGAGAGGACGGCGAAGGCAGCGGCGAGGCCGAGGCGGCTGAACCGGCCGGCGAGGAGTCCGACGACGAGACCTCGAGCGGCATGCGGTATCGCACCCAGCACCGCGGCGGCAAGGGGCTGCGCGACATCAAGGCGAGCGCCCGCAACGGCGCCGTCGTGTCGATCGTGTCGGTTCGTGACGAGGATCAGGTGCTGATGATGACCGCCCGTGGCAAGATCCAGCGTGTCAACGTGCGCGAGATCCGGCCGATGGGGCGCAACACGCAGGGCGTGCGGATCATGCGGGTCGATGACGGGGACGCGCTCGCGGCCGTCGTGCCCGTGCCTCCGAGCGAGCAGGAGGAGGCCGACGCCGCGATCGGCCCCGACGAGCCCGCATCGTGAGCCGCCCGGGCCACGCTCGCGGCGTTTGACACGCCTTTGCGGGGCGGTTTCAATTTCGCCCGCGAGGCGGGGTTCCGTGCCCGTGCCCGCGTCTGAAGCCCACCGATCCCCGCCCCGGAGCACGCCGCTCGTGAAGTCGTCTTTCCCACCGTTCGTCGCCGCCGTGGCCGCGATCGTCGCCACCCTGCCCGTGCCGGTTCTGGCCGCCGAGGCGGCCCCCGCAGCCGGAGAGACGCTCTGGCTGCTCGGGCCATTCGGTTTCTGGTGGCTGCTCGGCGTGGTCGGATCCGTGCTCGCCCTCTGGCAGGCTTGGCAGTTCTACGGGTGGATGGAGCGGCAGGATCCGGGCACGCAGAGGATGATCGACATCGCCGGCTACGTCCGCACGGGCGCCGACGCCTACCTCAAGCAGCAGTACAAGGTGGTGGCGCTGTTCTTCGTCGCCATCTTCGTGCTCCTGGCGATCATGGCCTTCGCGCTCAAGGTGCAGAGCCCGTGGGTGCCGTTCGCCTTCATCTCCGGTGGCCTGTTCTCGGGGCTCGCCGGCTGGTTCGGCATGAAGACGGCGACGCTTGCCAGCAACCGCACGGCGGCCGGCGCCGAGCGGTCGCTCAACGAGGGCCTGCAGATCGCCTTCCGCGCGGGGGCGGTCATGGGCCTGACGGTCGTGGGCCTGGGCCTGCTCGACATCATGCTCTGGTTCTTCATCCTCTACTGGGCGGTGCCGGCGCTCGGCTTCAAGCCGCTGTCGCTCGAGGAGATCACCGTCACCATGCTCTGCTTCGGCATGGGGGCGAGTTCCCAGGCGCTCTTCGCCCGCGTGGGCGGCGGCATCTTCACGAAGGCGGCCGACGTGGGTGCCGACCTCGTGGGCAAGGTGGAGCACAGCATCCCCGAGGACGACGCCCGCAACCCGGCGACGATCGCCGACAACGTGGGCGACAACGTGGGCGACGTGGCCGGCATGGGCGCCGACCTGTACGAGAGCTATTGCGGTTCGATCCTCGCCACGTCCGCCCTCGGCGTGGCGGCGTTCATGGGTGACTACCGCATGCAGATGGCGGCGCTGTTCCTGCCGATGGCGATCGCCGCGGTGGGCACGCTGCTCTCCGTGTGGGGCATCTTCCAGGTGCGCACGCAGGAGGATTCCTCGCAGAAGGCCCTGCTCGCGGCCCTCGCCAAGGGCATCAACCTGTCCACGATCGCCATCGTCGGCGCATCGCTCGTCCTCACCTGGATGCTCCTCGGCTGGAGTCATCTGGGCGTGGCCGTGTCGGTGATCATCGGCCTGGTGGCCGGCTGGCTGATCGGCAAGTGGACGGAGTATTCGACGAGCAACGAGTACAAGCCGACACAGGAACTCGCCGACCAGGCTCTCACCGGTCCCGCCACGATCATCATCGGCGGCGTTGCCGAGGGCATGCTCTCGACGTGGGCTCCGGTCATGATCACCGGTGCCGCCACGCTCCTCGCCTTCGGCTTCGCCAACCGCTTCGACTTCTCCTCGCCCGCCGCCTTCGCCATGGGCCTCTACGGCGTGGGTATCGCCGCCGTCGGCATGCTCTCCACGCTCGGCATCACGCTGGCGACCGATGCCTACGGTCCGATCGCCGACAACGCCGGCGGCAACGCCCAGATGGCGGGCCTGCCCGAGATGGTCCGAGAGCGGACCGATGCCCTCGACGCCCTGGGGAACACGACCGCCGCGACGGGCAAGGGTTTCGCGATCGGTTCGGCGGCGCTCACGGCGCTGGCGCTCCTCGCGGCCTACGTCGAGGAAGTGCGGATCGGCTTCGACCGCTGGGGCCAGGCCGTGGCCGAGAACGTGGAGGGCACGCCCGACCAATACCTGACCGTGGGTGGCAAGCGCACGCAGCTCACCGAGGGTCAGTGGGTGAAGCTCTCGAAGGGCATCGCCGTCAAGCTCGGCCCGGAGCCCGACAAGAACAGCACGTGGATGGTGCTCGACCCGAGCGCGCTGCCGGGATTCGCCAAGCTCCCGGCCAAGAGCCTCGTCGAGCCCGCGCCGGATGCCGAAACGATCGAGAAGCTTGCGAGCGAGCGGCGGGTCGTCGAGGTGAAGAAGGCCTACATGGCGGACTACATGCGTTTTTACGACGTCACGCTCATGAACCCGAAGGTGCTCGTGGGCATGTTCCTCGGCGCGATGAGCACGTTCGTCTTCTGCGCCCTGACGATGAAGGCGGTGGGCCGGGCCGCCAAGGGCATGGTGGAGGAGGTCCGCCGCCAGTTCCGCGAGAAGCCGGGGATCATGCAGGGCACCGACACCCCCGACTATGCCTCACCCGTCGCGATCAGCACGAAGGCGGCCCAGAAGGAGATGGTGCTCCCGTCGCTCCTGGCCCTCGTGGTGCCGATCGTCACCGGTCTCCTGCTCGGCGTCGGCGGCGTGATGGGGCTGCTCGTGGGCGGCCTCACCACCGGCTTCTGCGTGGCCGTGTTCATGGCCAACGCGGGGGGCGCCTGGGACAACGCCAAGAAGCACATCGAGAGCGGCGTGCACGGCGGCAAGGGGAGCGACGCCCACAAGGCGGCCGTCGTGGGCGACACGGTCGGCGACCCCTTCAAGGACACGAGCGGCCCGAGCCTCAACATCCTCGTGAAGCTCATGAGCATGGTGAGCGTGGTCGTCGCGGGCCTCATCGTGCGGTATTCGCTCGAGGCCCTGGGAATCTTCTGATCCCCTTCGGCTGCCCGCCGGCACGTCCTCGAGACCGCTGGGACGCCGTCGCATACCCGGGCGACTGGACTCGCTCGCATGCAGCCGGGCTTCTCCTTCCAACTCGACGCCACCGACGGCGCGGCGCGGGCCGGCATACTCACGACGCCGCACGGTGGCGTGCGCACGCCGCTCTTCATGCCCGTGGGCACCGCCGCCACGGTGAAGGGGGTGGACATCGGCCGCGTGGGCGAGACCGGGGCCGGGATGGTCCTCGCCAACACCTACCACCTCCACCTGCGGCCCGGAGAGGGGACGGTCGAGCGGGCCGGGGGGCTCGCGGCCTTCATGGGCTGGAACGGGCCGACGCTCACCGAC
>CAIYWI010000155.1 GCA_903929885.1 uncultured Phycisphaerales bacterium
CCTCCATCCAATCGCCTGAAGCCGACAGCCTCCCGCACGCCGCGGGAGGCTGTTGTCGTTTTCAGGCCATCCATGCGTCGCCCCCCGGTTCGGGCCGCTGCCCGAAACGATGGCCTCTTCGTGCTCCGTCATAAAACGCACAACCCGCCTTTTCCGACCCCTCCGACGCGTCGATGACCCGTGCACATGCGCATCGTCGCGTTCGTCCAACCCGGCACCGTCTCACGACGAATCTTCGTCGACCTGCTCGAGGGGTGTGTCGCCGCGGGGCACGACGTGCAGGTGCTCGATCTCGCTCCGGTCTGGACGCATCTGTCGGAACCCGCGCCCGACCGCGCCGATCGCCTGGCCGCCTTCACTCGCCACGTTCGTGACATGCTCGAGCAGGTCCGTCCCGACCTGACTGTGGCGATGTGGGGCAACATGCTCAACCTGCTCATGCACCGCATGGAGCCGGGGGGCACCGTCCGCACCATCTTCGACGACCTTGCCATCCCTCACGTCTGCCTCTGGCTCGACGCCCCCCACTGGGCCCAGGGGGGCAGCGTTCGCCACCTGGTCGACTCCTCCATCTTCGCCTCGCCCACGCTCGTTCACCTCGTCAACAACCCGGCCACCGCCGCCGAGATGCGCGACATCCTCGGCTTCGGCCGCGTCGAGTCGCTCCCGTACGGCGTCGCGCCCAGAGGCCGGCCCGCGACAAACCCCGACTTCGACATCGTGGTCTCGCTGGGCTTTGGCGATCCTGCACCCTCCGCCATCGCCCTCGAGCAACTCGAACGAGACGACCCCGACATGCTCGCCATCCGCGAACATGCCGCCGCGTCGGTCGAGCACCGCCTCCGACAACTCCTCGCCGCGTCGCCGCTGGGCGAATCCGCCTCCGGCGTCGCTCGACTTGTCGAATCGCAACTGACCCGCCGAGACGCCCCGATGCTCGGTCGCGTGCTCGAGTCGATCCCCTCGCTCACGTTTCATCGCCGCCTCTACATCGAGGCGACGATGCTCCTCCGTGAGATCGAATCGCACGAACGCGCCTTCACCGTCTCGTGGCTCAGCCGCCGCTTCCGCGTCGCCCTCTTCGGTCGCCACGCGCTCGACCCATGGCGCATGCAGGCGACCGACCTGGGCGAAGTGCCCTACGACGCCATGGGCGACACCTACGGCCGCGGCCATGTCGCGCTCAATGTCATGCGACGCCAGGACGACCACGGCATCAACCTCAAGACCTTCGAGATCGCCGGCGCGGGCGTCCCCTGCGTGATGCACCGACGCCCCGGCGTGGAACCGTGCTTCACGCCCGGCACCGAGATCGAGCTCTTCGACTCGCCCCTGCACGCCGCCGCGCTCGTCGAGGCCCTCCTCCGCGATGAACCCCGCCGCAAGGCCCTCGGAGCGTGCGGCTTGGCCCGCACCCTGGGCCACCACCGCTGGACGACCCGCGCCGCTCAGTTCGCCGCGATGCTTCCCGAGGGCTCAGGGGCCGGTACCCTCCCGCGTGCGAACGTGCCCGCTGCAGCTTGATCTCTGGGAGGCCCTCGAACGCTGGCCGCGCGAACTGCCGCTCGCCGCCGTCGTCGGCGGCGACGTCGCATCGGGCTGGAGCATGCTCGGCGTCGCCTCGCGCTTCACCGGGGACCCCGCCGAGGCGCTTTCTTCGCCCCTGCCCCCATCGGACCTGCCCGCCTCGACACCCCGCGTCGGCGGCTGGATCGGCGCCCTCTCGTATGAACACGGCTGGAACGTCGCCACCGGCGCCGCGGGTCACCACTTCGGCACTCGCCCCTTGATCGCCCCCCGACGCTCCCCCCTCCCCGACGCATGCTTCGCCCGCGTGGAGGCAGCCCTGCTGCTCGATCACGCCCAAGGCACCTGGAGCGAACTGGGCGATCTTCGTCTGGCCGAGCGTCTTGCCACCCCGGTCGCCCGCCCCTTCACCCGCGGCGAGTTCCGTTCGCAGACCGGAAAGGCGGCATATCTCGACGCCGTTGGTCGCACGCTCGAGTACATCCGCGCGGGCGACATCTACCAGGCCAACATCGCGCACGAACTTCGCGCCACCTTCGAGGGCGATCCGCTGGGCTGGTTCATCGCGCGGGGTCGCGTGGCAAGGCCCCGCCACGGCGCATTCCTCGCCGCCCCCGGGTTCACGCTCGCTTCGCTGAGCCCCGAACTCTTCCTCGAGCACGACCCGTCGACGCGGACCCTCGCCACGCGACCGATGAAGGGCACTCGCGCCGGCGCGGGGGCGCACGCCTCCCTCGACGAGAGCATCAAGGATCGCGCGGAACTGGCGATGATCGTCGACCTGCTCCGCAACGACCTCGGCCGCACCTGCGACCTTGGGAGCGTGCGCGTCGACGAGGCCCGCACCATCGAGGAGCACGGCTCGGGAGCCGCGGCCATCGTGCAGGCCACCGCCCGCATCAGCGGCCGCCGCCGCCAGGACCGTTCGCTGCTCGAGGCCGTCAACGCCTGCTTCCCGTGCGGATCGGTCACGGGCGCACCCAAGGCCCGAGCGATGCAGGTGATCGAGGAACTCGAAACCACGCCCCGGGGCTTCTACTGCGGCTCGATGGGCTTCATCGGCGACGACGGCACCATGCGACTCAACGTCGCCATCCGCACCGCCACCTTCACCCAAGGCATCATCTCCTACAGCGTCGGCGCGGGCATCGTCGCCGACAGCGACCCCGACACCGAATGGGAAGAGACGCTCGTCAAGGCGAGAGCAGCGGGGTGAGCACGACCGGGGATCGCGAAGCGATGCTCGAACGTAGCCGTGGGCGGCGGCGTTTCGCCGCCACCCCCGGACGCGTCGCACCGTGCGCATCAACCCCGGAGGAGTTGCCGATCACGAGCCCCGATTCGCGTCGGGGGCACGGTCAACGGATCGCATCATCACGCAACCCCGCCGCGCGTATCAACTCCGCCGTGGGCTTGCCCGCAAAGCCGGGCCGCGCCACACGGCTACCGCTGGTTCGCCCCAAAACGGGCGAGCAATCAGGCCCCACCACACTCCGCGCGAAGCCCCACGACCCCACCACAATGCACGCCGCCCGGAGGGCGGACGAGTGTTGCCACGGGTGACCGAACCCGCAACGCGGGTGAGGGAAACCCGTGAAAGATCGCCCATTCGCGAGCAAGAGTCTACGTCTCAGCCCCGCGCACCCAGATCAAGCCCACGGCACGCAACTCGGGCACACGCATCAACCCCCTCATCGCCCCGGCAGCCCGGCCTTTACGGCCCGGACACATCAATCAAGAACAATCATCTTGCTCAAACGCCCTCCGCGCCGGCCTCCACATGCTTGGCGCCCGCCGCCGGGGGCTTGCCCGCAAAGCCGGGCTGCGCACCCCGGCTCAACCAAGGGACGCCCGAAGCGGGCTGGCGTGCGCGAACATGCGAGGGTCCGCCTCACCCTTCCGTCGCCATCTCCAC
>CAIYWI010000156.1 GCA_903929885.1 uncultured Phycisphaerales bacterium
CGCCGCCGCATGCTCGATCTCGTGGGCGCGCTCAACGAACGCGAGATGGCGCGTTCGCTCGATCCCGAGGTGCGCTCGCGCATCGCCCAGTACGAGATGGCCTATCGCATGCAGATGTCCGTCCCGGAACTGTCGGACTTCTCCGACGAGGATCAGGCCACGCTCGATCTCTACGGGCCCGACGTGACCAAGCCCGGGTCGTTCGCCGCCAACTGCCTGCTCGCCCGGCGACTCGCCGAACGAGGGGTGCGCTTCATCCAGCTCTACATGCGCGGCTGGGACGCCCACAACAACCTTCCCAAGGAGATCCGCCTCCAGGCCAATGCCGTCGACCAGCCGCAGGCCGCGCTCATCCTCGATCTCAAGCGTCGGGGCATGCTCGACGACACCCTCGTTCTCTGCGCCGGCGAGTTCGGCCGCACCGTCTACAGCCAGGGCACGCTCTCCGAGACCAACTACGGACGCGACCACCACCCCCGCTGCTTCTCGATCTGGCTCGCGGGCGGGGGCGTCAAGCCCGGCATCGCCTACGGACGCACCGACGACTTCTCGTACAACATCGTCGAGAACCCGGTCGACGTGCACGACCTGCACGCCACGCTGCTGCACCTCCTGGGCATCGACCACACGCGACTGACGTACCGCCATCAGGGCCGCGACTTCCGCCTCACCGACATCGCCGGCAACGTCGTGCGCGACATCCTGGCCTGACCTCGCGGATCGGGTCGCCGCGATGCGGGTCGACCCGGCGCCGCCGCTCAGCAGTCGCCCGTCTGCCAGCGAACGATGAACGACTCGACATCCCCGCCGTCGGTGCCGCCGTCCGCGTTCACGTCGGCGTCGCACGAGCCGGTGACCCACGAGAGGAAGAAGGCCTCGACATCGAGGCCGTCGATCCCGCCGTCCTGGTTGAAGTCGCTCGGGCACGCGAGACAGGCGCAGGCGCTGAAGAGGGCTGCGTCGCTCTGCGCGGTGCCGCACGAGTCGGCGACAGCGCAGCGAATCTGGATTTCTCTCGCCACCGGTGCGCTGATGGTGAGCGTGGGCGTGTCGGCGCCGGCGAAGGTCGCCACGCCGGCCCTTTCGCCGTCGGCGAGGTCGCGCCACGTCGCGCCGTCGAGCAGTTGCCAGCGGTGCGCGATCGGCGCGGTGCCCGAGGCGGTCACGGAGAACTGCGTCGATCCGCCGACGCACCCCGCGGTCGAGACCGGCTGCGTCTCGATGGCCGGATCCTCGCCGATGAAGCTGAAGAGGGCCGCGTGCGCACTGATCGAGCCTGATGCCGTCGTGAAGTCGCCGCCGAGCGCGAGCGTGGTCGCGTCGGCCGCCGCCAGCGCGGTGACCGGCCCGTTGACCCCCTCGCCCAGCGATCGCCACGCCGTGCCGTCCCAGCGACCCACGAAGCCCAGCGCGGTGGCGTCCGAGCCCGTGAAGGCGCCGCCCGCGACGATCTGCCCGCCCATGTCGCCCAGCACGGCGTAGACGCTGCCGTTGAGGCCCGCTCCGAGCGCACTCCACGCCACGCCGTTCCAGCGGGCCACGCCGCGAAGCGGCGGCCCGCTCGAGGTGGTGAACAGCCCCCCCGCCACCAATGAACCATCCGCGGCGGTCGCCAGCGACGTCACCGAGGAATCAAGCCCCGCCCCCAGCCCGCTCCACGTCGCTCCGTCCCAACGCGCGATGTTGTCGACCGCGACGCCTCCGGCATCGCGGAAGCTCCCGCCGGCGACCAGGCTCCCGTCGGCGGCCATCTGCAAGGCGTTGATCACCGCGCCAAAGCCCGTGACGCCCGCGCCGACCGGGCTCCACGTCGCGCCGTTCCAACGCGCGATGTTCGAGGCGGCAACGCCGCCCGCCGCGCCGAACTGGCCGGCCGCCACGATGTCGCCTGACGGCATGATGACCAACGCGTAGACCACGCCGTCGGTCCCCGTGCCCAGCGCGGTCCACGCCGTGCCGTTCCACCTCGCCACGTTGTTCGCCACCACGCCTCCCGCCGTGGCGAACGCGCCCCCGACCACGACGTCGCCCGCCGGCGTGACCGCGGCCGCATAGACCGTGCCCGACAGCCCCGAGCCGAGCGCCGAAAATCGGTTGCCGTCCCACTCGACCACGCCCCTCGCTTCGCCGTCGGGCGTGCTGGTGAAAAACCCGCCGAGAATGGCCCTGCCGTCCGGCCGACGCGCCAAGCAGGTCACCGGGCCGTTGAAGCCTCGGGCCGTGGATTCCCAGCGCGTGCCGTCCCACGAGGCGATGCGATTCGCGGACACGCCGCCCGCCATGCCGAAGTCGCCCCCGCAGTACAGTGTCGAATTCGCAGCCACGAGCAGTGACGATCCGTTGAAGTCGAGGCCGCCGCCAAGACCCGTCCATGCCGCGCCGGTCCAACGGGCGATGAAGGCCTGCGGCACGCCCCCGGCCGTGCCGAAGCTTCCCGTGGCCACCAAGGAACCGTCCGCCAGCGTGGCCAACGCGGCCACCGGCAGGTTCATGCCGCCGCCGAACCCCGACCACGCCGAGCCGTTCCACCGGGCCACGCGGCCGACCACCGTGCCGCCCGCCGAGGAAAACGCGCCGCCCGCCACCAGCGTGCCGCCGGGCAGGAGCGTCAAGGCGTTGACCGCGCCGCTCACGCCGGTGCCGAGGGCCGACCACGCCGAACCGTTCCACCGGGCGATCCGCGAGAGCGGCGTGGCGCCCGAGGCGGTGAACGCGCCGCCCGCGACCATCTCGCCCGTGGGCAGCGCCACGATCGCGTTGACGGCGTTGGAGAACCCCGCGCCCATGGACGTCCACGCCGCACCGTCCCAGCGGGCGATGGCGTTGACGGAGGTGATCCCCGACTGCGTGAAGAGGCCGCCCGCAATCGCCGCGCCCGCGCCGTCGAAGGCGATGGCGCGCACCGAGCCGTTGAAGCCGTCGCCCACCGGTTGCCACGCTCCGCCGCTCCATCGCGCGATCCGCGAGGCCGGCGTGGAACCGACGTGCGAGAACTCCCCGCCGACGAGCAGATCGCCCTGCGGCGAGACGGCCAACGCGAGCACCGTGCCGTCCGCGCCGCCACCGAGCGTTTCCCAGTGGCCCGCCGCGGGATCGAACACGGCCAGATTGGCCGCCGCGAGGTCAGAGGCGACGGAAAACGCTCCGCCCACGACGATGACGGGCCCCCGCGGACCCTGACCGTCGGGATCCCACTCGACCATCGCGCGAACGGTCCCGTCGACACCGGGCACGCCCGATCCCTCCAGCCACTGACCGCAGGTCTGCGCGAGCGAACCGCTCGCCACCAGGCACCAGGCCCCGAAGGCGGATGCGACGCGGATGATCGAACGCCTCATGCGGAATCCTCCCCGGTCTCTTGAACCCATCCCATGGCGGCCCGCCCCAGTTCGGCGACTGCGTCGCACCCGCTCAGCAGCCGCCTGCCTCCCACGACGTGAAGAACGCCTCGATGTCCTGCCCGTCGATGCCCCCGTCCCCGTTGACGTCGCCGCACGGCGCGCCCGCCTCCCAGGCGTCGAAGAAGGCCGCAACGTCGGAACCGTCGACGCCTCCGTCGCCGTTGAAGTCGGCGGGGCACGGCGAACAGGCGAGCGGATCGACCACGACGAATCTGAAGTAAATCACCTGGAACGGATGGCTCTTGCTGCCACTGATCGAGACGGGCGGCCCGCCGGCCGTGATCGTCAGGCCCATGGTGTCGAAGGGAAAGACCGGGCTGCTGCTCGCCGTGACGTTGGGAAACTCGAGCACGACCGCGGCTTGGTTCGCATCGTCGAAGGCCGCGGGCTGGTCGTTGAGCAGGTTGTCGTCGGTGAGGGCGGCGTAATAGACGCCCGGCGCGAACGTCCGCGTCAGGCCCGAGGCGTCGGGATCATCGTGACCGAAGTCCGGAATGGGATTGAACTGGTCGTCGTAGATCCAAAAGTCGAGGTTCGCCGCGGGCGTCGAGTACGCCGTGATGGTGATGGAGCCGGCGGGATAGGGCTCGGACGCGTCGCTGCCGCCGCCGTGCGCGATGGGCTCGTAGGGAACGCAGTTGTACTCGAGGCTGTAGGGGCCCGTGGTGGTCGGGTTGCCCGTGACGCGGAGAAAGAACCGTGCCGAGGGCCCGGTGCCGTACCAGATGTTGCGGACGGGCCCGGTCTCTCCCTGCTGGGCGAGCGCGTCGGTGCCGGGATTGATGACGCCGCCGGTCTGGGTGAGGCCCCGCATCGAGGTTTCGACGCCGGCGGAATTCGAGGGCGACTCGAAGTAGTAGCAATAGAGCCCGGAGGGATCCTCGGCGGTGAGCACGCGGAAGTAGTCGGCGCTGGAAAGACCGGTGCCCACGCCGCTGCCCGTGGAGGCGCCGGTGATGCTGTCGCCACGCTCGGGGTCGGGCCGGGCTCGCATGCCCTCGCCGCCGCTGTCGACGAGGTTGGCCTGCTGCCTGGTGTCGTTGGGCTCGGTCTCGCGGTTGGCGACCTGGCCGTGGGCGACGCCCGCCGCCGCGAACACCGCCAAGGCGGACCACCACGGCGAAGGCGCTGGATTGACGTTCGTTGACAGTCGAGTCATGGAGAGTCCGCGGCGGTCGAACCTCGAGGCGGCCAGATCATGCCACTTCGCGTGGCCACCCGCCCATCTTGCACCCGTGGCACGAATGATTCAACCGCTCCACGGCGAAGATACCCCCGATCGGACCGCTCCGCAAGGGACTCGGACCCGACTTCGGGCTCCGGGCCGGTGTTTTCGGACCATGACGCGACGGAGGGGTACCCTTTCGGACCTCCACCACCGCATCCGGATCGCGTCGCGAGATCCATGAGCCACACGCCGTCGCAAGCACCGACGAAGGACCCTTCGGCCGCGCCATCGGGCGAGCAACCGGGGTGTTCGCCGCCCCGCGGCCTGCGGATCGGACGCGACGCCGCGATCGAACTGCAGGCTCCGGTCGCCCGCGGCGGGATGGGCGAGGTGTGGGCGGCATGGTTGCACGACCCTCGCGCCCCCCGGCGCATCGCAGTGAAAGTGCCCGCCGCCCGGACCGCGCCGGCTGCGACGCTCCTGGCCCGCGAGGCCGAACTGCTCGATCGCGTTCGCGACCTCGAAAGCGTGCCCACGATGCTCGAGCACGGCGTCGTCCGTGTCGAGGGCGTCGATCTTCCGTTCATCGCGATGGAGTGGATCGATGGCGCGCGCCCGCTCGACGAGGCCGCTCGCGGGATGCCGCTCGATCAGGTCATCGCCCTCTTCGTCAAGGCCTGCGCCACCGTCGAGGTGCTGCACAAGCGTGCCGTCGTGCACGCCGACCTCAAGCCGGGCAACATCCTCGTCGATGCGCGGGGCTCGCCTTGGGTCACGGACCTGGGCCTGGCGTTCTCGACGCGTCCGGGCGAGCGTCGCCACGCGGGCGAGGAGATCGGCTCGCTGCGGGGCACGTGGGCATGCATGGCTCCCGAACAGCGACGCGAGGGGTGCGACCCGCACGAGTTCACGGCCGCCGTCGACGTCTACGCGCTGGGAGTCACGCTCTTTCGGCTCGTCTTCGGTCGTTGGCCGCGAGCCGACGAGGGCGATGGCGCCGCGCCGATCCCGATCCCTCGGAGGATCGAAGGACGGGTGCTGCCCGAGCGACTGCGTCGGTGCCTGCGACGCGCGCTGGACCCCGTCGCTTCGGCGCGTCACCCCGACGCCGGCGCGTTGGCGCGAGAACTCACGCCTTTGGCGAGCGGCGCGAGTGCTCGCGACCTGCGTTCGACGGCCGTCGCGACCATCGCCGCCTCGGCGGTCGCCCTGGTGGTCGGGGCCACGGCCTTGTCGGGCGAGTGGGCCTATGCGGGGTGGTACCGGGTCATCGCGCCGCTCGCACCGATGCCCTCGCTCCGCGATGTCGTCGTGGTGGGCATGCGGAGCACGACGGACGACTCGGGAACCGAAACGCTCGAGGCGATCGACCGCGAGATCATCGCGGCGCACACGGGGCTCGACCTCGCCCGCACCGATCGCGCCTTCATCGCCGCCGTCGTCGACCGGTTGCGAGACCTCGACGCGCGCGTGGTGATGCTCGATTACTTCTTCCCCCACCCCGGCGACGCGACCGACACGCGAGCCCTGGTCGAGGCCGTCGAACGATTCCGCGGGCCCGACGACGCGCCCCGGGGCTGGATCTGCTTCGGCATGAGCGACTGGCGCGAGGTCAGGGGCGTCCCGCTGGTCGAGCCCGGGCTCGCTCGCATCGCCTCGCATGCCCGGTCGATCAAGGCGAGTCTCTCGCCGGACCTGGGCAACCTCGGCGTCGAGGCCGGATTCGTGGGCGAGGACGGGGCGTCGATGGCCGCGGCGTCAGTCATGGCCGCCGCGGCGCTCTCCGATCCGGCATCGTCGCTTCGTCCCGACATCACGCTGCGACCCTGGTCGAACCGCGCCGATCTCGTGCTCCGACACGATCGACGCGACGCACCCGGCGCCAGCAGGCCGCCGCTCACCCTTCGCACGCGAGCCGATCGCGTGGCCGATCTGGCCGACACCCCCGATCGTCGCGTCGAACTCGAGGCGCTGCGCGACGATGACACCATCCTGCGGCTCGAACTGCCCGGCATCCCCGCCGCGGCCCTCCTCGACCGCGCCCGTCTCGATGCAGGATCGCTCTGGACCCTCGACCGACAACAGCTGATTCGGCAACTCGCCGACCGGGTGGTCGTCGTCGGCGATCTCGTGACGCCCGGCCCCGGACACGGCCACGCATCCAGTCCGGCCCTCGACCTCTGGCGCATCGACGGTCACGACCGCCTCTTGTGGGGCGTCGAACTGCAAGCCGCCGCCGTGCAAGGCGCACGCGACGCGATGGTCGCACGCTCCGGCTTCATCGTCGAGGGCGACAACCCCGTCGCGCTGATCGGCATGCCGCTCGCGGCCATCGCGGGCGTGACGCTCTCGCGTCGGCTCGTGCGTCGTCGCGGCGACCGCGCCCCGGCGGTCGCGGGAGGGTGGTGCGTGGCGGCGATGGGACTCTCGTGCGCCGCGGCGGCGACCGCCTACGGCGCCTCGCTCTGGCTCTGGAACCCCTTCGTGCTCCCTGTCGCCTTCGCCTCGGGCGCAAGCGCGGGCCTGCTGACCCCGTGGATGCGACCTTGACCGTTCGATGACGCCCCCTCCGGAACGACCCGCGATGACATCCTCGCCCGACGACCAGATCCGCCCTCCCCAGCCCGCCCCCGTCACTGTCGCCGACCGTGAGGTGAAGCCCCCGCTCGGCGGCAAGCCCGTCGATCAACTCCTCGCCTCCGGCGCCTTTCGCGCTCGACTGCCGGGCGATCTGGCCAAGGTCACGGAGCTTCGCCTGCGGCTCGACGCCAAGGTGAGCGTGAACGAGGAAGCAGCCGGATCCAAGGGACTGGCCTACGACTTCCACGCCGGCCCGCACTCCACCCTCCGCGAGAGCATCGTGGCGATCGATCGCTGCCGCCTGTCGCTCGGCCCCGACCTCCTCGATCAAGGCGCCTGCGTCGAGACCGGATGGGCGGGCGTCATCCGCTCCCTTGGGGGCATGCCCCCGATCCGCACCATTCGAATCTCGCCCGGTCGCCCGAAACTCCGTGCGGCCTCGTCGTCGCTCGGCACCGACCCGTACGCCATCCTGCACCTCCTCCAGGACGGCGTCACGCCAACCAGCGGCATCGAGTACCTGATGCTCAAGTCGCTCGCCGCCCCGGTGAAGCTCGACTTGCTCCTCCTGGACGCCAAAGGCACGACGCTGTCGACCTTCACGCTCAGGTCGGGCTCGCCCCTGCGACTGGATCGCTCGAAGAACACGCTTGAACCCGCGCCGCCGACGCCCGAGCCATGGGCGCTCGACGCGATGCGTCGTGCGTGCGAGCAGGCCCCGTCCTTGTGCACCTGAGTCGCGACGATGGCGCCTTGGTCGGTTCGGCGAGACCGGAACCGGTCGGGTGCAGCGGGCCCGCGCGCGATGACATCCACGCCCCCTCGCCGCCGAGCCGACGCTCAGCGCCTGCGCTTCTTGAACTTGTCCTTGGGGCTGGACATCGCGGTCGTGCCCTTCGAGAGCATCGAGGGCATGCCCTTGAGCCCCGGGATGGCCGCGCCCATGCCGCCCTGTCGCGAGAGCTGTCGCACGGCTTCGGCGCGATCGCCGCCGAAGCCCGACATCGTGCGCGAGAGCTTGTTGATCATGTCGAACTGCTTGACGAGCTGGCTGATCTCCTCGACCTTGCGGCCCGAACCCTTGGCGATGCGCTTGCGACGGCTGTTGTCGAGGATGGAGGGCTTGGCCCTTTCGGCCTTGGTCATGGAGCTGATGATCGCCTGCACGCCGTCGAGCTGCTTGTCGTCGATGTGGGTGTCCTTGAGCATCGAGCCGACGCCCGGCAAGAGGCCCAGCAACTGCTTGAGCGGTCCCATGCGGCGCAGCGTCTTGAGCTGGCCCAGGAAGTCGTCCATGTCCATCTCGCCCTTGGCGAGCTTTTCCTCCATCTTCCTCGCGTCTTCGGCCGAGACTTCCTGCTGGGCCTTCTCGACCAGCGCGACCACGTCGCCCATGCCCAGGATGCGACCCGCCACGCGCGTGGGGTGGAACTCCTCCATCGCGTCGAGCTTCTCGCCCGTGCCCACGAACTTGATGGGCGCGCCCGTGACGTGCTTGACGGAGATCGCCGCGCCGCCGCGGGTGTCGCTGTCGTACTTGGTGAGGATGATGCCGTCGACCTCGAGCCGCTCGTGGAAGGCCTTGGCCGAGTTGACCGCGTCCTGGCCCGTCATCGCGTCGACGACCAGGAAGATGTGGTGCGGCATCACCGCGTGCTTCACCTGCTTGAGCTCGCCCATCAACGCGTCGTTGACGTGCAGACGACCCGCCGTGTCGAGAATGAGCACGTCGACGCCGGTGCGCCGCGCCACCTCGAGCGCATGGCGGCAGACCTGCACCGCCACGCCCACGGCCTTGCCGTACTCGGCCGTCTTGTCCTTCTCGGCGTAGAACGACACCGCCGCGCCGCCGGGCATGTCGGTCTTGACCTGACCGGCGATGGTCTCGAGCTGCTCGACCGCCGCCGGACGCTGGAGGTCGGCCGCCGCCAGCATGACGCTCCGTCCGCGCTTCTTGAGGAACGAGGCGAGCTTGCCGCAGGTCGTCGTCTTGCCCGAGCCCTGCAGGCCGCACATCATGACCACCGTCGGCCCCGGACTGACCCGCATGATGAGGTCGCCATCGGTGGCCGCGCCCGGCACGGGAAGCCTGGGCATCAGGCCCGCCAGGGGCCCCAGATCGGCCTGATCATCCGCCGCGGGCTGCTCCACCTGGCCGCCGAGGAACTCGACGAGCCGCTTGTGGACGATGCCGACCATCTCCTCGCCCGGTCGCAGCGACTTGGTGACGTCGCGTCCGAGCGCGTCCTTGAGGACCGCGTCGCAGAAGGAGTCGACCACCTCGACGTGCACGTCGGCGTCGAGCAGGGCCGCCCGCACGTCGCCCATCGCGTCGGCGACGTTCTTCTCGCTGATGGAGGCCTGGCCGGAGAGCTTGCGGTAAAGACCCTGGAAGGTGTCGGTGAGCCTTTCGAACATGCCCGGAGGGTAGGTCGCGTTCGCGCGAACACCGCCCCGCCGACCGACGTGCGGGCGAGGGTTCAGGCCCCGTCGCGGAGGGCGAATCCGACCAGCATCTCGCACAGTCGCCCGTAGGAGATCCCCGCGTGGGCCGCCGCCTTGGGCACCAGCGACTGACCGGTGAAGCCCGGCATGGTGTTGGCCTCGAGCAGGTACCCCACCCCGTCGGTCCCCAGGATGAAGTCGACCCTCGCGAGATGGCGGCACCCCATGCCACGGAACAGGGCCTTGGCGTGCCCGCGGATGGTGGCGGAGGTCGTCGGATCGCCCGGCAACTCCGGTTGCGTGACGTACTGCGTGTCCTTGCGGAAGTACTTGGCCTGGTAGTCGTACACGCCCTCGGCCGGGCGGATCTCGACGATGTCCAAAGGCTCGCCGTCGAGCACGGCCACCGTGAGTTCCCGCCCGCCCATGATGCCGCGCTCGACCATGTACACGCGCGACGGGTGGGCGGCGATGTCGGCCTTCACCGCCTCGCGGGCGGCCTCGAGTCGGGACTGGTCCTTGCAGACGTGCAGCCCGACGCTCGAGCCCTCGTGCACCGGCTTGAGCACCGCCGGGGCGCTGAAGGGAAGCCCCACGTCCGTCGGGTTCACGATCGCCGCCGCCGCCGTGGGGATGCCCAGCGTCGCCGCGGCGAGCTTGGTGCCCATCTTGTCCATCGCCAGCCGCGCCGCCGCGGCCTTGCACCCGACGAAGGGTCGCCCGTCGGCCTCGAGCAGTTCCTGCAGCGCGCCGCCCTCGCCCCACCCGCCATGAAGCACCGGAAAGACCACGCGCCCGGGCAGGGCCTTGAGGCCCGCCGCGTCGAGTCGGTCGATCACGTGGTAGTGCACCTCGTGGCCCGCGGCCTTGAGGGCCTCGGCCACGCCCTTGCTGCTCATGAGACTCACCTCGCGCTCGGCATCGGGACCGCCGCCAAGGACGAGCATGGGAGGAAGCGTGGTGTCGGGCATGACAGGACGGTATCGGCGATGCGCCCGCGGATGCAACACAGGACCCGACGCGGCTATCGTCCCTCGCATGCTGATCAACGTGCTGCTGGTCTTCCTCGGGGGCGGCGCGGGTTCGCTGGTGCGCTACGGCGCGTCGCTCGCCATGCCCTCGCCAGGATTCCCCGTCGCGACGCTGGCCGTGAACGTCGCCGGATGCCTCGCCGCGGGCGTGGCCCTCGCCCGGCTGGTGCCCGTCCATCCCGCCGACCACCCCGCCCGCCTGCTGCTGGTGGCGGGCTTCCTCGGCGGCTTGACGACCTTCTCGGCCTTCGGACTCGAGACCATCTCGCTGCTTCGCGACGGACGAACGGGCCTGGCGATGCTCAACGTCGCGGCCAATGTCGGTGCAGGACTCGCGGCCACGTGGCTGGGATGGATGATGGCGAGGCCGCCCGTCGGGGCGTGAACGCCCGATCCCGTTTCGCCCCCTCGGGACGCACCGGAGCACGCCGTCGTCCGCGGGTTTCCCTCGCCCGCGGCAACACGCCCTCCGCCCTTCGGGCGGGCATGCGCACGAGACGCAAGGACGATTCGCTTCAGCGCATCGCGCCGCTGGTGGCCTGCATCAGCGGCACCATGATCGACACGACCAGCGAGCCGATCATGAGGAACATGAAGACGATGAGCAAGGGCTCCATCGCCGCCAGCAATCGCTCGCTGCGGCGCTCGAGCTCCTCGGTCATGTCGCTCGCGAGCGTCTCGAACGCGCTGTCGAGATCGCCCGACCGCTCGGCCGCCATGAGCAGGCGTCGCGTGGGCAGCGGCAGCGCACTGACCGTGTCGATGAGCGTGCGGAGGTTGCCGCCCTCGATGAGCTTGGTGCGGAGCGAACCGAGCTGAGTCTTGAGCAGCGGATGGCTCAAGGCGTTGACGGCCACGCCCAAGGCGTCGCTGAGCGTCACGCCGCTGCGAACCATCGCGGCCATCACCGTGAAGAATCTCGCCGACTCCTGCGTGAGCACCACGTCGCGAAGCAGCGGCACGCGACGCGACGCCCTCGACACCGCCTCGAGCGCCACCTTTCGCAGCGCGACCACCACCGTGATCGCCACCATCGCGCCCACGCCCACGGCCAAGGCGTGATCGCGGAGGAAGACCCCCACCGTCATCAGCCCCTGCGTGAACCAAGGCAGCGGATAGCCCATGTCCTCGAGCGACTTGCCGATCTTGGGCAGCACGAAGCAGATCATCAGCAGCGCGACCGCCAGACTGATCGTCAGGACGATCGCCGGATAGATCATCAGCGTGCCCGCCTTGCCCTGGATGCGGAGCTGACGGCGTGTCGTGCCCGCAAGCTGCTTGGCCGCCCCGCCCAGGTCGCCCGTCCGCTCGGCGGCGCGGTACACCGAGACGGTGACGGTGTCGAAGATGCCCACCGCCGACGCCGCGTCGGAAAATGAACTCCCCGCCGCCACCATCTCTCGCATCCGCTCCACCCGCGGAGCCGCCGAGGCCGCCACCGACTTGGCCGTGGCCTCCAGCGCCTCCACCAAGGGCACGCCCCGGGTGAGCAGTTGCGCCAACTGGGTGTGAAGTTCCGACTGATCCTTGAGCGACACCGTGTCCGACGTGCTCGCCCAACTGGGCAACGTCCACGTCCGCAGCGCCACCAGTCGCTCGCGACGGAGTTGCTCGCTCAGGTGCCTCGCGTCGCGGGCGCGGCGGATCCCCACCTTGCGACCGCCGTCAGGACGGGCGGCAAGGAACAGATACTGCGAGGATGCGCGGGCCACTTGGGTCATGCGGGCGAATCATGCCGCGGAACCGAACCTATCGGCCCAACGGTATTCACCCCTGCAGGCGGGGCGTTCGCCCAGTCCCCTCGACATGGGACGCTCCGCCCGACTCAGCGGCGGCGACGCCCGAAGGCCAGCCCGGCGGCGGCCACGATCGTCAACGCGCCCGGTCCGGGCACCACCGGGAAGTCGGTGGCTTCCATCTCGAACGAATACGAGCCAGTCTCGCCGATGCCCGTCCACTCCATCAGCGGATTGAACCCGCCAGGGCCGTCGGGACCGGAGATCTCCGTCGGCGACGCCAGGTTGAAGATCGGCCCGCTGCGGCTGACGGGCGTGCGACCGCGACCGGTCACCGCCAGCACGTAGTCGCCGGGCACGCTCAGTTGCACGCCCGTGCCGTCGTTCGAGAAGGCGGTGAGCTTGGGAAGCGACGAGGTGGGGCTCTCGTCGTCGTTGCCCAGCAGGCCGTACCCCTCGCCGTTCACGGTGATGTTGAAGAGGTACAGCACCACGTTGAAGTTGGCCGAGACCGGACGAATCGAGAAGTTGCCCGGATTCATCACGCGGATGTAGTACAGATCCTCGTAGTCGGGCTGGTTGAAGCCCTCGGCGAGCGTGCCCGCCACCGATTCGAGCGAAACGGCGCCCACGGGACGCTGCGGCTTCTGCGCCGTCAGGATGGTCGAACCTGCGTCACCCTGCTCCAGCCAGTCGGGTCCGGCCACCGCCGTGCCGGCGAGCGCGATGACGAAAAATGCCGCGATGCAACCACGTGTCTTGCCGCTCATGTCTTGTCTCCTCTTCTACGCTCTCGCGATTCCTGCGACGAACGTCGTCGGAGCGCGGCCGTCCGCCCTCCTGAAGTGCTCAATCTAACGCGAAAAGGCGGTCGACGGCGCGCAGCGTTGCAAGATCCGCCCAAGATTTTCGCGAATGTTGCGATAGTCGGACCTTGCCCCCTCCTGCGCCCGCCCGCCGGTTCCCATAAAAGAGCCCCTCATGGCCACCAGCCGTCCGAACCCATCCACCCTCGTCGGAGCCGTCCCCAAGCCGCTCACGCTGGTGCCGCTCAACGACCCCGGCCTGCGGCCGACCGAACTTCCCCACACGCGACCCGTCCTGCTCGGTCGCCAAAGCCAGTGCGATCTGCAGCTCGCCGACCAAACCGTCTCGAGGGCGCATGCCGTCATCGAACAACGCGGCGGCTCGTGGTACGTCACCGACAAGGCCAGTCGCCTGGGCACGCTGCTCAACGGCATTCGGCTCGACGCCGACGCGCCCACGCCGCTGCGCGACGGCGACGTGATCACCATCGCGAGATGGAGCTTCCGCGCACGCATCGGCGGGGCCCCCTCCAGCGACGCGACGCACTCGACCTTGCCCGGCTCCAGTCGCCTCGTCGACGATCAGCGCGGACGCGTCGAGACCTTCAAGTCCGATGCGCTGCTGGCCAAGGCGGAACAGCGACTGCAACTGGTGATGGATCTCGCCGCCGACCTTCACGCGGCCAAGGACGAATCCGCCCTCGCCGCCTCGCTCGTGGCGGCGACCGCACGCGGCACCTCGCACGGCCGCTGCGCCGTCCTCAAGCTCACGCCCGGCACCGACGACGTGCTCGTCGTCGCCGCCCGCGTGCACGGACAGGACGCCCCCGCAGGATTCCCCTTCAGCCGCTCACTGGTTCGCGCCGCCTCCGGCGGCGAGATCGCGCGACTCGCCGGCGACACGCCCCTCCAGCACGCCATGAGCATCGTGAGCCACGGCATTCGCTCGGCGATGTGCGCGCCCGTCATGGTCGGCAACGACGTGCTCGCCTATCTCTATCTCGACGACGACGGACGCGACGCCCGATCCGGCCCCGAGGTCGATGCGTTCGTCGCCGCCATCACCCGCATCGCCTCGCTCGCGCTGGCCGAAATCGCCCGCCGCCAACTCAAGGCCCGCCACGCCGAACTCGCCGCCGATCTCACCGCGGCCCGCACCGCGCAGGTTCGCCTGATGCCCGCGCCCAAGGGCCGCGTCGGTCCCATCGTCTACGCCGCCCGCAACCAGCCGGGCCGCCTCGTCGCCGGCGACCTGCTCGACGTGATCGACCTGGGCCAAGGACGCGTCGCCGCCTGCCTGGGAGACGTCTCGGGCAAGGGCGTCGGAGCGGCCATGCTCATGTCGGCCGCGCAGACGCAACTCCGTGCCACCCTGCGGCACGATCCCGATCCCGCCCGCGCCGTCGAGACGCTCAACCGCGAAGTCGTCTCCCGCCTGCTCACCGACGGCTTCATCTCCCTCTGGACCGGCATCATCGACGCCCACGCCGGCACCCTGACCTACGTCGACGCCGGACACAGCTACTGGACCCTTCGCCGAGCGGGCGACCGACATGCCGCCGGACCCGTCGCCGAGTTCCTGCCGCTGGGCGTCGATGCCAACGAGGCCTACCGAGCCACCGTCATCGAGTTCCGGGCGGGCGACCGACTCACCGTCTTCAGCGACGGCGTCGCCGAACAGCCCGGTGCCGATGGAGCCGCCTTCCGCACCCAGGGCGCCATCGACGCCATGGGCGAGGCCGCCGACGAAGCCGCCGATGTCGACGCCATCTTCGCCGCCATGCACGCCCACGCCCAGACCGACGCCTTCGCCGACGATGTCACCGTGCTCTCCATCCGCCTCTAGACCGTTCCTGGACCCGAATGAACATCGAACAACGTCGCCGGTGCGGCGGATGACACGCCCCTCACGCAACCCCGGGCCCCCCGCCATCGAATGAAGGTGGGTCCCCGCTCGACGCGACACCGGCCGCCGGAGATGGCGGCGTCGCGTCGGATGCTCGCGATTCGCGGCACACTCCGCACCGAAGGCGGAACGCGACCCTCGCGGACGGGATGATCGCGTGGCGGCGTCACCTCCCCCGGACCCTCCGCCGATATCTCCGCGAAGTCCTGCATCAGCACGGGTTTCCGGACGTTGAGCAGGCACCCGAAGTTCGGCCACGACCCAATGATCCCCCGAGGCGACCATTCCCGCCTTGGTCCACCCCGAAGGCCTCCAACCCACGACGCCGCCTCCGAAGACGCGGCGACACGCAACGGAGCGACACAGCACATGAACGCCACCATTCTCACCCACGGCTCGCTGAGGAACTGGTGCACGCTCGCGGCAACCACCATCTTGGTGCAGGCGGCCGCCGCCAGCCTGCCGCCGAACCCGAACGTGCGTCTGGTCTACCCGTTCCCCGAGCACGACTACTGCTTCCAGGATGGTCGCTCCATTCACGACATTCTCGCCAATCGCCTGCCCCGCGAACTCGCCAACGCGGGCGACCCCGAGGATCTGGGCGCGGGCCTGGCCTGCTTCGACTCCACCAACCCGCCGTCGGACGAGGTGATGGAGCAGGTTCGACGCTACATCGAAGGCGGCTATGCCTCGCGCTATCAGGTCGGCGCTCGATGGGCACGCGGCACCAACGGCGACCCGATCAACCTGACGTGGAGCTTCGTGCCCGACGGCACCACCGTCGGCGACGGCGGCGCGCCCGGCGGCGCCGGCCCCAGCACGCTCTTTTCCACCCTCGACTCGCGATTCGCCTCGCAGGGCGGCCGGGCCACGTGGATCCTCCAGTTCCAGCGCTCGTTCGACCGGTGGCAGGCCCTCTCGGGCGTCAACTACACCCGCGTCCGCAACGCCGCGGGCAACGAGTGGGATGATGGCGCCGCATGGGGCAACGTCGGAGGCACCAACCGAGGCGATGTTCGCATCGGCATGAAGAACATCGACGGCACCAACGGCATCCTCGCGTACAACTCCTTCCCCGACAACGGCGACATGGTCATCGATTCGTCGGAGAACTGGGCCGTCGGCGGCACCAGCTACCTCTTCTTCCGCAACGTCATCCTTCACGAGCACGGGCACGGCCTGGGCTTCTCGCACGTCTGCCCGCAGGGCGCGGCGAGCGCCGGCGCCGCCAAGCTCATGGCCCCGTTCGCCGACACGAGCTTCGACGGCCCGC
The DNA here is from genome assembly GCA_903929885.1 of uncultured Phycisphaerales bacterium. Classification (GTDB taxonomy): domain Bacteria; phylum Planctomycetota; class Phycisphaerae; order Phycisphaerales; family UBA1924; genus UBA2402. Next base: position 16,347 of record CAIYWI010000156.1, read on the forward strand.
AGCAGGACGACATCCGCGCCGTCCAACTCAACTACGGCGATCCGCTCGAACCCAACGACACCTCGACCACCGCCGCATCGCTGGGCGCGCTGGCCGCCGGCGGCACCATCGCACAAGGCACGGTGCCCAGCCCGACGCCCGCCTCCGCCGGGCTCCTGAGTCTTGAACGCGCCGGCGAGAGCGACTGGTACTCCTTCACCATCGACGCGCCGCGACTGGTGAACTTCACGCTCACGCCCGTGGGCAGCACCTACACCCAAAACGCCCAGAACTCCGGCTGCACGTCGACCGGCGTCTCCAGCAACGCGCTGGCCTCGGCCGATCTCGCCTTCGACTTCCGCAACTCGCTCAACACCATCACGTACCGATCGGTCAACGCGACCGCCGCAGGCGCCGTCGAATCCACCACCGGCCTGCTGCTGAGCCCCGCGGGCACCTTCCTCGTTCGCGTCTTCCAGAGCGGCACGCAGTCGGAAGTGCAGTCGTACCGCCTCTCGCTGGCGGCCCAAAACGTCAACATGGCCCCCACCGCCTCCGACGGCACCTTCACCAACTTCGTTCGCGTCACGTGGCCCAACGTCATCGCCGACGCCGAGGGCTACCAGATCGGCCGCTCGCTCACCAACGCCACCAGCGGCGTCAGCGTCATCGGCACCGTCGACGGCGCGACCCGCACGTTCGACGACACCACGGCCGTCCCCGGCACCACGTACTTCTACTTCATCAAGGCCCGCCAGCCCGGCAACGTCAACTACCGCTACATGACGACCGCCGGCGACGCGGGCTCCCGCCCGATCGTCAACCAGCCCCCCGTCGCCAACGCCGGCCCCGACCAGACCGTCACCGACGAGGACCGCACGGGCTCCGAGACCGTCACGCTCAACGGATCGGCCAGCACCGACGACAACGGCATCACCTCCTACGTCTGGAAGGAAGGGGCCACCACGATCGCCACCGGCGCGACCGCCAATGTCTCGCTCGACGTGGGCGTGCACACCATCACCCTCACCGTCTCCGATGCCGCCAGTCTCACGTCGACCGACTCGGTCGTCGTCACCGTCCAGCCCGGATGCTTCGCCGATTACAACTTCGACGGCGGCGTCGACGGCGGCGACCTCACCGACTACTTCACCGACTGGGAGGCCGGCAGCGATGCGGCCGATGCCAACGCCGATGGCGGCATCGACGGCGCTGACATCGAGACGTTCTTCGCGGTCTGGTCGGCAGGCGGCTGCTGAGCCCGCTCGCCGTGGCGACGCGTCGGTCGCACACGGACGTCACTCGCGACGGCCGAGCCGACGCGAGATGAGGAAGGCCATCTCCAGGGACTGGCGATAGTTGAGGCGCGGATCGCACGGGCTTGCGTAGTGTCGGCGCAGATCCTCTTCGCGCACGCCCGCCGCGCCGCCGACGCATTCGGCGACATCCTCGCCCGTCAGTTCGAAGTGCACGCCGCCCAAGGGCACGCCCGCACGCTCGAAGATGCCGCAGGTGGCCTCGAGCTCCTCGAGAATCGCGCCGAACGAACGCGTCTTGAGGCCGTCGGCCAGCACGGTCCCGTTGCCGTGCATCGGGTCGCAGATCCACACGACCGAGGCCTTGCGCCGTGCCATGGCCTCGACCAGCGGCGGCAGCGAATCGCGAACGCGCGATGCGCCCATCCGCGAGATGAACACCAGTCGCCCGCGCTCGTTGCGAGGATTGAGCGCGGTCCAGAGCCCCTCGACGTCGCCGACCGTGGCCGAAGGCCCGATCTTGACGCCCACGGGGTTGCGCACGCCCCGGAAGTGCTCGACGTGCGCCCCGTCGACGGCGCGGGTGCGGTCGCCGATCCACGGCAGGTGCGTCGACAGGTCGTACCAGCCGCTGCGCCGGGGCACCGTCCTGGTCTGCGCCGCCTCGTAGTGAAGATTCAGCCCTTCGTGACTCGTGAAGAACTCGACGCGCGTGAGTTGATCGACGGCCCGTTCGCCCAGGGCCTCCATGAAGCGGAGGCCGTCGACCATCTCTCTCGCGGTGCGCTCGTAGTCGGCGCGCACGTCGCCGGGCAGTCCGCCGTGGCGGAGGAAGTCGAGGTTCCAGTACTCGGGGTGATGAAAGTCGGCAAAACCGCCCTCGACGAGCGAGCGGATGAAGTTGAGCGTCATCGCCGCGTGCTCGTGGCCCTTGATCATGAGCGCGGGGTCGAGACGCCTGGCCTCGGGCGTGAACGCCGCACGATTGATCAGGTCGCCGAAGTAGCTCGGGAGCGTGACGGGCACGCCGCCGGGCCCGCTGCGGGTCTCGACCATGCTGCTGCGGGGCTTGGCGTATTGGCCTGCGAACCGGCCGATGCGAGTCACGGGCTTCTTGAGCCCGTGCACGATCACCAGCGACATCTGCAACAGGATCTTGAGCTTGTTGGCGATGAGTTCGGGGCGGCAGTCGTCGAACGTCTCGGCGCAATCGCCGCCCTGCAGGATGAACCTCCCGCCCGACTCGGCCTGCGCCAGCTCCTCGCGCAACCGCTCGATCTCCCAGCTGGTCACCAGCGGCGGGAGGAGCGAGAGGGATCGCACGGCCTCGTCGAGCGCATCGGCATCCGAGTAGGCGATCGGCTGGGCGCAGGGACGGCCCTTCCACGACTCGGGAGACCACCCGGCGGGCGCGACGGATTGTGACGGATCGGGCACGCGGGCACTGTAGCGACGGCCCGCGGCCGCTTGCGTCAGGGTCGGAGATGCCCCGAAAAAAGCATCGGCCGCCCCTTGCGAGGCGGCCGATGGGAGTGTCACGTGAAGGTCACGCCGAAGGCGTGGCCATCATGCTGATCGAGATCGATCAGAACATGACCTGGAGCTGGGCGATGAGGCCGAACTCGCCGTCGTCCTGCTGACCGAGGAAGCCGCTGCCGCCGATGGGCAGCACGCTGTTGTCGTCAGCATCGAGGGGCTCGACGGTGGAGTTGAAGGCGTAGACGCCGTTGAGCGAGAACTTCGCGGCGTGGCTCTCGGGGGAGAGGTAGTAGTTCACGCCGGCGGTGAGGAAGTGAGAGTCGTCAGCGCTCTCGCCTTCGCCGTCGAGGAGGTCGCTGTCCCAGAAGATGCCGTCCCAGCGGCCGAAGAGCTCGACCTGGTCGGTCACGAAGATGCCGGCCTGGATCACGCCGCCGAAGTTGCTGCTGTCGACGTCGCCGCTCTCGACCTTGGAGCCGACGAACGCGGCGAAGGCGTTCCAGCCCTGACCCTCGAACTGAGCGTCGAGGGTGTAGGCCAGCACCTGCACGTCGTTGGTGGAGACATCGTCGCCGGCGTCATCGACGCCGCCGCCGGTGCTGCCGCCGTCCTGCCAGTGGATCGCACCACCGATCAGGAGGCCCATGTCCTCAGCCGACTTCCAGCTGGTGAAGTCGTCGAAACGGGCCCAGTCGGCGCCCATGGCCTTGAAGTCGACGCGGGCGTTGAGGGCGTAGTCAGCCTCGCTGGCGCTGTCGTAGGCGGTGTTGGCCGAGTTGGCGCCATCGGTGAGGCCGCCGGTGAAGCGGAAGGCATCGGTGGCGTAGTTCAGCTGGAGGCCCTGGGTGTAGCCGCCGCCGAAGACGCTGTCGACGATCGAGCGGTTGACGCCGAGCTGGTACTCGTTGTCGATGATGCTCTCGCGGAGCAGCGGGTGCTTGATCTGGCCGACGGTCAGACCGAAGCCGTTGTCCCAGCTGTAGCCGGCGAAGGCGGTCTCGAGACCGAAGCTGCCGCTGTTGTCGAACTCGCCGCGGACCTGGTAGGTGAAGGCCTTGTCCCAGACCGAGCCCTTGACGCCCAGACGGGTCATGTTGTTCTCGAAGCCGCCCGTGTAGTTCTCGCGGGCGCCGTCGTTGTCGTCACGGAAGTTCGCGTAGTAGCGGACCTGCGCGCTGCCGAAGACGTACATGGTGTTGTTGCCGTCGGCCGAACCGATCATGAAGCCCTTCTTGTCGTAGCCCGAGCCGCCATCGAGGAGGCTGACACGAGCGCCGGCGTCGCTGACGAGCTCGGCGGCGTAGGCGCGACCGGCATCGTTGGACTGCGCGAAGGCGGTGGCGCTCAGCGCCAGACCCGCGATCACCACAAGCTTCTTGGACTGCGTCATATGTACCAACTCCTTGTTAGAAACCAACTGCAGGACATCTGAAAAACAGAGGCGTTCCGACGGAACCGACCGCCAGGATGCTGCCCCGGGCCCCTTGCGACGACAGGTCGCCGGAACCCTCACACTCGAACCTCAGCCCGGCAACGCCGCCGAACTGTTTTTCAACTCGCTCACCCCTCGAACCGCCCGCCGGTGTCCCGGTTCGGAAGCTCGAGGGTTCTTGGCGACACTCCCCTCGCTGCGGGGATCCTCGCCATGGGAACGATACCAGCGCCAACCCTTCGATTCCAGTGACGTGCCCGATGCAGCGGCGCAAATGCTAGCAGGCACAAACGTCCATGGTTGATTCGGCCCCACGTCCGGCTTTTCAACACAAATGCCGCAAATAACAGCCGCAACGGGGGATCCTTGCCACCCGATCGAAGCCCGATTGGCGTGCCGATCCGTGGCGCAAGTTACTGTTTGCAAACAAGATGCGAGACATGCCCGGCCCGGGGGATCGCCCCGCGGATTTTCGGGGTTGAGCACTGAAGTTTCTCTCTCGCGTCCCGCTGGCCACCTCTCCGGGGTTTTAACACGCTCCGAACACTGGTCACTTTCGACCGATTCCTACGCTTGATCCGCGTCGATCATCGCCCAGTTCGTTCGGACCGCGACCGATGGCCTTGGCCCCCTTCATCCTCATCGTCGACGACGAGCGCGACTTGGTCGAACTCGTCGGGTACAACCTCCGAAAGGCCGGATTCGACATCGCCGTCGCCTTCACCGGTCGACAGGCGCTCGAGTCCGTCGGTCGTCGCGCACCCGACCTCATCCTTCTCGACGTGATGCTCCCCGAACTCAGCGGCACCGAGGTCGCCTCTCGGATCCGGTCCAATCCGCAGACCGCCTCCATCCCCATCATCATGCTCACCGCCAAGAGCGAGGAGGTCGACCAGATCGTCGGGCTCACCGTCGGGGCGGACGACTACATCCCCAAGCCCTTCTCGATGAAGGTGCTCACCGCCCGCGTGCAGGCCCTGCTCCGACGCGTCGCCCGCACGCATGGCGCCGACAGCACCCTCCGCTTCGGGGATCTCTCCATCAACCTCGAGACCCACGAGGTGCTGCTGGGAGACGAGCCCCTCAAGCTCACCCTCACCGAGTTCAAGCTCCTTGCCGCACTCGCCCAGGAGTCCGACAAGGTGCTCAACCGCCAACGACTCATCGCCAAGGCCATGGGTGCGGGCGTCACCGTCACCGAGCGGACCATCGACGTCCACATGACGTCCATCCGCAAGAAGCTCGGGGCCGCCAGCGGGATCATCAAGACCATCCGGGGCGTGGGCTACCGCCTGACGAACGACGCCGACGATCGTTCGAGCGACGACGTCGCCGGCGCCTAAAGTGCAATTCCGCACGGTCGCCCACGCCCACGCGCGATGCACCCCCAGCCGCGACGCATCTACTTTCATGTCATCCAGCCGGTCGCACTGACGACCGTCGCCGTGCTGGCGGGCATCATCATCGCCTCCCTGGGCCCCCTCCACCCCGCCTCGGCGGTCACCCTCGCCTGCCTGCTCATCCTTCTTGTTCACCGGTTGCTCCGCGAGCGCGCGGAACGCACGCGACACCAAGGGCGGCACCAGTCCCGCCTCGAATCCGCCGATGCCGCCACTCGACGCGCCTCGGCCGAACTCGAGGATCTCCGTCACGTGCTCGACGCCTCCGAAGCCGCCCTCTTGGCCATCGATCCCCGAGGCAGGGTCTCCTTCGCCACGCCCGCCTGCACCGACTTCCTGGGCAAGCCCCACGAACAACTCGCCGGCCGGCCCGTCGAGTCCATCTTCACCCACGCGGCCATTCTCGAGGCGCACCGCGCCGCCGTCGGAGGCGCCGCGGCCGAAACCCGTGTCCGCCACGTCGCCACCACGGGTCCTTCTCGCACCTTCCTCATCCGCGCCCTGCCCGTCCCCTCCCTCCACCTCCATCCCGACGCCCCGGAAACCTCCCGAGGCACCCTCATCCTCATCCGCGACGTCAGCGACCAGGCGCTCACCTCGCAATGGCGCTCCGACTTCGTCACCGCCGCGGGCCACGAACTGCGAACCCCGCTGGCCTCCATCCGCGCCGCCTTCGACACGCTCGCCGACGGCGCCTGGGAGGACCAGGCGATGCGCGACCGGCTGTCGGAGATCACCCGGTCCAACATCGAACGACTTGAATCGCTCCTGCGAGACCTGCTCGACCTCTCCCGCCTCGACTCGGGTCGCGCCCGCATCCACGCCGACACGCTCGACATCCGCCGCCTCGTCTCATCCATCGCCGAGGACTTCGGTCCGCTCGCCCGCGCCCGCGGCGTCGACCTCCGCGCCGAAGTCGACGCCGCACCCTCGTCCCTTCGCACCGACCGTCGCCTCCTCGAACTCATCATCCGCAACCTCGTCGACAACGCCACCAAGTTCGCCTTCAAGGGGACCGTCGTCCGCATCCTCTGCTCCACCCGCTCGCCCGCCGGCGGCATGCTTCTCCGCGTGATCGATCAGGGCGTGGGCATCCCCCTCGAACATCAGTCCCGCATCTTCGAACGCTTCTACCAGGCCGACTCCGCCCGCACCGGCGCCGACACCGGCGAACGCACCGCCTCCCGAGGCACCGGCCTGGGGCTGGCCATCGCCCGCGAATCGGCCCATCTCCTCGGCGGCGACATCACCGTGCAGAGCGTCTGGAAGCAGGGCACCACCATGACCGTCGAGTTGCCGGACCTTCCCGAGCCTGATCCCGACGCCAATGGCGCGGGCCACCCCGAATCCTGAACCCAATCGGGTCGGGGTTCTCGTACCATTCCAGCATGCGGCGATTCGCCCTCGCGACCCTCATGCTCCTGCCGCTCGGCCACCACGCCAGGTCGCAGCCATGCACGGCCGAACCGACGCTGCTGCATCGCGGCCCCCTCGACGACGCATCCGCATGGCCCCGCCACCTTCGACATGCGGTCGCCTGCTTCGACCCCGTCGACGGCGTCGTGCTGCTCGTGGGCATGTCTCCCGCCGGCGACCGAACCGACCTCTGGGAGTGGAACGGCTTCCGATGGCGCGAACGTCGCCCGCTCGACGGCATCACCCCGCCGCCGCTGGCCGACCTCGCCGCCACCTTCCACGAAGCCACCGGTCGCCTCCTCGTGTTCGGCGGCACCCTGCCCTCGGGCGAGGATTCCGACCGCACGTGGCTCTGGAACGGCGCGTTCTGGGATGAACCCGCATTCCAGGACGCCCCGCCCGCGCCCCGTCACGGCGCCTCGCTCGCCTACGTGCACGCCACGGAATCCGCCGTCCTCTTCGGCGGCATCGTCGACGGCGAACCGACTGCACACACCTGGACCTGGGGCCTGGGAGGCTGGCGTCAACGCGCCGACGGACCGGCACCTCCGATCGACCGCAACGTCTTCGCCGCCTTCCCGCCGCTCGACGCCGCCGTCGCGCTGGTGATCGCCCCGACCTCCGACGCCCACCGCGGCCTCTGGACCTTCTCCGCCCAGGGGTGGCAGCGCCGCTCGGAACTCGATCCCCCCGCCTCGGACTTCAACGCCCAGGCCCCCCTCGCCCACGACCCGCGCAGCCGCACGCTCGTGCGCCTCACCAACGGCGGCGAATCGACGCAGACCCAGCGGTGGATCTGGTCCGGCAGCGATGAACTCTGGCTCTTCGACCGCTGGATGATTCCGAGCATCCCTCCCCGACTCGTCGATCTCACGACGACCACCGACACCCGCCGCAAACGCATCATCATCCTCGGTCGCCGCACGCCCGACGCGCCCCTCGAACTCTGGGAGCACGCCTGGGCCCCGGACGTGCCAGCGGTGTCCATCCCGGAACTGTCCTACGGATCCAACTGCAACGCCAGCGTGCTGGCCGCCGGACAAGACCCGCTCACCTTCCAGTGGCTGCGAGACGGCACGCCCCTCGAGGACGACGCGACCTTCGAGGGCACCCGGTCCCCGTCGCTCGCCATCGACGGGGGCCGCGCCCGCTGCGCCCGATTCCTCCTCTCGTGCCGCGTGTGCGGACCCTGCGGCTGCACCGAGAGCGACGCCGTGGAGTTCGCCTTCCCCTTCCTCGCCGACTTCAACGTCGACGGGGGCATCGACGGCGCTGACATCGAGGCCTTCATGATCGCGTGGGAGGCCTCCGAGCCCGCCGCGGACGCGAACTGCGACGGCGGCATCGACGGAGCCGATGTCGAATCGTTCTTTCGCTGCTGGGAAAGCGGCTGCGGCTGAACCCCCGCGGTTCGGCCCTCGTATGATTCATCGTCTTTGACAACTGGGGCCGAACTGGATTCGACCGGGCAGGGAAGGCTGGATCGCCGCGCGTCGAGGCGCACGCAGGCCTCGTAAAAAGCGTGCAAAACATAGTTGCTGAGCGTCCCTACGCTCTCGCGGCCTAATCAGGCCACGCGGTTTCTCTCGGATGCTCGATACGAGAGAAACCGATGACTTCGAGCTGGTCGTCACGCGACGCCTTCGGGCGTGACGACGAGACAACTCCGCAGGCTGGATGTCACGGAAGACGGCCACGGGCCGTCCGGGACGTCGAGATCAAATCCGTGGATACACGCGTAGACGCGCCCGGCTGACTGCAACGGGACTGGGGTTCAATTCCCCACGGCTCCATTCAACTCGACGCGGCGCCCCGCACGTCATGCATGACCTTCATGACGCGTCGCGACCGGAAGGTCGCGCCCCCGGGCTGGAACCGGCATCAAGCCGCTCGTCGCATGCCGTCTCGCACCGCGCCGGCCATCATCGCTCCGGCCACGGCGTCGAGCACCTCTCGCCACTCCTGACTGAGACGGAAGTCCCAGTCGTCGCCGCTGATCTCCTCCATCACCGACAGCAACTGGTCCCGCACCACCGCGTAATCCGCCGCGGTGGCGCCCGCCTTCGCGCACCGGACGCCCAGGTCGGCCAGCGGCTGCTCCAGTTTCTCGAAGCGATCCACGTGCGTCACCACCTGCCGCAGCGTCTCGAACATCCGTCGATTCACCGCCTCCGCCTCCAGCGGGAACAGGCTCCGCACGTGCGAGTGCCCGTCCGACAGCTTCCGCATCATCATCGCGATCATCGCCGGTCCGCACGGCGCAAACCACTCGAAGCTCTCGCGGATTCGCTTGTCGTCTCGACGATTCATCCCGTGTCTCCTGGTGTCGGTGCGGGGGGCGGCTGCCCCGTGCAGACCATCGGATCCCCGGACAGGGGAGTTGCGTCCAACGGCGGCGAACGCGACCTTCCGGGCGCACGAACAGGGGGGTCGCAGACCCCGCGCGGCCTCTGCCGTCACGGCCCGCACGCCCGACACGGTTACACGGTCCTTGACCGCGCCCGGACACTCGCTCACCACGGCAGCCCGCGACCGTCAAGGTCCACGAACGTGCCGCTGTCCGCCGGCCCGAACCCGTCGATCCTCGCGAGGATCCGGCTCGTGGCATCGGGCGCCGACAACGGCGCCTGCTGGCCGCCCATCCTCGTTCGCACCCACCCCGGATGCATCGCCACGCACGTGAAGCCCCGCGGCCGCAACTCATGGGCCATGCACGTCGTCAACATGTTGAGCGCGGCCTTGCTGGCCCGATACCCGTACGACGACCCGCCCGTGTTGTTGCGGATGCTCCCCAGTTGCGACGAGACGTTCACGATCAGCCTCCTCGAGGACATCTCCAGCGACGACGCCAACGCCTTGGCCACCAGCACCGGCCCCGTCGCGTTGGTCGCCAGGACCCGCGCCAACTCCTCGCCCGTGCACGACGCCAGCGTCTTGCTCTCGCTGCTCACGCCCGCGTTGTTCACGAGCACGTCGAGAGGCTTTCCCTCCATCGCGACCCGCAAGGCGTCGATCGACGCGGGATCGAGCACGTCCAGAGGCAGCACGGTGACGCCCATCGCGGCCAACTCGGCCGCCTCGGACATCAGCCGCGTCGTGCCGATGACGACATCGCCCCTGGCGACCATGAGGCGGGCCAACTCCAGTCCGATGCCGCGATTCGCGCCGGTGATGAGTGCGATCATGAGGCCCGATTGTTGGCCGTCGCGAACGCGTCGTCGCCCGCGTCAGGCGCGACGGAGCATCCGCACCCCGCCGTAGACCACTTCCTGGCCCGTCTCGGCGCGAACGCCCGCGTTCCTCGTGTCGGCCACGATGCCGCAGTCGATCCATCCGCCCGCGATGATCGCCGCGTCGATGGCCCTGGCCACCGGCGAATGAAAGGCGTCGTGCAGCAGCACCACCGCCCCGGGAGAGGTCACGTCGAGCAGGCCCTTGAGGTCCGCCGCCACGCCCCGCTCGGAGTGATCGCCGTCGACGAACGCGAGATCGAAGTTCGCGCCCGCCAACTCGCGAGCACGCGGCAACTCGGCCGGCGAGGCGCCGACGATCAGCGTCGCGCGGTCGCCCAGTTCGCCGATGTCGTACTCGAGCGCGGGGTCCGGATCGATCGACACCAGTTCGCCCCGGCCCAGATCGCTGAGCGCCGCGTGGATGATCCGCGTGCCCCCGCCCCACCGCACGCCGATCTCCAGCACCCGCCGCGGCGCGAGCGCGAAGACCAGGGCGTAGAGCAGCACCCGCTCCCGCGGCTTCTGGTCGGCGTGGGCCGCCAACGCCGTCGCCAGCCGCCACGGCTGCGCCTTGAGCACCGGGTCGTCCGACGAACGGAACGTGAAGGACCGCGGCGAGGCCACGACGGAACGGTCGATGAGGTCGTCACCCATGCCCCGTTCATCGACCACGCGCACGCCCGAACCCCGCATCCGACCCGGGCCGCACCCTCGCCCGACGCCGATCGGCCCGCCCCGGCAGGGGAACGCTCACCGCAGCGTCACCCCTCCGCCGATCGAGATCAACTCGATCCCCTCGATCCGCCATCCGCCCTCCGCGCCGCCCTCGATCATGTCGAGCCGCCACCATGACGCCAACGGGAATCCCGCGCCCGCCGGCGTGGCCCGCACCTTCATCTGCACCACGCCGCCCGCCGCGCCGCGCGACGACGCCTGCACCTCCACCACGCGACAGTCCCGCACCTCGTACTCGCCACCCTTGCCGAACTGACGCCCCACCCGCTCGATGATCCGCTCGAGCGGCTCCCGCCGCGTCGCGTCCGACAGCACCAGCACCGCCTCGGGCGCGAGCAAGGCCTTGGCCCCCTCCACGTCCGCCTCCGACACCGCCGCCACCAGCGACCGCGCCGCCTCGCGCATCGCCTCCGCCGGCGTCCGAACCAGCCAGCCGGCCGCCGCGACCGCCCCGCCCGCGCACAGCCCCGCCGCCAACGCCCGAAGGCCGGTCGAACTCCGCCCGCGCGACGACGCCCACGCATGGACCAGCACCCCCGCGCCCGCCAACGCCAACGCCAGCGGCCACGGACGCTCCAGCACGTGCGCCGCCAGCCACGAGGGCTCCGGCAACGCACGCGGGGCGGCGGCATCCAAGGCGGCAAGTCCGGATTGAAGCATGCTCATGACCCCCCACCCATTCGGGTGATGCCCGTGACCCCCCGCGATCCACCGATCGTGGGATCCTCGTCCCGTCCCCGCGAAGCGTGCACCCCCCGATTCGAGTCGCATCGCGACTCGATCCGATCGCCCTTGACCGGTCGCGGTGCGCCGCCGCGACATCGAACCGGCGTTGCACGCATGCACAGGACTCCCGACGACGACCAGACCCCAGTTCCGACACCCGCAGGCCTGCGTCCGGGGGAAGGTGCGCGCACGCCTGCATCCGGTGATACCCCCGCGGGCGACGATACGTTGCTGGCGGCCAATCTTCTGCTCATCGCCCGCCGCCAGCCCTTCCTCGCGCAGGCCCTGGCCAGGGAATCCCCCGCCTCGCACGCGACGTTCGCCCTCGACGCCAAGGGCGCCTGCACGGGCACGATCCGCTCGGGCGCGGTCGAACGCCGCCTCTGCAGCGCGGTCGACGCCGTCGCCGAGGCCTCGCGCTGGGCCGCGAACATCGACGTCGCCAAGCACGCCACGGTGGTCGTTCCGGGCTGGGGCTGCGGCCATCACGTCGCGGCCATCGCCCGCCGCCTGCGTCAGTTCGGCGCGGTGGTCGTCTTCGAGCCCGACCTCGCGCTGCTGCGCGAAGCGCTCCGCCGCACCGACCTCTCGCCGTGGTTCCAATCCTCGAACGTGGTGATCGTGCACGACCCGGCCGACGGGGCGGCCCTCACGACCGCCCTGCAGGGTCTCGAGGGGATCCTCGCCTCTGGCGTGCACATCGCCGCCCACGCCGCAGGTCGCACGCGACTGGGCAAGGCCTGCGACGACTTCGCCGGCGCCTTCACGCACGTGATGAAGGCGGTGCGGACCAACGTGGTGACGACGCTCGTGCAGTCCGACGTCACGGCCCGCAACTGCATCCAGAATCTCGGGCTGTATTCGACCGCGCCTGGCGTGGCCGACCTCGCGGGCCGCTGGAAGGGCCGACCCGCCGTGGTCGTCAGCGCGGGCCCGAGCCTGCGCCGCAACATCGACCTGCTCGCCGAGCCGGGCGTGCGCGACCGCGTGGTGATCATCGCGGTGCAGACCACGCTCAAGACGCTGCTGGCCCGAGGCATCAAGCCCCACTTCGTCGTCGCGCTCGACTATCACGAGATCAGCCGCCGGTTCTACGAGGGCCTCACGGCCGCGGACGTCGAGGGCGTGACGCTGGTGGTCGATCCCAAGTGCAATCCGGCGATCCCGACGAGCTTCCCCGGCACGATCCGCTGCATCGGCGACGACATCGCGGACCGCGTCGCCGGCGAGGGTCTCTGGCGCGACATGGGCCGCATCAGGCCCGGCAGCACCGTGGCGCACCTGGCCTACTACCTCGCGCGTCACCTGGGCTGCGACCCGGTGATCATGATCGGCCAGGACCTGGGCTTCACCGATCACCACTACTACGCGCCCGGCGCGGCCATCCACGAGACCTGGGCGGGCGAACTCAACGACTTCAACACGCTCGAGATGCTCGAGTGGGAACGCATCGCCCGCATGCGCCACCTGCTCCGCGCAGCGGTCGATCAGCACGGCCGCCGCATCTACACCGACGAGCAGATGGCCACCTACCTCGTCCACTTCGAGCGCGACTTCGCCATCGACGCGAAGGCCGGGCTCGCCGTCATCGACGCCACCGAGGGAGGCGTGTCCAAGGCCCACACCCTCGCCATGCCACTGCGCGACGCCCTCGCCCGTCACGCCGCCGCGCCCATCGCGCCCGTCCCCCTCCCCGCGACCACCGGCGACGCGCCCCGCCGCCGCGATGGCGCAGCCACGCGCCTCCGCGAACTGCTCCGGGGCACGCGCACCGTCGCCACGCTCTCGCGCGAGACCGCGCCGCTGCTCCAACGCATGCTCGATCGCCACGGCGATCGCGAGCAGGTCGATCGCCTCATCATCAGGGTGCAGGAGATCGCGCGACGCGCCTCGGCCAACCCGGCCTTCTGGTTCGTGCAGTTCATCAACCAGACGGGCCAGCTCCGTCGCTTCAAGGCCGATCGCGCCATCGAACTCGACGAGTCGCTCTCGCCCGAGGACCGCCAGAAGGCCACGATCCGCCGCGACCTCGACAACGTGCGCTGGCTCGCCGACGCCGCCGACTTCCTCGCCACGCTCCTCGAGGCGGGCCTGGCCACCCTCGCGGGCTCGCCCCCCGTCACGCGCGACCCCAGCGTCGCCGACGAGGACGCCGTCCGCGTCACCCGCGCCTCTCGACGCATCGCCGCCGTCGTGCCCCTGACCGCGCCCTGCCCCGCGCTGCCCCGCACCATCGAGCGCCTCGAGCGCGCCGCGTCGCTGACCTCCATCGTCATCGCCGCGCCCGCGGGCTCCGAAGCCCTCGCCCAGGCCCTCTCGCTCGCCCGCGGCCGCATCGCCGTGCAATCGCACGAAGATCCCACCGTCGACCGGCGACTCCGCCGCGCGGCCGTCGCCAGGGCGTGGTCGCGCCACTGCTGGCGCGGCGCCATCGCCCGTCTCGCCGTCCACGACGAGGCCTTCCACCCCGCCCTCTTCGCCCGCCTGCTCGACTCGTGCAAGGCCGACGCCCTCGCGCCCGTGGGCCCCGACTGGGCCGCCATCGACCCGCGACTGATCGACGAAGCCGCCGGCCGATACCTCGAACGCCCCGACGCCTACGGGCTCACCCTGACGCAGGCCGCGCCGGGACTCGCCGCGTGCGTCCTCGCCGCGTCCACCGTCCGCGAAGCCGCCGCCGTCGCCGGGTCGCACGCGACCATCGGCGGCCTGCTGAGTTACATCCCCGTCGCCCCGCAGGCCGACCCCATCAGCAAGCCCGTCTGCCCGGCCATCGCCCCCGGCGCCCGCGACGCCCTGATCCGCTGCACCTTCTCGACGCCCGACGAACTCGCGCTGCTCGACCGCCTCCCGCGCGACGCCGATGCCGCCGCCGTCGCGGCGCTCGTCCGCGACTGGGCCCTCACCCGTCCCCGCGCCGTCGAGACCATCGAACTCGTCGTCGATCCCCGCACCACCGCGCAGCACGTCGTCGACGCCATCCGCTCGCTTCCTCGAGGCGACCGACCGCCCGCCGTCACCATCCACGGCGAGCCCGATCACCTCGAGGCGATCGTCGAGGGCCTTCGCCTCTGCGGCGTCGGCCCGCTCCACCTCCGCACCTCGCTCCCCGGCACCCTTCGTCAGGCCCGCCGAATCCTGGACGCCCGCATCGATGTCGTCAGCGTCGACCTGTTCGCCGACTCGCCCGAGACCTACAAGGCCATCACGGGCCGCGACGACTTTGCCGCCGGTCGGGAGGCCATCGAACTGCTCGTCCGCGAGAGTCGCGCCGACGAGGCCGAAGGGGGCGGACTCCCCTCGCGATGGATCATCCCGCGCATCACGCGACGCGAGGCCTGCCTCGACGAAGTCGAGACCTTCCACGATCGGTGGCTGCTCCTCGCCGGCGCGTCGATCATCGATCCGCCGCCGAGCCGCTTGACCACGCCCCGCATCGGTCCGCTTCCCCTGCCGCGACTGGCGCAACTTCGTCGCGACCTGACCCACGCGCGCATCGACCTGGCCGCCCACGCGTCCTGCGCCGAACCCAAACCCGACCTCGCCGGGAGTCTCGCCCCGTGAACACTCGCGAAGCGATCGCCTGCGTCATCCTCGCCCGCGCCGGCAGCCGCGGCGTGCCCGGCAAGAACGTCGCGCCCGTCGCCGGTCGCCCATGCATCGCGTGGACCATCGACCACGCCCTGGCCTCGACGCTGACCACCGTCACGCTCGTCTCGACCGACGACCCGGTGGCCGCCTCGACGGCGCGCGCGTCGGGCGTCGCGGTCGTCGACCGCCCCGCGTCGCTGGCCTCCGACTCGGCCCGCGTCGACGACGCCGTCCGCCAGTGCATCCTCGCGCACGAGGTCGCCGCCGGTCCCGTCGGCGCGGTGGTCATCCTCTACGGCAACGTGCCCGTGCGCCCCGCGGGCCTGATCGACCGCGCCATCCAACGCCTCCTCGACGGAGATTGCGACAGCGTGCAGAGCTACGCCCCCGTCGGCAAGCACCACCCGTGGTGGACGGCTCGCCTCGTGGGCGACGGCATGGAAGCGTGCGCCTGGGAACCCGGCGCGCCGCTCAACCACGGCGTCTTCCGACGCCAGGACCTCCCCCCTGCATACATCCCCGATGGAGGCGTGCTCGTCGCCTCCCGACGAGCCCTCTTCCTCGAGATTCCGGGAGTCGAACCCGGCCCTCACGCCTTCCTCGGCGCACGCCGCGCGGGCGTGGTGAACCCGGAAGGAAGCGTCGTCGACATCGACGCGCCCATCGACCTCCTCGTCGCCGACGCCATCCTCGCTCGCCGCGTCTCGCCAGTCGCGGCATGAACCCGCCAAGGAACCCCCGACCATGGAAACACCCGACACCTCCATGCACGAAGCGGACATGATCGACCGCGTCGCCTTCATCGGCGATCGCGCCATCGGCGCAGGTCACCCGCCCTACGTGATCGCCGAACTCGGCGTGAATCACGACGGCGATCCGGCCAAGGCGCTCGAGCTGGCTCGCATCGCCGCCGACGCCGGCGCCGACGCCATCAAGCTCCAGCTCTTCGAGGCCTCGCTCCTCCTCAGCGCCGACGCGCGGCTCGCGGCATACCAGGCCGGCGCCGGCGAACGCGACCCGCTCGAGATGCTGCGACGGCTCGAGTTGCCGATCGACGCCATGGCCCCCGTGGTCGACCTCGCCCACGCGCGGGGCATGCACGCCATCGTGAGCATCTTCTCGACGCCGCTGGTCGATGCCGCCATGCGCCTCGAGTGGGACGCCTTCAAGACGGCCAGCCCCGACATCATCAACCTGCCCCTGCTCGACGCCCTGATGGCCACCGGCAGGCCGCTCATCGTCAGCACCGGCGCAAGCACCCTCGACGAGGTGGAGCGCGCCGCCCGCTGGCTCGAGCAGGCGGCCGAACGCACCATGTTCCTCCAGTGCGTCAGCAGCTACCCCGTGCCCGAGGGCTTCGACGCCCTCGAGGGCATCGGCGCGGTGGCCGCCGCCACGCGAGCCGTCTGCGGCTACAGCGACCACACGCCCGGCTGGGCGACGGCCACGCCCGCCTGCGAGGCGGGCGCCGCCATCCTCGAGAAGCACCTCACCTACGACGTGAACGCCACCGGACCCGATCACGCCGCCTCGCTCGACGGTCCGGCCTTCGCGAAGTACTGCCGCGCCGCGCGCGAGGTGTTCGAGTCGGGCCGATGGGGCTCGCGCCGACCGCCCGCCCGCAAGGAACTGCTGGCCGCCGAGCACGACGTGCGGCTGGTCTCTCGCCAGAGTCTGGTGACGACGCGCGACCTTCCCGAAGGACACGTGCTCTCGCCAGGCGACCTGACGGTGAAGCGTCCCGGCACGGGATTGCCTCCCTTCATGATCGGATCGGTGATGGGATGCACGCTGGCCCGCGCCGTCAAGGCCGACCGCGTGATGCTCGAGTCGGACATCGCCTTCTGTCCGCCTCGGTGAGGCGAGAACCGACCGCCGCGCGACCACGCCTCCCTACGCTCGCCCATGCTCGATCAGGCACAGTTGCTGATGATGCTGCAGACCGGGCAGGAGGCCCAGGTCCGGGCCATGCTCGAGGCGCACCTCAAGCGGCGGCCCGCCGACGCCGTGGCCAACAAGGTCATGGCGATGATCCACGGCGCCTACCTCGATGACGAGAAGGCGGCGTCGCATCTCCAGCGCGCCTGCTTCGCCGACCCCCGCGACGGCGAGGCCCGCTTCATGCTCGGCAACGTGCTCATGGCGCTCAAGCGTCACAAGGAGTCGCTCGCGGCGTACAAGGAATGCCTCAAGTTGGCCCCCGGCGACGTCGCGGCCTCCGACGGCGCGGCCAAGTGCCTCATCTCGCTCGGTCGCCTCGAGGAAGCTCGCCGCCTCTACGAGGCGTGCATCGCGGCCCACCCCGACACCGCCGACACCTACGGCAACTACGCCACCGCGCTCGTGCACGTGGCCAAGGCCGAGGAGGCCCTCGCCGTCGCCGAGCGAGGCCTGGCCCTGCTGCCCGAGAACGCGTCGCTCCTCGAGTTCGTCGCCTACACCTCCAACTTCCCCGCCCGCGTCGACGACCTGTACATCAAGAGCATCCACGAGCGGTGGGGCCGCGCCATCGCCAAGGAACGGGCCCACGCTCCGGCCGTCGCCCTCCACGACGACCGCGACCCCGACCGCGCCCTCCGCGTGGGCTTCGTCTCGGGCGACTTCGCGCACCACGCCTGCGCGCTCTTCATGCGCCCGCTGCTCTTCAACCTCGACCGCGCCAAGGTCATCCCTTTCTGCTATTCGACCGCCAACGCCGGCGACGGGGGCGACCTCGACTTCCGCGAGCGATGCGCCTTCCGCGACATCGCCGACGCCTCCCTCGACGACACCGCCCGCGCCGTCCGCGACGATCGCATCGACATCCTCATCGACTGCAGCGGCCTCACGCAGGGCCAGCGCCTCCGCGCCTTCGCGCCCCGGTGCGCGCCCGTGCAGGCCACGTGGCTCGGGTATCCCAACACCACCGGCGTCCCCACCATCGACTGGCGGCTGGTCGACGAGTTCACCGACCCGCCCGGCGCGGAGGCCCACTGCACCGAACGCCTCATGCGCATCGAGTCGTGCTTCCTCTGCTTCACCACCGACAGCGAGGCCCCCGAGCCCGTGCTCACCCCCGCCACCGCCTCGGCCGATTCGACCGCGCCCGTCGTCTTCGGCTCCTTCAACCGCATGACCAAGGTGAACGGTGCGACCCTCGACGCGTGGGCCGCCGTGCTCCGCGCGGTGCCGGACAGCCGCATGCTCGTCAAGCTGCGAATCATGTCCGACGAACTGCTCGCGCAAACCCGCGAACTCTTCTCCTCCCGAGGCGTCGAGGGTGATCGCATCACCGCCCTGCCCTTCACCAAGAACACGCAGGAGCACGCCCTGGCCTATTCGAGGATGGATATCGCCCTCGATGCCTTCCCGTACAACGGCACCACCACCACCTGCGAAGCCGCGTGGATGGGCGTGCCCGTCGTCACCCTCGCCGGAACCAACCACCGGGGCCGCGTGGGCGTGACCCTCAACACAGCGCTGGGGCAGCCCGAACTCATCGCCCGCGATGTCGACGACTATGTCCGCATCGCGGCTGGCCTCGCCGCCGACCGTGCGGCGCTCGGGCGTCGGCGTCTGGGCCTGCGGGCCCGCATGGCCGCCTCGCCCCTGTGCGACGCCACCGGCTACGCCTCGAGGTTCGAACGCGCCCTGCGGGCGATGTGGCACGACCGGTGCCGGGCTGATGCGCCGCGCTGAATGCTCCTCCGAAGCCCGCTCTGCGGGCGAACCGGCAGGGAGCCCAGGGCGCTGCCCGGCTCTGCGGGCGAGCCCTGGGTACCCGAACGCCGACCCGCGCACCCCCCACCCCCCCGTCCACCCCGTCTACCCTTTTGCGACCGCCGGCCTCTCCCCGGCACCATTCATCCATGCCCACCACCACCACCGCCCCGTCGACCTCCCCCGTCGCCGTTGATGCGACGACCTCCAAGGCCCAGACCATGCGCGCCCTCGTCAAGCACCACGCCGGGCCCGAACTCCAGTTCACCGCCGATCGCCCACGCCCCGTCCCCGGCCCTCGCGACGTGCTCATCAAGATCTCCAAGGCCGGCATCTGCGGCACCGACCGCCACATCTGGGAATGGGACGCCTGGGCCGCCAGTCGCATCCCCGTGGGCATCGTCACCGGCCACGAGTTCGTCGGCGTCATCGAGCAGGTCGGCGCGGCCGTCACTCGCTGCCGCCCCGGCCAGCGCGTCAGCGCCGAAGGCCACATCACCGCCGGCGTCGACTTCAACTCCCGCACCGGCAACGCCCACATCGCCAGCGACACCCGCATCCTGGGCATCGACCGCGACGGCATCTTCGCCGACTACGCCGTCGTCCCCGAGGAGAACGTCTGGCCCGTCCACCCCAGCATCCCCGACCGCGTCGCCGCCGTCATGGACCCCTTGGGCAACGCCGTGCACACGGTCATGGCCGCGGGCGTCTCGGCCAAGAGCGTGCTCATCACCGGCACGGGCATCATCGGCCTGATGGCCGTCACGGTGGCCAAGGCCGCCGGCGCGGGCCGCATCTTCACCACCGACATGGACCCCCGCCGCCGCGAGCTCTCCCGCAAGCTCGGCGCAGTCGAGGCCTTCGACCCCCGCGACGACTCGTTCATCTCGACCGTCCGCAAGGCCTGTCGCAACGAGGGCGTCGACGTCCTGCTCGAGATGTCCGGCGCACCCCAGGCCTACGACCAGGGCTTCTCCTGCCTCCGCAGCGGCGGCATCGCGGCCCTTCTGGGCATCCCCTCCAAGCCCCCCACCTTCAACATCACGCAGCATGTCGTCTTCAAGGGCGCGACCGTCCTTGGCATCAACGGCCGCAAGATGTTCGAGACGTGGTATCAGATGGAAGAGCTGCTCGTGGGCGGTCGCCTCGAACTCGACGACATCATCACCCACGAGTTCCCGCTCGAGCAGTTCCGCAAGGGCTTCGAGACGATGATCTCGGGCGAAGGCATCAAGGTCGTCCTCGACATCAACGGCTGAAGCGGCGCCCCGGGTTGGGGCCCGATCGCCTCTGACGCACGTTCGGGCACCGCTTCGCGGCGGGCACTGGCATCACGCGAAAGCGGTCGGTGTCATCGAGGGCCGACGTTCTCGCCGCCGTGGCCGCCGCCCTGCGACTTGCCGTGCATGCTGGCGCGGCTGGCCGCGGTGGCGCCCGGGTCGTGGCTACCCGCCAGATCGGCCGGGATCCGCAGACGAAACGTCGCTCCCTTGCCCTCGACCGACTCGAGCAGCAACTCCCCGCCGTGCTCCTCGGCCACGCGCCTCGCCACCGCCAACCCCAGGCCCGTCCCCTTCGCCCCCTTGGTGGTGTGAAAGGGCTCGAAGATCCACGACGCCTTGGATGCGGGGATGCCCGGTCCGTTGTCGATCACCGCGATCTCGACCAGCGGCCGCTCCGTCCCCTGGCGATAGAAGGCGCGAAGGGTCACCACGCCCACCTCGGCCTCCACCGCCTCGACGGCGTTGGTGAGCAGGTTCAGGACCGCCTGGTGGATCAGCGAAACATCCATCGTGATGGGCGGTATCTCCGCGTCGATGTCCACCAGCACCGCCACCTTCTTGGCGGTGGCCACCGTCCGCACCAACTGAGCCGCCTCCTCGAGCACCGGCGTCAGCCGCATCAACTCCGGCTCCACCGGCCGCTGCCTCGAGAATGCCAGCATGTTCATCGAAAGCCCGATGATGCGATCGAGGTTGCGCTGCAGGATGCCCCACCCGCCCTTGGCCAGGTGCAGGTCGTCCTTCTTGAGGCCCATCTCCACCACGTCCGCCCCGCCACGCAGCCCTTGCAGGATGTTCTTGATCGCGTGCGACAGCGTCGCCACCGTCTCGCCGATGGCCGCCAGTCGCTGCGTTTGCAATCGCTGCTGGTAGAGCTCCGCGTTGTTGAGCGCAAGCCCCGCGTGCTGCCCGATGGCGTTGAGCAACGCCAGCTGCTCGGCCGTGAAGGTGTAGTTCACCATCGAGCTGTCGACGTAGATCGCCCCGAACGTCCGCCCCCGGAACTTCACCGGAGCGCACAACGCCGAGCGAATGTTGAACTGCTGGACGCTGTCCCCCTTCGCGAACCTCGGGTCCGTCATCGCGTTGCTCGACAGCACCCCCTCCCCCTTGTCCACCACGTGCTGGAGGATCGTGCGGCTCACCAGGATCCTCGCCTCCTGCGGGTCCGCCGGCGGCGTGCGATACTTGATCGCCGCAGCCCGCATCGCCCCCTCGCCCCCCTCCTCCCGGAGCATGATGCACCCGCGCTCCGGGTGGAACTCCGCGAAAACCAGGTCGAGCACGCCCTTGAGCAGCTCGTCCCCGCTCTCCACCCGCGACGACAACATCGACGTCAGGCGATAGATGATCCGCAGGTGGTCCGCCGCCGCCGCACGGGGCTCGGGCTCCGCCAAGATCAGTGAATCGTCGTTGCCACTCCCGCCAAAGAGCGACGCGCTGGGCACCGTCCGCTCCACGGTGGCCTCCAGCCGCCCCGATCCCACCACGCGCACGATGTCCGGGTCCGTCGATTCCGTCGCGCCGAACACGAACAGCGACTGCCCCGTCCGGATCTGATCGCCCGGCCGCAACCGCGTCGCCCCGCCGATCCGCACGCCATTCACGTAGGTGCCGTTCTGGCTCTCGAGGTCGCGGATCACCCACTCCCCGTCGTCGGGGGTCAACTCCGCGTGCCGACGCGACACCGCGTTGTCCGTCAAAGGCAACGCTTCCGATGATCGCCCGATGAGTTGGGGCTCATGATCCGGAAGCTCGAATCTCCGCCCCTTGTCGGGCCCCTGGATGACGGTCAGCACCAGCACGTCTCCGAAAGGGTAAGGCTACCATCGGCCGTGGGCGGCTTCCCGATTCCGGGCCTCGCGTTCGCCCACGCTCTCGCGGACCGTGCCGTCTCCATGCCGACGTCGCCCCTCGATCCGCCCGTCGCCCTCGACGTGAACGCCTCTTCGTTCGCGCTGCCCCCCCGCCGACGCATCGGCCTTCTCCTCTTCTTCGCCATCCTCTCCATCGGTGGCGGCCTCTTCGGCCTCGCCTTCGCCACCACCACCGCGGGTTGCACCCTCCTGTGGCCGCCCGCAGGACTCGCCCTCGCCGCGATGCTCATCATCGGCCCCCGGGCGCTTCCCGTCATCTTGCTCGCCGACCTGCTGCTTCACGCCACGGCCACCAACTTCGCCGTCTCGCCGTGGCCCCTCGTCACCGCCGCGGGCCACGGCCTCGAGGCCCTCGCGGGCTGGTGGATCCTCCGCCGATTCGCCGGCTTCGACGGCCGCTTCAACCAACTCCGCGACGCCATCGCGCTCGTGTTCGTCGCCGCACCGGTGGCCGCCACCGTCGGCGGCCTCATCACCGCCTTGGGCCTCTTCGGCCATGCCACCCTCCACACGGTCTCCGGCGCCGTCGACGTCTCCTACTGGCAAACCGCCGCCGACTGTGCCATCGCCGACGCCCTGAGCATCCTGCTCGTCACGCCCGTGGTCACCACGTGGTTCGGGCGCCTCCGCCTCACCCCCCGACAGGCCATCGACGGCGGCTTCCTGCTCGTCTCGCTCGCGGTCGCCGCCTGCATCGCCTTCCTCATCCCCTTCCCCGAGATCACCACCGCCTTCCCGTTGGCCTTCATCCCCATCCCGCTGCTCGTGCTGGGCGCCATGCGACTGGGCCCCCGCGGCTCCAGTCTCATGTCGATCACGCTCGCCTCCATCGCCGTGGCAGCCACCCTCCGCCTGCAAGGCCCCTTCCGCAGCGCGGATCTCGACGACGGCATCCGCCTGCTCTGGGCCTTCATGGCCGTCTCCGGCGGCACCGCCATCTGCTTGGCCAGCGCGGCCGCCGAAGGTCGCCACGCGCTCGACGCCCTCGCCAAGAGCCGCGACCGTCATGCCGAGAGCGAACAGCGATTCCGCGACCTCTTCGAACGTCACGGCTCGGTGATGCTGCTCATCGACCCCGAGGCCCTGACCATCCTCGACGCCAACGACGCCGCCGCCCGCTTCTACGGGTTCACGCGCGACCAACTCCGGGGCATGCCCCTCACCCGCATCAACATCGCCCAGCGCGACCTGCTCCAGGAGACCGCCGCCGACGTCGCCCGCACCGGTCACGGCAGCTTCGCCTTCACGCACCGCCTCGCCGACGGTCAGGAACGCCGCGTCGACATCCACTGCAGCGCCATCACGCATCAAGGTCGCACCCTGCTCTTCTCCATCGTTCACGACGTCACGCGTCGGCTCCGCATGGAGGCCGAGCACGCCCGCCTCGAACGCCGCGTCCTTCAGTCGCAACGCCTCGAAAGTCTCGCCCTGCTCGCCGGCACCATCGCCCACGACTTCAACAACCTCCTCACCGGCATCATGGGCAATGTCGGCGTCGCCCGTCGCCAACTCCCCCCCGACTCGCCCGCCGGTCCTTCGCTCGACACCGTCGAACACGCCGCCCAACGCGCGGGCGAACTGGCCGCCCAACTCCTCGACTTCGCCGGCAACGGCCGTCGCCGCACCGAACGCATCGACCTCTCCGACCTCGTCCTCGACGTCCTTCGAATCGCCGAACCTTCGCTGGTCGGCAAGGCCACCCTCCGCGTCGATGTCGCCGCAGGCCTCCCGCCCGTCGAGATCGATGCCACGCAGGTGCGACGACTCGTCATGAACCTCGTCACCAACGCCGCCGACGCCCTCGACGGCCGCGACGGCGACGTCCGCATCGTCACCGGCCTGGTCGACGCCGACGCCGATCTCCTCGCCTCGCAAACCATCGCCGGCGGCGCGCTCCCCGGCCCCTATGCCTTCGTCGAAGTCACCGACGGCGGCAAGGGCATGGACCAACGCACCCTCGACCGCATCTTCGATCCCTACTTCACCACCAAGGCCACCGGTCGAGGCCTCGGCCTCGCCACCGCCCCGGGCGTCATCAAGGCCCACCGCGGCGGACTCAAGGTCGAAAGCTCGCCCGGTCGGGGCACCACCTTCCGCATCCTCCTCCCCGTCAGTCCCCTCCCCGCCGCCGCCATCGAAGCCAAGCCCGCCACCGCCTCCGACCTTCAACACCCCGCCACCTGCACCGTCCTGGTCGTCGACGACGAGGAAGTCGTCCGCTCCTTCGCCGTCGCCACGCTCCGTTCCTTGGGCCACAAGGTGCTCGAGGCCCACGACAGCTACACCGCCCTGGCCCACCTCTGCAAGAGCGGCCAGCGCGTCGACGCCATTCTCCTCGACGCATCCATCCACGGCATCCCCGGCCGCGACCTCCTCCGCGCCATCCGCGACATGAGCGTCGACGCCCCCGTCATCCTCTCCAGCGGCTACACCCGCGAGCACGCCATGGGCGAACTCGGCTCCGTCGCGCACCTTTCCTTCCTCCACAAGCCCTACACGCACCAAGCCCTCGCCGACGCCATCCAACGCGCCCTCCAGCCCGCCGCGTCGGCCTGATCGCGTCACTGGCCCCCGGTGGTCCTCCCGGGTGCACCAAGGGCTCCCCGCACGCCCTCTACGCTCTGGCATGCGCCTCCTCGCCTCGCTCGCGTTCATGATCGTGCAGGTCGCTTCCGCCCAGGTGGCATGGAAGCCCGCTGATCTCGCGCCCCCGGAGCCGCCCCGCGAGTTCCGCGGCGCTTGGGTCGCCTCGGTCGCCAACATCGATTGGCCCAGCTCGCGCGAACTCACCGTCGCGCAGCAGCAGGAGGAACTCAAGGCCATCGTCGCCGCCGCCGCCGCCCACCGCCTCAACGTCCTGGTGGTGCAGATCCGCACCGCCGGCGACGCCCTCTACGCCAACAGCCCCGAACCCTGGAGCGAGTTCCTGACCGGCGAATCGGGCAAGGCCCCCGACCCCGCCTATGACCCGCTCGCCATGTGGATCGACGAGTGTCACGCCAAGGGCATCGAACTCCACGCCTGGTTCAACCCCTTCCGCGCTCGTCACTTCGAGTCCAAGAAGCCCGACGCTGCCGCTCACGTCAGCAACGCCCGCCCCGATCTCGTCGTCGACTACGGCAAGTACAAGTGGATGGACCCCGGCTCCGAAGAGGCCCAGCAACGCGCTCTCGATGCGGTCCGCGATGTCGTCACCCGATACGACGTCGACGGGGTCCACATCGACGACTACTTCTACCCATACCCCGAGAAGAACGTCCCCTTCCCCGACGCCGCACGATTCGACGCCTATGTCAAGGGCGGCGGCACCCTCTCTCTCGAAGACTGGCGCCGCGACCGCATCAACACCTTCGTCCGCTCGCTGCACGACTCCGTCAAGGCCATCAAGCCCCACGTGAAGGTCGGCGTCTCCCCCTTCGGCATCTGGCGGCCCGGCAACCCCGAAGGCGTCGCCGGGTTCGACGCCTTCGCCAACCTCTACGCCGACTCTCGCCACTGGCTCGAGCAAGGGTGGATGGACTACTGCTCGCCCCAACTCTACTGGAAGATCTCGGCCCCCAAGCAGCCATTCGCCCCGCTGCTCGATTGGTGGATCGCCGCCAACAAGGCCGGTCGCCTCATCGTGCCCGGCCTCAACGCCAGCAAGATCGACGGCGACGCCGGCTGGGACCCCTCCGAAATCGTCGATCAGATCAACCTCGTCCGCACTCGCCCCGGCGCATCGGGCGTCATCCAGTTCAGCGTCAAGGCCATCACCCGCAACTACAAGGGCCTCTCGCCCCTGCTGGCCACCCAGGCCTACCCCTCGCCCGCGTTCACGCCCCTCTTTGCCACCTGCGGCGACGCCGCGCCGCCACCCCTCGAAGGCGTCGAGGTCTCGCTCGAGAAGTCCCTCGTCGTCACGTGGAAGCCCCCGAGCCAGGAACGCTTCATCGCCGCGGGCGTTCGTCGAGGCGACGCCTGGGAGTGGCACGTGGCCCCCGCCGCCGCGGGAGGCATCGAACTCGACGCCACCAATGCCGACGCCGTGGCCCTCGCCGCAGTCGGTCGCGGCGGACGGCTCGGCCCCTGGCAGTCGCTGATGCCCTGACGAACCCCGACACTACACTGGACTCATGCTGACCCCCATCGATCGCCTCGCGCTGGATGCCGCGTACGAGCAGGCCTTGAAGTCGCGTCGCGAAGGGGGCATCCCCATCGGCAGCGCGCTGTGCACCAGCGAAGGAGTCATCGTCTCGCTGGGTCACAACCTCCGCGTGCAGACGGGCGACTCGACCGCGCACGCCGAGACGGTCTGCATCCGCAACGCCGGTCGCCGCCGCGACTGGCACACGCTCATTCTCGCCAGCACGCTCAGCCCCTGCGCGATGTGCAGCGGCACGGCCGTCCTGCACCGCATCCCCCGCATCGTCATCGGCGAACGCACCACCTTCCAAGGCCGCGAGGACTGGATGGCCGCCTCGGGCGCCACCGTCGTCTGCGCCGAAGACCCTCGCTGCATCGCCCTGATGCGCGAGTTCATCGCCGCCAAGCCCGAACTCTGGAACGAAGACATCGGCGTGCCGTGAATCGGCGGCTCACCGCGCGTACTCGACCAGCGGATGTGCAGGGCGCTCGCCGCCCAGCCACGACGCCAGCCACTCGAAGGCGTCGACCACCCGCGGCCCCGGCCGATTGAACCACTGGTTGCCGTCGACCAAGGCCACTCGCCCCGCCTTCACGGCGGGCAACTCGCGCCACCACGCCTTCTCGGCCAGTGCCCCATGCGCTCGCCTGGTCGCCGCCAAATCGAATCCGCACGGCGCGATGACGATCCACTCGGGCTTGGACGCGACGAAAACCTCCTCGGGCACGCGGATGCTCGCGCCCGCCCGACGCTCGCCATGCTGCGGCCCCGCGCCCGCCCCCTGCCCCGGTTGCACCGTCGTGGGATTGAGCATGTGGAACCCGCCCGCCCGCTCCACGAGTTGCACCGACCAGTGCCCCCCGATGTAGAGCGGATCGGTCCACTCCAGCAACGCGACATGCGGCCCGTCGACGAACGGGTTCACCCGCTCGCCCGCCGCGAAGAGCCGCTCTCGCATCGCCACCACCGCCCGTCGCGCCGAGGCCTCCAGCCCCGTCTCGCGCCCAATCCGAAGGTGATCGTCGAGGATGTCCTCCACCGTGTGCGGATTGAGACTCACGATGCGGGGCTTGGGCGTCATCGTCGTCGCCACTCGCTCCACGCTCGCCAGGTCCACCGAGCACACCTTGCACAGGTCCTGCGTGAGGATCACGTCGGGTTCGAGCGACCGCAGCAACGCCTCGTCCACCGCATAGAGCGACGACCCCGGCTCCGCCAAGGCGGCCCGCACCTGCGCATCGATCGCCGCGGGTTCCGTCGCCGTCACCTTCTGCGAGGTCAGGACCGGCAGCCCCGCCACGCCCGCCGGCCAATCGCACTCGTGCGAACGCCCCACCAACAAATCCCCCCCGCCCACCGCAAAGAGCATCTCGGTGGCCGAAGGAAGCAGACTGACGACGCGTGGACCCATGACGCCAAGGGTAGCAACAGGCACCCCGAACTCCCGCCTGCCCCACTACCCTTCTCCCATGTCCACCGCGCAGATCAACGCCCCCTCCCTCGCCCAGCAGATCTCAGAGGTCGCCCTCCTCCGCGGCACCTTCACCCTCCGCTCCGGCAAGGTCAGCAAGTACTACCTCGACAAGTACCTCTTCTCCACCCGCCCCGAACTGCTCGCCAAGCTCGCGCCCCTCTTCGCGCAGCGACTGACCGCGATGGAAGCCAAGGCCGGTCGCAAGGCCGTCCGCCTCGCCGGCGCCGAACTCGGCGGCATCCCCCTCGTCACCGCCGCCAGTCTCCACACCGGCCTGCCCTGCCTCTTCGTCCGCAACCAGAAGAAGGACTACGGAACCGCCAAGCAACTCGAAGGCGTCATCAAGCCCGGCGACGTGGTCGTGCTCGTCGAGGATGTCGCCACCACCGGCGGCCAGGCGCTCGAGGCCGTCAAGTCCATCCGCGACGCCGGCGGCTCCGTGCTGGGCGTCATCGCCACCATCGACCGCCTCGAAGGCGCACGCGAGAACGTCGAGGCCCAGGGCCTCCTCTTCGATGCCCTCTTCACCAAGCGCGATCTGGGCGTCGACGAATGAAACGCCGCGACTGCAACGACTGCTCCTGCGGCATGCCCCCCTCCGACGGTTCCGACGAGGGCCCGAGCGCCGAAGATATCGCCGCCTTCAGCGACCCCACCCGCCCCTGCCCTTCCTGCGGCGTCGACCTCCACGATGATGTCGCCATCTGCTGGAAGTGCGGGCACGCCGTCGACGGCAGCGACGAAGCCAAGGGCCCGCCGACATGGATCGTCATCACCGGCGTCGCCCTCGCCGTGATCTTCGGCGTCATGCTCATGATCTGAACCGGGCCTCGCGCCGATCGCCTCGCGATTCAGCGCGCGTTCGCCACGGCCTCGGGCCTCACGCCGCGTGATACAGCCCCACGACGCGCTTGCCCGCATAGGCCACGGGCGCACGAGCCAGCACCTCGGCCTCGTGAATCCACGAACTCACGACCACCGCCGTGCCCTCGCGGGGCCCCGGGGGCAGATGCACCGGCCATCCCATCACCCGCGTGCCCGCCTTCGTCACGTCGTCGTCGCAGAACCCGATGATGCAGTCGCGGAACTCCTCGAGCACATGGCCGAGTTCCTGCGTGTGTCGCCCGGTGCCGTGCACCAGCACTCGCTCGCCGCGGAGCGACCGCAACGCTGCGCGGAGTCGCTCCTCGCCGCCGGCGGGCACCGAGCCGCCGCCGGTGAAGGCGCACCGCCCCGTCCACGACCTGGCCGGCTCCGCCGCCACCTCGTGCATCATCGCCAGCACGCGCGTGGCGTGCGCCTCGACCGAATACGCATCGGCCGCGTGCATCGCCCGCGTCCGCATCGCGTTCATCGCCTCGGGCCCCGCCTCCCACGCGGCTCGAACCGCCGCCGCCATCCGACGCGCCAGTTCCTCCCGGGGCGTGTCGTCGGCGGCGTCCACCAGCATCCCGCTCTCGCCGTGCGTCACCGCCTGCGTCGCGCCCGACCGCACCCGCGTCACCACCGGCACGCACCCGCACCGCATGGCCTCCAGCATCGCCAGACTCAACCCCTCCGCCTTCGACGCCAGCACGAAGAGGTCGTTGGCCGCGTAGAAGCCGCCCACCGCCTCCGGCGCCACGCCCGCGTGCCGCTCGATGCAAGGGCCGCTCGGCAGCAAGGCCGCCGCCGGACCGTCGCCCAGCAGCGTCAATCGATGCGCGAAGCCTTGTGCCTCCAGCACGCGGCTCATCTCCGCCAACGCGCTCACCCGCTTCACCGTCTCGTCGAGTCGTCCCGCGTAGATCAGTCGCGGCGGACCATCGGTTCGCGCCGCGCCTCGCGTCGTCGAGGGCACGCCGTAGGGAATCTCCCTCACGCCCGCCATGTCGGCCAGCCGCTCGCGCAGCGCGCCGCTCACCGCCACGACCCGAGACAGCATCGGCGCGTAGTGCCGCAGCACCCGCGCGTCGTACGCGCTGTCGAGGTGACACCAGCCGACCACCCGCAGCATGTCGCCGCACGCCTGCAGCGCCGCCGCGGCCGCGCCGTACGAATCGCCGTGAAGATTGGGGCTCAGCACCACGTGGCGTGCGCCAAGATCGCGAGCGGCGGCGACATACGCCGACGCGAAGGGCTCGATGCGCCCCTCGCACGCCTCGATCCGTCCCAACGCCGCAAGGTCGTGGACCCGCACCCGCGGATCGATCCGCGGCGCGGCCGCCGCATAGCCCTCGCGCTGCGCGTGCACCAGCAATCCGCACCGCACGCCTCGCCCGCACAACTCGTTGACCAGCCGCACCGCCCACGACACCACCCCGCTGACGTACAGGCCGCCGGGCAGGGCGATCAGCAGGCCGGGCGCCTCGTCGACGCGTGCGTCACGCCGCGGCATCCATCCTCCCCCGTTCCTCGCACGACGAGCCGCCCTCAAGCGTCGCCAGGATGCGAGCGGCACGCGCCGAATAGGAGTACGTCCTCGCCAGGGCCGCGCACGCCGCCACCCGCGCGGCCGACGCCTCCGGCGGCTCCCGCAGCGACGCCCGCACGGCCTCGATCATCGACGAAGCGTCGTCGGGCGTGAACCATCGCACGTGCTCGTCGGTCACCCATCGCTTGAGCGCTCGGATCCCCGACGCCACCACCGGCGTCCCGCTCGCCAGATACTCGCCCAACTTCACCGGGCTCGTCCACGACGCCGAAGGATCGGTCGCCGACGGCGGCAGCAACAGCGCGTCGCTGTGCCACAAGTACGGCGGCACCTCGACGTGAGGCACCGCCCCGAGCAGATGCACGTTGGCCAGCCCCGAGGCCCGCTGTCGCACCCGCTGCAAGTCCTCGGGCGTTCCGCCCAGGAGCACGAACGAGAGGTCGGGCGCCAACGCCGCGGCCTCGAGGATCGTCGGAATCCCCTTGTAGTCGTACAGGTGCCCCGCATACGTGACGCGAGGTCCCGACACGCGGCACAGGCTCGGCGGCGCCTTCACCGGCGTCGCCGGCGGAGCGAAGAGTTCCACGTCCACCCCGTCGGGCACGATGTGCACGCTCCCCGGCACGGCTCCGAGCGACTCGAACCACGACTTGAGCGGCGCACCGATGGTGATGATCGATCGAATCCCGCGACGCGACGATTGCGTCGATCGCATCGCCTTCACGACCTCCTCGCGACGGTCGCCCACGTGCGCGTGCGTCTCCATCACCGTCGGGATCGCCGCCGCGGCGCACTGGATGGCCGCATGGAAGTGCCGCGCGTACACGCAGTCGACGCCCTCCGACGCCGCCACCGACGCGGCCCACGACCCGAACCTCGCCGGATCGAACGCGCCGCCCTCGTCGGGCTGCAGCACCACGTCGAGTCGCTCCTCGCCGTAATCCGCGAGAATCTCCGCCGGCGTCCGCGGATCGCACTCGGGCGGGCGGCACGCGAGCACCACCGAATGACCCGCGCGAAGCATGCCGCCCGCCGTCTTGATGACGTTGATGGCGTGAGCGCGATGGCTGCCGAGTTGAATCTCCGACACGACGGCGATGCGCATGCTCATGGGCGACCCTCCGCGCCGGCGACCCGGCACAGCATCGCCTGGCACGCCCACGGCGAGCGATCGGCCCGTCCGGCCCGGAAGGCCCGCTCGCCGCGCCGACCCGCCAAGAGCGGCTCGTCGGCCTTGGGCAGCATCCGCTGACGCGTCACGCGAAGGCCGCGCGATTCGACGTACAACCGGAACTCGTCGTCGGCCCATTCGCGCACATGCTCGGGCTTGTCCGACCGCATGCACGCTCGCCCGCGCTCCCGTCGCCGCTCCGGCGTCGAGAGCAGGATGGTCGTCGACGCATGGCTCGAGGCGCGGATCAACTGCATCACCGGGTCCGGGTCGAGCAGATGCTCGAGCACGTCGGCGCAGATGATCAGGTCGAACGTGCGGCCCAGCGTCTCGGGGGGCCACTCGAGGTCGCACTCCACCAGCGTGGCGCCGGGAACTCGCTCCCTCGCGACATCAAGCGCCGTCCGCTGGTCGAGGCAGGTGATGTCGACGCCATGGGGAGCGATCCAGCGACCGAGTTTGGTGGCAGGTCCGCACCCCACGTCAAGCACCGAACGAACGCCCTGGCGACGGGTCAGCGACGCGGCCCACATGTAGACGTAATGCTGGAATCGCCCGCTCTCGGCAAGCCGCCACGGAGCCCAATAGGGCTCGCCGTCGCGATGGGCATCGTGACTGAACGAACGGGGCTGCTCGACGTACTCGGCCGGGAGGAAGTAGCTCACGCGGTGAACCTCGCTGCGAGGTGCGTCACGGAAGGGCCCGGCGCGTCTCGCAGGGGATCTTCGACCGCATCGGTCGCCGCTCTCGACTCCGCCGCCACCTGCACGGGGGATCACGCCTCGAAGGGCGCGTAGGGCCGGAACTTCTCGACCGTCCCCAGTTCCTCGCGGTGGAGCAGGGCCCTGTGGCGGCCGAGGTTCGCCGCCGCGGGCGTGTCGATGAGGTTCGTCGAGTCGTTGGCGCTCATCTGCATCAGCACCCGCGCCTCGAACTCTCGCGCCGTGGCGCGTTCGAGCGTGCGATCAACGTTCGCCGCCGTGTCGATCCACGCCACCACGTGCACGCCCAGCGCGGGGCCGTCCCGCAGCACCTTGGCCAACTGCTGATCCGGCCGCGACGCGCCCTCCGAGGCGCCGAAGGAGAAGTCGTCCACCTTGCGAAGGTCGCGGAAGCGATGCAGGCCCATCACCAGCAGAAAGACGCTCGTCTCCGGCAACTTCGCCTCGGGGTCCTGCGCCAAGGTTTCGCGGCGCGCCACCTCGGCCGCCGCCTCGGCGACCGCCGCCGCCGCGCCGCGCGGGCCGGCGAACCGCGTGAGGCCCGACGCCTCCTGCCTGTTCGCCACGCGCTCGAGCACGCCATGCTCTCGCTGGTCGGCCGGCGTCGAGTCGATCACCATCAGCCGCGTGCGTGCATCGGCCGAAAGCGCCACCGCCGTCGCGAGCATCATCGTGTGCGCGGTGTCCTCCTGCTGACCGACGATGAGCAGGTTCGCCGCCGCCTGGCGCCGGAAGGCGATGTTCGTCGCCTCCTTGATGCTGACGGCCTCGCCCAGCCACGCCGT
Source organism: uncultured Phycisphaerales bacterium (assembly GCA_903929885.1). Lineage (GTDB taxonomy): Bacteria > Planctomycetota > Phycisphaerae > Phycisphaerales > UBA1924 > UBA2402. Next base: position 49,144 of record CAIYWI010000156.1, read on the forward strand.
GGGGGCAGGCGGCGGGGGCTCGCGTCCTTCGCGAATGGCCGCCAGGCGCAGGTTGCGTCCGATCTCCGACGCGCGGTCCCCCTCGAACACGATGCACTCCCGGACCGCGAGGCCCTTGGCCTTCGCGTGCACGCGATCCAGCATCGCCTCGCGCGTCTCTTCCGGGAGCCACACGATCTGGAAGGGGCTGTTCCCCTCCACCATGCCGCTCGCGTCGTTGTAGATCGCCTCGCCGGGCCTGCTCAAGAGGCGCGGCGCGGGGTTGTCCTCGCTCATGATGAGATAGCTGTCCGCCTCGCTGCACTGCAGCGCGATGCGTACCGCCATCTGCCCCAGCGTGCTCCGCGCCAGCGAATACGCGCCGCCGAGGGTCTGGCTCCCCAGCACCACGTGCATGCCGAACGCACGGCCCTGCCGCACCAGCCGGTCGAGCAGCAGCGAGGCCTCCTGCGCCAGCTTGTCGTCCTCGACGAAGAACTCCTGGAACTCGTCAACCACCAGCAGCACGCGGGGCATCGGCTCCGGACTCGACCTCCGCCATCCCGCCAGGTCCTGCACGTTGCGATCGCGGAATCGCTGCCCACGCGCCGTCAACTCGGCGTCGAGCCGGCGCAGCACGCTGAGCCCGAACTCCCGCTCGCTCTCGACCGCGATCACCCTGGCGTGGGGCAACCCGTGCGCCGCGTACGCCTTGAACTCGACGCCCTTCTTGAAGTCCACGAGATACATCTCGATCTCGTCGGGCGAATGCCACAACGCCGCGTTCGTGATGATCACGTGCAGCAGGGTCGACTTGCCCGAGCCCGTGCGTCCGGCGATCAGCGCGTGCTGCGCCGTCCCTTGCCCCAGCGACAGGTGCTGCAGCTTCGTCGCCCCCGTCCTGCCCAGCGCAACCCGCACCTCGTCGCGCGTCGATCGCGACCACACCTCCGCCTCCGACTGCGGCGCGACGATCTCGAAGGGCACCCGCACCTTCCCGAGCTCCTTCGACTGTTCGCCCACGCGCCGCAACAGCGCGGTCGCCGTCGCCTCCGACGGCGGGCGCTCGAGCGCGATCGGCCACGCCCTGAGCCCGTCATCCTGCCGCACCCATCGCCCCTGCTGGTGTCGCAGGTGCAGCGAGGCCTTGGCCATGTCGGCCAGCGGCAGCCACTGAGGCGCCTTGGTCCGCTCGTCGAAGGCCGCCAGCACGTGCACCCCGCACCTGGCCCCGCTGGTGATGATGCTCGCCAGCCGCCGCGCCGCCTGCTCGCTGATGCCCGCGGGAAGATCCGCCAGCACGAGGAATCGCATCGGCTCGGCCACTTCGCCCGCCATCGCGTTGTAGTCGCGAATGGTCGCGTACTCGTTCCGCAGGTACTTCTGGATCACCGTCTCCATGTGCTCCGTCAGTTCCGCCAGCCGCTGCTCGACATGACGCGGATCGGTCCACACGCGATCGGTGATGAGCTGCTCGTCGTGATCGGCCAGATGCGTGAAGGCCGCGAAGCTCTGCCCCAGGCCCACCGGGTCCACGATCGTGAACCTGGCCTTGGCGGGCGGGAAACTCGTCATGATCCGCAGCATCGCGTCGTTGAGCGTCGCGATCGCCTCGGCCCGACCTTCCGCGCCGTGCTGCAGCAGCAGCGACCCGCGTTCAGCGAGGTCGAGCAGCAGGGGCAGCCGCACCACGCCCCCGGGCACGCGCTCCTCGAGCGTCGTGGCCTGGTCGCCTCCCGCCGGCACGCCTCCGGGCATCGCCGCCACCGCCGCCTCGTACCACCCCAGGAGCACCGCGTCGGGTACCGCCCCCGGCGGCGTCGCACGCTCCCACGCAGGCGAGCCCCACGCCGGGCACGTCGCGCTCGCCGCGGCTCGTTCCCGCTCTGTCGCCTCGGCCGCGACGGCCACGGCGTCTCGCCACATGGCTGCCGCATCGCGCTGCGCCGCCTCATGCTCGGCGCCGGCACGGGCCACCGTCTCGCGATGGGTCGCCTCCGCCATCGTCGTCGCCTCGTCGCGTTTGCGATCGGCCGCCTCGCGGTGCTCCTTGGCCGACTGCTCCACCGCGTCGAGCTCGGCTTGCCTCGCCTCGCGAAGGGCGTTGACCGCCGACGCGTGACGACGGCGCACGTCGGGCTCCTCCTGCTCGCGGCGGGCCTTCACCTGTCGACCCGCGTCCCGCGCCTCCTCTTCGGCCGCCGCCAGTTCCCGCTCCCGCTGCAAGCGCGCCGTGCCCACGGTGGTGTCGCGACGCTCGACCAACCCGGCCAGCGTCGTCTCGGCTTGGCGTCGCGTGGCGGCGATCGCCGACGCGAGGGCGCCACGCGCCGCAGGCACCCATCCGCGAATCATCACCCGTGCCGCCGCCATCAACGCCATCGCTGCGCCCGCCCCCGCGCCCGCGAACGTCCCGATGCGGCGAAGGTTCTCGCTCACCTGCGCGTCGCTCCCCATCGCGCCAGCGATGCCCCCCGCCGCGCCCGCCGCCAGCACCGTCGAGATGACGAACGCCGGGTTGAGCATGAAGTGATGCGTGCGCCGCTCAAGCGCATCGAGCAACGCGGCGACCTTCGCCGTCGGCATCGCCTCGCCGCCCGAAACGGGCAGCGTCATCGGCTCATGCTTCGACGATGCCAGCAGTTTTCCCGCTTCCGCTTCGATGGCCGCCAGCTCGCGCACCTGCGTCTCGGCATCGCGTTTGGCCGCGTCGAACTCCTGCACGGCCTTCTTGTTCGCCGACTCGAGCATCGTCTCGGCCAGCCATCGCCGCTCGTCGAACTGCGCCTTGGCCCTGGTCTCGATCTGGTTCGTCTTTGCGGTGAAGGCCTGCACCTCCGAAGCGCCATCTCGCTCGGCCGCGGCGATCCGCTCATTGTGCCGCCCGGCGATCCGCTGTCGCACCGCCTTGAGTTCCGCGTCCACCGAGCGATGCGTCCTGGCGTGCTGGAGCCCGATCTCCTCGAGGGCCTGCTCGAGCGCACGCCGCGCCGCCGTCGTCGCCTGCGCATGGATCGCCTCGGCCGCCTGCACATCGGAGGCATGCCGTCGCACCGCGGCCTCGAGGTCGGCCAGGAGTCGTCGCTGTCGTTGGGTCGGTGAGTCGGTCACGGTCCACCAAGTCTAATCAGGCGCATGGCGACGGGTTGCAGGTGGCGACAAATCCGTGCGTGGCGCACACCTCACGCCGAAGGCGTTCCCGTCAGTAGCCGGGGGGTTGCGACGATTCGCCGCTGCCGCCGGATCATCCGTCCATGCGCAGCAACCCCGACGGAGTTCCCGTTCGATGGACCCAGCCCATCGAATGCAACGCCGATGCCTGCTCGATATTCATGCCCCGCGGCAACCGCTTCGCGGTTCTCGCGCTGGTGCGCGTCATTCCGGGGGTAGCCGCGAAACGCGGCAACCCCCGGCTACGCCCGGAAATCGCTCCGCGATTCACCACGCGCCGCCGCGGTCAATCATCCCCGCACTCTCGCTTGGCCTGATGCATCAACTCACCCGCCTGCTCGATGGCTCGCACCGCCCGGGCGATCGCCGGCTCCAAGGGATCGATCACCTCGCGCTCGAACTTCATCGCCGCGTCGTCCTGCCACGTGTCGCGCACGCGCGACCACCGCGCCCGCAACTGCTTGAGGGCATCGATCAACGCTGCATTGCATGTCGCGTGCGAAGCCATCAGCCCGGCTCCTCCGGCCCGCGCGGGGCCTCGAGCCGCTCGTACTGCTCGAGCGCGAGCACCATCCGCTCGAGCCGCACGATGGCCTTGGGCAGATCGCCGTGAATGGCCGCCGCCAAGTCCGCCAGCCCGCTCTTGTAGAGTTGCGCCTCGCGCTCCCACGCCGGCGCCCAGCGTCGCGTGGCCTCCTGTCGCTTTCGCGCCGATTCGACGCGCTCCTGCGCCCTCGCCACGGCCTTGCGTTCCAGCACCAGCGACACGGGCTCGGGCGCCTGCGCGATGATCTTGCGTTGCATGTCCGTCTTGGCCGCCAGCACCTGATCCTCCCGCTTGCGGATCTCGTGCTTCCAGTGCATCGGGCGATCCTGGTTGAGCCACAGCGACACCCGCGACACGTCCGCGTCCATCGACGCCAGCGCGGCCGTCACCGCCTCGATGAACGCCGCGAGCGCGGCCTTCGTCTCGAGCAATGCCTTCGAATCGTGAATCCTCGCTTGCGAGCCCATCGTCGCCTCACCGCCATCCTACCGCTGGTTGAGATACTCCTCGATCTTCTCCGCCTTGCGAATGAGGAACGGGATGTGCTTCTCCGTCGCCGCCGTGAACCGCGACAGCTGCTTCATCGTCAGGTCGAACTCCTCGGCGAACTTGAGGTGCTCCTGGTCGCGCCAGCTTTGGCCCAGTTC
>CAIYWI010000157.1 GCA_903929885.1 uncultured Phycisphaerales bacterium
CGTGCAGGCGGCCAAGGACATGAACGCGACAAGACGAGCAATCGACATGAACGACTCCGGGATGCCCCACGCCTCGATGGACCCCGACCGCCGTCGTGCAGCGGTCGCCGCGTCCCCACGCGGGGAAGCATTCGACCGACGGTCGCATGGGTTCCATGGAATTCCCGTGCAATGGGGAAACTTCGCCATGATGCCCCGTCATTCGGGCCCTCGGTGCCGCCGCCATGTCCGCGTAACCATGCCGGAGATGACGGTGTGGTCGAGAGGGAGTCGGCCGTGGCGTCCAGTGACCGCACGACGGCAATCAGGATGTTCGTGTCCTTCGAGGAGGGCTGTGGGTGATGCGGCTCAGCAGCCGCCCGCGATCCACGCGTCGTAGAAGACCTCGATGTCGCCGCCATCGATGCCGCCGTCCTGATTGACGTCGGCCGACTCGTCGGCCGACTCCCACGCGAAGAAGAAGTCCTCGACGTCGCCACCGTCGACGCCGCCGTCCTGATTGAAGTCGGCCGGGCAGGGAATCCCGCCGTTGACGGTGAGGGTGGCGACACTGCTGGTGGCGGTGCCGCACGCGGCGGTGGCCACCGCGTCGTACTGACCGGCATCGGCGGGCGTGGCCGCGTTGATCGTGAGCGTGTCGGTCAGCGCGCCGGTGATGCGGGGCGGATCGTTGGCGACGGGCGTGCCGCCGAATCGCCACTGATAGGTCGCTGCACCGCCCGAGGCCTGCACGGTGAAGACGGCGGTCTGGCCTTCGTCGATGGTCACATCGGAGGGTTGCTGCGAGAATGACGGGCCCGAGCCGCGAATGCCCGCGTCGGGTCCGCCGGCCGTGCTGCGCCCGCAGGGGTTGCCTGCATCCACGAAGTAGTGCACGGTGACGCCTTGCGGGGCGCTCGTGTCGTCGAACGACGTGCCGGCGACGGTGCCGAGTTGCGTGGCGCCGGTGATGGTGGGGTTGGTGTTGCGCCAGACGCGGTAGTCGGCTGCGCCGGGCGAGGCGTTCCACGTCACGGCGACACCGTTGCACGAGGTGCCGTCGGCAGCGGCGATGCCCGACGGGGCGACGGGGATGCCGGTTGCATTGCCCGGGTCGCCGCCCGTGAGCGGGCTGGCCCCGCATTGGTTCGATGCGCGGACCCAGTAGAAGAGCGGGGTGTTCGCGGGCGCGGTGGTGTCGGTGGCGGGCGAAGCGGCCGCCGCGACGACCTGCGCGGCCGTGTTGGGATCATTCACCGTGTTGCGGAAGATCTGATAGCCCGTGGCGCCCGAGGCGGCCGTCCACGAGACGACGACGTTGCCGCAGGAGGCGGTGCCGTCGGTGGCGGCGACATTGGTCGGATTGCCGGGCACGCCCCTGCGAGTCCCCACGTCGCTCGCGCTGGCCGCGCTCGCGCCGCAGCCGCCGACGGCCTTGACCCAGTAGAAGTGGGGCACGCCGGGCGTGACGGAGGTGTCCTGGAAGGGGCTCGCCGTCGGCGTGCCGATCTGCGTGGCGGTGGCGAAGTCGTTGGTGGGGGAACGGAAGACCTGATAGCTGCTCGCGCCCGCCGACGCCGTGAACGTCACGGTGGTGGAGGAGCAGAGCGTCGAATCGCTGGCCGCAACGCCGGTGGGGGCGGCGGGCGCCGAGCCGGTGACGGTCACCGTGGTCGACGCGCAGGAGGTGCTGACCGCGCCGGTGGAGGTGTTGCGGGCCCTGGCGAAGTAGGTGGTGGTCGCGGCGGGCGTGACCACGACCGGCGAACCGGTGCCCACGACCGTGCCGCCGCACGTTCCGGCGTACCAGTCGATGGTGATGCCGGCGGGGACGGTGCCCGTGAGCGTCACGGGCGATGAGCCGCAGATCGACGAGGGCGACGCGGCCACGCCGGTGGGAGCGGCGGGCGGCGGGGGGCCTTGGAGCGTGAAGTTGACGTTGCTGACGTCGAAGTAGATGTTGCTGATCGCCTCGACGCGAACGCGGGCCGTGGTGGAGGACACCGAGGGAAGCGTCACGGCCTCGGAGCCGTCGTTGGCGGTGCTGGCGATCAGGACGGTGGGCCACGTCTGTCCGCCGTCGGTCGAGAGCAGGATGCGGACGTTGGCGGTGCTGACGGGCGCGGCGTTCGTGCCCGCGACGTTCCACGTGACGGTCTGCGTGCCGGACCACGTCACGTTGGTGTTGGGACTGGTGATGGCGAAGGGGCCCGCCGTGCCGTTGATGGTGACGATGACGTCATCCTCGATCACGCCGCCGCCGCCGCTGCGATTGTCGCGCACGGTGACGCGGGCGTCGAAGGTGCGGGCCACGGCGGGATACTGCTCGCCGAGCGCGAGCGTGCCGTCGAGCACGTCGGCGTAGCGGGGGAAGGTGCGGGCGTTGGAGGCGGTGGCGTCCCAGCAGCGGAAGATGGGGCTCGTGCCGTTGTCCGCGGCGGTGGCCGTCGCGGCGGCGCCCAGGTCGCGCTGCTCCCACGAATAGGTCAGGGCGTCGCCGTTGGCGTCGCTTGCCGAGGTCGTGGCGAGCGTGAAGGCCGTGCCCTTGGGGATGGTGTAGTTGGCTCCGCCGTTGACGGTGGGCACCGAGTTGCCCGTCGCGCTGTTGGCCCCGCACGCGCCGCCCGCGGCGACGAACGCGCGAATCTCCGCGTAGCTGTGATGATGGAAGATGGCGTCCGAGTTGGGCTGCAGGTCGTCCGAGGCGCCGCAGATGCCGGCATAGCCCATGATCGTCGTGCCGCTGCCGGGTTCGTAGGCGGTCGAGGCGTTGCGGCTGCCGCCGCACGATCCGCCCGTGCCGTTGAACGTGTGGTTTGCGCCGAACTGGTGCCCCATTTCGTGCGCGACGTAGTCGATGTAGAACGGATCGCCCGTCGGCGAAGGCGATCCCGTCACGCCTCGGGCCTTCGAGCCCGAGGTGCAGACGCACCCGAGTTGCGCGATGCCGCCGCCGCCGGTCGAGAAGACGTGCCCGATGTCGTAGTTGGCCGTGCCGATGACGCTCGTGACAGTCGTCTGGTTCTGTCCCAGCATCGTCGAGCCGTTGTTGTTCGTGTACGGATCGGTCGACGCGTTGGTGTACACCAGGTTCGAGTTGTTGGCCACCAACACCAGGCGGATCGTCAGGTCGCGCTCGTAGAGGCCGTTCACCCGGTTGACCGCCGTCACGATCGCCGCCTGCCCCGCCGCGACCGTGCCTCCGTGGAAGGTCGTGTACTCGCCGGTGGCGGCCACCGCCAGCCGGTAGGTCTTGAGCGTCCCGCCGCTGTTGCGCTCGCCGTAGCCGCCCTCGTCCATCGGGCGGGTCTCAGTCACCCCGCACGCCCACTTGTGCGCCAGACTCGGGCGATAGTCGCGCTTGCGGTATACCGCGTAGTGGTTCACGTCGCCCTGCGAATACGGATCGATGAAGTAGTCGCCCCGGGGCGAGAGCACCATCGCGTGAAAGCCCTGGGGCGTGATGTCGAGCCGCACGTTCGCCGCGGGGTCGTCGACGCCCTGCCCGCGATAGGTCTTGATGTCGGGGAACTGCGCCGCGAGCCCGGGCTCCATCACCGGCGATTCGACCAGACGGAACTTCGTGAACCCGCCGTCGGGGTGTGGCAGCGAGAAGAGAAGCCCCTCGTCTTCCGGGAAGGGGAAGACCTCCATGGGCGCCTTGGCGAGTTCCTCTCGCATCGCCTTGTCGTCCATCTGCGCCGCCCGGAAGGCGGCCGGACGGATCCACGGCGAGGCCGCCTCGACATCGGCGGGCATCGCCTCGATGAGGGTCCACGGGGCCTCCGAGCCCACGGCGACCCGCGCGAGGCAGGGAAGTGTCAGGGTCAGCAGCAAACCGGAGAGCGAACCGAAACGGTGGCTGGGCATGAGGGATCCTTACTCGCTCGCCGGGTGGGGGGCGAACCCGGCAACAGTCCCATCGGACAACGCACGTCCGCGTTGCGGCTTTCGTCGATGCAACAGGTTGGATTCCGCCACCCTCGTCCCCGCATCGAAGGGATGACCCGATACGCCGCCGGTTTGGAGGGTGTTGCACGCCGTTCTCGCGAAGGCCCAAGGGCCGTCCATCCCCCTTCCAAGCGGGGTCGATTCGTCGCATGATCGACCGGGAGGCATCCGGCCTCCGATCGACGGCGAAGCGATTCCTACGCTTTGGCACGGGATGTTCTCGGCGGTTCGTCCCCGGGGATCCCGAAGGTTGGTTCAGTGTCCGGGCCCAGGGGCCCATCGATCAGGAGTTCACAGCATGCGAGCGTGTCCAGTTTGCATCGTCGCCGTCGCCGGCGCCTTGGGTCTCGGCGGGTTCGCCTTCCTCGGCGGCGCGGGCCCCGCCCCGGCTCCCGCGGTCGCCGCCGCTCCCGAGGCCTTCACCGTCGACAACGTGCACAGCAGCGTCATCTTCCGCATCAAGCACAACAACGTGTCCTACTTCTACGGCCGCTTCAACACGTTCAGCGGCTCGTTCGCCATCGACGGCGAGTCGACCACGCTCGACATCACCGTCGACGCCGCCAGCGTCGACACGGCCAACGAAGGCCGCGACAAGCACGTCAAGAGCCAGGACTTCTTCTCGGTCAAGGAGTTCCCCACCGTCGCGTTCAAGAGCGCGTCGGCCAAGAAGGGCGCGGGCGAGGCCATCGAGGTCTCCGGCAACCTCACCTTCCACGGCGTCACCAAGCCCGTCACCGTCGCCGTGACCCCCACGGGTCAGGGCACCGGCCGCGGCGGCGCGACGGTCGCCGGCTTCGAGACCACCTTCACCATCAAGCGCTCCGACTTCGGCATGGGCGGCATGACCGGATCGCTCAGCGACGAGGTCGCGATCACCGTCAGCCTCCAGGGCAGCCGCAAGTGATCGTCGATTGAATCTTCCCGCGTTCCCGCGCCGGAGACGGCGCGGGCGCACTTGCTCCGACGCCGCGGCCGCCATGGACCCTCAAACAGCCCTTCAGTTGCTCCTGCTCGGCGTGGTGCTGCCGCTGGCAGCGTCGCTCGCGTCGACCGCCGTGTGCTGGTGGACGGCCCGGGGCATCCTCCCCGTTGGCGATCGTCGCGATGGTCTTCGCGACAGGCGCCGTGCCATGCTGGCCGCCATCCTCAGCCCGCTCGCGGTGCTGGTGGGCGTGCAGGTCGCGCTCTTCGGCGCACTCACCTTCCCCCCGCAGAACGCGCTGCACCAGATTCCGCTGATGCTCATCGCGGCGTTCGTGCTGGGCTTGGTTCCCGCCCTGCTGCCTCGCTTCATTCCCGCGTGGGCTCCCGCCGCCATCGCCTTCGTCGCCGGGCTCTGGTGGTGGCTCTTCGTCAAGACGCCCCGGCACGAGGCGCTCGCGACGGCGACGCTGCTGTGGGGCGCGGGCATGCTGCTGACCACGCCCCATGCCCGTCCGATCCGAGGGTGGACATTGATGGTGCCGCTGGGCTTCACGCTCGCCGGCGCGGCCGTCCTGCTGGTCGCCACCGGAAGCCTGAAACTCGCGCAACTGGCCGGCGCGGCGGCCGTGACCTTGCTGGGCATCTTCGCGGTGTCGCTCACGCGTCCGCGTCTGGTCATCGCGGGCCCCGGGTTGTCGGTGTTCGTGGCGATGCTCGCGGCGACGCTTTCTCAGGGGGCCGCTTTCGGCGACACGCCCAAGGAGCTGGCCCTGGCCGTCGGCATCGGTGGCCCGGCGATCGCGGATGCGTTGACGCGGTGGCGATCGGCGAGCGCCTTGTCTCGATAGCGAGCGAACGCCGCCGCGGCGTCAGGCCCCCGGCCGACGCGATGCCAGATGATCGGTCACGAATCCGCCGATGGTTTCGATCGTTTCGCCCTTGGTGAACCCGGGCACCACCTTGATGATGGTCCCCTCGCCGTCGAGCACCACATACGTCGGGAACGCGCGGATGCGATAGGCCTGGGCCGTCGCGTCGGCCTCCACGAGCAGCGGGTACTTGTGGTTCTGGTTGCGAAACCGCTCCATCGCCACGTCGGGCGTCTTGTCGCGCACCGACAACGCCAGCACGCTCACCGGGCGGCTCGCGAACCGTTCCGCGAGCTGGTCGAGCTCCGCCCTCGAGTCGCGACACGCCAGGCACCACGACCCGCCGAACTCCAGCACCACCACACGACCGCGCAGCGAGGACAGCGACACCTTTCCTCCGGTCGAGGCGCGAAGGTCGAAGTCGGGGCCGGTCGTCAGCGGCGGTTCGCTCGATGCGGGGGTCGCCGCGGGATTGGCCTCGGGCGCAGCGGCGGGCTCCTCCGCGGGCTTGGCCTGGGCCATCGCGTCGTCCACGGGTTTGGCGGGCGCCTCGTCCAACGGCGTGTCCTTGGCGTCGGGCTTGGCCTCGGGAACCTTGATGTCGGTCGGCTTGCTCCCGGCCTTCGTGCCATCCACCGGCGACGCTGCAGGCGTCGGCTTCGCGGGCCTGTCCTCCGCGTATCCCTCGGGCACTTCGACGCGCACGCTCGAGCGGCTCATCGCCGGCGGCCGCGACGTGTCGACGCGAACCTCCTCGAGTTCCACCACCGTCGAGCCCGTCATCATCACGTTGTCGATCACGCTTTCGAGCCGCCGGGGCAGGTGGTCGTCGGCGCCGAAGGCCCACACCGACTTGCCCTTGCGGTCGCTGAAGGTCACCTCCACCACGTCGCACTCGACCCCGCCGACCTGACGGCGATCGAGCACCTTGTACACCGCGCTGGCGGCCAGCTCCTTGCTGAAGGGCTTGGCGGCGAACATCTCCTGCAGTCGCGCCGAGTTGGCCACCGAAAAGGCCGTGCTCCGCGCCTCGCGAGACGACCGCCGCTCGATCACCTTCTTGTCCTCGTGCGACACGAACTCCACCGTGTTCCCGATCCACGCCACGTCGAACTCCATGCGTTCCGCGCCGGGCTTGGGCATGCCCGAGCCCATCGACCGCACCGCCCAGCCGTTGGTGTACCCCAGCGCCGTCGAGTCGCGGATCATCCGCACGTCGGCCTCCACCGCCGCCGAATACTGCTCCATGCCCCCCGTCGCCCGGTACCGCACCCGGTACGAGATCGACTGCGCCTTCTTCAGCGCCTCGGCCGCCCTCGTGAAGTGCTCCGCGCCGCTCCGTTCCTGCGGAGCCTCCGCCTGATCCGCCGGCGCAGGGTCGGCCGTCGGCTGCGCGGCCCATCCGCACGCGCACATCGCGGCGACAAGCATCAGCGATCCGGCAACGTGATTCCGGCATCGAACCCGGCTGCTGAGTGAACTGGTCTGCATGGCGGCTTTCATATCAGGAGATCGTTCGGTTCCGCGTTGGTGTCTCGCGACGAGTTGTTCCCGTGCTGTGGCGTTTCATCGGCGCATTTCGCCCGCTTCACGCCCGCCGGATCCGCTTCCCGTCGCCGCACCGCCCACGTCCGCACATTGTTGGACCACCCCCGACCCCGGGGATGGGTCGCCCACGGGCTGCTTCATACGCTCTTGCCCTGCGAGCACCCCGCGTGACCGGTTCGCCACTTCATCCCGACCTTCCCCTCCTGCTGGCCGCCTCGTCTCTCGACGCGGTCACCGACCTCCTCCGCGCCCACGCGGTCATGGCGGCCAACGTCGTCGCGCTGGTCGCCGTGGTGGTCGGTCTGCGGCTCAAGGGTGTCCTGACCGCCCAAGGGCTCACCGTCGTCCAACGCGACGTCAAGGCCCATCACCCCCTCGTCTGGTTCGCCTGCGCCATCCTCGTCTGGCTCACCATGCCCCTGGCCGCCGGTGCGGCGGCGGAGTTCCTCCGCATCTCCTCCGATCCCGCGTCTCAGTCCGCCCGTGAACAGGCCACCGTGCTCGCCGCCGGCTATGGCCTGGGGTTGGCCGTGGCGGTCGTCCTGACGTACTTGCTGCACGCCTCGGCCCCGCGAGCCGGACTCTTCCCCTCGCTGGGCTCGATCCTCGCAGGCATCCTGACGCTGGCGCTCGCATGGCCCGTCGTGACGTGCGTCGGCGCGCTGGCCACGTGGGTGCATGCCACGTGGTTCGGCTCGGTGCCCGACCCTGTCGCCCATCCGACTCTCAAGGCCCTCGTCGAGCGAAAGAGCGACCCTTGGGTGCTCACCCAGGCCGGACTCGCCATCATCGCCGCCCCCATTCTCGAGGAGATCCTCTACCGGGGCATGCTCCAGTCCGCGCTCGTCGCCGCGTTCGGTCGAGCGTGGGTGGGCGTGCTCCTCACCTCCGCCCTCTTTGCCGCGGCGCACACGGTGGGGCAGGCGACCGTCCCTTGGTACGCCGCGGTGGCGCTCTTCGCCCTCTCGTGCTGCATCGGCCTGGCCCTCGAACGCACTGGACGCCTGGGCGTGGCCATCGGCATGCACGTGGCCTTCAACGCCGCCAACGTCCTGATGGCCATGCACCACTAGGTTCTGTCTGACTGAGCGTCCGGGGCCGAGATCCGCAGGAGGCGAGGTGGTGTCGGCGTTCACGCTCATTCGCGCACGGTCAGCCCGCTTCGGGCGTCCCTTGGTTGAGTCGTGGTGCGCAGCCCGGCTCTGCGGGCAAGCCCACGGCGGAGCCGATCCGCGCGTGGCGTGATCGTTCGACCCTGCCACGACGCGAATCGTTGCACGTGTTCGGGAACCCCGTCGGGGCTCATGCGCGTGTGTGCGTCGCATCCGGCGATGGCGACGAAGCGGCGCCATCCCCGATTGGGATAGAGACCTACCGGGACGGCCACAACGCGTGGTCGCCTTTGATTGAGTGCAGTAAGGCTTCAACAAAGGAGTAGGTCTCTATGAACAGGGTACCCGTGTACGTTGGA
>CAIYWI010000158.1 GCA_903929885.1 uncultured Phycisphaerales bacterium
GAGGTGTAGTTGGCCGTCCGCAGGTTGTTGCCCGAGGCATCGCCGCCAGCCTTGGCCTGGGTGCGGTTGCCGATGTCATCGAAGGTGTACTCAAACTGCTGACCGGGGATGGGCGCGCCGGTGCTCGAGTAGCGCTTGCCCGAGCTCACCTGGCCCAGGTCGTCGTAGACGTACTGCCAGTAGGACCCGTCGGCCAGCGTGGTGCGGGTGCGCTCGTTGGCCGTGTTGTAGAGGTAGGCGAAGCTGGCGACCGTGGCCTGGTTGTTGCCCGTGCCCGTGGTCCAGCCGATTGAAGTCAGGCGTTCGAAGCCGTCATAGACGCGGGTGCCTGTGTCGGTGGCCTGCCACGCGTTGGACACAAAGCTCTCGTGGATCACGGCCTGCACCTGCCCGGGTGCGCCGGGCGTGTAGGCGTATCGAGCCCGCCGCGTGGTGTTCTTGGTGACCGTGCTGAGGCGACCCGTGAGGTCCTCGTAGCCGAACGCGACCGCGTTGCGCTGCTGCGTGTTCACCAGCAGCGTGTTCTGGGTGCGGCGGCCCATCGTGTCGTAGGTGTTCTCGATCTTGACCGGATCCAGGATCCCGGCTGTGAAGTCCTCCGACAGGGGCTGGCCTAGGCCATTGAAGGCGATCGACCTGATGCCGATGCCGTCGGTGATGGTCGTGACCCGGCCCATGCGGTCGTAGGCGTAGGTGACGTCGGGCGTTGTGTCGGAGTAGTTCACCATCGCCGGCTTGCCGCCCGCGGTGTAGGTGTACTGGGTGTAGATGCCTCGGCCCCAGGTCCGCCGCTTGAGCATGCCGCTGGGGTAATACTGGTAAGAGGGGCCCGCGGATCCGCCCTGATAGGTCTTGGAGGTCAGCCAGCCGCGTGCCGCGTCATAGTTCCACGTGGTGACGGCAGAGCCAGAGAGCCCGGTGCCGGTCGCCGCGTTGAAGTCCTTCCACGTCTTGAGGGTCTTCATCCGGCCCTGCGTGTCGTAGGTGTACTCCGTGGGATATGTATCACTCCCCGCACTCCCCCAGCTCTTCGCGACCTGACCGGCGCTGGTGTAGACCGTGAACACCGACGACCCGTCGGGCTTGTCGGTCTGGTAGACCCGGCCCAGGTTGTCAAGGTGCAGCGTCGTGGTCTGCGAACCGCTGGGGCCGCTGATCGTGGAACCCACCACGCGATCCGCCGCGTCGTAGGCGACCGTGGTGGTCCGGTCATCGGTGAGGACGGTGTCGGTGAGGCGGGTGTCGCGAGTCGTCGCAGGCCGCCCGAAGGCGTCGTAGCCATACTCCACAACGCTGAGGAGATCACCGGCCGACTGCCCGGCGGCGGGCTTGGCGAGCGTGGTCACGCTGACCTGACGACCGTGCTGGCGCAGCATAACGACCTGGGTGCCATCCGCGTTGGTCGTGACGGTGCCATAGGGCTGAGACGCCGCGTTCATCGCCCGCGCCGAAGAACCGGCAAACTGCCCTGCGGCAAATGAGGTGGACTCGCTCCCGTCGACAGCCGCCACCTGGCGAGACTGCTCGACGGTGGTCGTCGCATTCCCGGCGGTCGTCCAGACGCGGCGGCTCGACACCCGCACATCGCCGTCGTTGGTGGAGTGCTCATACCAGGACGACTGCCGCTCGATCCGGTCGGTGGCGAAGTCGATCTGGCCGTTCTGGTTGAGGTCCAGCGCGACGATGCGCCAGCCGCCCACCCAGTCGAGCGAGGACGACGTTGGGGGCGTGCCGACGCCGTGGGCGACTGCGGTGCCATGGCCCAGAGCGTGCAGCACGGCGACGGCGCCCGAGCCCGCCACACCCATGTCTGACGACTCCTGCTTCTCGACCTGACCAAAGTGCCCGAAGTAGGTCCGCTCGACGCTCCCGTCGGGATAGACCTGCTTGTAGGTGCGGCCCAGCGAGTCGGTGTAGGACTTGACCCACTCGGTCGTGGCGCCCGAGGCGCCGAGGTTGATCTGCTTGACGGTCTGCACGTACACGCCGCTCAGGCCGGGATAGTGCGAGTCGGTCTCCGGTTCGAGGCCATACTCGTACCTGACCGGCGAGGTGCCTTCGCCGCTGATGGAGTAGGTCCGCCCGTCCAAGTGGCGGTCCTCGATGCGTGTGGGCGAGACCAACGGACCGGTGGGCCCGTCGGGGTCAGGCGAGGTCGTGGTGAAGATGCGGTGCCCGTTGGCGCCAGCGGTCTCGGCCTCGAGCGTGTCGTTGCCGAGTGCGTCGCGGCTGAAGGTGCGGCGGCCAAGCGAGTCGTAGCCCGCGCTGCTCATGAGAGTGCCGCCCCGGACGATCCCGACGACCTCATTGGCAATGCTGTACACATTGGTCAGCGTGATCGCGGCGGGGGTGCCTGCGTTGGAAGTGACAGTGCTCAGGCGTCCCAGCGGGTCATAGGTGTACGCGGTGACATTGCCTTCTGCGTCGGTCCGGCTCTCGACCTGGCCGCAGCAGGGGCTGTAGGTGACAAACGTTGAGGTGCCATCGAGGTGGGTCGTCTTCGTGAACCGCCCCATCGAATCGGCCTCGCTCGCGAAAGAGTGTTCGATGAGCATCGGCGTGCTCGTGCCGACTGCCTCCACGACCTCCCGAAGGGTTTCGACGACCGCTCCGTGGGCGTTGCGGACGGTCGTGGTCACCACGTCGCCGACGGAGTCCTTTGTGCCGCGGATCGGGGATGTGGCACCCGAGCTCGTGACGTCGGTCAACAACCCCTCGGTCGTCGTGTCAGTGAATACTGACCCGTAGACGCTATGAGTCCCCTGCGCTGCCGTGTGCCGCGTGTAACGGCCATCTGGGCTGATGCTCCAGATGAGGCGGCCGTCATCACCGCCGCCGTAAGGGGTATCGACCCCTTCGGAGTTGACTGCGGTGTGAGTGACCGAATGCACGCCAGAATACGGAGCGGCGACGATCGCCGACAGGAATGACTGGAGGTTCGCCTGGTCACCCAGCACCCCGCTCACGATCGTGGTTGTCTCCCGCGGCGTGCCGGTGAAGCCACCCGTGCCCCCTCCGCCAGTCGGACAGCCAACCGCGATCCCGCTCGAGCAATCCCCTGGCCGCATCCAGTAGATGAGGTAGGTGCGGCCAACTTCATGCCCGTCGATCCGCTCGATGTGCTCGACCACGACGTCCTTGATGCCGTCGAACGCGTTGAACTTCAGGTCATAGTGGTACCTGTACTCATCGACGCGATCGTGCCCCGCGCCGGCGACATGATCGATGTATGGGCTGTGCACCTCGGCGAGCAGGCCTTAACTGTTGTAGGTGTATGTCGTCTGGCCGCCGTCGCTGGTCGTCTCGCTGGCGAGTTTGCCTTGGGCCGCGCCGGCGGTGACGTAGGTGAACTGCTGCAGACGGGTGTCCGAGCCCGCGGTCCCCTCGAGGATGCTGATGACTTCATCGCCCCAACTGAACCGCTTGTAGGTGGTGACGGTCTGACGCACCGGGACGCCGCCGTTGGACCGCAGGGTTCGAGTCTCGGTCCGCTCGCCGGTGCCGTCGAGCGCGGAGCAATGGATCTGGTCGGCGTGCTGCTCGAAGCCTGCCCCGGTGATCATCGTTGACGTGCAAGACGACGAGTCTGACCGCCGGCCGATCTGCGTGAAGATCGTCTCTCGGAAGTTGGTCGTGCTCTCGTTGGCCCCGAACATCTCGCGGATGGTGAATGAAGCGGCGGGCGGGGCCTGTGCGTCATCACGGTCATAGGTCAGGCGAATGAGTTTGTAGACGCTCTGCAAACGCGAGAAGCTCAGCAGCAGCGATGGATCGCCGCCCACGGTCTGCGCGTTCACGGTCACGAGTCCATCCGGCAACGTGATCTGCGCAGGGCCGAGCGCCGTGAAGTTCTGATTGATCCACTCAACACTGACGCCGGAACTCACCGCGGATTCCCGCACGAGAATTCCGGCGGCGGTCGCCGCGAGATAGGCATCCGCCGCCAACAGGTCGGGCACGTCGATGTTCAACGCGGCGGCACGCTTTCCGGTAAAGGAGTTGCCAAGACTTATCGACACATGCATGCTGTCGTGCGCGACCGTCACCTGGCCCGGCATCGCCGCGTCGCCGCCACTCCCGCAGGACGAGCATCCCTCCCCGCCGCCGCCGCCGCAAGGCGCCGCCACCGATGGCGTCGTGACAAACTTGTGGTCAAAGATCACATGGGTCTCGGTGATTGCCCAGCCGGCAAAGCAGTTGCGGCCGCACGTTCCGTTCGTGACCACCAAGCCGGTGGTCCAGTCGCTGCAATCAAGCGTCATGGTTGGCTGAATGTCGTCACCGATCGAATACTGCCACGGCGCTTCGCCCTGGATGGTCGCGATGCCGTGAAACTTCTGGTCCGTTGAGCACGGAGGGGCGTTGCCTCCGGGGCCGGAGTTGAAGCCGGTCGCCATCGCGTACAACGTGCCGCTGCCCTTGCAGTCACTCAAGTCGTACGCGAAAGTACCCTTGTTGGCGCGGAACGCCGCACTGCCCATGCCCGGCACCAAGGAAGTGCAGGTCGCACAGGTCTCGTTGCCGGCGCAGGTGCCCGTGCCCATCGACAGGTACAACGCCTCTTCGGCTCCGATCAGGGTGGTCGCGGGCATCGACATGGACGGCAGCGCGGCGGCACCGGATGCCCACCCCTGGGCGGTCTCGATCTCCGCCTTCACGCAGTCGATCCAATCGTCGCAGGCATTGAACGGCCCTTCGCAGTTGCTCGCCGATGCCGCCTTCGTGCTGATGGCAGGCCACACCGGCAACTCCCGGTAGTGCAGTTTCATGACGGCGTCGCGGATCTGAGTGAGGACCATCTGGTAGTTCTCAACGGTCGGCAAGCCGGGAGCGCTCCCCAGGCTCTCCCAAATGCCGCCCTCGGCCGCGCCATCCCCATACTCCCACTGCGCGGGAAACTCCGGATCCGGTGCCAGGACAGCCCAGTCGACGGACTTCCCCTCCAGTCCCTGGCCCACCTCCTCGCGAACAAATGTCCTCCATGGGGCCGCCACCATGAACTGAGTGCGAACGTAACCAACCAACTCCGCTGCACGCCGCGGGTCAGCCATCTGGCTCGCGTAGAAGCCCTCCGGCGGATACGGCGGGGCCTCGATGTCATCACAGGTACACGGTGGCCACTTCAGCGGGTGTGCCGGATCCGCCAACTTCTGCCGCGCCTGCATCTCGCGCATGACGGACTCGATCGACTGGGCCGACGCTTGACCGGAGGTCCCGGCCCACGCCAACACCATCGCAGCCAGTGCCGTCAGCCACTTCAACGCCGCGACGTTGCGAGAAGCCAAGACGCCACCACCCGGGCGCGATGCCGCGCCTTGCAACCGACTCCATGTCATGTTTGACATCCTCCCTTGCTTTCCACAACCGACTTCATCACCTTCCCGCGGCCGCGACGGCCGTGGCCACCCGAGGCGATACCGCTTCGGCAAGGAACAATTTATAAGAACTGGCAGGTGAAACCATGGGGTATTTTCGGATTTCGAAAGATTATTTGTGGGCCACCAAGCCAACGACCGCACTTCCTCGTGGATTTCGCCCTTGGGCATCCTGGCGACATGACACCATCCACCCGTGCCCGCTGGGCCGCGGTGCTGGACGACTTCGAGCGGTCCGGCCTCTGCGTTCGCGAGTTCTGTGATCGTCGCGGCATCTCGGCTCCCATGCTGTACCGCCGCCGCAGGGAACTCGCAGCGCCTGCCTTCGTCGAGGCCCGCGTCGCGATGAGCCCGCCTCCCGCTCCCATCGTCGTCGAACTGCCCACGCGAGAGCTCCTCCGCGTGCCCGCCAATGCCTGCCCGCGAACCCTCGCCGCGATTCTTCACGCCATCGCCGCCGTGCACGCGGCCGCGGAGGGCCGGGCTTGATCACGCTCCCTTCCCTCGCCCAACTCGATCGCTCGCCGTCGCGGGTCTGGCTGGCCACGGCCCCCGTCGACATGCGGCGTGGCTTCGATCGCCTCGCCGAACTGGCCCGGCAGGTGACCGGCCTGGACCCCTCGGGCGGTCACCTTTTCGTCTTCCGATCCAAGGGAGGCGATCGCGTCAAGATCCTGTACTGGGACCGCGACGGCTACGCCCTGTGGTACAAGCGGCTCGAGCAGGGGACCTTCCGCGTGCCCGCGGTCAAGCCCGGACGCGAGAGCGTCGAGCTTCGC
>CAIYWI010000159.1 GCA_903929885.1 uncultured Phycisphaerales bacterium
AGTCCATCGAGCGGGTAGCCGCATCCCGGACACGCTCGGGCCTTGAGCACTACGTGAATCCTCAGCCCGCAGCGATCACAATCGTCGCCACCCGTCTTGAGACGCTGTTGGTGCGAACACCTCGGGCATGCGAGATCGACCTTGTTGATGGGCACGTCGACGAGGCCCGGCGCCCGAACCTGAAGACGCCCAAGCACCACCACCGCGAACATGCCGCAGGCCGTGACGATGCTCGACGCTCCCACCAGTCGACCCAACTCGATCACGCTCCATGACGACCAACCGATCCACGTCGCGAGAATGATCAACGAGGCGGTCGCGAAGGCCGATCCGATCGTGACGCGACGGATCCACTCGCCGCCACGATTCAGCGGCACCAGCACCAGCAGGTTTGTGCACGCGAAGAACACGCCGGCGACCGCGAGCGTCACGTACCAGTCGTCGAATGGCTCCATGTCCATCCGCACCACGGCCAAGATCATGCCGATGGCCCCGATCAACACGCCGATCCATCGCCAATGGCGGCCGTCCTTCGCCTCGAGATTCGCCAGGCAAGCGACCATCACGACGATCGGCCACGGCACGGATATCGCAAGCCCAAACCACCGGGCTCCATCGAGGTGCAGTTGATCGGCCCATATCACGAGCAGCACCAGCGCCCACTCGACCAGACAACACGCCACGGCCATGCGCCCCGCCGTGCGATGCTCGCGGAGCGACCAAAGCAGCATCGACGCGTAGATCACGATCGATGCACCCGCCGTCGCCATCGTGGCGCCCCACATCTTCCAGCTGAGCGTCGGTTGCACCAGCGGCAACCGATCCCACCAGATCGACACCACCGCCATCAGGAACGACACGAGCGTCAACATCATGCCCGTCAGTCCCGCCGTGCGCGTCTGGGCACGCGACACCGATCGGGCCGCCACCAGACTCATCCCCATCGCGCTCGCCCCGGCGAGAAAGGTCCCGCTCGTTCGCCACGCGATGTTCGCCGCCGCCGTCAGGACCGCGAAACATCCCACCACCGCCGCCGCGGCGAGCAACCACAACATCCCCTTCATCATCACCCGCTGCAGATCGGAACGCGAATCAATCATGATGCACCTCCACAAGTAAGCATACACTAACATGATTGAAGGGTTGCATGGGCCATGAAAAAACCGCGGCTGCCCGCGGTTGCTTGCGAACCTTCTTGACGGAATCAAGGCTTATTGGGCGTCGAGGAACTCCGACAGAATCCGAACACCCCAGCCCGTCGGACCATCGACCCACATGCCCGCGTTCCGCTCCGACACATGGACGCCCGCGATGTCCAAGTGGCACCACGGCACCTTCTCGTCGACGAAGTACGACAGGAACGCCGCCCCCTGGATCGGATGCGCCTTGCGGTTCGGGTTGCTGTTGAGGATGTCGGCCACGGGGCTCTTCATCATGTCGCGGTACTCGGCGTGCATCGGCAGACGCCACACGCGCTCCCCGCTCTTGCACGCCGCCGCCTCGATGGCGCCGCGCAGCTTGTCGTTCTCGCAGAACATGCCGCAGAAGGTGCTGCCCAGGGCCACCACCACGCCGCCCGTCAGCGTCGCGAGATCGATGATGCTCGCGGGGTTCTCCTTCTCGCACGCCCAGCAGAGCGCATCGGCCAGCACCAGCCGGCCCTCCGCGTCGGTGTTCGTCACCTCGACCGTCACGCCGTTGCGATAGCGAATCACGTCGTCGGGCCGATAGGCCTCGTCCGAGATCGAGTTCTCGGCCACGGCGAGCAGCGCCACCACACGAACCCGCGGCTTGATGATCGTCGCGATCGCGTGCATCGCTCCGAGCACGGCGCAACCGCCATCCTTGTCGCGCTTCATGCCCACCATGCCGTTGTTCACCTTGAGCGAAAGACCCCCGCTGTCGTACGTCATCGTCTTGCCGATGAGCACCACCGGCTTGCGACCCTTCGCGCCACCCTTGGGCACGTACTCCAGCCGGATCATGCACGGCTTGTTCTCGCTCGCCTTGCCAACGTTGATCAAGCCCTCGAACCGCTCGCGCTCGAGATCACCCTCCTCGAACACCTTGCACGAGAGCCCCACCTGCTTGGCCATCTTCCTCGCCTGGTCGGCCATGTAGCCCGTGGTGGCGATGTTCGGCGGCGTCTGGCTCAGCGTCCGCGCGAAGTTCGTCGATGTTGCCAACGCCAAGCCGCGATCGACGCCACTGCCGAAATCGGCCGTGCTTGACCGCAGCGTCAACTTGACGCGCTTGGGCTCCGGTGAGCCCTTGCCGCGAAACTCGTCGCATACCCAGCCGAGCAGGCCGAAGCCCTCGCCGAAGGCGTTGCCCGCGTCGGCTTCATCCACCTTGGCCGAGGCAAGCGCACCATCGAGGCACACGGTCAGGCTCGACCCCTTCACCGCCGCGAGTTTGCGACCCGCCGCAGCCGCGATGCCGCGACACGCATCGGCCTTGAATCGCTCCTTGGCGCCAAGACCAACCAGCAAGATGCGTGTCCCGTTCTTGCCGCCGAAGGTTTCGATCAACGTCATCGCATCGCCCGTGGCTTCGGTTCTCGCCAGCGCGCTCTTCACGGCATCGGCAAAGCCGAGTCGCGCGACGGTGGCCTTGGTCGCCGCATCCAGCGGCAAGCCTTCGCCCTTGCCGTTGCCGAAGTAACCGAAGAGGTACGCGTCAGAGACGCCACGGAGCGTGTGAGTGATGGATTTGAACATGGTGCACAGTCTAAGGGCCTCGGCCACGCCTTTCCCGCCTCTTTCACCCGCCGCCTCATACGCTCTGTCGCGTGTCCTGCCAGTCTCACAACGCCACGGCCCCGTCCCCCGCGATTGCTCCCGGCTGCGGCGATCTCGACACCTCCGCCATCGCCGCCGCAATCGGTTCGCGTGGCATCGACTCGCGCATCTCGACGCTGATCCCCGGCTTTGACGCTCCCTTCTTCCAAGCCGGCCTCGCCGGCTACTCGGATGCCGCCATGCGCCTGGTCGCTCGCCGCCACGGGTGCCCGATGTGCGTCACCGAGGCCCTGCTCGATCGCACGCTTCTGGCCGGCGGTCGGGGCTTCGACAAGGCCGACCTTGGCGATCTGCACGACAATGTGCCAGGCGGACCCGACGACCATCCGCTCTGCGTGCAGATCATGGGCAGCGAGCCGCGAGAAATGGCCGCCGCCGCCGTCAAACTGATCGAACAGCGACAACGGAGCGATCGTGAATATCGCCTCCTCGCGCTCACCAACGACGAACCATCCTCGCGGCCGATCCAACATCTCCGCGATCCGGGCGGGCGACAAGTTGGTCCTTGGCCCCCATCCGATGGTTTCAGTGACGAGGAACGCCGATTTGCCGCGGCCATGGAGATGACAGCCCGCCGCCCCGGCGGCACGGCGGGCTTTCAGTGCATCGACGTCAATCTGGCCTGCCCTGTCAAGAAGATCGAAAAGAAGGCTAGAGGCGGCCACTGGCTCGCCGAACCACGGGGCGCCATCGCCATCCTCGAAGCCGTGCGCGAAGCGGTGCCCAAGGAGATTCCCTGCACCGTCAAGCTGCGTCGCAGTTTCGATGACACTCCCGAGATGGCCGAGAACTTCGAACGCATCTTCGCATCACTCTCGTCGATCGGCTATGCGTGGGCAACCGTGCACGCCCGCACGGTGCAGCAGAAGTACATCGGCCCCAGCCGCTGGGACTTCCTCCGCGACCTCGTGCGTCGATATCCGAACAACATCATTTTCGGCAGTGGCGACGTGTGGAGCGTGCACGAGATTTTCCGCATGATCCACTACACGGGCGTTCATGCCGTGTCCGTGGCACGCGGCTGCATCGGCAACCCATGGATCTTCCGCCAGGCACGCGAGATGATGGCGGGCCGACTCCCGTCGTCACCGACGATCGCCGAACAGCGTGCCGCGATGTTGATGCACTTCGACATCTCGTTGGCCGTGACGCGACGATTCCGTCATGGCGAGGAAGCCACCAGTCGCATGATGCGCAAGTTCGGCATCAAGTTCGCGCAACATCACCCCAAGGGCGATGAGATCCGCAAGCGGATGATCGATGTGAGCAGCGCCGAGGCGTGGCGAGGCATCCTCGACGAGTACTACGGCGCGTAAACCGTTCACTGCTCGATCTTGACGCTCTTGATGGCCGTCTTGCACTTCTTCCGAAGCGTCGCCATGCCACCGCCGCGAAGCCACTGGTCGAACTCCCAGGCCGCCGCGGCATCCATCGCCCTGATCGTCAGAATACCGGTGCTTGAAAGCTTCTTGATCGACGCCCGATCGACGAACTCGGCCGGGGCAATCTCCCGCCACATGTCGTCAAGCCCCCCCACCGCTTTCTGCTGCTTTGAAAAATCGCGGTAGAGTCGCGACACATCCTCCCTGATCGAAAGATCCGGAGCAATCTGTGCCCGGAACCGGCGGAGTTTCTCCAACTCCATCGTGACTGGGGATCGTCGCATCGCGCTTGCACCTCGTCTGAACGCTTTGGGGGCGGCCAACCGAACACATCGCGGCGGGCAGCCGAGCCACCCGCGATCACTCTCCTTCATGATAGTGTCGCCGCCGATTCAGGGCACATCGGCGTACATTCTGCACGCATGGCCCCCTCCCCCACCGGCATCCGCATCCACAACCTCTGCAAGGCCTTCCCAGGCGCGGGAGGCAAGAACACCCCCGCAGCAGTCAACAACATCAACCTCACCATCGAGCCAGGCGAACTCTTCTTTCTGCTTGGTCCCTCCGGCTGCGGCAAGACCACCCTCCTCCGCATGATTGCCGGCTTCATCGAACCCACCAGCGGTCGTGTCGAGTTCGTCCACGATTCCGCCACCACCGACATCACCCATCTACCTCCCGAACAAAGAAACACCGGCATGGTGTTCCAGTCGTATGCATTGTGGCCCCACATGACTGTCGCCCAGAACGTCGCCTTTGGGCTCGATGTTCGCAAGCTGGACGGTAACGAGAAGGTTCGGCGCGTCAAGGAAGCCCTCGAAGCGGTGCAAATGGCCGAGTATAGCGAACGCAAACCAAACCAACTTTCAGGTGGTCAACAGCAACGTGTGGCTCTTGCTCGAGCTGTCGTGGTGAGGCCCAGTGTGCTCTTGCTCGACGAGCCGCTTTCAAATCTGGACGCGAAACTCCGGGTCGAACTTCGCACCGAGATCCGGCGCCTCTGCAAGCGATTTGGCATGACCACGCTCTATGTCACCCACGATCAGAAGGAGGCGTTGAGCATGGCGGACCGCATCGCCATCTTGAAGCGTGGCGAGGTGGTCCAGGTGGGCGGCCCTCAAGACCTGTACCGTCGCCCTCACAACTCCTTCGTCGCCTCATTCCTCGGGGAAACCAACTTCCTGAAGGGTCAAGCGACTGCCGGGACGGGTTCGATCCGTACCTCCATGCTGGACTGGTCCGTCGGTTCGTCGCTTCAGGGGCAAAGTGGAGAGGTCACCATGAGCATCCGCCCTGAAGCCATCCAACTCAACGCCCCCACCAACCAGTTCAGTGCCACGATCACCGATCGAATCTACCTCGGCGAGTCCCTGCAACTTCGACTCCAGGCCGGCGACACCACGCTCACCATGGCCATTCCCCACCCGCCGGAGCACGGGCTCCAAGAGGGCGAAGCTGTGCGAGTCGGTGTCGCCCCCGAGGATGTGGTGATCGTCGATCGCTGATACGCCCCACAGGTGTTCCACGTGGAACACCACAAACCGACACGAAGTCCACCGCTGCTTTCAGCGGTGTTTTTGTTTTTGCTGTGTTCCACGTGGAACACATTGTTTGCCTGCCACTATGCTGTCGGGATACGGAAAGGACTCCCCATGGCCACACCCGGCGGATCGTCGGACTCCAAGAATCCTCCTCGCAAACTTGGTCGCGGCATTGGAGCCTTGATCTCGATGCCTGCTGCGGTGGAGGTGCCAGTAGCACCACCTCCCAGGCCTACCGAGCCAGCCATTGTTGAGATGAAGCCGGCAGTGGTGGAGGCGCCATCGTCCGATGCGATTCGGTACGTCGATCTCGCGTCGATTGTGCCCAGCCCCTACCAGCCCCGACGCACGTTCGACTCAACCTCGATCACACAACTAGCTGAGTCGATCAAACACTCGGGCGTCATGCAGCCCATCATCGTGCGTCAGAAAGCCAACAGCTACGAGTTGGTGGCTGGTGAACGCCGCTGGCGTGCAGCGCAACTCGCCGGTATCAAACAGATCCCCGCGATTGTTCGTATTTTGTCAGATGAGCAATCGGCTGAGTGGGCGTTGGTTGAGAATGTTCAGCGGGAAGATTTGAACCCGATCGACCGCGGCGTCGCGCTCAAGGCACTCGTCGATCGATTTGGGATCAATCACTCTCAAATCGCGGAGCGGATTGGTATCGAGCGTTCGACCGTGGCGAATCTCATCCGGTTGACCGAGTTGGAGACGGAGATCGCCGAGATGATCACACGTGGGGAGCTCACGGGTGGACATGGCAAGGCGTTGCTCTCGATTCCGCCTGGCGAGGCAAGGTTGAGTCTGGCGCGGGAAGCCGCGGCGGGCGGCTGGAATGTGCGGAAGACCGAACTGCTCGCCCAGGCCCATGCCATCAAGCCGGAGAATGTCGGCACCAAGGCGCCGCCCAAAGCGGAGGTGGAGGCCCGGCAAGCCGTCCTGCGAGATCTCGAGCGTCAAATTGGTCACCATTTAGGGACAAAAGTACTCATTACGACCGATCGGACCGGGGCCAAGGGCAAGCTTAGTATTGAGTTCTACTCCATCGATCACTTCGATGGGTTGCTCCGTAAACTCGGAGTTCCAACACACTGATCCCCGGGGCGGGATGCTCGTGCGATTGTGTCGCATGCACACAAGAAAGGCAGAGCATCATGGCAAGGAAGACGAGTATCAGCGGCGTATCGATGCAGGTTCTGGAGCAGGAACTTCGTCGTCGCCACGCTCAAGTGGGCAAGTTGCAGCGGAAGCGTCAGACGTTGCTCAAGCGTCTTGCGAAGTTGGATGAGCAGTTGAGTGAACTGGGCGCCAATGCTCCCGCCACCCGCGTGGGTCGCGGCGGTGGGGGTCGTGTGCGGCCGCAGAACAAGGTGAGCCTGGTTGAAGCGCTCGCCGCCGTGCTCAAGGGCAAGACGATGACCGTGTCCAACGCGGCCGAGGCCGTGAAGAAGAGCGGCTACAAGACCAACGCCGCCAACTTCCGGGTGATGGTCAATCAGGCTTTCATCAAGCACCGCAACATCTTCAAGAAGATCTCGCACGGGCACTACACCGCGGCGTGATCTGCACAACCACGTTCCAACAAGAAAGCCCGCCGAAAGGCGGGCTTTGTCATTGAACGGAAGTTGCGACCATGATCAATGCGGGACCGGGTGACGCGACAGACGCGAGGGGCGGTCGGTCAACGTGGCGCGCTGGATGTCGTTCCAGAACATGCGATTGCCCGAGTTCCAGGTCATCGAGGTGGTGTTCTGGACGTCGGCCGGACGCTCGTTGAGGGTCAGGAGTTCCGGCGTGAGGTTGTGAACGACCGAGGCGTGCTTCGGGTCGCTCGCGGAGCACCCGCCAAGGGATGCCGCAAGGGCGGCGAGCAGAAGAAGGGACGACTTGGAGGGCTTGTTCATGAATGAGACTGCCTTGGGGCCACCACGACCCAGCCACCACCTTGACGACCGGGCCTAGGTTGTAACCTGACTGGAGGGCGAGGTCAACCGGAATACCCCGAATTGCGGTTCGTATGGTGTTCGGAAGAAGGGTCCGGCTGCGACTTTCCTGCCGGAATAGCAGTGGGGGGGCGGGGTGTTCGGGCGTGATGTTGGTCGAGTCGGCCGGGAACCGTTGCAGGGTCGTTGTGCAGGGGTACAGCGGACTGGTACGGCGGTTGCATCTTGACGGGCATGAACCCTGATCGCTTCACCACCGCTGCTCAGCAAGTGCTCAGTGACGCTCAATCCGAGGCGCTCCGGCGCGGGCACCCCGAGGTTGTCGGGCTTCACCTTCTTGCCGCGATGATTCGCGACAAGGGGTCGTCCGGCAGTTCGATCTTGGCCAAGGCCGGCGTTGATGCCACCCGCGTCCGCCAGGTCGTGGAGACAGAGTTGGGTCGTCTGCCCACGACGTCGTCGAACGCCGGAGCCACGGGTCGCTCGCTGATGGAGTTGCTCGCCAAGGCCGACGGCGAGGCGAGGCGATTGGGCGATTCGTACATCTCGAGCGAGCACCTGATGCTCGCCGCGGCCGAGGTGGCCGGGGCTGCCAGGGACGTGCTGTCGCTGCTCGGCATCTCCAAGTCGCGGCTCGAGGAGTCCGTGAAGGCCATCCGCAAGGCCAGCGGCGTCGAGACCATCGCCGACCAGAACGCCGAAGGCACCTTCGAGTCGCTCAAGAAGTACGCCACCGATCTCACCGAGAAGGCCCAGCAGGGCAAGCTCGATCCCGTGATCGGGCGCGACGAGGAGATCCGGCGCTGCATGCAGGTGCTCAGCCGGCGCACGAAGAACAACCCCGTGCTCATCGGCGAGCCGGGCGTGGGCAAGACGGCCATCGCCGAAGGGCTTGCGCTCCGCATCGTCAATCGCGACTGCCCCGAGGGCATGCGTGACAAGCGCATCATGGCGCTCGATGTCGGGCAACTCCTCGCCGGCGCGAAGTTCCGCGGCGAGTTCGAGGAGCGGCTCAAGGCCGTGCTCCGCGAGGTGCAGGCCAGCAAGGGCGAGATCATCCTCTTCATCGACGAACTCCACACCATCATCGGCGCGGGTGCCGCGGAGGGTGCGGTGAGCGCGGGCAACCTGCTCAAGCCCGCCCTTGCACGCGGCGAGTTGCGGTGCATCGGCGCCACGACGCTCGACGAGTATCGCAAGCACGTCGAGAAGGATCCGGCCTTCGAGCGTCGCTTCCAGCCCATCTTCGTCGATCAGCCGTCGGTCGAGGAGACGGTCGCGATTCTCCGCGGGCTCAAGCCCAGGTACGAGGCGCACCACGGCGTGCGCATTCTCGACGGCGCGATTCTCGCCGCGGCGCAACTCAGTCATCGCTATATCGCCGATCGCTTCCTTCCCGACAAGGCCATCGACCTGCTCGACGAGGCCGCGGCCAAGCTCCGCATCGAGAACGACAGCATGCCCGGCGAACTCGACGAACTGCGTCGTCGCATCATGCAGCTCGAGATCGAGCGCGAGGCGCTTCGCATCGAGACGTCCGAGGGCAAGTCGGCAGACGCCGGCGCCGCCCGCGAGCTCGAGCGCGTCGAGAAGGAGCTGGGCGATCTGCAGGAGCGCAATGGCGCCCTGACGGCTCGCTGGGAGGCCGAGAAGAAGGATCTCGACGAGATCAAGCGCATCAAGGAGGAGATGGGCGCCAAGCAGGTGCAGCTCGACCAGGCGCAGCGCCGCGGCGATCTCGAATCTGCGGCACGCATTCGCTACGGCGATCTCCGCGAACTCGAGAATCGCCTGAAGGCCGCCGAGGAGGCCAGCGCCAAGCGCGAGCAGTCGGGTGACGCGCTGGTGAAGGAGGAAGTCGACGCCGAATCGATCGCGAGCGTGGTGGCGAGGTGGACGGGCATCCCCGTCTCGCGGCTGGTCGAGGGCGAGCGAGAGAAGTTGACGCGCATGGAGACGCAACTCTCGCGCCGCGTGATTGGTCAGGGGCACGCGCTCAAGGCCGTGAGCGACGCGGTTCGTCGCAGCCGCGCGGGGCTTGGCGATCCCAATCGGCCGATCGGATCGTTCCTGTTCCTGGGCCCCACGGGGGTGGGCAAGACCGAGACGTGCAAGGCGCTCGCCGAGTTCCTCTTCGATACCGAGGAGGCGATGGTGCGCATCGACATGAGCGAGTATGGCGAGAAGCACTCGGTGGCTCGCCTGGTCGGCGCGCCTCCCGGCTACGTCGGCCACGACGAGGGCGGGCAGTTGACCGAGGCGGTGCGTCGCCGGCCCTACTGCGTGCTGCTGCTCGACGAGATCGAAAAGGCGCACCCGGACGTCTTCAACGTGTTGCTGCAGGTGCTTGACGACGGGCGGCTGACGGATGGTCAGGGTCGCACCGTGGACTTCAAGAACGCGATCGTCGTGATGACGAGCAACTACGGCAGTGCGCAGATTCAGGAACTCGCCGCCGACGGCGCGGAGGACTGGGAGATCGAAGCCGCGATCCGCGAGATGCTCAAGCGAGGTCCGGCGGCGATGATGGCCGACGAGGTCGGCAAGGCCGCGGGA
>CAIYWI010000160.1 GCA_903929885.1 uncultured Phycisphaerales bacterium
AGACGAGGAGGACCGCCTCCGATTCCGCGACCGCCTGGATAGAAAGTTGACCCAACCTCATGTCCGCCGCGAAAGTCCGGAAGACCTGCATGGAAAATGACTGAGCCCACTTGACAACCCCGGCTTCATAGAGTGGTGCGCTGCCCGGCTTTGCGGGCAAGCCCACGGTGGAGAGGCCGCGATCCGCGCCCTTCAGCAGGCGACGTCCCATCCATCCCGCCCGAAGGGCGCACCAGTCGTAGCCGTGGTGCGCTGCCCGGCTTTGCGGGCAAGCCCACGGTGGAGAGGCCGCGATCCGCGCCCTTCAGCAGGCGACGTCCCATCCATCCCGCCCGAAGGGCGACAGATTGGCCTCCACCTCAGGGGCTACCTCCGCTCCGCCACCCCATCGAGCTCCCACGCGAGCGCCTGGGCCAAGCCCGGCGTCTGGAACGTGAACCCCGCTTGGCGCATCGCCTCGGGCACGGCCCGCGTGCTCGTCAGCAGCACGTCGGCCATCTCGCCCACCATGCCCCGCAGCGCGAAGGCCGGCGCTCGCAAGCCCAAGGGCCGACGCAAGTGAGTCGCCAGCGTCTGGGCGAACTCATGCATCCGCACCGGCCGCGGCGTCACCGCGTTCACGGCCCCTCGCACCCTCGTGTCTGCGAGGGCATGCAGAATCAACCCCAACAAATCGTCCTGCCCGATCCACGACCACCACTGCCGCCCCGAACCCATCACCGGCAACATCCCCAGCCGCGCCCAAGGCAGCAGTTGCGCGAGCAGCCCCGCCCGGGGCGACAGCACCAGCCCGATCCTGAGCACCACCACCCGCACGCCCGCCTCCACCGCCGGCGCGACCGCCGCCTCCCAGTCTCGCGACACCTCCGCCAAAAAGCCGCTGCCGATCCCCGACTCTTCCGTCAACTCCTGCTCGCCCCGATCCCCGTAGTAATGCACCCCCGACGCCACGATCATCGTCGCCGGCGGCCGCTTGAGCGATGCCACCGTCCTGGCCATCAGACGCGTTCCCTCCACGCGACTGTCGCGAATGGCCTTCTTCTTCGCCTCCGTCCACCGTCCGCCCGCAATCGGCTCGCCCGCAAGGTGAATCACCGCGTCGCACGCCTCCATCGAGGCGTCGTCGATCTGCCCGCCCTTCACCCCCGCGCCCGGCTGCCAGAAGATCTCGCCCGGTCCCGGCGAACGACGCACCAGTCGCTCCACCACGTGCCCGCCCGTGGTCAAGAAGTGCACCAGTTCGCGCCCGATCGCCCCCGACGCGCCCGTCATCACGATCCGCAGAGGCGAGGCCAGCAGCCGATGACGCGAGAGATCGCGACCAGTGCGCTCGTGCCGAAAGTCGAACATGCGATCGATCGCCGCTCGACCCGCCTTGCCCCCCAGCAGTCGCCCCGCCGCGCCCAGCGGCAGCGCGTAACTCACCTCGTCGCGAAGCACGCTCGAGTTCGCGTCGCTCCCGGGCAGAAAGTGGTGCGCATGTCGCCACGACGCGAAAGGCCCCCGCACCATCACGTCGTCGAACCGCCGCCCCTGCTCGTGGTTCGCGTGCTCGGCCTCCCACGTGATCGCCAGCGGCCCCTTGTGGATCCGAAAGACCAGCCGGTCCCCGTCGTGAATGCTCCCGCTGCGACTCGAAATCGACAGACGCTCCCACGGCGGCATCAGCCGCTCGAACGCCCCCGGCCGCGCATGCCACGCATACAGATCGGCCGGCGGCGCTGGCATCGGGGATTCGCGAAGGAAACGCTCCACGCCACAGCATATGGCGCACCCGACCGTCGTCCCGTCTCGCGAGGGCAGGCGACTCACGCCGGCAACAGGTCGATTCGGAAGACGCACGTCGTCGGCACCGCCGGATACGGCAACTTCAGCCGCAATCCCCGGAAGTCCGCCAGCGAATGACCCAGCCGCACCGCGCCCGCCTCGACCATCGCCCGATGTCGCGGCACCTCCGGCGTCATCAAGTTGATCAGCCCGTCGCCCAGGTCGAGTTCTTCACCCTCGATGGGCAACACCCCCAACTCCGTCCCGTCCGCCGGATAGCACGGCTCGCCCGGAATCTGGCTGTACACCAACGCCCGCGCCGTCCTCGCGATGTCCAGCGAGCGATGCACCAGCAGATCGTGAATCAGCAACTCCGCCGGCGTGTTCACGTGCACGATCAGGTCGCCCACGGCTTCCCGAGGCGTCGCGTGCATCGGCACCGAAGCCCGGTGCAGCCACCCCATCACGCACGTCGCCGTTCCCGTCAACCCCACGCGACCCTCGCTCACCTGGATCCGCGTCGTCCCGCGGTTGGTCTGCTGCATCCGCAGCGGCGGCAACGATGCCGAGCAAAAGTCCCGCATCACCGGCGGCTCCGCCCCGCCCACCGTCGTATCCATCGGCTCGTACCCGCTCGGCGGCGTCGGCCGCCCCCGATCGTCAAACAGGTGCATCTGCGCCACCGACCAAGGCACCTGCGGCCGCAATCGCCGAAAGTCCACCAACGCGGAAATCGTCCCCGTGTCGAGCCACCCCGATCGCGCAGCCGCGGGCGCGAGAAAGTGCACGCCAAGGTGCACCCGCGCCTGCACCCCCCAGATCGCCCGGTTCCCCTCATACGCCAGCTTGCGATGCACCTCGTCGCGCTCACGCTGCCCCTCGGGCGACACGCTCGCCAACATCATCTGCAGCGTCTCCCGCGAGCCGGCATGCGTGTCGACCATCTGGTCGAACGCTTCCATCGCCTCGCGGAACTCCCGCACCATCGCCGCCGACGCGCCCGCCACCTCCAGCGACGCAATCAGGATCCGCACCCCCGACTTGCCCGGCAGACGTGGAATCGCCGCGAACGGATCCGCCTCCGTCACGATCCGCGCCGCCTTCCACGCCAGACTCTTGTCCAGCCCCAGTTGCTTCGAGATGCTCTGCGGCTTGGTCGAATCCGCCCCCACCGACGCCAGCACATCCGCCAACGCCGCTCGCACACGCTGCGTCACCCCACGCACGTGCACCTCGAAGGCCGGGGCATCCATCGACGCGCCGACGCCCCCCTGGCCGCCTCGCCGCTCACCCCTCGCCTCGGCTTCCTTGGTCCGTGCCGCCATGCGTTCGCTCACCTTCGCCAGTGATACCCCGTGCGCCAATCTCATCCTATGAACCCCTCCCCGCATCCCGTTCCATTCTTCAACACGATTTTCGAGAAATGTCTCCGGGAAAAAACTCCAAAGAACGGGAGGCAAGAGCGGCCCGGTTGGCTGCATCGGGGTTGCCCCGCCCCTGCCGGGGCGTTATTGTCCCCACCAGCGTGACGATTGCCCTTCCACAAGTCGCCCCGGGCCGATGGCTTGCCTTGGTGGCGGGTACGTGCCTGGCCGCCTCCACCACCGGCAGTCTGGCACAGGACGCGGCACCTCCCGCCCCGCCCACCCAAGTCGCCCCCATCCCGCCCGAACTCGAACCCTACGAGGGCCGCCCCATCCACGCCGTGCGCTGCGTCGTCGCCAGCGCGACGCCCGACGCGCCCGCCGAGGAACTCGACGCCCCCACGCTCGAACTGGTCCGCAACCAGCTTCGCCTCAAGGAAGGCATGCCCTTCTCCGCCACGCTCGCCAGCGAGGACATCGGGCGGTTGAACCGCCTGGGCCGCTTCAAGCGCGTCGAGAGCGGCGTGCAGTTGCTCGCCGACGGCTCGGTCGACCTCATCTACACGCTGGGCCTCCAACCCATCATCAAGAGCGTCCAGACCGTCGGCAACAAGGCCTTCTCCGACCAGGAACTCGGCCGCATCATCGACGTGCTCGAAGGCACCGCCGTCGACACCACGCGACTCGATCGCGCCTGCCGCCGCATCGAGGACCGCTACCGCGAGAAGGGCTACTTCAACTGCCTCGTCACCGTCGACGAGAAGGAGATGGCGGAGAACAACATCGTCCTCTTCAAGGTGCGCGAAGGCGCCAAGACGAAGGTGACCCGCGTCCTCTTCGAGGGCAACGCCTCCTTCACGCCCCGCGAACTCAAGACCGCCGTCAAGACCAGCGAGGCCTGGCTCCTCGAGAAGGGCCAGCTCGACAACGAACTGCTCGCCGACGACGTCGCGTCGCTCATCACCTACTACCGCGACCGCGGGCACCTCGACGTCCGCTGCGACCGCTCCATCACGCCAAGCCGCGACGGCAAGGAAGCCATCGTCACCTTCATCATCGACGAAGGCCCCGTCTACACCCTCCGCGACGTGAAGATCGCCTTCGGCGAGAACGCCGAACGCGTCTTCACCACCGATCAACTCATGGGCCTCATGCCCCTCAAGCCCGGCGGCGTCTACGGCGAAGCCCGACTCCGCAAGAGCATCGACGCCATCCGCGACGCCTATCGCAAGCTCGGCTACGTCGATGTCGAGGTCCGCCGCCGCGAACAACGCGACGTCTCCCAGCCCCTGGTCGACCTCTGGCTGATCGTCAACGAAGGCCGATCCTTCAAGACCGGACAGGTCATCGTCCGGGGCAACACCCTCACCCGCGACGACGTCGTCCGCCGCGAAGTGCAGTTCCAGCCCAGCCGCACCCTCGACGGCACCCAGATCGACGAGACCCAGCAGCGCCTGCGCAAGACCAACCTCTTCGCGCCGGGTTCGGCCAAGGTCACCATCCAGCCCGAAGACCCCGACAACCCCGGCTTCCGCGACGTGCTCGTCGAAGTCGACGAGACCAACACCGGCAGCTTCAACATCGGCGGCGCCGTCAACAGCGATGCCGGCCTCTCCGCCATCATCAGTCTCCAGCAACGCAACTTCGACGTCTCCGACACCCCCGACACCTTCGGAGAGTTCATCCGCGGCGAGTCGTTCCGCGGCGGCGGCCAGACCTTCTCCATCACCGCTTCCCCCGGCACCGAGCGACAGACGTACTCCATCTCCCTCGCCGACCCCTACCTCTTCGAGACCGACTACTCCGGCAGCGCATCGGCCTTCCTCTTCGATCGCCAGTACTCCTCCTACGACGAGCAACGCGTCGGCGCCAAGTTCTCCGTCGGCCGCCGCTTCGGCTCCCGCTGGACCGTCTCGCTCCCCATCCGCATCGAGCAAGTCGACCTCTCCAACATCGACGACGATGCCGCCGCCGAGTACTTCTCCGTCGGCGATGATGAAGTGCTCATGGGCGCAGGCCTCGAACTCGTCCGCTCCAGCGTCGACGACATGGCCCGCCCCTCCAAGGGCAACCGCGTCATGGTCGGCTTCGAGCAGGTCGGCGGCGACCACTCCTTCACCTCCGTCAAGGGCGAATACTCCGTCTACGCCAAGCTCGCCGAAGACGTCCTGGGTCGCAAGACCGTCCTCCAACTCACCACCCGCGCCTCCCACATCCTCCAAGACTCCGACGAGGTCCCCTTCTACGAGCAGTACACCATGGGCGGCCAGTCCTTCCGCGGCTTCCGGTTCCGCGGCGTCTCCCCCATGGGCCTCGATCGCAGCGGCGTCCAGACCGACGATCCCGTCGGTGGCACCTTCAGCTTCTTCGCCGGCGCCGAAGTCCGCCACCCCCTCTACGAAGACCTCCTCGCCGGCGTCGCCTTCCTCGACACCGGCACCGTCGATGACGATGTCTCCTTCGACAAGTACCGCGTCGCCGTCGGCATCGGCTTCCGCCTCTACATCGAACAACTCAGCCCCATCCCGCTCGCCTTCGACTTCGGCATCCCCATCATGAAGGAAGAGACCGACCGCAAGCGACTCTTCACCTTCAGCATCGACGTGCCGTTCAAGTGACGCCCCCTCCTCCGCCCGTCAGGGCGCACCAGATGTAGCCGTGGTGCGCCGCCCGGCTTTGCGGGCAAGCCCACGGAAGGCGTGGCATGGTGCGCGCGCCTTCACGCACAGTGGCGTGTGCCTGCCCTGTCGCCCGCTTTGGAGCGCACCAGACGTAGCCACACACTATGAAAGCCGGGCCTCCCGGTGGGCGTGGTCCTGCGGAATGACGTTCGACGAGCGAACGATTCCGTTGAATACGAGCGTCGCCTCTCGCGAGGCCGGCTCAAGCACCAATCACCACACCAGGAGACC
>CAIYWI010000161.1 GCA_903929885.1 uncultured Phycisphaerales bacterium
CCATTGGTCACCACATTTAACCACAGGAGCTGGACCGCCAAGAGCGGCAACGGAAGCCCCCAGATCACCGCCAGCAGCACCATCACCAGTTCGGCGGCCCCCATGGAGAGCAGCAAGTAAATGACCTTCCGGATGTTGTCGTAAGCGATGCGGCCTTCCTCGACACCGGCGACGAGCGTCGCGAAGTTGTCGTCGCTGATCACCAGGTCCGCGGCTTCCCTCGCCATGTCGGTGCCGCCGCGACCCATCGCCACGCCGATATTGGCCGCTCGCAACGCGGGGGCGTCGTTGACGCCGTCGCCCGTCACGGCGACGAATCGCCCGCTTGCAACGGCCGCCCGCACGATGGCGAGTTTCTGATCCGGAGCCACGCGCGCGAAGACTCGCACCCCCGCCACGGCCTCGCGAAGCGCCGCTTCGTCGGCCGGAAGGTCCGCTCCACTCAGCACTTCGCCGGGCGTGCTCGCCAACCCGAGCTCGCGTGCGATGGCCAAGGCCGTCACGGGATGGTCGCCCGTCACCATCGTCACGTCGATGCCCGCTCGTCGGCACTGATCGATGGCGGCTGCAACGCCCGGGCGCAGCGGATCGATCATGCCCACCAACCCGCGAAAATCGAGACCGGAGGGCATGCCGACATCGGATGCGAAGGCGTGGGTCGCAGCCGTGCCCTCCGCCAGCGCGAGCACCCGGAAGCCGCGAGCGGCCATCGAGCCCGCCATCCAGTGCGCCGCCTCGCGTCGGGCGACGGCAAGATCGCACATCTCGATCACCCGTTCCGGAGCCCCCTTGACGAACACCCGGACCCCGCTCGCTTCGCGATGGAATGTCGCGGCGAACCTGCGTTCGGGCTCGAAAGGGATCCGATTGACCTCCGGCAGCCGGAGGAGGAACTCTTCTCGATGAACGCCGAGCTTTCGGGCCATCGACAGCAGCGCCACGTCCGTCGGGTCGCCCCGCCACACCCATCGACCGTCGCGTTGATGCAGATCACCCTCGTTGCACAGCGCCGCGATGCGGGCAAGGTGCGGCAGGCCGCCATCGTCCGAGGCGTCGCCATCGACGAGGGTTGCAGACCCCTCGGGGGAGAATCCTCCGCCGGAGATGGAGTAGACCCTTCCGTCGGGCAGGCGGGCCTCGCGAACCGTCAACTCGTTGCACGTCAGCGTGCCGGTCTTGTCGGTGGCGATGAGCGAGCAACTGCCGAGCCCCTCGACCGCGCTGAGTCGACGCACGACCACGCCGCGGCGCGCCATCCGCCTGCTGGCGACCGCCAAGGCCACGGTGATGGCCACGGGCAGCCCCTCGGGAATCGCCGCCACGGCCAGCGCGATGCCGAAGAGGGCCATCTCGGCCCAACCCCGCCCGTGGATCACCACGCCCGCCACCGCCACG
Organism: uncultured Phycisphaerales bacterium; assembly: GCA_903929885.1. GTDB lineage: Bacteria > Planctomycetota > Phycisphaerae > Phycisphaerales > UBA1924 > UBA2402. Next base: position 1,396 of record CAIYWI010000161.1, read on the forward strand.
ATGGCGGCGGCCGCGACTACCCACATGCCCAGCACGCGGCTGAATCGCTCGAGCCTGACGGCCAGCGGCGAGATTCCGGCGGCGCCCGACTGCACCTGACCCGCCAATCGCCCCATCTCCGAGGCCGAGCCCGTGGCCACCACCACGGCCCTCGCCCGTCCCTGCTGCACCATCGTGCCGGCGTGGAGCATGTTGAGCCGGTCCGCCAGCAACGTCGAGGCGGGCCCCGTCCAGGCAGCCCGCTTCTCGACCGGCAGCGACTCTCCCGTGAGCAGCGACTCGTCCACGCGAAGCCCCTGCTCGAACAGCAGTCTCGCATCGGCGGGCACGCGAGCCCCGGACTCGAGCCAGAGCACATCTCCCTTGACCACATGCCGAGCGTCGATCTCGACGGCCGATCCGTCCCGCAGCACCACCGCCGTGCATCGCATCAAGCGTCGCAACGCCTGCGTGCTTCGCTCGGCCCGCCACTCCTGCACGCCGCCGATGGCGGCGTTGGTGGCCAGCACGATGCCGATGAACATGGCGTCGGCGACATCGCCCAGTCCCGCCGACAACGCCGCGGCGGCGATCAACGCGACGATCAACGGGCTGGCGAACTGACGGAGCGCCACCCTCCACCACGGCGGCGACGGCTCGAGCGTCACGTCGTTGATGCCGTCGCGTTCGAGCCGCCGAGCGGCCTCGACGGCCGTCAGGCCCCGAGCGGCATCCGCCTCGACCGCACCGAGCACGCTCTCGGACTCGATCGAGTGCCACGACTGCGTATCGATGCCTGATGGACGTGCGGCGCTCATGATCGACGTCCGATTCTACGTGCCGCTCGCATCCGGTCCGTCGGCGATCGCCACCGGTTCAGGCCAGCAGCGACTCGCCGGACATTTCCGGCGGCTTGGCCAATCCCATCATGTGGAGGCACGTGGGCACGATGTCGGCCAACCTGCCGCGACGGGACCTCGCAGCCGGCTCGAACCATCCGGCCGCGTCGCGATCGCCGCGGAGCGCCCGGCCTCGGAACGCCTCTCCGACGATCACGAGGGGCACGTCAAAGGTCGTGTGAGCGGTGTGCGGCGCGTTGGTGTCGGGATCGAACATCTGCTCGCAGTTGCCGTGGTCGGCCGTCACCACGAGCGATCCGCCTCGGGCGAGCGTGGCATCGACGATGCGGCCGACGCACTCGTCGACCTTGGCGCAGGCGGTCACGGCGGCCTCGAGCACGCCCGTGTGGCCCACCATGTCGCCGTTGGCGAAGTTGACGACGATGAAGTCCTCGCAGTCGCCGGCCTCGAGGCGACGAAGCACCGCGTCGCACACCAGTTCGGCGGACATCTCGGGCTTGATGTCGTAGGTGGCCACCTTGGGGCTCTGGGGGTTCTCGCGGCGCTCGCCGGGGAATGGTTCGTCGCGGTAATCGTTGAAGAAGAACGTGACGTGCGGGTACTTCTCGGATTCGGCGCATCGGAACTGCGAGAGCCCGAGGGAACTGACATACTCGCCCGCGATCATCCGCATCTTCGGCGGCTTGGGGAAGGCGACCTTGACGAAGGGGGCGAGTTCCTCCCAGTAGGCGGTCATCGTGACGTACTCGAGGTCGAGTCGCGGTCCGCGATCGAAGCCGTGGCGGCCCGAATCGGGGCTGGGCTTCACCTTCGCCCAGGCGTCGTCGGGGAAGACGAACGCGGCGGAGAGCTCCCGAGGGCGATCGCCCCGGTAGTTGTAGAAGATCACGGCGTCGCCGTCGACGATCCTCGATTCGGCGACGGCCTTGGCATCGGCGCCGACGTAGCGAGGCGTGATGAACTCGTCGCCCTGCTGGCTCGTGCCGGCGGGATGCTTGTAGTAGTCCTCGATGGCGGCCGCCGCGGACGCGAATCGCGGCGCAGGTCCGGCCGCGTCCGCCAGTTCCGATCGTCCCGTCAGGACGCCATAGGCGCGAGACACCCGCTCCCAGCGGTGGTCGCGATCCATCGCGTAATAGCGCCCCATGACGCTGGCGATGCGCCCGACGCCGATGGCCTTGATCCGCGACTCGACCTGCGCCGCGCACTCGAGCCCGGTGAAGGGCCCCGTGTCGCGGCCGTCGGTGAAGAGGTGCACGTACACGCGAGACGCCTTGAGGGTGCGGCAGGCCTGCAGGCAGGCGTACAAGTGCCCGAGCATGCCGTGCACGCCAGCGTCGGAGTTGATGCCCATGAGGTGCACGGCCTTGCCCGCCGCCACCGCTCGACCGATGGCCGCCGCGATCGGACCGTTGTGCTCGAGGCCCGCGCGACACGCCTTGGTGATGGCCACGCTCTCCTGGTCGACGATGCGGCCGGCGCCGATGTTCTGGTGCCCGACCTCGCTGTTGCCCATCGTCCCGTCGGGGATGCCCACGTCCTCGCCGCTGGTCTTGACCAGCGTCCAGGGCCACTCCCGCAGGAGGCGATCGGCCACGGGAGTGAGCCCGCGATCGGAGGCGATCTTCACGGCGTTGAAGGCGTCGTGGGACGGATTGGGGTTGAGGCCCCAGCCGTCGCGGATGATGAGCACCAGCGGCGTGTTCTTCTTCATGGATCGTGGTTTCGCTTCTTCGATGCGGTCTTGGTCAGGCGTTGGTCAGTTGCGCGATGAAGTGGGCGTGCGAGCGCATGCCCAGCCGCAGGCAGTCGATCTCGAACTTCTCGTTGGGCGAGTGGACGCGGTCGTCGTCGAGTCCGAAGCCCATGAAGATCGTGTCGATCCCCAGTTCGTCCTTGAGCATGCCCGCCACGGGAATGCTGCCGCCGGTCTTGATCATCGCGGCCTGTCGCCCCGAGGCGGCCTTGAGGGCCTTCATCGCGGCGGCGAGCACCGGCGAGTCGGTGGGCACCGTGACGCCGAACCCGCCGTGGTGGTCGGTGAGCTCCCAGCGGCAGCCCGGCGGCGTGTGGTCCTTGCACCACTTGAAGAACATCTTGGTGATCTTCCGCGGGTCCTGATCGGCCACGAGACGGAAGCTCACCTTGGCGCTGGCCTTGGCGGGGATGACCGTCTTGGCGCCGCTGCCCGTGTAGCCGCCCCAGATGCCGTTGACCTCGGCGGTCGGGCGGCCCCATTCGCGCTCGAGCGCGGTGAAGCCCGCCTCGCCGATGTCGGCCGCGGGCGGGAGACCGATCTTCTTCAGGGCGGCCTTCTGGTTGAACTTGAGTTTCGCCCACGCGGCGCGTTCGGCCTTGCCGAGCGGACGGACATCGTCGTAGAAACCGGGGATGGTCACGCGACGCTTCTTGTCGTGGAGTTGGGCCAACACGCGGGCAAGTTCGGTGATGGGGTTGGGGCATCGTCCGCCCCACATGCCGCTGTGCAGGTCCTGGTTCGAGGCATGAAGCGTCACCTCGGTGTACGCGAGGCCTCGAACGCCGTAGGTGATGGCGGGGCTGTTGCGGCCGAGCATGCCAGTGTCGCTGATGAGGCACACATCGCAATCGCCCAGTTCGCGCTTGTGGCGTTGCACGAAGTCGCCGAGGTTGGCCGAGCCCGACTCCTCCTCGCCCTCGAGCATCACCGTGAATTTCGCGCCGTTGGTGGGGTGACCCGCGACGGCCTTCCACGCGCGGCAGGCCTCGATGAAGGTCATGACCTGCCCCTTGTCGTCGACCGCGCCTCGGGCCACGACCCGTTCACCCGGGCCGCCCTTCTCGGCGGGCTTGATCACCGGATCGAAGGGCGGGCTGTCCCACAGCGACACCGGATCGACCGGCTGCACGTCGTAGTGGCCGTAGAAGAGCACGTGAGGCCCCTTGTACGAGGCGGAGGCCTCGACCGTGGCCATGACGATGGGATGCCCCGCGCCGAGGGGCTTGCCGGTGTCGCGAATCTCCACCTTGAAGCCCAGGTCGGAGAGTTGCGACGCGATCCACTCCGCGGCGCGCCGAACCTCGCCCTTGTAGGCCGGGTCGGTGCTGATGCTCGGAATCCTCAGCCAGTCGATCAGCCGATCGACCGAGCCCTTGTCGGAAGCCGCGATGGTGTCGAGGACCTGCTTGATGCTCATGCGTGAAACTCCTGGAGTCGCGCCGGGTTCGAGGATCGGATTCAGTTGTCGCGACGGTTGCGACGATTGCGGGGCCGCTCGCCCTCGGTCGAGTCGGCCGCTCCGGGTTGCTCGCGGGGGAGCATCGAGGGCGCACAGGCGAGCCTGTAGGCCGCGATCGCGGTGTTGGTCGACGATTGGACGAGGTACTCGGGAATGGCCAGGTCGAGGCGGTCGTGCTGGGTGTGCCATCCGTAGCCGTACTCGGCGCGTCCGACCTCGTCCCAGAAGAAACCGGGGACGCCCACGGCGTTGAAGCTCGCGTGGTCGGAACCGCCGCCACGAGGATTGCGGGCGCCGTTCTTGCGGATGTTGACGTTCAGCCACTTGCCGTCGGTGGCGCTGAAGAACTGGTAGTTGGTCGGCGCGGTGGCCGCGGCGAGGTAGTCGGCCATGGCATCGGCGCACGGGATCCCGCCCTGGTAGTTGGTGCCGCCGTCGTCGACGAACACGGCGGAGATCCTCGGCAGGAGGTCCTTGTTGGCGTCGACGTACCCCTTGCTGCCCAGGAGTCCCTGCTCCTCGCCCGTCCAGTTGATGAAACGGATGGTGCGACGGGGCTTGGCGCCCACGGCCGCGAGAATGCGAGCGGCCTCGAGCGTCACGGCCGTGCCCGTGCCGTTGTCGGTCGTGCCCTCGGAACCCGGACCGTTCCACGTATCGAGGTGGGCCGAGACGATCACCACCTCGTCGGGCAGGTCGCTGCCGCGAATCTCGGCGATGGTGTTGTGGAGCGGGATGGGCCCTTGCGTGAAGGCGTGCCTGAGGTCTGCCTCGAACTCGACCGGTTCGCCGTCGGCCAGACGCGAGTTGAGGAAGTCGTAATCGCTCAGGCGGATCTGCACGAGGGGCTCCGGGGGCAGGGTGGCGAGATCAAGTTCCCGCCAGCCCGGCACCGCGCCGGTCCAGACCCGTTCGTCGCGAGAGGTCGAGATGTAGCCGGCCGCGCCGCTGAGGGCGAGCCGCTCGATCAGCGAGAGGGATTCGATCGCCGCGCCCTCCTTGACCTTGCGCCGCGCGTCGCGGAGCACGTCGAAGCGAGCGCCCATCATGCTGCGGATGCCCCGCTGCCCCACCGGCGACGGCGCCGCGACGAGAACCCACGCGCCCTTGAGACGGTCCTTGACCGCGGCGTACTGCTCCTCGGTGGTGGGCTCTCGGACGACCGTCGCGCGAACGGGCCCCTGCGTGCCGGACGACCACGAAAGCGTCGTGAACTGGCAGTCGCGGAGCGTCTCGTAGACCGTCTCGCCGGCTTCGCCTTCGGCCGCCCCTTCCTTGCGACGCTCGCGGCGCAGCACGATCTTGGCCGAGCTCGGACCGCGATCGAATCGCACCGCGGCTTCGCCGTACTTCTCGAGACGCGGGTTGTGGAGGCCCCACTTCGCGTACTGCTCCATGCACCACACGTTGGCCCGCTCCTCGGCCGTCGAGGCGGTCAGGCGAGCGCCGATCTCCTTGGAGAGATGCGTCAGGTGCTCCATCACGCGATTGCGGTTCTTGCCCTCGTCGAGGATCGAGTGCACGACGACTTCGTCGCCCATGGGCAGTTCGGGCGCGGCCGCGGGCGCGCCGTTCACCACCGCCGTCCACCCGAAGGAGTTGCGAGGGCGATTCGCGGCTTCGTCCGCCGGCGCGTCCGCGGTCCACGCCCCCAGCGACGCGGACGTCGCCAGAAGCATCAGGGCCGAGGTCGCGGCGGCGGCGCGACGGGCGATCGACGGCGGCGTGGAGGAGCGGATCTTCATGGATGATGCACCTGTGGCGGGATGACCGGGCAAGACGACGAGAGCACGCCCCTTCGTCGGGCGGCGGGCCAAGTCTAAGTGGTCCGTCCATGCGGCGCGACCCCGGACCCCAGGAACCCAACGATGCCCCTGAAGGCGGTGCCGGCCCGGGAGATTGGCCGATGGATGAATCCGTCAGTCACCCTGCGTACACTTGCCCTTCCACGACCCGTCCACGCCTGTTCGCATGCCGTTCGGTTTCTGATGGTTTGGTTCAGACGGCCGGCGAACGTTCACAACGACAGCAGGCGTCGTCTTGCACGACGCGTTGCCGCGCAGCCCTCGGAGAAGTCACATGGCCAAGGCCCCTTCCAGCACCCGTCCCAACAAAGTGAGCGTCGCGGACGCCGGTCCCAGCCGCAAGAAGCTGTCGATCGAAATCCCCGCCGAGACCGTCTCCGAGAAGATCCAGGGTTCCGTCGATCTCCTGATCAACCAGGCGGCCCTTCCGGGATTCCGCCGCGGCAAGGCGCCGCGTTGGCTGATCGAGAAGCAGTTCGGTCCCAGCGTTCGCAAGGAGGCCAAGAGCGAACTCGTCTCCGCGGCGGTGAGCAAGGCCGTCGAGGATCTCAACCTCCAGGTGCTGGGCAGCTATCCGACCGACAGCCTGAACGAAGTCGAGCCGGTGCTCGGCCAGTCGCTCTCGTTCGACGTCGAGGTCGAGGTGCTCCCCGAGTTCACGCTGCCGGAACTCACCGGCATCGCGATCAAGAAGCCGCAGGTTCCCATCACCGACGAGATGGTCGCCGACGAGGTGAACAAGCTGTGCGTGAACGAGGGCACGCTCGAGAGTTGCGAGAAGGCGGCGCCCGGCGACTACTGCACCGGTCACGCGGTGATGACGGGCAAGGACGGGGCCGAGTTCTACAACCTCAAGGGCGCGGTCATCCAGGTGCCCCCGGCCGACAAGGGCGGCAAGGGCATGATCCTGGGCATCATGGTCGACGACTTCGCCAAGCAGGTGGGTTCTCCCAAGCCGGGCGACTCCGTCACGGTGAAGGCCAAGGGGCCCGACAATCATGAGGTCGAGGGCATCCGCAACAACGACCTGACCGTGACCTTCAAGGTCGACCGCATCGACCGAATCATCGCGGCCACGGGCGCCCAACTGGCCGCCTCCATGGGCTTCGAGGACGAGAACGCCCTCAAGGCGATGGTCCGCGAGCGGATGAACCAGCGAGTCGCCATCCAGCAGCAGACCGCGATGCACCAGCAGGCGGCCAAGCACCTGCTCGACAACACCAAGATGGAACTGCCCGAGCGGATCACCTCGCAGCAGGCCGACCGCACGCTGCAGCGTCGCCGCCTCGAGCTCATGTACCGCGGCGTGGACGCGGCCCGCATCGAGGAGCACATGGCCGAGTTGCGTCGCAGCAGCAAGGACGCCGCGGCCCGCGAGCTCAAGCTCTTCTTCATCCTCCACAAGGCCTCGCAGGCCCTCAACGTCTCGATCTCCGAGCAGGAGATCAACTTCCGCATCGCCCAGATCGCCCAGCAGCGCGGCGTCCGGCCCGATCGCCTCCGAGCCGAGCTCATCCAGAACAACCAGATCAACGGCATCTACACCCAACTCGGCGAGCACAAGACCCTCGATGCGATCGTCGCCAAGGCGAGCGTCACCGAGATGTCCGCCGAGGAGTTCGAGAAGCTCATGAAGGAAGAGGCCGGCAAGGCCTGAGTCGCCTTCCACGCTCGACCAATCCCCCCAAGACCCCGCGTCGTGCCGACGCGGGGTCTTTCGTTTGCATTCCGCGCCTTCTACCATCCGCGCCATGACCTTCCAAGTTCCATCCGATCGCGTGGGCGTCTGCTCCTGGTCCCTCCGCCCGACCTTGTGCGACGACCTGATCGCCTCGGTCCGCGCGTGCGGCGTGCGACTGGTCCAACTCCACCTCGACCCCGTCCGCACGCTCCAGTGGCGGGCCGATCATGTCGGCGACCGCTTCCGCAACGAAGGCATTGTCATCGCCTCGGGCATGATGGGCATGAAGGACGAGGACTATTCGACCCTCGAGAGCATCAAGGCCACCGGCGGCATCCGCCCCGACGCCACCTGGGATGCCAACCTCCGGGCCGCCGAGGGCAATGCCATTCTCGCGGCTCGTCTGGGCATCGACCTCGTGACCTTCCACGCCGGCTTCCTTCCTCACGAGGCGGGCAACCCCGAGCGAGGCACGATGATCGGCCGATTGGCCGCCATCGCCGAGATCTTCGGCGGACGCCGCATTCGTGTCGCCCTCGAGACCGGCCAGGAGCACGCCCCCACGCTGCTGGGCGTGCTCGACGAAGTCAACGCACGCGTGCCCTCGCACGCGCGGGTGGGCGTCAACTTCGACCCTGCCAACATGATCCTGTACGGCATGGGCGATCCCGTCGAGGCGGCTTCGCTGCTCGCACCGCACATCATGCAGGTGCACGTCAAGGACGCCAGCCCATCGGACTCGCTCGGCGAATGGGGCACCGAGATGCCCGTCGGTCGCGGCAGCGTCCGGTGGGACGCCTTCCTCTCGACCCTCGCTCGGTGCGGCTATGAAGGCCGCTTCATCATCGAGCGCGAGGCGGGCGAGTCCCGCGTCGACGACGTGGTCGCGGCGCGACGACTGCTCACAGGCGCATGACGCAACCCCCGGGTCTCCCGCATCCGTACAGTCGGGCATGTCGCGACGAGTTCCCGCGCTCCTGCCGGCGGCGATGGCCGCGTGGCTGATGGCCATCGGCCAGCTCCAAGCCCAGGATTCCGCCGCCCAACCCCGGCCGCCGGCGACGGCGCCCTCCCGCAACCCGGATCCGGCGCGTCCGCCCTCCAAGGCCGGAGACGAGGATGCCCTCGACGCGTTCAAGCGAGGCGACTACGCAGCGGCGGAGCGTCTCCTGCTGGCTCAGGTCGAGCGGGAACCGGAGAACTTCGTCCCGCTCTTCAACCTCGCGTGCTGCCGGTCGCAGGCACGTGACGCCGACGGGGCCATCGACTATCTCAAGCGCGCCGTCGAGAAGGGATTTTGCGACATCCACCACCTTCGGCGCGACCCCACGCTCGATCCCATCCGCGACGACCCCCGATTCGGCGCGATCCTCTCGGCGTGGCCCGAGGTGCTCGAGGCCCGACGCGAGGCCAACCGACGACAGGCGGCCATCGTCTTCGACGACAAGGCGTATGTCGCCTCGTCGGACGAGGCCCTTCGGCTGGAGTATCGATCGGCGTTCGATGTCCGCTCGTTCGATCAGGCCCGGGGCGAGGTGACGCGAGTGGCGAGGTTCGCGCATGAACAGGTGCTCACCGGCGTCCTCGATCCGGCCGCGATCGCCGAGGACGCGTGGGTCAGCGTGATCCTCCCGACCAAGGCCGACTTCGGGCGATGGCTGGTCTCCACCTACGGACCGGACGTCATGAACGTGTCCAACAGCAGCATCGGGGGCGCGTACGAACCCGACGCCAAGCGGTTGGTGAGCATGGATCTGGGGGCGACGCTTCGCCACGAGTTCTTCCACGTCCTTCACTTTCGCGACACCATCCGCCGCGGGCAGGCCCACCCGCCGTGGATCCAGGAGGGCTTGAGTTCGCTCGTCGAGGACGTGGTGGTCGAGGGCGACGCCATCCGTCCGGTGCCTTCGTGGCGAACCAACATGGCCAAGCGAATGGAACGGCGACGGCTCCTGATGCCCATCGCGTCGCTGGCCAAGCTCCCCCCGCTGAAGTTCAGCGGGCAGCGGCCGCTGGCGAATTATGCCCAGGCCCGCGCCATCTTTCTTCGACTGCACCAACTGGGCAAACTCGGCGAGTGGTACGCGCACTACGTCGCCCACCACGACCACGATCCTTCGGGCGTGGCGTCGCTCGAGGCGGTGCTGGGCAAGCCGATCGCCGAGATCGACGTCGACCACCGTGCATGGCTGCGGGAACTGGCCGCCGTGCCCGAATCGATTCCCCAAGGCGGCGCGAGTCTGGGCGTCGAGATCGAGGGCGGCGCCGGGGACGGCCCGGTGATCACGCTCGTGGAGCGCGGGCGACGTCGCGGGGAGGGTGCGGCTGGACTGCTGACGCCCGGAGACGTCATCACCGCCATCGACGGCCAGCCCACTCGCGACATCGCGGAGCTCGTCCGCGTGCTCGGCGCGATGCGCGTGGGCGACCGCGTGACGGTCGAGTATCGCCGTGGCAGGCGGATCGGCACGGCGCAGGTCGTCCTGACGCCGCGACGGTGATCGCGGTCGCGAGTTCAGGGCGAGTCGCTCGCGTCGCGACTATGCTCCGACGGATGATCATCCGTCGCGTGCCCCAGGACTTTCGGGTGGTCGAGCGTCTCGCTCCCGGGCTGCTGCGCGACACGGGTTCGCACGCGATCTACGAGGTCGAGAAGACCTCGCTCACCACGCCCGAGGCCTCGCAGCGACTTGCCTCCCTGCTCGGGATCAAGGCCAACGCCCTCGACTACGCGGGGCTGAAGGACAAGCACGCCGTCACGGTGCAGGCCATCAGCGTCTCGCACCTCGCCGACGCCCCCTCGCCCCTCGAGGCGCCGGGCCTTCGCGCACGACTGATCGGATTTCTCGACCGTCACGTGGTCGCGGCCGACATCGATCGAAACGAGTTCGAGATCACGGTGCGGGACGCGACGCGGGAGCAGTTCCGCTCGATGGACCGTCGCGGCGAAGCCCTGCTGCTGGAGGACGGCAGGCTCGGGTTCGTCAACTACTTCGGCGAGCAGCGGATGGGGTCCAACCGCCACGGCGCCGGGTTCGTCGCACGGAGACTCGTCGAGGGCGACTTCGAGGGCGCGCTGCGACTGGCCATCGGCACGCCGGCCCGCAAGGACACGGGGGCCCGACGCGAGTTGACCCGTGCGTTGGCGATGCACTGGGGGGAATGGAAGCGAGTCGTGCGGAGCGTGCCGGGCTGTCCGCAGCGAGCCGCCGTCGAGGCCTTGGAGGCGGGCGCGTCGTGGAGGGATGCGTATGCGGCACTCCCCCACTTCGACCAGCAGATGCACGTGGAGGCCTTCCAGTCGCACCTGTGGAACGCCGTGGCCGCCGCGCTGGTGCGTGCGACCCCGCCGGAGGACCTGATCCCCTCGTCGGACGTCGCCCATGACGGCATGATCTTCCCGACCGCCCGCCACTGGACTCCCGAGCGGCGTCAACTCCACCTGCCGATGCCGTGCGCCTCGACGCGACTCGAGGGCGCGTGGGGCCGAGCCGCCGCGGAGGCGCTGGCGACGGAGGGGCTTTCGATCGAGCAGTTGAGGATCCCGGGGTTGCGCCGTCCGTCCTTCTCCGAAGCGACTCGCCCGCTGCTGGCGGCGGCGGCCAACGCGACGGCGACGGCCGCGGAACCGGACGACCTGGGCCGCGCCGGCCGACTGAAGCGAACGCTGCGGTTCGACCTGCCCCGCGGGGCGTACGCCACGGTGCTTCTGCGGGCGCTGGGCCAGTAGCGACGGCGGCCGGCCTTCAGCCGATCACCTTGGGCTTGTAGATCTTGACGGCCGACCCCTCGGCGACCATCACATGCGTCGCCGATTCCTTGGAGAGGAATCGCCACTTCTCGCCGAACGCGGCGCCGAAGTCGACGGAGACGGAGTACCAGTTGACGTGCCAGACCAGCCATTGCGGGTGCGCCACGCGATAGACGATCGCGCGTCCCTCGCGATTGCTGCCGAAGCACCATTCGTGCTCCTTGATCCACGTCTCCTCGCTCTCGGGCCGCGGGAGCGTGGGCAGGTCGGGCGACACCGCCGCGACCACGCGGTGGATCTGGTCGCCGACGCGAAAGCTCCGCGAGAAACGCTGCTCGGTGTCGGTCCGCTCGGTCATCGTGGTCATCGGCACTGCCGCGTAGGGCTCGTTGAAGACCCGCCCGGCCACGAGCGACACGCCCAGTCGCGGCGCAAACTCGCGGATGAAGCACACGCCTCGGCGCCCATCGTGCCGGACGTAGAACTGCAGGCTGACCTGGGGAAACTCGACGTGCATCGGCACCCGCCAACCGGCGACGCGAGTCTCCTCGAAGTCGAACGCCACCAGGGTGACGTACGACGCGCCGCGAAACTTGTCCAGCACGCATCCTCGCGGCACATACGGCTTGAGCAGGTCGTCGGGCACCTGATACGTGAAGAAGGCGAGGTTGACGAGGTGGGCCTCAACAAACGGGCGAGTCATCAGGGCCAGAGCATAGAAGGCGCACCCAACCGACCAGATCGTCGAAATTTACCTATTTTCAGGGCTTTGACGCCCTGTCCATCCGCATTGACAGCTCGCCCCGGGCGATGATCCTCGCGTGCCCCCAAGACGGGTGATGAAGTGACCGGTCGCAACGGCCGACACACTCAGCATGAACCGCACTCCCGTCACCGGCTGCGTGATCGCCTGCGCCTTGGCCCCGTGTGCATCGCACGCGCAGCAGGCCCTGACGGCGAAGTTCACCTATCAGGGCGAACTTCGCGACGACGATGTTCCGGTGACCGGCAACGCCGACCTGCGATTCCGGCTCTTCGACTCCAACTGGGCGGGCAACCAGATCGGCCCCACGGTGGACTCGAGCAACCTCTACGTCAACGCCGGCCGTTTCACGGTCGAACTCGACTTCGGAGCCGCGAGTTTCAACGGATCGGCTCGGTGGCTGCAGGTCGAGGTGCGACGTCCCTCGGGCGTGGGCACGTATGTCACGCTGCTGCCTCGCCAACCGGTGAACGCGACCCCCTTTGCCCTTTACGCCCTCAACGGCGCGGGTGGAGGCGGAGGCGGCACGGTCGGCGCGACCGGGCCCACGGGGCCCGTGGGCCCGCAGGGACCCGCCGGTCCTGCCGGAGCGCAAGGCCCCGCGGGCGGCCAGGGAGCCGCGGGACCGCAAGGACCGGCCGGCCCTCAGGGACCCGCCGGACCGGTCGGAGCCACCGGGGCCACTGGGCCGGCCGGAGCAGCCGGGCTCCGCGGCGCGACCGGGCCTGCAGGCCCTCCGGGATCATCCCCCTTCACGCTCTCGGGAGCCAACGCCTATTACTCCAGCGGCAACCTCGGCATCGGCACCGCCTCGCCCCAGTACCCGCTGCACGTTCAAACCTCGGCTGCCCGAGCGGGGTACGCGTATTCATCACTCGCGAGCGGTGCATCCTTCGGACTCTTCGGCCGATCCGACAGTTCCTCGGGCGTCGGGCTGGTCGGATACGCCGGCGCCGCCAGCGGCGCCACGTACGGTGTGCACGCCCAGAGCGACAGCCCTTCAGGACGCGGACTCATCGGCTGGGCCACAGCCGCGTCGGGCGATGCATGGGGCGTCTTCGGCTACGTCAGCAGCACGGCCGGCACCGGCGTCGTCGGGCATGCAAACGCGGCCAGCGGCCTGACCACCGGCGTCCTTGGACGCGTCGACAGCGCGTCGGACGAAGCCACCGCCGTCTACGGCGGCGCTTGGGCGGCGACGGGCGTCACCACGGGCGTCTGGGGCGTGAGCAGCAGCACCGCCGACGGGGCAGCGGGCGTCTACGGCCAGGCCATCGGCCAGGACGGACAGATCTTCGGCGTCTTCGGCAGCGCGGACAGCGCGGCCGGATACGGCGTCTTCAGTCTCGGCGAACTGGGCACCAGCGGCACCAAGCAGTTCGTGATCGACCATCCCATCGATCCCGAGGGAAAGTACCTCCACCATTACGCCGCCGAAGGCCCGGTCCCGCTCAACATCTACAGCGGCACCGTCACGCTCGCCGCCGACGGCATGGCCTGGGTCGACCTGCCGGACTATTTCGAGGCGATCAACAAGGACGCGGGCTTCCACCTCACGGCCGTGGGCAAGCCATCGCCGATGCTCCATGTGGCCGAGCGAACCGGCGGACGCTTCCGCATCGCGGGCGGCGAAGCGGGCACGGAAGTGTGCTGGATGGTGACGGCCGCTCGCAACGACGCGTGGGTCAGGACTCACGGCGCGCCCGTCGAAACGCCCAAGGGTCCTCGCGACCGCGGCCGATTCCTGGCGCCGGCGCTGTTCGGTCGGCCGCCCGAAGATGGCATCTTTTTCCGGCGGCGGAGCACCACGCCGACGCCCGAAGCGCAGCGTGTCACGTCGGTTCGTGATTTGTCGCCATGACGAACGGGCCGAGCTCGCCGGACGTCCTGCCGCCCATGATGGTCACTTGAGTTCGGGAGCGGGACGCAGCGTCATCTCGATGCGCCGGCGCGACACCGGCGGCACCTGCACGATGTTCCGCCGTCCCTTGCTCTTGCTGTCGACGCCGCTGAGGCTCCACGCCAACTCGTCAAAGCCCCGCTCTTCCGTGGCGCGAGGACGGTTGGCGAATCGCATGTCGAGCTTCTGGCCGACGGGGATGTCGCAGGTCCAGACCTTTTCGCCGGTGGCGGTATCGATGATCGTGACGCTCTTGGGGGAGTGGGCATCGCTCGAGTAGGTGTAGAGCTCGGCCGAGGAGCACCCGCCCAGCGAAGCCGCCGCGATTCCGAGCGTGGCCACGAAGGAAGCGCGAGCGACGAGAGCGTTGGATCGGAGGGGCGACTGCATCGGCGGATACTCCTGAGACATGCCTGAGGCGGAGGACGATGTACCGTAGGGCGACCTCCCGCTTGGTCTGTCATCGGCCAGCGGACGCCCTTGGGAGTAGTCGCCGGACTCGCGCAGACCGCAGCCCTCGCGACCCGCGTCCCCCACGCACGGGCCGTCCCCCTTGGATCGGGGGGAGGCGATACGCTTGCTCGCGATGTCAGATTCGGCCAACGTCCCCAGTTCCATGCCCGCTCGATTGCGGCTGCGCATCGGCCACGGATACGACCTCCACCGGCTCGAGCCTCGCCCGCCTCTGGGCCAAGGACGCCCCTTGGTGCTCGGCGGCATCGCCTTCGACCATTCGATGGGGCCCATCAGTCACAGCGACGGCGATGCCCTCCTCCACGCGGTCACCGACGCCATCCTGGGGGCCTTGGGATTCCCCGATATCGGGCAACTCTTCCCGGACGACGACCCGAGGCACGAGTCTCGCGACTCGAGTCACTTTGTCCTCGAGGCGATGCGCCGGGCCAGAGCGGCCGGCTACGAGTTGATGAACCTCGACGCCACGGTCATTCTCGAACGGCCCAAACTCTCCCCCCAGAAGGATCGCATCCGTTTGCGGTTGGCGGAGTTGCTGGGCGTTGCGCCGGAGGCTGTCAACATCAAGGGCAAGACACACGAACGCGTCGATGCCGTCGGCGAAGGGCGGGCGGTCGAGGTGCATGTCGTGGCCTTGCTCGAGACCACCTCAACACCTCCGACGAGCCGCTGAGGCGATCGCTCCCTGCGCCGGCCCATGGGGGCGGGGAGGACTTTGCGGCGACGAGGCGGCTCATTCGACGCAATCAGAACCCGAACCACTGGACAAAGCGGGCGAACCCTCCGATACTTCCAATCCCGGTGCGGAGGCCGCGTCAGCGACCTGCGTACCAGGCGAACGCCACTTTAGCTCAGCGGTAGAGCGACGCTTTCGTAAAGCGTAGGTCCAGGGTTCAAATCCCTGAAGTGGCTTTGGCTCCGGCGGGCCTGGGTTCCGCCCACCTCCCCACCATCCAACGGCCCCTCGATCTGACGGCCCTTCCATTCGCCCGGTCGGAAGCCCGCTTCCGAGGTGGCGATGCCTTCGCATCGATCAACGCCCGCGTCCGTCCCCGGCGAGGAGATGGGCCGTGTCCGCGTCCTGGGGAGACGCTCGGGGAGGCTCCTATCCTGACGATCCTGAATCGCACGTCCCCTTGCACGGAGTCCAACCGCCATGTCCAGCGCCACCATCTCGAAGGAAGTCGCCGAAGCCGTCTACTCACGCGGTCTTGAAGGCATCATCGCGGGCGAAACCTCGATCTGCTCGGTCGAGCAGGGGGGCCTGCTCTACCGCGGCTACGAGATCCACGATCTGGCGGCCAATGCCACCTTCGAGGAGGTCGCTTTCGTGCTGCTCGAGGGGGCCAAGCCCGATGCCCGGCAACTGGCTCGCTTCAAGCAGGAGTTGGTCGCCGAGCGCGCGTTGCCGGCATCGATCCTGCAGTTCCTCAAGGATGTGGGGCCGGCCCTCAAGGCGGGCACGGCGGTGCCGATGGACGTGTGCCGCACGGCCGTGAGCCTGCTGGGCCACATCGACCCCGACTGCCAGGACAACAGCGCGGCAGCGAACCTCCGCAAGGCCAAGCGGCTCTTGGCGAAGATGCCCGCGATCATCGGCCACATGCAAAACGTGATCGATGGCAAGCCCTTCGTGCGTCCGGAGACGGGCGGCGATCCGACGCTTTCCCACGCGGCGAACCTGCTGTACCTGATGACCGGCCAGAAGCCCGTCGAGGAGTACGCCCGCTGCGTCGACGTCTCGCTCATCCTGTACGCGGAGCACGACTTCAACGCCAGCACCTTCACCAGCCGCGTGATCGCCGGCACGCTCAGCGACATGCACGGCGCCGTGTGCGGGGGCATCGCCGCCCTCAAGGGTCCGCTCCACGGCGGCGCGAACGAGGCCGCGATGGAGATGCTCAAGCGGATCGACGCCTGGGTCGCCAAGGGCGGCACCGTCGAGGGCTACATGGACAACGCCTTTGCCACCAAGGAAAAGCTCATGGGCTTCGGCCACCGGGTCTACAAGAACGGCGACCATCGCGCGCCGATCCTGGGCGCCCTGGGCCGCGAGATCGCCCGAAAGCAGGGCCCCAACTCGCTCAAGTGGTTCGACATGGGCGACAAGGTCCAGAAGATCATGCTCGAGAAGAAGAACATCCACCCCAACGTGGACTTCCCCTGCGGCATGACGTACTTCGTGATGGGCATCCCCGTCCCGCAGTACACGCCCATCTTCGTCGCCAGCCGCGTGTCGGGATGGTGCGCCCACGTGATGGAGCAGCACGCCAACAACCGCATCATCCGCCCGCTCAGCAAGTACACGGGTGCGCCGCTTCGGCCGTGGAAGGGCTGATCGCTTCCGGAGCCGCGAAGGTCCCGGTCAACGCTCGCCGACGTCCTGCAAACGCCGCTCGAGGTCGTCGCCATACGCCTCGAACGATCGCAGCGGCGATCGCTCGTGCACGCGGCGGGGCGACGGCAACTGGAAACGGCCGTCGACGACGGCCTCGATGGCCTCGACGAGCGCGTCGACCGAACCACACCGGAATCGCAGACCGTTCTCGCCGTGGCGCACGAAGTCCGTGGGACCGCCCAGGTCCGAGGCGATCACGGCACGCCCGGCGTGGAGCGATTCGAGCACGACGAAGGGGGAGTTCTCGAGACCTGCGTTCGGGAAGACGCACGCGTCGTACTCCGCGGGCGAGGACAGCAGTTGCCGCAGGTCGTAACCGCCCAGGAACGACACGTTCGTGCGTCCGTCCATCCATCGCCGAAATGGCTCGTGATCGCCCGACGCCCGAATGAGCAGGTGCACGCGGGAAGCAGAGGCGGGCGACATCGCCTCGACGGCGGCGCAGAGCGTCGCGAGGCCCTTGTTGGGATGACAGTTGCCGAAGTATGCCAGACGCAGCGGCCGCCGATCCCTGGGCGTCCACGGCGGGTCGTCGACGAAGGGCGAACGTTCGGCCGCCGTGCGAAGTTGATCAAAGTGCGGCTGCCCGAGCGGCACGTGACTCAGCAGCCGCTCATCGACGCCGAAGGCGCGGTACACCCCTTCGAGGAATCGGCTGGGAGACAAGATGGCGGTGGACGCGTTCAGGGCCCCCACCGCCGCCAACCGCCGCCGGCCGTAGTCGTTGCACGCCGCCAGATGGGATGGACCGCCGAGCAGCGAGGCGGCGGCGTCGGCCGGCCTCGGCGGCAGCGGCACCGGTCGCGGAGACGGCGGCTGGGACGGGCGGACATTCGAGCCGGCGATCAGGCTCGACACACGCTCGCGAGCCGCGAGCAACTGCACCTTGAGTCGCGGCATGGCCTCGGGACCGAGCATGCGTTCAGCCGACTGCGAGCGTTGTCGCCATCTCGCGTAGGAGGCGGGGTCGGGCGCGTGCGAGAGGCAATCGACGCAGCGCTCGCCGCCACGATAGTCGTCGCAGATGGTGCGTTCGTTCGCGAGCAGGTCGACCTGCGGACACAGCCAGTAGTAGTTGTGAGGGGTGACGACCACGGGCAACCCTGCCGCTCGCAGCGCACCGATGGTGTCGAATCCGAATCCCTCGAGCGCCTGGACGTGCACCACGTCGGCCCGCATGCCCCGCGCCCACGCGACAACGAGTTCGGCCTGAGACCTCGCCTCGATCTGAGGGCCCACGTTACGAAAGTTGAAGTTGCCGGGAGCGAGGTTCGGGCTGTTGACCAGCGAGAAGCAGCCGACGCCCCGCCACGCCTCTCGCCACTCGATCCGCATCCCGGGTCGAAGCGAGTAATCCATGCCGGACTGCAGGTAGATCAAATGATGTCCGCGACGAACAAGGTCGGCGGCGGTCTCGGACGCACTCAGGTTGAGCCCCGACCCTTCGGCCGCCTGACGCGAGAGCCGGGCCCAGCCCAGGACGGCGATGCGGAGGGGTCGCGTCGGACGTCGCTCGGCCAACGGTGCGGCGGCGGCGGCGATGGCCCGTTCCCATTCGCGGAGTTGATCGGCGGCGAGTGACATCAGGACGCGCGAGCGGCGAGCATCGCACGGTATTCCGCCTCCATCGCGGCGGCATGGGCCGCCATGGTTTGGGGCGGGCGGATGCCGTCGCGGAGTCGGGCAAGCATGGCCGGATCGGCGGCGACGCGGGCCAGGGTTCGGGCGAGATCGAAGCGGTCGTTGCCCCGGAAGAGCAGGCCGTTGACCTCGTGATGAACGAGATCGACGATGCCGCCCAAGGCCGCACCGATGACGGGAACGCCGCAGGCGAGGAACTCCATGACGGTCTGGGGGCCATTATCCCACCAGATGCTGGGAACCAGACCCGCGTCGATGCCCGCGAGCATCCCGGGCACCTCCTCGTGGGCGTAGCCGCCTCGGACTTGAAGACCGGCGAGCCGACGGCGGAACGACTCGACTCTGGCAAGATCGGGCTCGATGTCCTTGGCCCAGATGGACAAGTCGAGTCGCGACAAGGTCTCGGGCACGAGCAGGTCGAGCGAATCGAGCAACATGGGGAGCCCCTTGTAGGCGTTGTTGTACCCCATGAATCCCAGTCGCACGACCGGCCTCACGTCCCGCATCGCCGGCCCGAGCCACGGGTGACGGGCGGCGCGATCGACCATGCGCGAGCCGATGGGCATCTCCCGGAGCACGGAAGCGGGAACGCCCATCGACTCGAACTTGCGACGAACGAACGACGACACCGCGAGCACGCGATCGCACCTCGAGAGCATGTCGACCATGGCGCGACGCCGGACGCCGTAAGGACTCATCACGCGCGCACTCGACGGGGGCGGATCGCACCGATTGTCGAGCGGCCGCCACGTCGGCTGGGTCAGATGCTCCTCGCTCCACGGCGATGGCGCGGGGGCCGGACGCTCCGAGGGCGTGGCCGCCGCGGCATCTTCGTGTCCTCGCACGCCTCGACCGGGCATCGGAGGTTCGATGATGGGCAATGGAATCGACGCCTTGACCGCCCGCCGGGCCATGCGGGCCACGCGGGCGAACGCCGCAGGCACGATCGGCGCACGGGCGGGAGACTCGGACCGGATGGACGGAGCGACGGGATCGAGGCCGGCACGCACGCGTCGTTCGGCCACGGGATCGTGTCCGGTCATGCACCCCTCGCAGGCGTGCCCGTTGTCGAAGTCGAAGCACGGGGTGGCGCCCTTGTGCATCAGGTAGACCTGCGGGCAGAGCGTGTGGTAGTTGTGCAGGCTGAAGAGGACCGCGGCGCCCGGCCAACCCGGCTCCGACACCTTGGCCGCGTCGATGCACCCGCAGGAGAACCCCTCGATGTTGTGAAAATGAACGATCTCCGGTCGCCAGATGCGGAGGAACCTGGTGAGTTCGGCCTCGAGTGTCGGGGCGCTGATCTCGCCCATGGGCTCGCGGAACTGGAAGATGCCGGGGGCAAGCACCGGCGAGTTGACGATGTCGTACACCTGCACGCCCTGGTCGTCGGGCAGTCGGCGCACCTCGCAGGCCCGAGACACCTCCAACGCCGCATCGCCCACGTAACTGAGACCGGAACTGAGCCAAGCCACCTCGTGGCCCCTGGCGACCAGTTCGAGGGCAAGATCACGGGCATAGCCGTTGACTCCGCCGCCGGCCCGGGCTCCGTCGGCGAACCTCGCCCAGTTGACCAGCACGATCCGCATGCGGGTCCAGTATAGAGCCGTGCGGCAGGGCACTGCCCCGCTAGACTCCACTCCATGACCACCAGCCAACCGGCGGAGGCCCACGCCCTTTCGCGTCCCCAGAAGGCCTATGTGTGGCTCGCATGCCTTTCGGCCGCGTGCCTTCTCGTCGCCGACGTCGTGGGCATCAAGCTCTTCAGCATTCCGCTGGGGTTCTCGATTCCCGTGCCGTGGGGCGACGGGAGCATCCGCGCCATCGAGCACACCTGCGGCATGCTCACCTTCCCCATCACGTTCATCATCACCGACCTCGTCAACGACTTTTACGGCAAGAAGGCCGCTCGCCGCATCGCCTACATCAGTCTCGCGATGGGCATGCTCGCCTTCGGCATCATGAACCTCGCGCAGGCGATGCCGCGGCTCGACGCGCCGTACAACGTGTCGCAGGAGGCATTCGACGCCGTCTTCGGATCGGCCAAGGGCATGTATATCGCCTCGATGGCGGCCTACCTCGTCGGCAGTCTGGCAGACATCTTCCTCTTCGGGGTGCTCAAGCGGCTCACCGGCGGCAGGTACATCTGGCTTCGCGCCACCGGATCCACGATCGTCTCGCAGTTCGTCGACAGCGTCGTGGTGAGTTTCGTCGCCTTTCACCTCTGGAGGACGCTGTACCCCGACCCCGGCACGCCCCCCGCGCCGCTGGGTGAGATCCTCAAGATCGCCGCCACCGGGTACCTGCTCAAGTTCTGTCTTGCGCTGGCCGCCACGCCCGTGATCTATCTGGGCCACGGATTCCTTCGGGTGGCGTGCGGGCTGACGCCAGTGGCCCCGTCGCCCCGGTGAAGCCCGGGCCCGGTCCGAGGCCCAGCGCCATCGGCGGGACATGCCGCGGCCGACGGGTCGACGCCGCGGGGCGGCACCCGATATCCTTTGCCCCCATGCACCTCAAGCACTCCGACCGCGAACACGGCCCCCCGGTCGTCCCCGTCACCTTCATTCTCGAGGACCCCGAAGGCCTGACCGGCTCCGACAAGAGGGAGCACACGCTCATGGGCGGCACGGGCGAGAGCCTGCTCGAGTTGGCCATGGAGCACGGCATCAACATCGAGCACGCCTGCGGCGGCGTGTGCGCCTGCTCCACCTGCCACATCTACGTCGAGAAGGGCGGCGAGTGCCTCTCCGAAGCGACCGAAGCCGAGGAGGACCGCGTGGAGGAGGCGCCGGGCCTCCAACGCAACAGCCGCCTGTCGTGCCAGTGCGTGATCGAGCGCAACGGGCCCATTCAGGTGCGGGTGCCGGCGTGGAATCGCAACGCGATCAAGGAAGTCCCCCACTGACGCCCGATGCGAGAGGAGTCGATCGTGCCGCGTGACGATTCGTTCCATTGGCTGGACGTCGAACTGATCGGTGAGTTGCTGGCCGAGAGATGCCCCGACCGGGATCCGTTGCGGACGGGGTTCGTGGAACTCAAGCGGCTGGTGACGTCGCTCGAGGGCTTTCGCGAGCGACCCGGGCACCCGTGCAACGAGAAGATCCTCGAAACCATCCAGAGTCACTGGATGGCCGAGCGAGACGACTTGCGTCGCCATGGGTGAGCGCTCGGCGAATCGGGCCCCCGCCTGGCGGGGTCGGCCCGTACGCTTCCCCGATGGCTCAGCCCCGCAAGCTCCACGACCAATACTTCAAGCTGGCCAAGGCCGAGGGGTATGTCGCGCGGTCCGCGTACAAGCTCAAGGAAATCAACGACAAGAAGCGGCTGATCCGTCGAGGCGACCGGGTGATCGACCTGGGGTGCGCCCCGGGCTCGTGGTTGCAGGTGGTCGAGGAGATCGTCGGTCAGGCGGGCATGGCCGTGGGCATCGACCTTCAGGAAGTGCGTCCGATGTTCGGACCTCGCGTCACGACGATGGTCGCGGACGCCTTCGCGACCGACCCGGCGACGCTGCTGACGCCGCTCGGGGGCAAGCGGGCGGACGCGCTGATCAGCGACATGGCACCGAGCACGACGGGGCACGGTGACGACTTCCTTTCCGCGCGGCTCTGTCGCCGCGTCCTTGAACTGGCCCCGCACGTGCTGCGGCCGGGGGGCACGCTCGTGATGAAGGTGCTCGAGGGAGCGGACATGCCCGACCTCCTGAAGGAGACCAAGGCCATGTTCGCGGAGGCGGGCGCGACCAAGCCCGCGGCAAGCCGCGACGTCTCTCGGGAGATCTTCATCTGGGCCACGGGCTTCAAGCCCCCGCGTCCCGCGACGGAGTCGAAGCATGACGCTGTTGGCCCCCGCTGACGCGATCGTCGCCGCAACCGTCGGGGGCCTCTTGCTCCTGGTGCTCTACATCCTGCGCCTTCGACGCAGGCCGCTTCGCGTCAGCACGATTCTGCACTGGCCCAAGGCCGCCGTGGACGCACAGGCCAACGAACCGTTCCAGCGGCTTCGGCCTTCATGGCTGCTGGCCCTGCAAGCCTTGGCGTTGGCGTTGCTCTCGCTGGCTGCGGGACGGCCCGTGCTGGAGGACCACGCGGGCGGCAGTGCGGCGAGGACCGTCATCATCGTCGATGCCTCCGCATCGATGCTCGCCATCGATTCGCCCGGACGCCCGCCGCGACTCGAGGAGGCCAAGCGCCAGGCGATCGTCATGGCGAAGCGATTGACCGGCGAAGGTCGCTCGGTGGCCGTGGTGGCCGCTGGAGCCTCGCCCTCGATCAAGGGCAACCTCTCGACCTCGGCCGGTCTGACGGAGGCCGCGATCACTGCGGTGGAGGGAGCGGACCAACCGGGGGACCTGCAGGCGGCCATCACCCTCGCGCAGGGGTTGGTCGCGAGCGACGACGAGTCGGACGCGAGAGGAGCACGACTCGTGTTGTTCACCGATTCGGTGGTCGAACGCCCGGAGCAAGGGTGGCGTTCATCGCTGCCGCTGAGCATCGAACGCATCGGCCCGGCGTCCGGGATGCCGGCGCCGCTCAATCGGGGCATCGTCGGACTCACCGTTCGTCGCGACGCCCGTGATCCCTCCATGGTGCGGGTCTTCATCCAACTGACTTCCAATCGCGTCGCGACCAGCGGCGAACAGGCCGATGTCGTGCCCCTCCGAACGCTCGTGGCGGGGCGAGAGGTCGACCGTCGCGTGCTGACGCTGCCGCTGACGGCCCGATCGGGCGGACGAGGCGGCGCGACCATCGACCTGCCGGCGACCGGTTCTGGACTGCTTCAAGTGGAGATCCCCGACGCGGACGCGCTCGCCGCGGACAACGTCGTGCAGTGGGTGCTCGACTCGCCGCGTCCACCCTCGCTGCTGGTGGTGCGCCCGCAGGAGGATGCCCCGCCGGCATCGGCAGGCTTGCTCGACGACGTGATCTCCGAACTGGGCCTGCGGACCGTCGAGCGCATCTCGTGGAACGACTACGAGCGGCTTGCCTCCACCCGTTCGCTCGGCGCCTTCGACTGCGTGCTGTTCGACCGGGTCACGCCGCTCAAGCCGTGTCCGGTTCCGTCCATTTCATTCGGGGCGTCGATGCCGGGCACGGGACTCGAGCGGACCGAGGACACTGCCTCGGCGGGTTCCCAGACGCTCTTCTGGCAACGATCGCATCCGCTGCTCTCGTCGGTCTCGCTCGACTCGCTGGTGATCGACGACGCCTCGGCGCTGGTTCGCACCGCGGAGCAGTCGAGCGTCGAAGAGTTGATCAACTCGCGGAGCGGCCTCCTGTTGGCGACGGCGACCCCCCAGGGCATGCGACGGATCATCGCGGCTTTCGATCTGGGCCGGAGCAACTGGCTTCTGCAGCCGTCCTTTCCGGTCTTCATGGCGGAGTCGATGCGGTTCCTGCTCCAAAGGCACGGGGGTGCGCCGGGTCGAGCGTGGCTGACGACCCAACCGGTCGTGCTCCGCGCCGGACCGGGCGCACTTGCGGTGAGCGGCCCCGCGGAGGTCCGTCTCGATGCGGTGCAGGAGGGGGGCGATGGAGAGCGGAGCGTGGGCAT
The DNA here is from genome assembly GCA_903929885.1 of uncultured Phycisphaerales bacterium. Classification (GTDB taxonomy): domain Bacteria; phylum Planctomycetota; class Phycisphaerae; order Phycisphaerales; family UBA1924; genus UBA2402. Next base: position 25,416 of record CAIYWI010000161.1, read on the forward strand.
CCTGCCCAGGGCTGGCGTGTATCAGGCGCAGGGCGACCGCGTCGTCGAGCCGGTGGTGGCGATCAACCTGCTCAACGCAGCGGAATCGATGCTGGCGCCATCGGACCTTGCGGTGACGACGCCGAGGGCCAAGCCGCTCGTACCCGGAGAGGATCGGACGGGCACGCCCCTGTGGCGGCACCTGGTGGCGGCGGCGTTCGGCCTGCTGCTGGTCGAGTGGTTCGTGGGTGTGCGTGCACTGAGGGCCTGACGGCCACCGCGACCCGGAACAGGGGGTTCCGCGGGCCTCGACCGATCCGTCCGGGCGACCCATCCGATCACCCCACCGGCACGAACCTACCGTCACCCGACGATGCGAGACTGGTACGCCCAACTTGCCGCGATTCTGCTGCTGCTCGCACAGACCATGTTCGGCGTGGTCGGGGGCAAGGTGCTGTGCGTCGAGTTGGAGCACTGCGGCATGCACGCCGGCGAGTGCCATGAGCACCGATCGGTCGCGAACGGCACCGGCGGTGAAGAACACCGGCACGATCACGATCACCGGCCGATCAACGCCAAATCGGATTGCGAATGCCACGTGCACCTCGCCGTGCCGGCCGACGAGCACGTTCCGTCTCGATCTTCAGCCGAGGCGAGGGCCGCGGCGAACTTCGTCGCTGCAGCGGCGCCGAACCTCGTCGCGATGCCCAATGTCGCCTCGCCGCCGGGGGCTGAGCCGATCCCGCCTCGACGCTCCTGGGTGACGAGCGGCCTTCGATCAACCCGCCTGACGGTGTAGCGAGCCTCCTCGCCCGCATTGCGCGGGATGCGTTGCGGCATTCGCGTCCATGCCACGTTCGGACCTTGCTGTCGACATCATTCGGCGGCGATGCCATCGGGCCCCGTCACGAGGTTGTTTCATGAGATGTACGGTTCTCCCTGGGCTGCGTCTTCGTTCCGGCCTGCTCGCCTCGATGGCGGCGCTGCTGGCGGCCAGTCAGACAGCCTGCCAGCGGTACGAACGTCGGCCGCTCGATCTCGACGCCCATCGCGGCGAGTTCGTGTCGCGACTCCTGCAGACGCCCTCGGCTCCGGTCGACGGACCGACCGACGCAACGCCGCCTCCGGGCCCCTTCGACGCCTCCGACGGGCTGTCGCTCGACGAGGCCGAGATCGTGGCGTTGATCTACAACGCGGACCTCCGCGTGGCGCGGCTGGAGGCGGGGGTCGCGAAAGCCACGGCTGAGCACACCGGCCGCTGGGACGACCCGACCATCGGCGTCGACGTGACCCGGATCCTGCAGGGCGGTCCCAATCCGTGGAAAGTGCTGACCAACATCGGCCTGACGCTGCCGATCTCGGGTCGCCTGCGGATCGAGAAGGAACGCGCCGGACTCGAGCATGCGGTGGCGGTGGCACGAGCGGCGCACCTCGAATGGCGCACTCGCATCGCGCTGCGACAAGCGTGGGCGAGCTGGTCCTCGCTCGAGACCGTCGCCCAAGGCGAGCGCCGGTTCATCGAACAGCTTGAAGGCGTGCTGCTCGCCATCGACGCCATGGAGCGAGGCAACGAGATCACCCGAGCCGAGGCGAGGCTGTTCCGGATCGAGCGAGTCCAGGCGGCTGCCTCGCTCGCGGCGACCGAGGCCGAACGCCGCCAGATCGAACTTGAGATCCTCCATCTCATGGGGCTGGCCCCGACCGCGGCGGTGTCGTTGCACGCCCAGTGGCCGGAGATTCCCGACCTCGAGTCGCCTCCGGAACAACTCGCGGACCGCAGCCCGGCATTGCTGATCGCCCGGGCCGAGTACGACGTGGCGGAGAAGTCGCTCGAGTTGGAGATCCGCAAGCAGTATCCCGACCTGTTCGTCGCTCCGGGCTACGGCAGAGAGGATGGCGACGACGAAGCGTTGCTCGACGTGTTGGCTCCCATCCCGATCCTCAACGCGAACAAGCGGGGAATCGCGGAGGCGAGAGCGGAGCGCGAGTTGGCCCGCGCCAGGGCCCAGGGTCGACTCGAGCAGGTGATGTCGCTGCTTGCGGCGGCGGGCGAGCGGGCACGAGCGTCTTCGGAGCGTCGACGGCTGCTGGAGCGAGAGAGCCTGCCGCTCGCCGACGCCCAGGTCGACGACGCCCGTCGCATGGCCGAACTCGGCGAGCTCGACGCCATGGTGCTCCTCGAGAGCCTGCGTCGACGCACCGATGCACATCGTCGCGCGGCCGAGGCCCGACTGGCCGAATCGCGCGCGGCCCTTGACTACCTCGAGTTGGCGGGCGACACCCCCGCCGTCGACACCCGACCGGAGCCGGCCTCTCGGAGAACCCCATGAAGACTTGCCTCACCTGCACTCGCACCCATGCCGTCCGAAGGTTCATCGCGCCGCTGCTCGCCGTGTCCTCGCTCTTCGGTGGCTGCGAGCGTGCCCACGATCACGGCGACCACGCCCACGAACACGAGGAGCAGCACGCTCCGCCCCCGACCAACCGGGTCGACATTCCCGAGGCGGTGCGGCGCAATCTGGGGGTGACGTTCGCGAAGGTCGAGTACCGCGCGGTCTCGCGAATCCTGCGGTTCCCTGGGAGCTTCGAAGCTCCCCCCACCGCTCGACGCGAGTGCCGAACGCCGCTGGCGGGCACGATCGAGCTGCTCGTCGCGCAGTACCAGCGCGTGGAGACGGGAACGCCCCTGTATCGGGTCGACTCGGCCGCGTGGCGGGATCTGGGCGAGCGGATCACGTCGGTCGAGGCCAAGGTGGCGTCGATGGGCCCGCTCCGCGAGGCGCACCGGCTCCATGAGCGCGGACTCGAGGAGAAGGTGGCCCTCTGGCAGGAGCGGCTGGGCCAACTCGAGGCGTTGCGTGCCGCGGGCGGCGGCGGCGCCTCGCAGTTCACCGAGGCTCGCGCGACCCTGACCGCGACGCAGGCGGACCTCGCGGACGTGATGGAGAAGGACGCCGCGCTCGAGGCCGAGCAGAAGCAGGCCGAAGCCGAGCTTCGGTCGCTGCAGGCGCGGCGAGACCACTTCGGCCGCATCGCGGGCCGCGTCGATGCCGACGGAGCCGACTTCGTGGTTCGCTCGCCGGTCGCGGGCGTCGTCGAGGCGGTCTTCATCACGCCCGGCGGATTGGCCGCCGAGCATGGTCACGTGCTGACGCTCGTCCAACCCGATCGCCTTCGATTCCGCGCCACGGGCCTGCAAGCCGATCTCGGGCGGCTTCGCGACGGACTGGCGTGCGTCGTCGTGCCTCCCCAGGGGGGCACGATGACCGCCTCGAAGCCTGCCACCGGCGAGCTTCGCGTGGGGCTGGCGGCAGATCCGAAGGACCGCACGATCGACCTCGTGATGGAGCCCTCGTCACCGGTGCCTTGGGCCAAGGCGGGCGTGGCGGCCCACCTGGAGGTGACGCTCGAGGGGAGCGGCGAGGAGTTGGCGATTCCGCTGGCGGCCGTGATCCGCGACGGGGCGGTGCCTCACATCTTCCGCCGCGATCCCAAGAACCCTGACAAGGCGATACGCCTCGAGGCCGACCTTGGCCTGAGCGACGGACGATGGATCGCGATTCTCAGCGGCGTGAAGGCGGGAGACGAAGTGGTGGTGAGCGGCAACTACCAGTTGATGCTGGCCACCAGCGCCACGGCGCCCAAGGGCGGCCACTTCCACTCCGACGGCACGTTCCACGAAGGGGAGCATTGACCGATGTTGTCGAACCTCATCGCCTGGTCGCTGCGGCATCGGTCGCTGGTCGTCGTGGCGTCGGGACTGCTGCTGCTCTTCGCGGGACTCAAGGCCCGCGAGTTGCCACTGGACGTGTTCCCGGAACTCAATGCGCCGACGGTGGTGATCATGACCGAGGCGGGAGGCCTCGCCGCCGACGAGGTCGAGATGAACGTGACGTTCCCGATCGAGTCGGCCGTCAACGGACTTCCCGGCGCACGACGGGTGCGGTCATCGTCGACGACCAGTCTCTCGATCGTGTGGGTCGAGTTCGACTGGGGAAGCGACCTCTACAGGGCCAGGCAACTGGTGGCCGAGCGACTGTCGGCGATCGAGGAACGGTTGCCGGACGAGGCCCACGCGGAGATCACGCCGGTGACGAGCCTCACGGGCGAGATCATGCTGCTGGCGATTTCCTCGCCCGAGGGAACGGCAAGTCCGCTGGAACTCCGCGCGTTCGCCGAGTTCGAGCTGCGAAACACGATCCTCGCGGTGCCGGGCGTGGCGCAGGTCACGGCCATCGGCGGCGAGCTTCCCCAGTACCAGGTCGACGTGCGTCAGGATCGGCTCGCGTTGCACGACCTGACGGTGTCGGACGTCGTGGAGGCGGCTCGGGCCTCGCACAGCACGGCCGGCGCCGGGTACCTGCCCGACGTCGAGCACCTCGAAATGCCGGTGCGGCAGATGGCCCGCGTCACGGGCGTCGACGACATCCGCGACACGATCGTCACCTTCAGGAAGGGGGCTCCGGTCACGATCGGACAGGTCGCCGACGTGAGGTTGGGCGCGGCGCCGCGCCGGGGCACCGGGGCCGACCGGGGCGTTCCCGCGGTGGTCGTAAGCGTCCAGAAGAGCCCCGACACCAACACGCTCGACCTGACCCGGCGCATCGACGCCGCGCTTGATCAGGCGGAGAAGGCGATGCCCGCGGGCATGATCCTCAACCGCGACCCGTTCCGGGCCTCGCGTTTCATCGAACGGTCGATCAACAACGTCTTGAGGGTGCTGCTCGAGGCGAGTCTCATCGTGGCGGTGATCCTGATCCTGTTCCTGCTGGACGTGAGAGCCACGCTCGTGACGCTCACGGCCCTCCCCCTCTCGCTCGCGGCCGCCCTGCTGCTGCTGTGGGCATGGGGACTCTCGATCAACGTGATGACGCTGGGCGGCCTCGCGGTGGCGATCGGCGAACTGGTGGACGACGCCATCATCGACGTCGAAAACGTGCTCCGGCGCCTCCGACAGGACGGCTCGCTGCCGGAATCGGAGCGTCGCGGCATCATGCGCGTGGTTCTGGAGGCCAGCAACGAGATCCGCTCCTCGGTGGTCTTCGCCACCCTGCTGATCTGTCTGGTCTTCGTGCCGCTGCTCTTCCTTCAGGGGCTCGAGGGGCGCTTCTTCCGTCCGTTGGGGATCGCGTACATCACGTCGATCCTCGCGTCGCTGGTGGTGGCGCTCACCGTGACGCCGGCCCTGTGCACGTGGATCCTGCGAAGTCGTCCCGACGCCTCGTCGATGCACGAGCGGGAGTCGCCCGTGGTCCGCTGGCTCAAGCGCCGGTACGAACCGCTGCTCCGGGCCTCGCTGCGGCGGCGTGGCGCTGTGCTGGCGGGCGCAGCCGGCCTGACCGGACTCTCCCTCGCGCTGGCATCCTCCTTCGGCACGTCGTTCCTCCCCTCGTTCAAGGAGGGCACCTACACGATCTACTTGATGACGCCGCCGGGAACCTCGCTGCGGGAAAGCGACCGCCTCGCCTCGGGCATCGAGCGGCGATTCGCGGAGATTCCGGGCGTGCAGAGCGTGACCAGACGCACCGGCAGGGCCGAACGGGACGAGCACGCCGAGCCGGTCAGCAACTCCGACATCGAGGTGACCATGGCCCCGGGCGCCGACGACGGTCGCGTGCGACGGGACATCGACGCGATTCTCGCCGATGTTCCCGGGGTCGCCGCGACCGTGGGCCAGCCCATCGAGCACCGCCTCAGTCACATCCTTTCAGGCACGCCCGCCGCGCTCGCCATCGACGTCTTCGGCGAGGACCTGCCGACGCTCCGACGATTGGCCTCGCGAATCGAGACGGAGTTGCGGGCCATCCCCGGCACCCGCGACATCACCGCCAACCGCGAGATCATGGTGACCTCGCTGCCCATCCGCTACCGCCACGCCGATCTTGCCGCCGCAGGCCTCTCGCCCGCCGCCGCGGCGATGCAGGTTCAGCAGGCCCTTCGCGGCGAGGTCGTGGCGGAGATCAACCAAGGGGCGCGCCGCCTGCAGATGGTGGTGCGACTGGCCGAAGACGAACGCGAGCGAATCGAGCAGATCCAGGAACTGCAACTCCGAGGAACGGAGGGGGCCGGGGTCCGCCTTCGCGAGGTGGCGGATGTGGGCCCGGAGCGCACCAGCAACCTCATCGCCAGGGAGAACGCCCGTCGCAAGGCCATCATCTCCGTGAATGTCGCCGCGGGATACAACCTCGGCCAACTGGTGAAGGCCGTGCGAACGAAGGTCGATCCCATCGTGCACGAGGCGGGCTGCACCGTGCGCTACGGCGGACAGTTCGAGGCGCAGCAGTCGGCCAGCCGCACGATCCTGTCGATGGGCCTGCTCGTCGCGCTGGTCATGTTCCTGCTGCTCCAGTACTCGACTGGAAGCGCGCGGGTGGCGGGACTGGTCATGCTCAACCTTCCGCTGGCGCTGATCGGCGGCATCGCGTCGATCTTCCTGACCGGCTCGTCCGATCCTTGGACCAACGTGCTGGCGATGACGGGCCTGGGCGATGATCGCTATATTGCACCGGTCATCTCCATCGCGAGCATGGTGGGCTTCGTCACGCTGTTCGGGATCGCCGTCCGCAACGGCATCCTGCTAGTCAACCATTACGCGCACCTGCAACGCCACGAGGGCAAGTCCGTGGCCGAGTCGATCGTGCAGGGATCGCTTGAACGTCTGACGCCCATCCTCATGACGGCCCTGACCGCCGCGCTCGGACTGCTGCCGCTCGCGATGGCGGGCGACAAGCCCGGCAGCGAACTGCTCGCGCCCCTGGCCGCCGTGGTTCTCGGCGGACTGGCCTCCTCCACGCTGCTCAATCTCTTCGTGCTTCCCGCCGGCTACGCGCTGGCATTCCGGGTGCCCCGACAGATCGGCGGCACGCCTTCCTCACCTCCACAGGAGTCCTCCCGATGAACGACCTCCGCATCCGCATCGCGTCCCTGCTCGCCGCGACCCTCGCGTGCTCCCCCCTCGCGTGCGATCGCACGCCGGCCCCTCCCGCCGAACCCGCTCCCTCGAAAGCGTCCGCACAGAAGAAGGACGCCCATGATCATGATCATGATCACGACCACGATCATGACCATGGCCACGAACACGGCGCCACGGTGCAACTCGGCGAGGTCCGCGAGGGAGACTATGTGATCAAGGCCTCCCGCGACGGCGAAATCAAGGCGGCCGGCGACGCACCCGTCGACGTCTGGGTCTCCGGCGGGACCGCTCGCATCATCGCCGTCCGCTTCTGGGTGGGCACGGCCGACGGCAAGGGCTCCATCAAGGCCAAGGCCGAGATCGAGGGCGACCACTGGCACACCCATGTCGAAATGCCCGACACCGTCGCGCCCGATGCCCGTCTGTGGGTCGAGATCGAGGCGGAGGGCGGCGGAAAGACCGTCGCGTCGTTTGATCTTCGTCAGTGACGACCTTCCTCACGTGCACGGGACTCGAACTCGCGAATCTCGTGCATCCTAGAGTCGGCCGATGTCTCTCGAGTCGGTCAACATCCTCGGATTGGTCGGCTTGCTCGGCGCGGGGTTGCTGCTCGGCATCGGCGTTATGATCGCATGGACCGCCACCGTGCTGGCCAGGCCGCCGCGTCGCACCTATGCGTCGTCGCTGGCCAAGGGGCTTCCCGGCGATCCGGGCGAACTCCGTGATCGACCGCGACCCTTCGAGTCGTGGACGCTTGATCGGCGGGGCGTCCTGCTGCGAGTGTGGGAGATCGCGGGCGATGAGCCGCGGGGACCGGCGGTCGTGCTCACGCACGGTTGGGGCAGTTCCCGGATCGGCGCGCTGACTCGGCTGGGCCCGCTCCTGGCGAGATCGTCGCTGGTGGTCGCATGGGACCTGCGAGGCCACGGTGAATCCGGCGGTTCATGCACACACGGCGTGCACGAGGTCGATGACCTGCTCGCCCTCATCGATCGAATCGATCAGCGACGCCCCATCGTGCTGATGGGATGGTCGCTGGGCGCCGGCGTCAGCATCGCCGTCGCGGCACGGTCGTCCCGCGTGACGGGCGTCGTCGCCGAGTGCCCCTATCGCCACGTCCGCACCCCCGCGCAAAACATGATGATCGCCATGGGCATGCCTTGGCGGCTCAACCTCGGCCCGGCCCTCGGCCTCTTGGCGCTGATTCAACGGTGCCCGGGCCTGGGGCGAGCAAGCGGGCCCTTCGACCGGGCGGCCGACGCCGCACGACTGAACTGCCCCTTGCTGGTCCTTCACGGCACGGAGGATCCCGTCAGCCCGCTCGACGACGGTCGCTCCATCGCTGCCGCCGCTCCGAAGGGCCGGTTCGTCGCCGTCGGCGGCGGCGGTCACAGCGGCATGTGGGTCGATGCCCGCACCGCTCCGGCGTGCGAGACGGCCGTGGCGTCGTTCCTCGACGACCTCGCCGGCGGCTCGTGAGCGTTCAACGCTTCTTTTTCGCGCCCGCTCCGGCCTTCTCGAGCTTGGCGACCAGTTCCGCCGCATGCTCCTCGCCTGCCTCGGCCGCACGCTTGGCAAAGACCAGCGCCGAGGCCCTTTCACCCGCGCGATCGTGCCACTGAGCCGCCTGCATGGCGAGGTCGCCCCGGAGTGGCTGGGCCTGTGAGGCCTCCGCATAGAGTCTGGCCGCATCGCTCGGTCGCGACAGCATGCCGAGGCACTCGGCCATGGTGGCCAGAACGCCGGGTTCGAGCCGCTGCGCCGCGTCGAGCCCGGAGAGCAGCGCGAGGGCCTCCTCGGGCCGGTTGTCTCGCTTGAGGATCCTTGCCTCGAGCACCCGCCAGACCGTGGACGCGGGTTCGATTTCCCTCGCCTTGGCGACATGCTGCGCCGCCAGAGGGAGCTTGTTGTCTCGCAACTCAAGCTCGGCGAGCGACCCCCAGGCGATGGCGGCATCGGGCTTGAGGTTGACCGCCAACATCAGGTTCTTCATCGCCTCGGCGTTCTGCGACCGCTTGATCTGCACCTGGGCGAGGAACAGCGGCGCCCTCCAGTCGGTCTTGTCGGCCTGCTGAGCCGCCTCGAAGTGCTCGGCGGCGCGATCGAGGCGTCCGATCATGCTCGCGACGCTACCCGCGGCCAGGTGAATGGCGTGGGTGCCGTCGGCGGCCACCAAGGCCTTCTCGTACTGTTCGTACGCCTCCTTGTCGCGACGCGTGGCGACGAGCACTTCCGCGTACTCCACGTACAAACGCTGCTCGGCGACGTGGCGAGCGATGGCCTCGCGAAGCAGCGTCTCGGCCTTGTTGAACGCTCCATCCCGCTTGAGCGTCGAGGCGGCATTGAGGATCTCGTCGAGCGACGCGGAAGAGGCTCGCACCTCGCCCGCGTCCACGGGCGCCGGAGCGGGGCGGAGCGCTTGGACGACGAGGAAGGCCGCCGCGACGAACGCACCGGCCAGCGCCCCAACCTGCCACCAGCGGGCGTCGCGGGGCTTCGGGCGAACTGGAGCGGCGGTCGTTGGCGAGGATCCGGTCATGGGAGATGGCGTGGCTCGGGACGGAAAGGGACCCGTGAAGGTACGGGGGAAGTCGCCGGGCGTCACCTACACTCCGCCAGCCATGTCCGGCACCGACACTCCACCCGTTCCATCGACCACCGGCCCCGAACTCGCCAAGCAGTACCGCCCCGCGGACCACGAGCCCCGGGTGTGGGATCGGTGGATCGAGTCCAAGGCCTTCCACGCCTCGCCGGAACGGGTTCTGTCAGGAGCCGCTCGCCCCTATTGCGTGCTGATTCCGCCGCCGAACGTCACGGCCGCGTTGCACTTGGGCCACGCGCTCAACAACACGCTGCAAGACGTGCTGGTGCGAGCCCACCGCATGCAGGGATGCGAGGCGCTGTGGATGCCCGGCACCGACCACGCGGGCATCGCCACGCAGGCCGTCGTCGAGAAGCGCGTGATGAAGGAGGAGAAGAAGCGAAGAACCGACTTCTCGCGCGAGGCGTTCATCGCCAAGATCCAGGCCTTCAAGGACGAATACGAGGCCACCATCACCAACCAGCTCAAGAAGATGGGCTGCTCGTGCGATTGGGACCGCCAGCGATTCACGATGGATTCGGTCTGCGCCCGAGCCGTGCGGGAAGCCTTCTTCAGGCTCTTCGCCGACGGGCTGATCTATCGCGGCAAGCGACTGGTCAACTGGGACCCCGCCCTCCAGACGGCTGTCGCCGACGACGAGTGCTACGACGAGGAAGTCGATTCCGCCTTCCATTACCTGCGGTACCCGCTCGTCCATCCGCAGGGAGCGTCGACCCAGCAGGAGCGTCGGAGCGGCGTGATGCCCCCCCGGGACGCCGTGCCCGTGACATGGGGCGAACTGGCCGCTCGCGGCTTCCCCGACGCCGAATCGATGCCCGAGGACCAGCAGGCCTGGCTGACGGTGGCCACCACTCGTCCCGAGACGTATCTGGGTGACACGGCCGTGGCGGTGAATCCTCGCGACCCACGTGCCAAGGCCCTTCGATCGTTGTGCGTCGAGTTGCCCTTGGTTGGACGCGTCATCCCGATCATCGAGGACGACTATGTGGTGCTTCCCAGGGCGCTGGCTCGCAGCGACGAGGAGGCCGCGGACCCCAAGGCCGAGTACGCCACGGGCTTCCTGAAGGTGACCCCGGCCCACGACGGCAACGACCACGAGCTCTACCTGCGCCACAAGGAGCGGATGGACCTCTTCGCGGGCGGGCCCGGACGGGCCCTGGTCAACATGATGGGCCCCGACGGTCGCGTGAGCGATCGACACGGGCTCGACGACATCGGATCGGCCGGACTCTTTGTCGGCAAGAGCATGGCGGAGGCCCGCAAGCTCGTGCTCAAGGAGTTCGAGTCGCACGGGCTGCTCGAGAAGTCTCGCCCCTACCGACACAGCATCAAGCACAGTGACCGCAGCAAGGCCGTGATCGAGCCTTTCCTCAGCGACCAGTGGTACGTGCGCGTGACCGATGCCCGCTTGGCGGAAGCGGCCAACGCCGCCCTCGCCCCCTCGCAGCGGACGGGAACCGGCTCGGGCGAACGCTCGGAGTCCCCCACCGACGGCTCGATGACCTTCCACCCCGCCCGCTACGCCCGCACCTTCGAGCAGTGGCACGAGCAGATCCGCGACTGGTGCATCTCTCGCCAACTCTGGTGGGGCCACCGCATTCCGGTGTGGCGCCGCGACGCCGCGGCGACGCCGATGTCCCCCGCCGACGGCGACGCGACCATCGCGCAACTCGCGGCATGGAGCAAGGCCGGCCGCATCGCCGTCCGCGAGGATTCGACCCCGCCCGGAAAGTCGGGCGAGGTGCCCGGACGAATGCCCGCCGCCGGCGGCATGTGCGTCTGCGTGCGTGCCGAGAACGACGCGGAGGTGACCTCGCTTCTCGAAGCTCGCGGCTTCGTCCAGGACGCCGACGTGCTCGACACGTGGTTCTCCTCCGCCCTCTGGCCCCTGTCCACCATGGGCTGGCCCGATGCCGCCCGGGCCGCCTCCGATACGGGCATCGCCGACTTTCCCAAGCTCCTGGGAGCCTTCAACCCCACCTCGTCGCTCTCGACCGCGCGGGAGATCATCACGCTCTGGGTCTCGCGGATGACGATGTTCAACCGGTACTTCCTGGGCGAAGGCCATGGGCGAGGACCGGTTCCCTTCCGCGACGTCTTCATCCACGCCGTCATCCAGGACGGCGAAGGACGCAAGATGTCCAAGACGCTCGGCAACGGCGTCGATCCGCTCGACATCATCGACTCGCACGGCGCCGACGCCATGCGTTACACGCTTTGCACCACCGCCACCAACACGCAGGACGTCCGACTCCCGGTGGTCAAGGACTCCAAGACCGGTCGCAACACCAGCCCGAAGTTCGATGTCGGCCGCAACTTCGCGAACAAGGTCTGGAACGCCGCCCGCTTCACCATCTCGATGCTGGCCGGCGCCGGCGATGCCGCGGCGACCCCCATCGATCCCGCCGCCCTCACCCTCGCCGATCGCTGGATGCTCGGTCGCCTCCATGTGGCGTGCGGGCGCATCGACGAGTCGCTGGCTCGTTACGAGTTCGCGGACTACGCCCAAGCCCTCTATGACGTCGTGTGGCGGGACTTCTGCGACTGGTACCTCGAGGCTGTCAAGCCCACGGTGGCCGCCAACCCGGCCCAACAAGCGTGTCTGCTCCAGGTGCTCGGCTCGCTGCTCCGTCTGCTGCACCCCCTGATGCCCTTCATGACCGAGGCCGTCTGGGAGCACGTCCGCATCCTCAAGGGCACGCCCATTCGCGGCCTGACGTTCCCCGGTCAGCGGCCTGCGAGTTCGCTTGTGGCCCACGCCGGTTGGCCCACGCTCGACGCTGCACTCTCGCCCGATGCCGCGAGGGGAGAGCAGGCCGAGTTCGAGCGGATTCGCTCGCTCGCCACGGCGGTGCGCGAAGTCAGGGCTGCCCAGAATGTCGCGCCCAAGCGTCGCATCCGACTCCACGTTCCGGCCTCGCACGCGGCCTTCGCCCGCACGCACGAGGGATTGCTGGCCACGTTCGGAACGCTTTCGGGTCTCGCCTTCGAAGCCGCTCCGCAAGAGGCATGCGGATTCACCTTTGAGGCTCAGCCTTTCGCGGCCGCGGATCTCTTCGACGCCGCCCCGGCGGGAGCGACAGGGGGCATCGGTGAATCCGAGCGAGCCCTGTTGATGAAGCGTCAGGGCGAACTGCAGAAGGAGATCCAGACGTACGAGGGAAGGTTGGCGAATCCTGGGTACGCCCAGAAGGCCCCGCCGCACATGGTCGAAGAAACCAAGTCCAAGCTCGCCAAGGCCAAGGAGGAGTTCTCCGCCGTCACGTCCCGCTTGGGGACCTGATGAACCGATTGAGGTCCCGCTTCGAAGCGCCGCCGATGCCAAGCTCACCGCGTGCCGCATCCCGCCTGCTGCTCCTGCTTGCCACGATGGCGACGAGCTGTGCCGACCGCGCGACGGGGCCGGCGTCCAAGGTCACGCCTGCGACTCCATCACCGAGCGTGCTGCCGGAGGCCCCGTTGGAGGGCGTCGCGGTGCAGTCCGAGCCATGGACGCTCGACGCCGCTGCAGGTCAGGTCCTCTCGACGACCAACTACCGGATCTACACGACGTCGAGCAAGGAGTTCCTGATCGATCACCTCCCCGCCTTCGTTGAGGGCGCGGCGGCCCATTATCGCGCGGCGCTCGGTCCGCTGCCCGAGCCGCGATCGACGATGGAAATCTACCTGCTCGACACTCGTCCCCAGTGGGAGCGGATGACCGAGCGATTCATGGGCGAGCAGGCCGCGACGTACCTCCGTATCCAGAAGGGCGGCTATTCGGTGGAAGGCCGAGCGATCTTGTACGACATCGGCCGTCGCGACACCTTCACGATCACGGCGCATGAGGGGTGGCACGTCTACACCCAGCGAACGTTCAGGCACTCGCTTCCGGTGTGGCTTGAAGAGGGCGTGGCCACGTACATGGAGGGCTTCCGCTGGGATCCGGGCAAGGCGGCACTCCCGACGTTTCTACCGTGGGCCAACTTCGAGCGCTACGACCAACTCCGCTGGGGCGTTCGCGCAGGCAAGTTGATGTCGCTCCAGGATCTGACCCGCAGCACGCCTCAGGAACTGATCGCCAAGGATGCCAACGCCGCGTTGTTCTATTACGCCCAGGTGTGGGCCTTGGTGCACTTTCTGAACGAAGGCGAGGGCGGCTCGCACCGCGAGGGACTGAGACAACTCGTCGCCGATGCCGCCGGAGGCAAGTTGATCGCCCGCATCCGTCGCGACGCGGGCGATCGAGCGGCGTCGATGTATTCGTACCGCCGTGGCGGGGTGGACCTGCTGAAAATCTACACGGGCCGAACAGCCGCGGAACTTCAGCCGGCCTACGCGGCTTTCATGGACCAAATCGTCAAGACGGGCACCCGAAATGATATTTGGCAGGGCAAGAGTCCCATCCGGGAGGCAGCCGCCACGCCGACTGCTCCCGCGGCACCTGCCACCCCCTGACCGCCAGCCCTGACCGCCAGCCCGGCACCACCAGCCCTGCGACCGGCCCCTCCGCACCCGATCACTCCATCGGGCGACCGGAATCCGCCACCAGTGCCTCGCGCCGCGAAGGCGTCGTGCCCAGGTAGGTCAACGCGCGTTCGAGCGTGCGACGCACGATCGGCCCGGCGGTGGCTGCTCCGTAGTAGGTGCGTCGGGCCACGCGGGCCGGCCCCGGGTCGTCGATGACGACCAAGGCCACAAGGCGCGGCGCTTCGATCGGACCGGCTGCGACGAAGCTCGGGATGTACTGGTGCTGAAGGTATCCGAAAGGCGGGGCGGGCGGACGCGACGTGCCCGACTTGCCGAACAGCGTGTACTTCCACGGCGAGCCGTCCGGCATGGCCTTGGCGTACTTGGACTCCATCGAAGTCACGACGTGCCTGAGCGTGTCGCGCGTGGCCTCGGCGGAGCGTTGCGACAGGACTCGATAGATGACGTCGCCGGGCGAACCCGAGTCGGACGCGACCATCGTGAGCCGCGGCAAGGTTCCGGCGAGTTCGCCCTCCCTCGCGAAGGCGGCGAAGGCCCGAGCCATCTGCACGGCGGTCACGCCCACCTCGTTGCCGTACGAAAGCGAGGTGTGGGTCGTCACCTTCCACTGGCTGAGAGGGGTCACCATGCCTGCGGTTTCGCCCAGCAAGCCGATGTCGGTGCGTCGCCCGAATCCGAACCGTGTGATCCCGTCGCGGAACTCCTTGGGCGACATCCGCTGAGCGCCCTTGATCATGCCGATGTTGGACGAGTTGATGAGCACCTTGGCCCACGTCATCGAGGGCTCGCCGTGGACGTCCTTGATGGCTCGCCCGGTGGGCGTGATCCAGGGACCGCCGCCCTCGGTGTCGAATACCTCGTCAGGCCACGTCTTGCCCAGATCAAGCAGGGTGGACCAGACGAAGGGCTTGAATGTGGAGCCGGGCTCGTACAAATCCTCGACGCAGCGATTACGCCCCAGGCCCGGCAACTTGGGCTTGCCATCGGGCATCACGTCGGGCTTGACGAGCCGGTAGCGAGCCCTGCTCGATGCAATCTCGTTGGCCTTGGCGCGAACCAGCTTGCGATCGGAGTACTGCTTTCGTTCAAGGGTCGGAAGTTCGACAAGCCCGGGCACCTCCCGGTACACGTCGGCCATGGCGATGACTTCGCCTGACATCGGGTCGATGACCACGATGCGGCCCCCCTGCGCGTCGCACTCTTCGACCCCTCGAGTCAACTCGTCGATCGCGATGCGCTGAATTTCGAGATCGATGCTCAAGGCGACGTCGGCGCCCGCGGCCGCCCGCTGGATCTGCCCCTGCTCGACCCAGAGGGGCGCCCCAGCCGCGTCGCGCACGAACCCGACCTTGCCGACCGTGCCCCCGAGCATCGAATCCTTGCTCGACTCCATCCCCGTCTTGTGCTTGCCCGCCCATCCATACAGCCCGACGAGATTGGCGACCTCGGGACCGCCGCAAAAGTCCCGAACTGGCAGCGTCTCGAGACTGACGCCGCGGAGACGGAAGGGCTTCTCGCCCTTGGCCGGCTTGGAAGGCCGCATGGCCTGACGCACGGCGTCGGCCTGCTCCGGAGAGAGTTTGCCGCTCAATGCAAGATACCGAATCGGCTTCTTGAGCGTCGGCGGCTGGTCGCCCGGTGTCGCCGCGACCTTGCTCCCCTCGCCTTCGTTCACCGGCGGCACGACCGGCGGGACGACGACAGCCGAAGCGGCTGCATCGGGCGCTTCAACCACGTCGGTGTCATCGATGGCCTCGATGCCGGAGGCCTTGGCCGCCTCGATGGCCTGAAGACGACGCTGATTCTCCGACATCGCCCAGATCAGCTTGTTGCCAATGTCCTCGTCCGACGCATCGATGGCCTTGGCGACCACCTTGGCCGTGCGATGCGGATCGTCGACGAGCGTCGGATCGATGATGACGCGTTCGGTGAATCGCGTCGCCGCGAGCAGCCGACCTCGACGATCGGTGATATCGCCGCGGAGCGGCAGTTCCTTGCGGGTGCTGACGCGGGGCGTCACTTGCTCGATCAGTTCCGGGCTGGGCCGCAGTTGGATCTGAGCCACGCGCCCCAAGACCGTCACCATCGCGCAGGTGATGGCCCCCATGAGCACCATCGACATGACACGAAAGCACTTGGGCGGAGGGCCGTCACTGGCCGCCATCGGCGGCGTGGGCGAAACCGGAACGGGAGCCGATGCCTCGTCGTTCTCGCCTTCAACCTCGGTGGGGCTGGTGGCCATCAGTTCTCCTCGCCGTTGCGATCACGTCGGCCCACCCGCCTTGGCCCGCCCGACGCCCTTGAAGCGGCCGATGCGGACTTGGCCTGCCCCTTGACGGCGGTCTTCGCAGCGGAGGCCGTTGATGAGATGGACT
Source organism: uncultured Phycisphaerales bacterium (assembly GCA_903929885.1). Classification (GTDB taxonomy): domain Bacteria; phylum Planctomycetota; class Phycisphaerae; order Phycisphaerales; family UBA1924; genus UBA2402. The sequence goes on from CAIYWI010000161.1 coordinate 41,755, forward strand.
TCTTGCGAGGAGTCGTGGCCGCGTCCATGACCTTGCCCGACATGGCGATCTGGGATGCCTCCGCCATGCCCGGCGACATGGGCGGACCGATCAGCTCGGGCCCCGTCCCCTTCCCTTGCTTCATCATCGTCAGCTGATCGGGCGTGAAGACCTGGGAGGGGATGATGGGCTGCAGCTCCACCATGCCCGCGGCCAAGGCCTCGATCCGCGGCGGAGTGATGCGTTCGGCCACTTGCGTGCGAAGCATCCAGAGGCGTTCATCCTGACGGTTGATGCGGAGTTGCGCCTGTGTCAACTCGCTGAACGCCTGCACTCGCTCGTGGCGAAGCGACAGGAGCCAGCCGCCGCAGGCGGCAACGCACGCGATGAGGGTCGCAAGCTTTCCGAACACGTGAAGCTCCCGCCGGTGAAGTGGCGAACGCGAGGCCGAAACTCAGCGATCCGACGGCAGCACGATCGCCACGCCCAACGGAAGGGTGGTGGGATCCTTGATGACGCCGCGGTTCATCCGCATGATCTCGTCGACACGACCGGAGCTGCCGAGTTCGCGCTTGGCGATGGCATGGAGCGTGTCGCCCTTTCGGATGGTGTATTGCTTGCCCTTGGACGATTCCTTGCCCTTCGCCGTCGCGACGGTCTTGGTCGAGGAAGTCGACCCCTGAGCGAGGCGGGTCGGAGATGACTTGGTGACCGGCGCCGCGGGCGCAACCTTGGGAGTCGAAGGACGCACCTCGGGGATGACGATCTCCGTGCCCACCTTCAGTTCAGCGTCATTGGCAAAGGCCTTGGGGTTGGCTTCCTTGATCTGCTTCCAGTACTTGCCGTCGCCCAGATACTGCCTGGCAATCTTGAAAGCCGAGTCGCCCGGGGCGACCACATGGGTGCGGGCCTTGACGGACGACATGCCAACCGGTCGCGATGGGGAGGGCTTGGGCGAACCGGCCTGCGGGATGTCCTGCTTCAGTTCAACAACCGGGGGCTTTCCGGGAGCGTTCGTCTCGGGGAGGACAATCTCGCCGTCCTTGACCTGACCGCCCACTCGCTCGATGGCCTTGGCGAGTTCGGCGTGCTCGTCCACCTCGCCCATGGCGACGGTCTTCGCACCCGATGACTGATCCGCGACGGCATCGGCAGTCGCCTCGCCCAGCGCGTCGCCAACGGTCGACGCCACCGGAACCGCCGGGGCCTCCACCACCGGCGGCGGGGGCACGCGGTCGGGTTGCACCGACACCTCGGCAGCGACCACAGGGCGACGCTGCACGGACAGGTGATCACTGATGAGCACCATCACGCTGAGGATCAGGGTGACGGCGATGATCAGGGCCAGCTTGAGTTCTCGAGTCACGGCTTCCACGCGTCCTTGCGGCTGCGCCTCGGAGGCATGCCGCGGTTGTCCCCCCCGTCGCCCTTCAGGCCGGACCTTGGCTTCCATGCCAAGATCGCCGCGGCCTCGGGCACTCCGCCGACGGGCGGGGTGACTGGTGCAACATCATACATCGCTTCAAGCCAGGATCCCACTCTTCAGGGGAATCCCATGTCGATTGGTTGGACCATCCGCCGCCTGCCTCACCCCGCTCGGGAAGTCGCCGCCAACCCCGGCACCCGAATCGCGCGCAACTTGGCGGAACGAGCCCGGGGGTTGACCCGCAGTTCTTCCTCGCCCGCCGTCATCACGCCGCCTGTCAGGTCTTCCGCACCCGCCCGAATCAGGCCGACGAGCGTCTGCTTCACGGGTCGATCCTCGAGCGAGTGAAACGTGATGAATGCCAGTCGAGCTCCGGGGCGGAGCCAGCGGCCATGCCCGGCCATCACCCGCCTGACTTCGGCGTCGACCGCCGCCATCAGGGCGTTGATGCTGCCGATCTCGTCGTTGACGGCGATGCGTAGGGCCTGGAAGGTGCGGGTCGCGGGGTCGATGCCGCCGGATGCCTGTCGCCCCACCACCCCCCGAATGAGTTCAGCCAAGTGGGTGGTGGTAAGTATCGGTCCCCTTGTTCGCTCTTGCACAAGTTTTTTCGCGATGCGTCGGGCGTTGCGTTCTTCCCCGAACTCTTCGATGATCGAGGCCAGTTCCCGCTCCGACAACGAGGCCACCAGCGTGGCCGCATCGACCTTCGCCGAAGGGTCCATCCGCATGTCGAGCGGGCCCTCTCGCTGGAATGAAAAGCCCCGGGCCGCGTCGTCGACCTGGGTCGAGGCGAAGCCAAAGTCGGCCAGAAGCATGTCGGCCGCGACGCCACGAGACTCGAGGGCATAGGGCACCTGCGCGAAGTTGCCTTGCAAGGGCACCACGCGAACCTTCCCATCCGCAGCGCGGGCCACGGCCCCACCGGCGCGGGCCAGGTTGGACGAATCGAGGTCGCAGAGCACCACCGTGGCCCCACTGCCACCGGCCTCGTCCCAAGACCGGGCCTTGATGACCGACGCGACGTGCGAGGCATGTCCGCCGAGCCCTGCCGTGCAATCGACATAGGTCTCCCCGGGCCCCGGACGGAGCACCGAGAGCACCTCGCTGGGCAGCACCGGCACGTGCGAGAAGGTCACAGGCCCAGCGTAGCGACCCCGCCCCCCTGCGTGTACCGTTGGCCAATGAAGCGAGCCGTCGTTCTCGGTGCGGGCATGGTGGGCAGCGTCATGGCCATGGATCTGGCCTCGGACCCCGGGTTCGAGGTGACCGTGGCCGACATCCGCGAGGACGCCCTCGCCCGGATCGCCTCCCGGTCGCCAGGGCGGATCCGCACCGTCCGGGCCGACCTCTCCTCCCCCGACGCCATCCGATCGACCGTGGCCCCCTTCGACATCGTGCTCGGCGCCCTCTCGAGCCGCATCGGCTTCGGGGCGCTTCGAGCCGTGATCGAGGCGGGCAAGCCCTACTGCGACATCTCCTTCATGGCCGAGGACTTCCTCGAACTCGACGCCCTGGCCCGCAAGGCGGGCGTCACGTGCGTCACCGACTGCGGCGTGGCCCCGGGCATGAGCAACATCCTGGCCGCCCATGCCGCCCTGTGCCTCAAGCCCTGTCGCCGCATCGAGATCCACGTGGGCGGACTGCCACGGGAACGCCGCTGGCCTTTCGAGTACAAGGCGGGCTTCTCGCCCGCCGACGTCATCGAGGAATACACCCGCCCCTCCCGCTTCGTCGAGTTCGGCGAGGTTGTCACCCGCGAAGCCCTCTCCGACCCCAACTTGATGGACTTCGAGGGCGTTGGCACGCTTGAGGCCTTCAACACCGACGGGCTGCGAAGTCTGATCGAGACCGTGGCTCGTCGCCACGGCGTGCCCTTCATGAAGGAACAGACGCTGCGCTACCCCGGCCACATCGATTTGATGAGGGTCATGCGCGAGACGGGGCTCTTCTCGAAGGAGCCCATCGACGTCGGGGGCGTGAAGGTGCGTCCGCTCGACCTCACCAGCGCGGTGATGTTCCCCAAGTGGACGTACCAGCCCGGCGAGCAGGACCTGACCGTGATGCGAATCAAGGCATGGGGCGTGCGGGAGGGACGCGAGGTCTCGATGCAATGGGACCTGCTCGACTTCTTTGACGTCGCCAGCGGCTGCACCAGCATGTCGCGCACGACCGCCTTCCCGTGCACCATCGTCGCCCGCATGATCGCCGACGGACGCTTCGCCCGGCCCGGCGTGAACGCCCCCGAGTCCCTCGCCGACCAGCCGGGCCTGGTCGACGAGCTGCTCCGACAACTCAAGGCCCGCAACGTCGCGTATCGCAACGCCACCACGCCCCTCTGCGGGGCCTGAACGGGCAGCCTCGCGACTATGCTTCCCCGATCCGTCGTGACCTCCGGCAGGACGCCGGTCGCCGCCGTCGTTCACGCGGCGTCACGCACGGTGCAGGAGGCGCCCATGGCACGACTCAGCGTCGAATCTTCCACCTCCACGACGCTCGTGATGGACGGGCGCGAAGTCCTCGCGTTCGCGGGTTGCAACTACCTCGGGCTCGCGCAGCATCCCGCCGTGCTCGCGGCCGCCGCGGAGGGCCTCGGACGCTTCGGCATCAGCACCACCGCCTCGCGAGAAACCACCGGCAACACCGTCGTGCACGACGCCCTCGAGCGGGATCTGGCCGCCTTCACCCGTCAAGACGCCGCGATCCTGCTTGCCGAGGGATACACCGCCAACTTCGCGGTCGCTCAAGGACTGGTGCCCACCCACGGCATCGCGCTGGTCGACGCCAAGGCCCATCGAAGCATTCGCAACGCCGCCACCGCCGCGGGCATGCAGGTGATGGAGTACGAGCACCTCAACCCCGACTCGGCGGCATGGCTTGTCCGCCAATATGCCGATCAGGGCGTCGCCATCTTCACCGATGGCATCTTCGCCGCCGATGGCGCCATCGCCCCGCTCGAAGGCCTCCTCCGAGTGCTTCCCTCGCGACGTGGCACGCTCGTGGTCGATGACTGCCACGGCCTGTGCGTCATGGGCGAGGGCGGCCGCGGCACCGTCAACCATCTCGGCCTCGACGACCCTCGCTTGTGCATCACCACGACCTTGGCCAAGGGACTCGGATGCTACGGCGGCGCGGTCATCGGTCGCCAGATGCTGGTCGACTCCATCCGCGAGGGAAGCGACGTCTATCGACGTTCGACGCCCGTGCCCACCCCCATCGCCATGGCCGCCCGCGCCGCCCTGGGCATCATCGCCACCGACTCGGCCCTCGTCGACACCCTGCGAGCCAACACCGATCGCTGTCGCGAGGCCCTCGGCCGCTGCGGCATCGGCGTGCACGGCGACCCCGTGCCCGTCTTCACCTTCGTCCTCGACGGCGGCATCACTCGCATGGAGCGGGTCCACGCCGACCTTCGCGACCAAGGCATCTACGCCCCGCTCATCGAGTATCCCGGCGGGCCCAGCCCCCGCTACTTCCGGCTGACCGTCACGGCGTCGCACCGCGCCGAACAGATCGACCGGCTGGGCGAGGCCTTCGCCTCGGCCCTGCAGCTTTCGGCGTGCTGAACCGTCAGCGGGGCGAGTTGACCCAGCCCCACTCGTTCGCGGCGGAATAGTGCAACTCAAACTGCCGGTTCTTGGCGTGCAGCCGCAGGTGCGTGCCCTTGAGATCGCTGGCGTCCTCGATGCGGACACTCCCGGCGGAGGGCGGACGAAACCTGCCCGCCGAGCCGTCGAGGTACGCGATGTTCGCGCCCTTGTCATGCCGCGTGGCGAACTGGTCGTTCCATGCGAAACTGCCGTCGTCGTACGCGCGGTTGTAGAAGGTCTCGTCCTCCTCGATCAGCAAGGGCAACGCCTGGAAAAAGGCCCGCTCGGAGTTGGCCATGTGCGGACGGAGCGGGTAGCTGGCCTGCCAGATGAGATCGGTCTTCGCGCCGCCCATGCGGATGAGCATGGTGTAGTCGAAGATGGTGTTGGCGAGCCGCTTGCCGGTCGGGCACTCCATGATCTTGTCGATGCTCTGGAGGTACTCGCGAAGCACCGAGGCCTCGAGCGGATGGCGGTAGTTCTGCGGGGCGGCCTGGTAGCGGGCGTTGTTCTTGCCGCACCAGTCGAGGTTCATGGACCCCTGCCAATAGGCGCCGGGAATGACGCGATAATCCCCGGCGTACTGGAAGAAGGACGTCGAGAGCTGACGCTGGTTGGAGAGGCAGACGACCGAGCGAGCGGTCTCGCGGGCCTTGCCCAGCGCGGGCAGCAGCAGCCCGATCAGCAGGGCGATGATCGCGATGACGATCAGCAGCTCGATGAGCGTGAACGCTCCGCGGCACGACCGAATCGGCGGCGATGGCTGCATGGGCTCGCGTCTCCTGAGGGGGAGGGGCGTCGTGACGATGTGAATGGTAGTGACCGTCGCGGCGGCCGGACGCGACGGCAGGCCTCGTCAGGCGGTCGCGATGTTGGGCGTCGACGAGGGCGCTGCCGCCGCAGCCGAAAGGCGCTGCTCGGCCTGCGCGAGAAAGGCGCGGCGAAAGACGCGGTGGTTCACGAGCGCCAGGAGCGGAATCGCCAGCGAGCCCAGAAGCGGGATCAGTTGGAAGAGCACGAGCGCCACGATGAGGATGCGCAGGAGCAGTCGCAGCAGGAAGCGCCGGAAACCCGACACGTACTGGCGGTACGGGGCCACCACCCGCGTCCGGAAGTAGAGCACGCCCGCGATCATGCCGAGCACGGGCACCAGACCCATCAGGAGCCCGAACGCCAACGTGCGGGGCAGCCTGGCCTGCATCGCGTGGTCGAATCTCGCGACGGCCGCCATCGACTCGAAGGGCGGCGTGTTGCACGCGGAACATGGGCGGGCGACGTCGTGCCCCTCGAGCCGGGCCGCACAGCACGGACACCGCCGCTTCGACAGGAGCTCCTCCGGGTGCCCCTCGACCGGGGCCGGGTTCGTCGACGCGACGCCGAGCCAGTTGACGGCCATCGGCGCAGGGTTGGGCGCACGACACGAACCGCACCGCACCGCGCTGCGGAACATCGGTGCTGCGCACGACCCGCAGGGCACCCTCGCGGCGTTCTCCCGCCGCTGCGCCCACGCCCGCAGCGCCCAGAGCAGGCCGATGCCCACCACGATGAGGCCGCACACAAGCATGGGGAAGAAGAGCAACGCGATCATGCCGAAGACGACGACGCCGTCCTCAGACCACGACAGCACGGTGTGGAGGCCCGTGGAGTTGTCGGGGTCGACATCGAAGAGCAGCTGCTGAACGCCGTTCCTGACCGACACGATCGAGTAGTTGAACGCGGCGGCGGTCGCGGCGATGATGCTGTCGCCGATGCCCGCCTGCTCGGGCAGCACCTCCTGCGCGAAGGCGGCGTCCTGAGCCGAGAGCAGGCCCAGCGTCATCGCCCCGGCCATGACCGGCTTGGCCCACTTGTCGACGTAGGCGAGCGCCTCGCGGGCCTCCTGATTGCGGTTGGCGGCGAACTCCAGGGCGGCCAAGACGGCCAACACCCCGATGCACAGGTCCGAGGTGAACCATGTGGCGACCGTGCTGCTGCCGATGAGGTCCTTCGCGGTCCCCTGAAACACGTCGTACTCGGCCCCGAAACGAAGGAACAGGGCCGCGAGCAGAGCCGGGGTGAACGCCCGCGAGGCACACAAGCCCGACGAAGCGATGAAGGCGGTGATCGGGTTCATGTGACTCCTCGAGGGCCCCAAGGACGATGCTTCGACCACGGAACCGCGAATGCTAGTAGTGCCCGAAGGACCGAGCCAGAGGCACACGCAACACCCTCGACTCGGACCGATCGACGACCTCGAATCGACGAGGCCGCGTCTGCCCTTCTCCGGCCTCCGTACCATCCACCCGCATGGATCGCGTCCGCATCACCACGGTGGCCTCTCTGCTTGTCTCCGCGGCGTTGTCGCCGGCCTTGGCGCAAACGCCGCCCGCCGACGCCGTTCCCCCGCAGGCCCGCCTCGGACAGCGCATCCAGAAACTCCGCGACGCCGTTTCGTACACCTCGTGCGTCGTGATCGTCAGCGACCCTCACTCGTACATCGACGCCGTCGCGTCGTGGTCGCGGGCGTCGCGGTTCCCGGTGCTGATCGACGACGGGTCGGTGCAAGGCCGCGAGGACATCGCCCGGTTCGTGCGGGCCTTCTCGCCCGAACGCGTGGTGCGTTGGAACAGCCCCGCCTCGACCGCCTCGCCGGGCGAGCCGGCGTTCAACGCCTCGGTCACCACCCGCGTGCAGGCGGCGGTCCAAAGGGTCTGGGGCGTTGCCGACCCCGATGCCGCCAAGACCACGATGGCGATCAAGTGGCAGGATCTGGGCCACCAGCCCCCGGGGCTCGTCATCGCCAGTCCCAACGACCCGGCGTGGACGGCGGCCTTGCCGCTCGCCGCGGCATGGGGTCAGCCGCTGATCTTCCTCGAGAAGCCCTCGCAGGGCAACATCGACGGATTCCTGAGCGTGGCCGAGGCCGATTCGCTCGAGGCCCGCGTTGAGCAGACGGCCAAGGAAAGCGGTCTGTCGTGGCGTTCGCTGGGCGACACGCTGGAGTCGGTGACGCTCTGCCTCAACATCCCCGAACGCATCGCCAAAGGCAAGGAGTTCGTCGCCCTCTCGGACCGCATCGGCCGCGAGGGCGAGGGGCTCGACATGACCACGCGTTGGGCGTGGTCGGGCCACATCTTCGGCGGGGCCTCGCGGGCGGCGTATTCGGCCATGTGCTCGCTCTTCCTGCACCCGCGCCGGGCGTGGATCTTCGACGGCTACCCCGACACCGCCCCGTGGAACCAGTACGACGGCACCAAGGCCGCTCAGTTGCTCGAGCAGTCGGGCATCCGGTGCGAAGTGTCGGATACGCCCTCGCAAGGATCCGCCGCGTGGCGGGCGCTCGCGTCGCGGCCCGTCACCGCCGATCTCATCCTGGTCAACACCAAGGGCAACAACGACTTCTTCGACCTCGAACCGGGCCAGTGCAAGCCCGGCGACCTGCCCATGCTCATGCGACCGGCCGCGTTGCACTTCGTGCACTCGTGGTCGCTTCTCTTCCCGGGCAAGCGAGAAACCGTCGGAGGCCGCTGGCTCGAACGCGGCGTCTTCGTCTATGCCGGCTCCGTCCACGAACCCTTCCTGCAGGCCTTCACGCCCACGCCCGCCGTGGCCGGACGCCTGATGGCTGGCGCCCCCTTTGCTCCCTCGATTCGCCAAGAAGGCCAGCCGGTGTGGAAAGTCGCCGTCATCGGCGATCCGCTGTACACCCCCGGCCCTGCGGTTCCTCGCACGAGCGACCCGCTCCCGTTCGAAGGAGCGACGGCCGTCGACGAAGGTCTCCGCGAACTGCTCCAGCAGGACAACTGGGAACAGGGCGTGCTCTCGCTGAAGTTGATGGGACGCGACGCCGATGTCGCCAAGATCGCGCAGACCCTGCTCGAGAACAAGCCACAGGCCTTGACGCCCCCGCTGCTGCGTGAAGGCATCTTGGCGGCATTCCGGGCCGGGAAGCCGCAGTTGGTCTTTACGTTGTTCGCCAAGTGGACGCCGGGCATGCCCCACGACGAGCAGGCGCTCGATGCCGTGTGGCTTGCCGCCGGGCCGCTGCTCGCCACGCCCGACCCCGCCGTCATCGAACAGGGCGTGCTCCTCCAGATGCTCAAGGACGCGCTCCGCCCCGAGCAGTTCGAGGCCGACGCACGCCTCGTGCTCAACGCGTGGTCTCGCCAGTTCGGCGTCACCGCCGCCACGCAGTTGCTCAACGAGTGGAAGCGGAAGGAAAACAGCGCGGCCGAGTCGGCATCGCTCGAGCAGTTGAAGGTGCGGTGAGCGGTCGACGCGATCCTCACACCACCCGCAACTCGCCAGGATCAGGGCACAAGCCCGCCGCATGGCCCGCGGCAAGCAACCGTCGCACCGCCTCGCGGCCCTGCGAGCCCATGTCCACCGTCCAGCGGTTGACGTACATCGCGATGTAACGATCGACGCGCTCGAGCGTGGGCCGGCCGCTCTCGGTGGCGCCCTTCTTCGCCGCATTGGCGAGGGCGAAGGGCATGGTGTAGGCGAGACTCTCCTCGCGATGGGCGAGCGCATGCTCGATCGACGCCCGCAGCAGGCCGCTGACACGAGCGATGGTGCCGCTCCCGAACCTCGCATCGAGGTCGAGCCGCAACGCGTTGCACCCCAGCGGCACGGGGAGCCCCGTCGAAGTGCCCCACCATTCGCCCAGATCGGTCACGAGTCGCAACCCGGCGTCGGCGAAGAGCAGTTGCCCCTCGTGGATCACGACGCCAGCGTCGGCCTCGCCCCTGGCCACAGCGCCGATCACCTGCTCGAAGGGCATCTCGACGATCACCGCGGCGCGGGTCGTCTCGGGGCCCAGCAACATGCTCAGCAGCAGGAAGGCCGTGGTGCGCCGGCCGGGGATGGCGATGCGAAGGCCCGCACGCCGCAGATCGGCCGTGTCCCTCACCGATGCCCCCGCCACCACCTTGGGGCCGAATCCCTCGCCGAAGGAGGACCCGCAGTGCGTGATGGCGTACCGATCCTTCACGTCGCACCAGGCGCGGAAGGAAAGGGCGGTGATGTCGAGATCGCCATCGCCCGCTGCGCGGCGGTTGAGCACCTCGATGTCGGCGGGAATCGCCTTGAAGTCGATGCCGCCGGTGTCGAGACGTGGTCGCCCGTCCGCGCCCTCCAGTGGCGTGCCGTCGGGACGCACCTTTCCGGTGATGGGCCACCACATGAAGGCGTCGTCAGGATCGGGCGAGTGGGCGAGCGTCAGAAGCATGCGAAGGGTCGTCGTGTTCGGGGAAACAGGTCACACGCAGCGATGGCACGCGCGTGAGGGGGTGCAGGCATCGGGATGCACGGGCTGATCGTCGGGCCCCAACTGCTCCTGCGTCCGCATGCAGAAATAGATGCGAGTCGAACTCTCGGCATCCACCATGCCGGGCGATCGCTGGCGTTCATCGACGTACATCAGCTTGTGACGCAGCGACAGGCACGTCACGCGGAGTTCCACCGGCCGAAAGTCGGGCATCTGCGTGCTCATGGACGGATCTCCCGGAACGAAGGCGTCTCGCGGCCCAACGCCCGCAGCGTGGCCCGTCGCACGCTGGCGACCAGCAGGGCCACCTTGTAGCCGTTGTCTCGCATGGGCTTGGCCCCCTCGGCCGCCAACTCGGCCGCGGCGGCGATCGCGGCGTCGTCGGTCGCCTTCGCCCCTTTCAGGGCGGCCCCCACCCGAGGCAACATCCACGGCACGGGAGCCACCGCCCCCGCACACACGCTCGCCTCGCGGATCACGCCCTCCTCGACCCGAAGCGAGACGCAGGCCAACGCGCTGGGCCAGTCGAAGCTCTGCTTGGCCTTCACGGCATGAAACCCGCTCGTCGGCCGCGGCCGCAGCGTGAGGTGCGTGATCACCTCGCCCTGCTCGAGATTGTGCTCGCTCAGGATTCCCTTGTCGGGCATGTGAAACAGATCCGCCGCGGCGATGCGGTCACGCTTCGAGCCCGTGAGGTGCACCTGGCCGTCGAGCACCATCAACGCCGGGGCGAGGTTCGACGGATGCACGATGTGGCAAGGTCCGGGCCCGAAGATGGCGTGATGCGCGTTCTCGCCGTCGACGGCGAAGCACATCGAGCCGCCCTTCTTGAGACACTCGAACTGGGCATGGCGGTAGTACCAGCACCGAGGACGCTGCAGCAGGTTGCCCGCCGCCGAGGCGATGTTGCGGATCGCCGGCGTCGCCGCGCTGCCCGCGCTCTGCGCCACGACGGTCGCGTCGGCGAGCAGGATCGGATCGCTCGCGAGTTGCGCCAGGGTCGCGCCCGCCTCGATGCGGATCGAGCCGTCGGCCAGTCGCGTCACGGCCGGTCCCTCGGCGCCCAGCCGCCGCACGTTGACCACGGCGTCGGGCGACAGCAGCCCTTCCTTGAGATGGTCGAGCACGTCGATGCCGCCGGCCTTGAGCACGGGCAGCCGATAGGAACCGCCAGCCGCCATCACCTTCGCGGCCTGAGCGTGGGAACGGGGTTGCACGAGGACGAACGGGTTCACTTCGCACCTCCCTTGCCGGCCATCGCCGCCAGGACCTTGTCGGGCGTGATGGGCAGGCTCCGCACCGGCACGCCGATGGCGTTGTAGATGGCGCACGCGATGGCGCCCGCCGTCGGAATGGTCGGCGGCTCGCCCAGCGGCCTGGGCCCTGCCGCCTCCTTGTCCTTCGACCACAAGACCGGCTCGATCAGCGGCATGTCCTTGGGCCCGGCGATCTTGTACCACTCGAGATTCGGATTCACCATCGCGCCCGTCTGGCGATCGAGCAGCCGGTGCTCGAACAGGGCGTAACTGAGGCCCTGAATCACGCCTCCGATCACCTGACTCTCGGCCAGCTTGCGGCTCACCACCCGCCCGCACGCCTGCACCGCCACGATGCGATGCACTTTCACCACGCCCGTCTCGACATCGACGTCGAGGTCGACAAACTGCGCACCGCCGCTCGTGCCCGTGGTCTTGTCGGCCGCCACCGTCTTCTGCGTGTTGCGACCCTTGCCGATGATGGTGTCGGGGATCAGCGCGCACGCGTCCTTCCACGCCATCACCTTGGCGCCGTTCCTCCTCACCTCGCCGCCCGCGATCGTCAGTTCGTTGACGGGTGCGCCCGTTCTCCCCGCGACCAGTTCGAGCACCTGCGTTGCCGCCGCCTTGCCCGCCTCCATGAAGGCCGGAGCCGAGTTCACGGTGGTGACGCTGCCGCCCGAACCGGGACCGGGCGGGAGCGTGGAACGGCCGATTCGCACCGTCACCGCCTCGAGCGGCACGCCCATCGCATCGGCCGTCACGATCCCCACCACCGTGCGCTGCCCAGTGCCGATGTCCTGCGTGCCGGTGCGGGCCTCCACCGAGCCGTCGCGGTTGACGACCACTTCGGCATCGACCGACGAAGGGAACCGCCCCCACGATGTGACGCCCATGCCCATCCCGCGGCGGATCGGTCCGGCCTGGGCGCCATTGACGAGACGCTTGTCCCACCCGATCAACCTCGCGCCGAGTTCCGCCATCTCGCGGATCGCATCGGCCTTGATGAGACGCAGACGCAGGGCGAGCGGATCAAGTCCGCAGCGTGCGGCGACCTCGTCGAGCATCAACTCCTCGGCGAACGCGCCCTGCGGGTGACCGGGAGCCCGAAAGGCGCGTGGCATGCCTCCGTTGAGCGAGATGTCGGCGTGGGCGGTGGTGATTTGACCAAGGCGGTAGCGCCCGCTGGGCACATTCACGCCACCGCCGCCGCGGTTGGGGCCCACGCCCCCCCACGTCTGGATGTGGCCGCCCTTGATGGTGCCGTCGGCCTCGAAGGCCACCCGAACCCGCGTGCGACTGCTGGGCCTGTTGCCGGTGTCGAGGTGTTCCTCGGCGCGATTGACGAACAGGTATGCGGATCGCTTGTGCTTGGCGGCGATGCGAGCCGCGAGCATGCCTTCCTTGCCCGCGCCGTTGAGCTTGCTGCCAAAGCCGCCGCCCACGTACTCGCACACCACCTCGAACTTGCTGGCCGGCAGGCCAAGGGCCTCGTCAAGACCGTCGCGAGCCGAGGACGTGCCCTGCGTCGACACGTAGACGACGGCCGAGTCGCCCTTGTGATCGACGCACGCGCCGTGCGTCTCGAGAGAGCTGTGCGTCTGCACCTCGGTCGAGTACGTCGCGTCCAGCGTGCGATCGCCAGCCTGCTCGATCATCGCCTTGGCGTCGACGGGCAACTCGGGCTCGGCCTCGATGCCCTGCTCGATCGTCGTCACCACGTCGCCTTTGCGCTTCCAGCGACACGCCAACGCGGCCATGCCCCGCCGCAGCGAGAGGGGCGAGTCGGCCGCGACATGCCCGACGGTCGCTCCGTGGTAGTTGCCCTGACGCTTGGAGACGTCGGCCTCCACCACGCCGGGCACGGCCCTGGCCGCATCCACGTCGCACGACTCGAGCGTCGCCGCCCCGAAGGGGCATCGCACGAAGGCGATGTACAGCGCGTTGGCCGGGTGCACGTCGCGGCCGTACTTGGCCGCGCCCGTCACCTTCGCGAGCGCGTCGAGGCGAGAGGCGTCGTCGTTCATCGACGAGCCGATGTTCAGCGGCCTGTTGGCGAGCGGCGGCAGCGTCGCGGCGTCGGTGTTGGCCTGGTTGCTCATGGGGTGTTCCTCCGCTCAGGCGATCGTGCCGTCGATCAGCGGGCGCTGGCCGGTGGCCTCGAGCACCGCGTTGAAGATGTTCGTGTACGTGCCGCAGCGGCAGATGTTGCCCGCCATGGCCTGCTGGATCTGAGGCAGCGTGGGCTTGGGCGTCGACGCCATCAGCCACGCGCCGGCGACGAGGAATCCCGGCGTGCAGTAGCCGCACTGCAGGGCGTCGTGGCGGATGAAGGCCTCCTGCAGCGGATGCAGCGTGCCGTCGGCCTTGGCCAGCCCCTCCACCGTCGTGATCGACGCCCCCGCGCAATCGATGGCCAGCATCAAGCAGCTCACCGCGAGCACGCCATCAATCAGCACGGAGCACCCGCCGCAGGAGCCGCGGTCGCAGATCTCCTTGGTGCCAGTCAGGCCCGCGTGCAGTCGAAGGGCCTCGAGCAGGGTGGTGCAGGGCTCCACCTTCATCGCGTGCTTGACGCCGTTGACCGTCAGGGTGAGGTCGATGGGATTGGGGCCCATGACCGACGGTGCGTCACCGTCGGACCCGCCCGCACGGCCGCTCTTGGCCGTGGCCTCCGCATTGGCCGCCACCGATGCCGCCGCGGCCGAGACGCCCAGCGACTGCATGAACCCGCGTCGGGAGACGCGTGCCGCCAGCACGCCCTCGTCGCCCTCGGAACGATCGTGCTGGGAAGCACGTTGGGAAGCACGTTGGGAAGGTTGGTCCGGCATGGGTGTCCCTTTCCGAAGTCCGGCGGCACGGCCGATGGCAGGTCCGCCGGATGGAGGGTACGGCCCCGGGGCCCGCCGAGGGGGGCGTCGGTCGCGGCACTACGCTGGGTTCATGCGCATCGTCTCGATCAACGTGTCGGCCGTCCGCGAGGTGCACGCTGGGGGCCGGCTCGTCCGCACGGGCATCTTCAAGATGCCGGTGAGCGGCCCAGTCCGTCTGGGCGAACGGGGCTTCGAGGGCGACGACCAGGCCGATCGCAAGCATCACGGGCACCCGACGCAGGCGGCCTACGCCTTCGCCGCGGAGGAGTACCCGCATTGGCAGGCCTTCCTCTCTCGCCTCGAACTGCCCCACGGCAGTTTCGGCGAGAACCTGACGGTCGCCGGACTCGACGAGGACGCGGTGTGCATCGGCGACGTGTACGCACTGGGCACGGCCCGCGTGGAGGTGACGTTCGTCCGCGAGCCCTGCTCGACGCTGGCGGCCGCGCTCGACGCCCCGGGCATCGTCAAGGCCTTTCGCGAACGTGCACGGTGCGGCCCCTACCTGCGGGTGCTGACGCCGGGCGACGTC
>CAIYWI010000162.1 GCA_903929885.1 uncultured Phycisphaerales bacterium
GAAGTCCGACAGTTCCGGGACGGACATCTGCATGCGATAGGCCATCTCGTACTGGGCGATGCGCGAGCGCACCTCGGGATCGAGCGAACGCGCCATCTCGCGTTCGTTGAGCGCGCCCACGAGATCGAGCATGCGGCGGCGGTCGGCGCGCTCGAGGCCCGAGGGATCCTTGAGGAACAGCACCGGGTCGCCCGCGCTTCGGAGCTTGCACCCTTGATGCTCGCTGGGCAGGAATCCGCTGCCCCAGAAGCGGGCCGAGAGCGCCTGCATGTTGCCGAGCCCCTGCGTGATGAGCACGACGAAGGCGGGGAGGTTGGCGTTCGCGCTGCCCAGGCCGTAGCTCATCCATGAACCGAAGGAGGGGCGGCCGGGCTGCTGGTTGCCGGTCTGGAAGAAGGTGATGCCGGGCTCGTGATTGATGGCGTCGGTGCGCATCGAGTGGATGAAGCAGATCTCCCTGGCCGCGGCGCCCAGGTGCGGGAGCAGTTCGCTGAGCCACACGCCCCCCTCGTTGTTGGCGTAGCGGGAGAAGCGGAAGATCGACGGCGCGAGCGGGAATCGCGCCTGGCCGCTGGTCATGCCGGTGAGTCGCTGGCCCTGGCGGACCGAGTCGGGCAGGTCCTGGTTGTACCTGGCGCGAAGTCCGGGCTTGTAGTCGAAGAGGTCGAGTTGGCTTGGCGCGCCCTCCATGTGCATGTAGATGACGCGCTTGGCCTTGGCGGGCAGGCGAGGCGCTCCGGGAAGCGAGAGCCCCGATGCGCCGTGCGATGCCGACGAGAGCAGCGAGGCCAGCGCGGTGGCGCCAAGTCCCGCCGTCATCGTTCGGCCCGCCATGCCGAAGAAGCGGCGACGAGTGAGATCGAGGTAGTGCTGCTCGACTGGGTGGGTGGCGGGGTTGTTCATGCGTGGTCCCGAGCGGCGCGGCCGCGGGTTCAGTGTTGCGTCACGGTCTGGTGAAGGTTGAGCAGCGAGTTGGCGACCATCGTCCACGCGGCGAGTTCCGCCGCCTCGTCGTCGGCGGCGGGCGGTCGGCCCTCTTCGACCGTCAGGGCCCGGGCGTCGTCGGGGCGGGTGCGGAAACGGGCGCGGAAGTCGGCCAGCGCGTCGCGAAGCAGCGTCGCGGCGACGGCATCGGGCCGCTCGCCGACGCATCGCTCGAACATCGAGGCGAGGCGAGCGTCGTCGTCGCCGGGCCCGGCGAGCGTGCGTTGCGCCAGCGCTCGTGCGGCCCGCACGAACAGCGGCTCGTTCCAGAGCGTCAACGCCTGCAGCGGCGTGTTGGTCGAGGCGCGACGGATGGTGCACGATTCGCGGGTGGGCGCGTCGAAGGTGAGCATCGACGGCGGCGGACTGGCGCGCTTCCAGTACGTGTAGATGCTGCGGCGACGATTCTCCTCGTCGGGGCCCGGCTTGTATTCGCGGGTGTTGCTCGAGAGCATCGACACCTCCTGCCACAGACCCTCCGGCTGACCGGGCTTCACCGACGGGCCTCCCAGCCGCTCGACGAGCAGGCCCGAGATCGCCAGCGCGCCGTCGCGGATCTGCTCGGCCGACAGGCGACGTCTCGGGTACGAGGCGAGCAGGCGGTTGTCGGGATCGGTCTCGGCGAGGTCGTGGCGCACCTTCGACGACTGCCGATAGGTCGACGACGTGACGATCATGCGGAGCGTGCGGCGGACGTCCCATCCGTGCTCGCGGAAGTCGACCGCCAGCCAGTCGAGCAGCTCCGGGTGCGTGGGCCACT
Organism: uncultured Phycisphaerales bacterium; assembly: GCA_903929885.1. Classification (GTDB taxonomy): domain Bacteria; phylum Planctomycetota; class Phycisphaerae; order Phycisphaerales; family UBA1924; genus UBA2402. The sequence goes on from CAIYWI010000162.1 coordinate 1,745, forward strand.
CGCCCTGCAGGCCGAAGTCCTCGCTGGTGCGGACGAGCCCGTGCGCGAACATCAGTTCCCAGAGGCGGTTGACCGCCACCCGCGCCGTCAGCGGGTTGTCGGGCGAGAAGAGCCACTGCGCCAGGCCCAGTCGGTTGCGCGGCGCGTCGGGAGCGAGGGCGCCCAGGGCGACCGGAACGGACCTCTGCACGGGCCTCGAGCGGTCCGGGTGGTCGTATTGCCCGCGGGCGAGCACGAACGTCTCGCGCGGCGCATCGAGTTCCTTCATCACCATCGTCCTGGGCGTGCGGGCGTCGAGGGCCTTGCGCTCTGATTCCAGCGCCTCGGCCTGTTCGCGTCGTTCGCGATGGGCCGGCGAGAAGGCGGTCGCCCACGCCGCCTCGAGTCGGGGCTTGGCCTCGCCCTGCCTGCTCCGCTCGGGAAGGATCGCGGGCACCAGCGCGTCGGGCATCAGCGGCTCGACGGACCGTGCGGCGTGATAGAACGCGCCCTCGCCGCCCGTGTTGACGATCTTGAACACCAGCACGCTCTCGCCGGGCGGGAACTCGACGCGGGCCTTGTCCTGATCGGGCATCGCGCCCCGCTCGACGTTGCGCGACGCGACCTCCTTCCCGCTCACGAAGAGCCGGAAGCCGTCGTCGCTGCCCAGCGAGAGGTCCAACGTCGCGCCCGAGGCGGTGAAGACGCTGCGAGCCGCGTACGACACGTTGAGCCCCGCGCCCGCGGGCACGACCGCTCCGTCGCGGTACGACACGTCGAATCGCCACGACATCCTCTTCTCCCCGACGGTCGCGTCGGGGTCGAGTCGCGTCAGCGATTCGGGCCCGAAGGTCTCGTCGAAGACCGTGTCGCGATCCTTGGCGGCAAAGGGCCCCGTCATGCGCCAGGGGCCGAAGGTGACGGGCAGCGAGCGGGCCTCGCCGCAGGTGGCCAGCGAGAGGCGGACGCGGCCGAGCACGTGCTGCGCGTAGACGGATCGATACTTGAGCGACACGGTGACTCGCACCGGCGAGCCGTCGCCCATCGGCGACGACGCGAGCAGCAGGAGCGTGCGGGGGCCGGCCACGCGGTGGCCGTCGACGGCCCAGCCCCGTTCCTTGCCCGCCGAATCGAGGAGAGCGGTCGTGACATGGAAGTCGCCGTTGGCCTGGGAGTGGTCGGCCCAGATCCACTGGGTCTCGACCTTGCGAACGTCGGCGGGGTCGGACGCGGGCGCCCACGCGACGTCGATGCCCGTGAGCACGGCGTTGCCGTTGGGGCCTCGGCCCAGTCGCCCCTCGGCGTGCGACTCGTCGCCCAGCGCCTCGAGCATGAGCAGGCGAGGCGCGGGCGATCCGGGCGGGGTCGCGAGGGTGAACTGGTGCGTGTCGGTGTCGGGGTTGGGGCCGGTGGCGAGCATCGAGCCGTCGGGCCGGGCGACGAACGACGCGCCGCCCTCGCTCGAGGCGCGTTCGACGCGGGCATCGAGCCATGTCACGCCCATGCCCTGCGCCGCCGACGCGAGATACTCGTCGCGTCGCGCGACGTCGTCGGGCGTCACGACTCGCTGCGCCGCCTCGATGGCGGCCAGGGCCCGTTCGATCTCGTCCAGTCGCTCCTGCTGGGCGGCGGTGGGCACCGAGAGGAAGGGTTCGTACGCGCGGTTGGGGTCCTGCGTCTGCGAATAGAGGCCGGGTTCGTCGATCGAGTTGAAGAAGGCGAAGAAGCCGTAGAAGTCCGTCATCGTGACCGGGTCGTACTTGTGGTCGTGGCAGCGGGCGCATCCCATCGTGAGGCCCAGCAGCACCGAGGCGGTCGTCGACGCGCGGTCCACGGCGTACTCCACCAGGTACTCCTCGGGGATCGCGCCGCCCTCGTCGGTGACGACGTGGTTGCGGTTGAAGCCCGAGGCGATGCGCTGCTCGATCGTCGCGCCGGGAATCAGGTCGCCGGCAAGCTGCTCGGTCACGAACCGGTCGAAGGGCATGTTGTCGCGATAGGCGTTGAGCACCCAGTCGCGCCAGAGCCACATCTGGCGACCGTTGTCCTGGTGAATCCCTCCGGTGTCCGCGTAGCGCGCCGCGTCGAGCCACGGGGCGCACAGTCGCTCGGCCGTCCGCGTCCGCCAGGGATCCTGCGTCAGCAGGCGATCGACGACCTGCTCGTACGCGTCGCTCGATTCGTCGGCGAGAAAGGCCGCCGTCTCCTCGGGCGTCGGGGGAAGGCCCGTCAGGTCCAGCGTCACGCGACGCAGCAGCGTGGCGCGGTCCGCCTCGGGCGACGGCCTCGCGCCCGCGCGCTCGAGCGAGGCCAGGATGAAGCGATCAATGTCGTTGCGAGCCCACGAGCCGTCCGAGGGCCGCGGCGGCTCCGGTCGCTCGGGCGCGATGAACGCCCAGTGCGCCTCGTAGGCGGCCCCCTCCTCGATCCATCGTTCGATCAGGCGGCACTCCGCGTCGCTCAACGCGTGCTTGTGGCTCTCGGGCGGCGGCATGATCTCGTCGCGGTCGCTCGTGCGGATCCGCTTCACCACCTCGCTCGCCGCAGGGTCGCCCGGCACGATCGCCGCCCCGCCCTTGCGGGCGGCCGTCGCCGACGCATGCTCGTCGAGGCGAAGGCCCGCCTTGCGGGCGGGCTCGTCCGGGCCGTGGCAGGCGAAGCAGCGGTCCGAGAGGATCGGCCGCACGTCACGCGCGTAGCGCACCGGCTCGCGAACGGCTTCGACGCGGATCGCGCTCGCCGGCGGCTCGGGCGCCGACAGCAACGCCGAGGCGCCCGCCAGGGTCGCGAGCACGGCTGCAGGGAGGACAAGGTGGGTCGCCATCTCCCGTCGATTCTACTGGCGAACCGCCGTTCCCCCAAGCGCAATCGGAACGCTCCGAGGCCCGCGGGCCCGATGTTTGCACGCTGGTCGGATCCGATGCTCCGTCGAGGGGAGATCGCCCGCGGGCGAGTCAGGTCCGATCGTCGTCGCCGTAGGCCTCGATGATGCGCTGCACGAGCGTGTGGCGCACGACGTCCTGGCGGGTGAAGCCGATGAAGCCCACGCCCCGCGTGACGCGGAGTTTCGCCGCGGCGTCCACCAGCCCGCAGTCGGTCGGATCGTCGAGATCGGTCTGGCTCGGATCGCCGTTGACGATCATCTTGCTGCCGTGGCCCATGCGCGTCAGGAACATCTTCATCTGGCCCCGGGTGGCGTTCTGCGCCTCGTCGAGGATGACGAAGGCGTGGTTGAGCGTGCGGCCTCGCATGAAGGCCAGGGGCGACACCTCGATCACGTCCGTCTCCATGAAGCGGCGGAGCGTGTTGAACTCCATCATCTCGTTGAGCGCGTCGAAGAGCGGTCGCAGGTACGGATTGACCTTGGCGCGGATGTCGCCGGGCAGGAAGCCCAGTCGCTCGCCGGCCTCCACGGCGGGGCGAGTCAGCACGATGCGCTTTACTCGCTCGGTCTTGAGCATGTGCACGGCCGCCGCCACCGCGAGGTACGTCTTGCCCGTGCCCGCGGGACCCACGCCGAAAATCAGGTCGTGCTCGCGGATGGCCTGCAGGTAGCGTTCCTGATTCTCCGTGCGAGGACGCACCTGCCTGCCCGCGACGTAGACGTTGAGCCGCCCGTCCCAGTCGTCCTCGTTGAGGGGCGACGAACCGATCGCCCCGTCGGGGTCGGCGGTCATGCGCTGCGATTCCTCGGTGATGAGGTCGAAGACCTGCTGGCGGCCCAGCGTCTGCTTGGCCGCGCCCGCCGCGTTGAGCGCCTCGAGCACGTTGCGGGCGATCAGCACCGCGTTGCGCTCCCCGCTGAGCGACACCTTGCCCTCGCGGGCCGTGACGTGCACGCCCAGGGCCTCGCGGATCATCTTGATGTTGCGATCGGCCGGGCCCAGCACGGCCAGGCGCTCGGGCCCGTTGATGATGCGAATGGAGACTTCCAAGCAACGCATCGTATGGAGCGAACGGGCCTGCCACCCCCGTCGGCGTACGCTCCGGTCGCATGAAAGTCGCGCGGCTCGTCACGATCTCCCTGCTCGCCGCCTCGACGCTCCTGGCTTCGTGCGGCTCGTCGCAGCGGCCCGAGCCGGTCGAGGCCGACGCGCCAGCGCCCGCGGCCACCGTTCGCGCCGATTGGAACGATGTCGATGCCGCCGTCGAGGTGGCGTGCATGCGGGCGCAGGTCGCGCTGCTCATGTCCTCCCCGTCGCTCCTGCCCGACCGCCGCCGCAGCATCCGCTATCGCCTGCTCGCCAGCGACGATCGTCAGTACGTGCTCGTGGCGACGCAGGCCGCGCCCATCCAAGGCGTCGATCCCTCGGGATTGATCGATCTGGTCGCCAGGGGCACGCCCGACCGCGACCTTCGCGTCGAACGCATGCTCGTTCGCGAGACCGCGCGTCGCCTCGAGCACCTCGCCGGCCGCGACTGGGCTCCCATCCGCTGACGCCTCACGAAGGCACGCCCAGGTGCGCCAGCCGCACTTCGTAATCGCGGCGGCTGCCCTCCCGAGGCCGGATCGTCACGTCCCCTTCCGCGTACAGCGACCGCAACGCCTTGATGACCGCCGCCCGCGTCGTGCCCGTCAGCGTCGCCAACGTGGCGCAACTGGGCACCACGCCCTGCACGTCGAACCGCAGGCACTCCACGATGCTGCACCGAAGGTCTCCCTTGCGCAGCATCCGGTCGCGAAGCCACGGGTTGGAGGCCAGCACGCGGTGCTCTGGCGGCGGGGGGGTGGGGTCGGGCAGGTCGCCAGCCCGCGTGTCGCAGGCGCGAAGGGCGAGCGAGAGGTCCGGCGGGCCGCCGGCGTCGATGGCGGCAGCCACGATGGCGGCCGTCCCGCCGCGTCGGTGCATGGGCACGGTCGCGATGATCGCCGCCAACCGGTGCTTGGCCACCGCCAGACCGTAACGGGCGAGCCATCCGGCCATGACCCCCGGCGAAGGCAGGCCGGGGTCCGTCCCGGTCAGCGCGCCGGCGTCCACCACCAGACGCTCGAGATCGACCGCCGCCCCGGGGGGCGAGGGCGACACGCCCAGCAGCGAGGCCCAGCCTCGCACGACGACCGACTCGTGTGCGCAAGTCCATGTTGGGAAACACGATGCAACCACGTTGCAACTGTATACCAATGGTATACAAAAGGCGAGGGGCAGCGGGTGGGAGTGCGGGCGAGGTCGGCTGGTCGGTGGCGAGCGGGCGGGGCGTCGCGGAACCGGGCGACGGGGTGCTCGGGGCGGTCGTGGTGGGAGCGAGCGTCGCCCGCCGCTATCATGCCGGCACATGGCAGCGATCAGCTACACACCGGGAATGAAGGTCAAGGTCACGCAGCAAGTGCCGCGGCTGACGGGCGTGATGGTCACGTCGGTGGAGGGCACGGTGGTGAAGTTCGAGCAGGCCAAGACCGGCTCGTGGTACGCCCATAGCAAGGACCACAAGTTGTGGATGGACCGCCTGACGCTCCGCAAGCCCGACGGCGAACTGGTGGTGTGCAACCTCGATCAGTATTCGAGCGTCGACGCGCTGAACTGACCTGGGGCCTGTCGCTCGCCCGCGTGGGTGCGGCGACGGGATGCGACTGAAATGCAGCGTCGGGAGTCACGCCGCCCATTCGCCATGGCCGTCACCGAGCCACGAGCCGGCAGCAACGCGACCCGCTCCACGAGGCGAGGGTTCACGCTGATCGAGTTGCTGGTGGTCATCGCGGTGATCGCGTTGCTGGTCGGGCTCATCCTGCCGTCGCTGGGGAGCGTTCGAAAGCGTGGTCGCACGCTGGCGTGCAGTTCCAACCTGCGGTCGATCGGGCAGGTGCTTGCGATCTACGCGGACGACTTCAAGCAGTGGCACCCGCCCACCAGCGACTGGCAGGTGTGGGAGGGCGACGGCTCGTTCCCCGACGAGCCCGGACTGGGCTGGACGGAGCACCTCCGCGGCTACGTCTCGACGCCCACCATCTACGTCGACAAAGCCAGGCCCGATGCGCCGTACGCGTACTTCCTGCAGGCGAGATATCCGCTCCTGCTCCAGAACGCGACGGGCTCGCCGCCGTCGCCCGGGCGGCCGTTGGCGCTGCAGCTCTCCGGCATCACGTTCGGATCGCTCTTCGTGCTCGGCGGCGACTGCGTGAACAAGCGGTTTTTCTCGCAGCCCTACGGCGCATCGCCCCGAACGCCCAACTGCGATCTCGACGACGGCGAGCTCGAGTGCGTGTTCGTCGAAGACGGCTTCGACCCGCACGGCGGGATCGTCAATCTCCTGTTCGCGGACAACCACGTGGCGGGGTTCAAGGAATATCGCCCCGACGCGATGACCTGGCACGGCCGCGAGATGCGAGATTGGGCGTCGACGCGGTAGCGGGATCGGCGACGGGAGGTCGCGGTGCGACGCGGCATCACTTCGATGCAGGTCTGGCCCACGCCGCCGCCAGCAGCGTTCGCTGTTCCGGGCTCCCCACGAGGGAGCGCGAGGCGGCCAGCGCGTCGTCGAGCCGCATCGTGTCGGTGAAGGGGTCGAGGTCGTTGAGCCATCGCTTGGTGGCGGCCATGGCGTGCGGAGGCTTGGCGGCCAGCGCGTGTGCCAGCGCCATCGCCGCCGGTTCGCACGCGGCGGCATCGGGGGCCAGGTGCGAGGCCAGTCCGAGGCGATGGGCCTCAAGACCGCGGATGGTGGAGGAGTCGAGCAGGCGGACGCGAGCCGGGCCGTTGCCGCAGGTCGAGGCCAGGGCCGGCGCGGAGACGGCCGGCGAGATGCCCAGTCGCACGACGGGGTATCCCAGCGAGGCATCGGGGTGGGTGACGGCGAAGTCGGCATGGGCCACCAGGGCGCAGCCGCCCGCCAGTGCGGCACCGTGAGCGCTGACGACCACCGGGCAGGGAAGGTCTCGCAGGCGACGACAGACCCGCGAGAGGCCCACGAGCAGGTCGTCGAGCACCGTCGACGAAGGGTCGTCGCGACAGGAGGAGAGGTCGAACCCGGCGCAAAAAGCCGCCCCTGCGCCAGAGAGCACGACGGCCCGGTTCGCGGCGGCGGCATCGAGCGCCACGCCGAGCGCGTCGAGCATCGGGGGTGTCAGGGCGTTCTTTTTCTCGGCACGCTCGAGGCGGATGAGGAGCACCTGGCCGTCAAGGCGGGTGGAGAGCATGCCCGACCATAAGCCGCGAACGCGGGGATCTTCCCCCGGTTCGTGGGGCCGCAGGCCCCAAAACCCCCACGAGCACGCCCACAAACACCGATCAGACCCATCGAACTTTCAAAATATTCTGAAAGCGATGTGGACCAATCCCGGGCCGCAACGGATACTAGAGGCGGCATGACGACCAGAGGTGCAAGCCCGGAGGGAGCGGATCCGCTGCGAGAGGCGCAGGATCGCTTCGTGGCCGTGTGGGGCCAGATGGCCGGCGCGTGGGGCATCTCGAGGACGATGGCCGAGGTGCACGCCCTGCTGTACATCAGCGGCGAGCCCCTGTGCACCGACGACATCATGGAGCGTCTGGACATCTCTCGCGGGAACGCCTCGATGTCGCTCCGCGCCCTGCTCGACTGGGGCATCGTCGAGCGGGCCCACAAGCGAGGCGACCGCAAGGAATACTTCAACTGCGAGCAGGACGTGTGGACGATGTTCCGGGCCATCGTCCGCGAGCGGATCAAGCGAGAGGTCGACCCCCTCTTGGCGTCGCTGTTCGAGATTCGCGATCTCACGCCCGAGTCGAAGGTGCCGGGGGCCGCGACGCACAACGAGCGGCTCGACGCCCTGGTCGACTTCTTCAGCACCGTCGAGAAGCTCGGTCATCGGTTCGTGAGTCCGCCGGGCCGCGGGTTGCAGCTCGCGGCGTCGCTGCTGGGCAGCTTTGTCGGCGCCTCGTCACGTCCGGCTCCGACGGAGGGCAAGCCATGAGCGCCATCGACAACGCCAGGCCCGTCCGCGTCGAAGCCGGAGCCGACACTCGTCGCGTCACCTCGCTGCGGCTGTCGCTGGCGATCTCGAGGAGGGCGATGGCCGCGGCGGCCGCCGACGGCCGGGCTCGCTGTGTGTTCGACGGGGCGGTCGACATCGGCGCCGAGGGGCCGGACGTGCATCTGTGCTTCATCGTCGAGCACTCGGGCGACGCGGTCGAGGCGGCCGTGCGCTGCGAGGTGGTCGACGCCTCGAGCGGCGTCCGCTGGCCTCTGGTGGCACGCGGCTGCGCGACCGTCACGGCCGACGACGATCTGCTGCACGTGGACGCTCCGGGGTTGCTGGCGGCCACCGTGCGTCGCGCCGATCTCGCGGGACGACCCCTCTTCCTGCGCACGCCCCTGCTGGCCGCGATGGGCTTGGCGGGCGGCCGCTACGAAGTGCCCTGAGCGGGGTCGATCGCCCTCGTCGCGGTCATTCCTGAACACCGCTCGCGGCGGCTACGCTGGAGCGAGCGGTCGGCCCGCCTTCGCACGGGACCGACGCGCTGGGGACCCACCAGCATGACGAGCAAGCACGACACGTACGCCAGTCCGCTGGCCGAGCGCAACGCCAGCCCCGAGATGCTCGCCGTCTGGTCGGCGCGGCGGAAGTTCCAGACGTGGCGTCGCATCTGGCTGGCCGTGGCCGCGGCGCAGCACGACCTCTCCAAGGGCCGGCCGCACCCGCTGGTGACGGCGGAACAGCTCGCCGAGTTGCGGGCGGCGGTGGAGCGGGGGGTGACCGACGAGCAGTTGGCCTCGGCGGAGCGTCACGAGCGCGAGCTTCGCCACGACGTGATGGCGCACGTGCACGCGCTGGGCGAGGCCGCGCCGGGGGCCAAGGGCATCATCCATCTCGGCATGACGAGCCAGGACGTGGTGTGCAACGCCGACCTTCTGCTCATCGCCTCGGCGATGCGGCTCGTGAAGGCCAAGCTGGCCCGGCTCGTCATCGCCTTCGGCGAGTTCGCCTCGCGGACCAAGGCGATTCCCGCGCTGGGGTTCACGCACTATCAGCCCGCGCAGCCGACCACCGTGGGCCGGCGGGCCGCGGGCTGGGCCTTCGACCTCGACCTGTGCCTCGAGCACATGGAAGCGGCGGTTCCCGCGGGCCTGCTGCGCGGGCTCAAGGGCGCGACCGGGACGCAGGCCTCGTTCCTCGCGCTCCTGGGCTCGGCGGGCGAGGTGGACGACCTCGAGCGTCGCTTCGTCGATGCGCTGGCGCTCGAGACGCCCGCGAAGGTGCTCACGCACTCCAACCAGACGTACGCGAGGGTCATCGACACCTTCGTCGTCTCGTCGCTGGCCTCGTGCGCGAGCGTCATCCACAAGATCGCCGGCGACATCCGCCTCCTGTGCAACCGCAAGGAGCTCGACGAGCCCTTCGAAAGCCGCCAGATCGGCTCTTCGGCCATGCCCTACAAGCGCAACCCCATGCGGTGCGAGCGCGCGTGCGGCCTGGCGCGATTCGTCATGAACCTGCCGGGCAACGCCTTCGACACCGCGGCGACGCAATGGCTCGAGCGCACGCTCGACGACTCGTCCAACCGGCGGCTGGTGCTGCCCGAGGCCTTCCTCGCGCTCGACGGCGCGCTCGACATCATGAACAACGTGGCGCACGGCCTGGTGGTGCACGAGGCGTCGGTGAGGGCCAACCTGCTCGCCGAACTGCCCTTCATGGCCACCGAGAACCTGTTGATGGAGTGCGTCACGCTCGGCGCGGATCGCCAGGACTACCACGAGATCATCCGCTCGCACGCCCAGGCCGCGGGCCTGCGCGTCAAGCAGGAGGGGCAGGCCAACGACCTCATCGATCGCCTGCGGGCCGATCCGGCGTTCGCGTCGCGCGAGCGCGGCGGGAAGCTCCGCGCCGACCCCGACTGGTCCGACCTGCTCGACCCCGCCCGATATGTCGGACGCAGCGTCGAGCAGGTCGACCGCTTCGTGCGCGAGGTCGTCGACTCGCGGCGGGCGTCCTTCGGTCCGGCGATAACGCGCCTGGCCGAGAATGCGCCGCGGGTGTGACCGCGCCGTGTCGCGAGGGGCGTCAGGCCGCGATCGTGAACTGACGCTCCAGGCCCATCTGTCGCAGCGTGTGCGCCGCGGGCGTGCACAGCCCCGTCAGCACCAGTCCGCCGCCGCGGGCGCGACACCGCCTCGAGACCTCCAGCAGCACGTTGATCCACGCGCAGGAGAAAGCCGCCACCTTCGTCAGGTCGAGCATCACCTTCCCTCGCGCCCGTTCGGCAATCAGGTAGAGTTGATCGGCCAACGCCGCGGCTTGGCGTTCACGCACGGCCGGGCATTCGATGTGCACCACCGACATCTCGCCCACCTGCTCCACCGTCATCATCGCCTGCGAGAGGAGCGACGACTCGACGTTCAGGGCCTCCTCGGCGAGGGGCCTGGCCGGGGGCGAGGCGGACATGGGGCCCACGTCCACCGAGTCGTCGGCCGAATCGTCGGCCAGTCGCAGGGGCGGGCGTTTGCTCCCGCCGGGGCCGGGGCCCGGAGGCGGCGGCGTGTCGTCGAAGATCGGCGTGTCGGCCCGCGTCAACTCCGAGATGTGCCGCCCGTCGGGCAGCATCGACTGGATCGCCGGCTTGGCGGGTGGTCGAGAGCGTTGGAACGGTGAGTGCATGCCCTGGCTCCGAGTCGTGTGGTTCGGGCGTTGAAGCCCGCGAAAGGTCGTGCGGCTTGGACAGCCGCCCGGCTCGATACCCAGAGTCTCCGATTCGCGTCCGCCTCGTGCAACCCGGCGACGCGGCCGAGCCGGGGTTTTCCCCCGCACGATCGTCACCGGCTGCATGAATCGCGCCGTCGTCAGCGGGCGAATCAGCCTCCCGCCTGACGGAAAGGGCCGGCGGCGCGCTCCGAGTGCCACGCACGCGACCTTCCCCGCCGGGCGGGGTGGGTGGTACACTTGGCGTTCGCATCCCATTCGGGTGCAGGGCGCGGCCGGGCGGAAGGCTCGCCCGTCGCGCTCGGCCGGCGGGTGCGGCGCGACACTTCGAGGGCGAGACCGTGAGCACACGCATCGAACTGAAGGAACTGACCAAGCGTTTCGGGGGCTCGGGCTCCGGCGGCATCCTGGCCGTCGACCGCGTTTCGTTCAAGGTGGAGGGGGGCGAGGTGCTTGGGTTCCTGGGCCCCAACGGCGCCGGCAAGAGCACGACCATGAAGATGCTGACGGGCTTCCTCCCCGCCACGTCGGGGTCGGCCTCGATCTGCGGCTTTGACGTCGCCGCACGTCCGTTGGAGGCCAAGCGATGCATCGGGTATCTCCCCGAAGGCGCGCCGGCCTATGCCGACATGACGCCCGAGGGGTTCCTGACCTTCTGCGCATCGGTCCGCGGGTTGACGGGCGAGGCCGGCCGCAAGGCGGTGGCCAGGGCCGTGGAGCGGACGAACCTCGAAGGGGTGCTCCGCCAGCCGGTCGAGACGCTCTCCAAGGGGTTCAAGCGGCGCGTGGGGTTGGCGCAGGCCATCCTGCATGATCCCGACGTGTTGATCCTGGACGAGCCCACGGACGGTCTTGACCCCAATCAGAAGCACGAGGTGCGGGCGCTGATCCGCGAGTTGGCCAAGGGCAAGGGCTCGGGCGACGGCGGCCGCGCCGTGGTGCTCAGCACGCACATCCTCGAGGAGGTCGAGGCGGTCTGCACGCGAGTGGTGCTCATCGCCCGAGGCCGGGTGGTGGCCGACTGCACGCCCGCCGAGTTCGTGGCCAAGAGCCGCTTCCACAATGCCGTCACGCTCGAGATCGTCACGCCCGACCGCGCCGACGTGCCCGCCGCGTTGCGTCAGATCAGCGGCGTGTCGGGCGTCGAGGACGTGGAGGCCGTCGACGCGGGCGCTGGCCGACGGGTGCGGTGCGTGGTGCTGGCGGGCAAGGGCAAGGCCGTGGCGCACGAGGTGAGCCATCTCGTCAAGGCCAGGGGCTGGGAGGTCGAGGCGATGCGGGTCGAGGCGGGCCGGCTCGACGACGTCTTCCGCGACCTGACGTGCGCCTCGGGGTGAGCGGTCCGAGGGCGGGCGACACCGGGGCAAGGACATTCACCGACGCGGCGGCCGCCGCGAACTGCAGGAACGACGACCCATGCAAGGCACGCTTCCGATCTTCAGGCGAGAACTCTCCGGCTACTTCGCGACGCCGGTGGCCTACGTCTTCATCGTGATCTTCCTGATCCTCACGGGGATCTTCACGTGGCAGCTCGGAGGGTTCTTCGAGCGGGGACAGGCCGACCTGCGGCCCTTCTTCGACTTCCATCCGTGGCTGTACCTCTTCCTCATCCCCGCCGTGTCCATGCGGCTGTGGGCCGAGGAGCACAAGAGCGGGACCATCGAACTGCTCATGACGCTCCCGGTGAGCCGCGGCGGCGCGGTGGCGGGCAAGTTCCTGGCGGCGTGGGCCTTCTGCGGCGTCGCGCTCGCCCTGACCTTCCCGCTGTGGATCACCGTCAACTATCTGGGCGATCCCGACAACGGCGCGATCGTGACGGGGTACATCGGCAGTCTGCTGATGGCCGGCGCGTTTCTCGCCATCGGCGCGTGCGTGTCGGCGGCGACCAAGAGCCAGGTGATCGCCTTCATCATCGCCGTGGTCATCTGCTTCCTCTTCCTGCTGGCGGGCTTCCCGCCCGTGACCGAGTTCCTCAAGGGCGCGCAGATGCCCGAGGCGGTGATCTCGGCCGTCACCTCGTTCAGCTTCCTCACGCGATTCGACGCCATCGCCAAGGGCGTCATCGACCTTCGCGACCTGATCTTCTTCTCGACGCTCATCGCCTGCTGCCTGGTCATGAACGCCTTCATCCTCGAGGCCAAGAAGGCCTGAGCCCGCGGCTGGGCCCCTTCCGGAAAGCGACTCACCCCATGGGACGAACCAGCACCGTCATCGGATCGATCCTCCTGCTCGTCGTCGCCTTCGTGGCGGCGAACATGATCGCGGGCGCGGGCCTTCGCGGCGCACGCATCGACGCCACGCAGGGCTCGCTCTTCACCCTCACCAAGGGCTCTCGCGCCATCGCCAAGAGCCCCGACGAACCCGTCACGCTCACGCTCTACTTCTCGGCCAAGCTCGCCAGCGGCAACGCCCAGCTCGAGTCGTACGCCCGTCGCGTGCGAGAGCTGCTCGAGGAGTATGAACGCGTCTCGGGCGGGAAGATCCGCCTGCGCGTGGTCGACCCCGAGCCCTTCACCGAGGCCGAGGATCAGGCGTCGGTGGCCGGCGTCATTCCGGTGCCGGTCGATTCGTCGGGGCAGAACCTGTACTTCGGGCTTGTGGGCGCCAACGCCGCGGACGGCAAGGAGATCATCCCCTTCTTCGACCCTCGCGACGAGCGCATGCTCGAGTACAACGTGAGCAAGCTGGTCCACTCGCTGGCCAACCCCAAGCGACGCGTGGTGGGGGTGCTGTCGGGCATCTCGATCGAGGGCGGGTTCACGATGGACCCGATGACGCGCCAGCCGCGACAGAACAAGGCCTGGCGCGTGATCACGGAGATCCGCCAGGTCTTCGAGACGCGGACGCTCCAGAAGGATCTCAAGGAGGTGCCCGCCGACATCGACCTCCTGCTGGTGATCCACCCCAAGGACCTCGCCGAGCAGTCGCTGTACGCCATCGATCAGCACGTGATGCGAGGGGGCAAGGCGGTGATCTTCGTCGATCCCAACTGCGACAACGACCCCGAGGGGAGCAACCCCATGGGCGGCGCGGGCGCGACGCGAGCCAGCGACCTCAACAAGCTGTTCAACGCCTGGGGCGTCGAGGTGGTTCCCGGCAAGTTCGTCGCCGATGTCGACACGGCCATCATGGTCTCGGGCGGGCGAGGCCAGCAACCCGTCGAGGCGATCCAGTTGCTGGGGCTCACGAAGGAGCACTTCAGCGACGGCGATCCCATCACCACGCCGCTCACGCGGATGAACTTCGGCACCGCCGGCGCCATCCGCGCCGTGACGCAGCCCAAGCCCGAGGGCGATTCGCAGCCCGTCGCGTCGGGCCCCGTGGCCACCATCACGCCTCTGGTGCAGACCGGGCCCAAGGCGACTCTGATGGATGCCACCATGCTGATGTTCCCCGACCCCACGGCCCTTCGCAAGGCCTATGCGCCGGGCAGCGAGAAGCTGACCGTGGCGGCGCGGCTGTCGGGCAGGGTGAACAGCGCCTTCCCGACGGGGCGGCCCGCGGCGGCGGGCGAGTCGGCCGAGGATGCGGCCAAGGACGGCAAGGATCCGCTCGCGGCCAGCAAGGACTCGATCAACGTCGTGCTCGTGGCCGACGTCGATTGCCTGGCGAACATGTTCTGGGTGCGAGAGCAGGAGCTTCTGCCGGGCATGCCCGTGGCGCAGAAGTTCGCCGACAACGGCGACATGCTGATGAACATGGTGGACAACATGTGCGGCAGCCCGGACCTTCTGCAGGTGCGGGCCCGTCAGGAGTCGGCGCGGCCCTTCACGCTGGTGGAGCAGATGCAGAAGCGGGCCAACGAGAAGTTCCGCGCCGAGCAGGCCATTCTCGAGCAGGAACTCGAGACGACGCAGCAGAAGCTGAATGAACTGCAAGGCCAGAAGCAGGGCCAGGACGCGTTCGTCATGACGCCCGAGCAGCAGAAGGAGGTGGAGAACTTCCGCCTGCAAGCCGCGGAGACGAGGCGAAAGCTGCGGTCGGTGCAGAGCAATCTGAGGCAGGACATCGAGTCGCTGGGCTCGTGGCTCAAGTTCATCAACATCGGCCTCTTGCCGCTCCTGGTCACGCTGGGCGCGGCGGGCCTGGGCTTCTATCGCGTGAGCCGCCGGCACGTGCCACGCGCCGAATCGTGAGGCGACGGTCCGACATCGACAGGGAGCATTCCCCCATGAACAGCAAGACCCTTCTTGTCATCGCAGGTTCCACGCTCGCGCTGGTGGGCGCGGCGACATGGCTCACCACGAGTCGCACCGCCTCCGACGCGCCCGTGGCCGTCGATGCGAAGGAACGGCTCTTCCCGGGCCTGGCCGACCGAACGGCCGAGGTCGCCAAGGTGGTCATCACGCGTGCGGGCAAGCAGACGGTGGTGACGCGAGCGGCCGAGGGCTCGGCGTGGAAGGTCGAGTCGCTCTCGGGGTACCCGGCGAAGTTCGAGGTGCTGCGCCCGCTCGTCGGGGCGCTCGCGGAGGCGACGGTGACGGAGCCCAAGACCAGCAAGCCCGACCTGTATTCGCGGCTTGAAGTGGAGGATGCCTCGGGCGACGCGGCGCGTTCGACGCAGGTGACGCTGATGGACGCCAAGGGCACGGTGATGGCCGACCTGATCGTGGGGAAGATGGAAGCGGGCGTGCCGTCGTCGGACCCGTTCAATCCGTCGCCGTCGGACGGCGTGCAGCGTCGGTACGTGCGGAAAGCGGGCCAGGCCCAGTCGTGGCTGGCGAAGATCGACCTCGCGCCGCCCGGCGATGCACTCGCGCTGGTTGAGCGCAACGTGCTCGAGATCCGCAACGATCGGGTGAAGGCGGCGACCATCACGCACCCGGCGCAGGGCGATGCGCCCGCGGAAGTGGTGTCGGTGTCGCGGGCCAACGACAAGGAGACGGCTTTCGCCATCGCGAACATGCCGGCGGGGATGAAGCCCAAGGACGAGTTCGCGGCCGCTCGAGTCGCGCAGGCGTTGTCGTTCGTCACGTTCGAGGGCGTGAAGCCGGTGGGGGAGATCGACTTTGCCGCCGCGGGCGCGGTCAAGGGCGTGTTCGACTGCTTCGACGGCACGAGCGTGACGGTGACGCTGGTGGAGCACGAGGGCAAGGCGTGGGCGAAGTTCGAGGTGAACTACGCTGAGACGCAGGTCGAGCCGCCCGCGGAAGTGGCGGCGTCGGGAGCGGAGGGCAGCGCGGCCGAGTTGACCGAGGCGCAGAAGGCGATTCGGGCGTCGGTCAAGAAGGATGCCGAGGCGCTGGGGCAGAAGGTGACGCCGTGGGCCTACGAGATCGAAGCGTTCAAGGCGACACAGCTGCGAACTCGACTGGCCGAGCTGGTCACGGCCGACACGCCGCCGCCCGAGGCGCCGGCCGTTCCGTCCGTGGGCGAGAGCCTGCTGTCGCCCGACGCTGGCCGCTGACAGCTCTCGAGGGAGGGCGCGGGGGCGGCTGCCTGACCGCGGGCCGTCGAACGACCATCACACCCTCAAGCCGCGTGCATCACGATGGGCGACAAGGATATGGGACCTTGGAACCCCCCAATTGTGGTTGACACTCATGTAGGGTTTCGTTAATCTGAGGAGGCGCGGGGCGTGTACGGCCCGTCTGCGCGTGCGTTCTCCGACGACCGCGTCGTGATGGCTGTACGGTGCAATAGCGGTGTGTGTTCCTCAACCAGCGAGGTTTGTATGAAGAGCTTGAATCGTGCCCTGATGGGCGTGGCGAGTGCGATGACTTTGGCCTCGGCGGCCTATGCACAGCCGACCGGCAGTGACCTGGGCGTGATCGCCCCCTGCAACATTGCGACCGGCACGCTGTCGGGCATCGCGGCCGGCGAGGTTCGCTGGGTGAAGTTCACGATCGACGCCGTGAACCGCACGGCGGGCGACTTCCTCGACATCGACACCAACGGCGGCACCTTCACCGGGACCGACACGATGATCGGGCTGTACGACAACACGGGCGTGCGGTTGGGCTTCAACGACGACTCCGGGCCGAGCTCGTATTCGATGCTGTCCTTCGGCGCCACCACGCCTTCGCGTGCGGGGCTGGCTCCCACGGGCAATGCCACCGCCACCGGGTCGACGCACGCCGGCGGCTCGGGCGCGACCCTCGCGGCGGGCACGTACTGGCTGGCCGTGACCGGCTTCTCGGCCACCTTCGGCACGACGGGCTGGACGGTCACCACCACGCACACCCGCACCGGCGATGTCGCCTACAGGATCCACCACGGCCGCAGCGCCTGTCCGACCAACCCGACGGGCGTCGGAAGCTGGTCGCCCACGACCGCCTCGAACTGCGGCACGGCGTCGGCCTTGGCCCGCGTGACCGTGACGCCGGGCGCCAATCCGGCGAGCAGCGACATTCGCGTCACCGCCGATCTCAGCGCGGTGGGCGGATCGTCCAGCCAGCGGCTGTTCGATGACGGCACGAACGGCGACGCGACGGCCGGCGACAACATCCACTCGTATTCACAGGTGATCGCCTCGAGCACCGTTGAGGGCGCTCGCTCGTTCACCTACGTCGTCAGCGACGGCCAAGGTCGCAGCAGCAACGGGCTGAGCGGCAACTTGACCGTCACGGCCTGCCCCACGGGCGCGTGCTGCCTGCCTGAAGGCTGCCAGTCCCTCCTGCAGTCCGCGTGCGTGGCCGCCGGCGGCGTCTACCGCGGCGACAACGTCCCCTGCCAGGGGTATGCCCTCACCGGCGCCGCTGGCGCGTTCGAGGACATCTCGGCTGTCGGAACTCCGGCGGCGCTCCTCGACGACAACTTCGTCGTCGTTCCTGTCGGCTTCAGCTTCCCCTTCTACGGCACCAGCTACACCGACGTGAACTTCGCCTCCAACGGATTCCTCAACTTCGGCGTGGGTTCCGCGTCCTTGGCCAACGCCGCCATCCCGAGCACCGGCGTCCCCAACAACGCCATCTACGCCTTGTGGGACGACCTCGACTGCAGCGGCCGCGTCTGCAGCTATGCCACGTTGGGCACCGCGGGCACCGACCTGCGCTTCATCGCTCAGTGGAACGAAGTGCCTCAGTTCGGCCAAGCCGACAGCAACACCTTCCAGGTCGTCCTCTTCGAGACCGGCGCCGTCGAGATTCGCTACGCCACCATTACGGCCTTCACCGGCGGCGATGCGACCATCGGCGTCGAGAACGCCAGCGGCACCATCGGCGTGAGCGTGCCCGAGTCGAGCATCGGCACGGGCGTCGGCCTGCGGTTCGCCATCACCGAGACCTGCGTCTCCAACCCCACGGGCGTCGGTTCGCTCGCGGGCGCGGTGCAGAACTGCGGTGATCGCAACGCAGTGATCCGCGTGACCGTCGCTCCGGGCCTGTTCCCGACCAGCACCGGCTTGGTCGTCACGGCCGACGCGTCGGCCATCGGCGGCTCGGCGACCCTGTCCCTCAACGACGGCGGCACGGATGGCGACGCCACCGCGGGCGACAACATCTTCTCCGCGAGCGTGCTCGTGTCCCACACGGTGAGTGCGGCCGCCTACCCCATTCCCTTCTCGGTCAGCGACGCTGAGGGTCGTTCGGGCAGCGGATCCTTCTCGGCCTCGATCTCGGCCTGCACCGCGCTCGGCGCGTGCTGCCTGCCTTCTGGTTGCGAGCAACTCTCCGTCGGCGCGTGCGCGGCCGGCGGCGGCAACTTCCAGGGAGTCGGCGTCCCCTGCGACATTCCCGCGGGTTACGTCGCCAACGGCACGGCCGGCGCGTTCGAGGACATCTCGGCGGTCGGAACGGCCATCACGCAGGGCGACGATACCACCGTCAATGTTCCCATCGGTTTCGACTTCACGTTCTACGGCGTGGCGAGCTTCCCCGCCATCAACATCTGCTCCAACGGCTTCGCCAGCTTCGACTCGACGTCGACGGCGTTCACCAATGGCGCCATTCCCTCCGCCGCGGTTCCCAACAACGCGATCTATCCGCTGTGGGACGACTTCAACTTCGGCACCGCAGGCGCCTGCTATCACGCGACGCTGGGCACCGCCGGCGTTGATCGCCGGTTCATCGCCCAGTGGACCAACGTGCCGCAGTTCGGCCTGACCGACAGCAACACCTTCCAGATGGTGCTCTTCGAGTCGGGCGAGATCGAGTTCCGCTACGGCACCATCGCCGCGTTCGTTGACGCCGATGCCACCATCGGCGTCGAGAATGGCGACGGCACCGTCGCCACCAGCTTCCTGGCGTCGGGCATCACGTCCGGCAGCGGCATCCGCCTGGTGACCACCGAGGGCGGTCCTTCCTGCTCGTCGTGCCCGCCCTGCGCCGCCGACTACAACAGCGACGGCGGCGTCGATGGCGGCGACATCGAGACCTTCTTCGCCGGCTGGGAAAGCGCCGAGTCGTGCGCCGACGTCAACCTTGACGGCGGCATCGACGGTGGCGACATCGAGTTCTTCTTCAGCGTGTGGGAGGCGGGTGGCTGCTGAGCCCTCGTTCCTGACGACCTGACATCCTGAACGCCCGGGCCGAAAGGTCCGGGCGTTTTTTGTCGCCTTGGGGCGAGCTTGCCGCACCGGTGGCATGGGCCGGCGCGGCCTTTCGCACCTTACGCCCACCGTCCGGCTTCGCCTCGGCATGATCGTGCTTGTGCATTGACACGCCTACGCGTTTCCGGTTATTCTGTCCGGTTGCGGAGGTGCAGGTCCGCCCCTCGCGACACGCATCCGCGCTGGTCGCCCGGCGGCATGGTCTTCAGGTGTCATCAGCCGAATGGAGTCATCATGATTCGTTGCAATGGCGGCGTCTTGCTTCTCGCGATCGGTGCGTTGTCGGTCTTGGCAGGAACGGTCCACGCGGTCGATACGCCCGAGATCGAGCCCAACGAGAGCAAGGCGACTGCAACCGTCGCCGACAACGGGGGCGTCGGGCTCGACAGCGGCGACACCATCTCGGGATCGACCACCGGCACGAGCACGACCGTTCCCGGCAACGCGTCGGCCGACTACTTCATCGTGACCACCAAGGCCCGGCCGCTTGGCATCTACAAGCACACGCTGACGCTCACCACGAGCGGCACGGCGGGTCATGCCTTCACCATCCGCGGCCTCAACCAGAGCGGCGGCGTGCCGGGCACCACTGACACCACGGTGCAGACAGGTTCAACGACCTACCCGGGGGCCCCCACCGGCGCTCGAACCATCCAGTGGTACGGGTTCGGCAAGCAGGAGCGGATCTACGTTCGCGTCACCGGCAGCACCACCACGACCGCGCCCTATTCGGCGGTCCTCGACACAACGCAGGTCGATCCGATCGCGATGAGCGGCAGTCTGCAGGAGGGCGACATCCAGGTCAAGCCCGATGCCGCCACCGCCACGGCGCTCGACACCGACTGGTGGATGCTCGATTCCACGTTGTCGGCGGTGCCCGGCTTCGGCCACGACGATGCCGACGACGTCGGCTGCACGCGCACCATGGCCAACGGCGCCTACACGATCGCGATGAATCGCTACAACATCGCGACCAATCAAGGCAGCCCCGCCGATGACACGTTCCGCAGCGGAGCGGTGCTCGACTTCCCCGATGCCATCGCGTGCAGCAGCAGCACGCTGACCAGCAACGCGACGATGCTCGCGATCGAGACGGCTTCCGGCAACGAGATCTCGGGCAGCGGCTTCACCGACACGCCCTTCGGGATCTTGTTCTTCCGGTTCGACATCGCGGTTCCCACCTCGCCCACCAACCCCGCGGGCGTCGCGTCCTTTGCGCCAAGCACGCTCACCGAGTGCGCGGGCGGCACCACGCTCGCCAGCGTGCTCGTTCGTCCGGGGCTCAATCCCACCAGCACGGGCATCGTCGTCACCGCCGACCTCTCCGCGCTGGGCGGCTCGAGCACGCAGCCGCTCTTTGATGACGGCACCAACGGCGACGAGGTCTCCGGCGACGGTCGCCATTCGTTCGCCGTCACGCTCAACGCCCCCGTCACCACCGGCACGTACAGCTTCTCGTACAGCATCACCGATGCCCAGGGTCGCAGCAGCGGCGGGACGAGTCCCAATCTCACCGTGAACCGTTGCCCGATGCCCAACAACGCCGGCTGCGAAGCCGCCGCGGATCTCACCGTCGGCGAGCCCACGCCCGGCTTCACGCTTCCCACCGGCGGGCTCTCGCCCGCTCCGGCCTGCGGCGCCTACGCGGCCGGCAACTACAACGCCAACTGGTACCGCTTCATCGGAAACGGCAACACCCTCTCCGTCACCACCTGCGACGCCGTCGGCTTCGACACCATCATCTCCGTCTACTGCGGCTTCGACGGCTGCGGCGCGCTCACCTGCGTGGGCTCCAACGACGACGCCAGCTGCGCCTTCGGCAGCACCACCCGCTCCACGCTCAACTTCTGCTCCGTCGATGGGGCTCCCTACTACGTGCTCGTCCGCGGCTTCGGCGCCGCGACCGGCGACTATGTCATCTCGGTCAACGACACCGGGGCCCCGTGCGATGCCACCGTCGCCTGCGGTCAGCCCACCAGCCCCGTCGGCGCCGGTTCGCTCGGCGGCGCGGTCCAGAACTGCGGCGATCAGAACGCGCTCGTTCGCGTCACCGTCATCAACGGCCAGTTCCCCACCAGCACCGGTGTCACGGTCGTCGCCGATGCCTCGGGCCTGGGCGGCTCCTCGACGCTGGCGCTCAACGACAGCGGCGTCGACGGCGACGTCACCGCCGGCGACAACATCCACTCCGCTCGCGTCCTGATCCCCTTCACCGTCGATGCCGGCGTGCCCATCCCGGTCCCCTTCGTCGTCGCCGACGCCGAAGGCCGCACCACGCAGGGGACGTTCAACGCCACCATCAACGTGTGCACCGTCGTCGGCGCGTGCTGCCTCCCGGACGGCTGCCAGCAGATCTCGCGCGTCGCGTGCGACGCCTCCGGCGGCTCCTATGTCGGCAACGGCGTCCTCTGCGACGTCCCGCCCGGCTACGCCGTCACCGGCCAGGGCGCGGCCTTCGAGGACATCTCCCTCGTCGGCACTCTCCTGACCCAGGGCGACGACACCACTGCCTTCGCTCCCATCGGCTTCGACTTCGCCTTCTACGGGAACACCTACAGCAGCGTCAATGTCTGCTCCAACGGCTTCATCTCCTTCTCCTTCACGTCCACCACCTTCACCAACGGCGCGATCCCCTCGGCCGCCCTGCCCAATGACGCCATCTACGCCCTCTGGGACGACTTCAACTTCTCCACCCGCGGCCAGTGCTATCACGCCACGCTCGGCACGCCCGGCATCGACCAGCGATTCATCGTCCAGTGGACCGACGTGCCCCAGTTCGGCGGAACCGACAGCAACACCTTCCAGGCCGTGCTCTTCCAGGACGGCGCCATCGAACTCCGCTACGGCATCATCTCCGTCTTCACCGACATCGACGCCACCGTCGGCACCGAGAACTTCGACGGCACGGTGGCCCTGAGCATCCCCGGCTCCACCATCCTGTCCAACACCTCGCTGCGGCTGGGCAACACCCCGGGCGGTCCCTCCTGCACCGGCTGCGCTCCCTGCGCCGCCGACTACAACCAGGACGGCGGCGTCGATGGCACCGACATCGCCACCTTCTTCCCCGATTGGGAGGCCTCCGCTTCCTGTGCCGACGTCAACCTCGATGGCGGCATCGACGGCGGCGACATCGAGGCCTTCTTCCTCGTGTGGCAGTCGGGCGGGTGCTGAGTCGACTCCACTGATCAACCAACTCGCGTGACATGCGCCCGGGCCCGGCGGCCCGGGCGCTTTCTTGCGCACCGGTGTCCATCCCGCCCGGGCCTACCATCGCGCCGCGTGAACTGTCCCTTCTGCGCCTCCAACCACGACAAGGTCATCGACAGTCGCGAGAGCGACGGCGGCAAGATCATCCGCCGTCGCCGCGAGTGCCTGGCCTGCAACCGTCGCTTCACCACCTACGAGCGCATCGAGCAGACCGCCCGCCTCACCGTCGTGAAGCGAGACGGCACGCACGTGCCCTTCAGCCGCGACAGCATCATGCGGGGCATTCAGGCCGCCTGCGGGAAGCGTCCCATTCCCGAGCAGCGCAAGGAAGCCCTCGTCTCGCAGGTCGAGGAGGAACTCCATCAGGAGTTCGATCGCGAGGTCTCCAGCGCGGTGATCGGCCAGCGCGTCATGGCCAAGCTTCGCGACCTCGACGAAGTGGCCTACATCCGCTACGCCAGCGAACACCACCAGTTCCGCAGCGTCGAAGACCTCCGCGCCGAGCTTGACGCCCTCGAGCAGCGCACCCGCGACGTCAAGGACCAGCAGCCCCTCTTCGGCACGACGCCGGCTCCCAAGCCGGCCAAGCCCTGAGCTCGCCTTGTTGCCATGGCGATGAGCCCTTCGCCTCCCGATGCCGCAGGTCGCGCCCTTGAGCGCGTGCTGCCTCCCTTGGCCGAGGCCGCCGCGCGGGGCATCCCTCGATCTCGGCTGTTGTCGACCCTGGTTCGACTGCTGGTGCAGGATGCGGCCGCCATTCGGGGTTTCGCCCTCCGCGGCTGGCTCGTGCCCGGTGATGATCTTGGCCTGCGCGCGGCGGCCCGCGACGTGGCCGTGATGCACATCGACCGTCCGGTGGAGTGGATCGGCGCGATCCACGAACGGATGCTGGCCACGGACTTCGCGGCCCTCCGGGGCGGTCGGTCGTCGCGAGGCGATCGCAAGCGAGCCGGCGCGTTCTACACGCCGCCGGCGTTGGTCGCCCATCTGCTCGACCATGCACTCGAGCCGATCGTCGAACGCCGCTTGCGCGCCGTCGAGGATCCCCTCGAAGCCGTGACGTCGATCCGAGTGCTCGACCCCTCGTGCGGGGGCGGCAACTTCCTGCTCGCAGCCGCCCGGCGGCTCGCCGCCCGCCTCGTGCAGCGGTCCTCTCTGCCGATGTCCGAGGCGATGTCGCGAGTGGTCGCCTCGTGCATTCACGGCGTCGATGGCGACCCGGTGGCCGTCGAGGCTTGCATCGGCTCGCTGCTGCTCGAAGCGGCGTCGTCCACGCTCTCGTACGAGACGGTGGCCGCGAACGTCCTGCACGGCGATTCCCTGACGGGCACGCTGGTGGACACGCCCGTGACGGTTGCTTCAGGCGAGCCGACACGCGCCGATCGCGACGCATGGTGCGAGGCCGCGATGGGTCGACGCGACGGTGCCGCCGCGAGCGATCGGCGCGGATGGCTTCATTGGTCCGACGCGTTTCCGCGGGTGTGGTCGTCCTCCGATGACGGTGGCGGGTTCGACGTCGTGGTGGGCAATCCGCCATTCCTCAACCAACTCGAAAAGGCCACCGTCCTGACACGAGCTCGGGATGCCCTGATCCGTGCCGTCAGCGGCGGCGTGGGCAAGGGCTACACCGACGTCTCGGCGACCTTCCTCTGGCGAAGCGTCCAACTGGCTGCACGCGGCGGACGCGTGGCGATGGTGCAGCCGCAGTCGGTCCTTTCCTCTCGCGATGCAGGCCCGGTGCGAAGGGCCGTCGCCGGCCGCGCGTCGCTGGTGTCCCTTTGGGTCGCCGACGAGCGCGTCTTCGCGGGCGCGAGCGTCTTCACCTGCGCCCCCGTGCTTGAAGTGGGCGATCGTGCGCAGGAGCCGGTGTCGCGAAGTCGCGGCATGACATTCGAGGCATTGCCGCCCGTGCGGGTCGACGCCCACGCGTGGACGGCGGGCGATACGTGGACGCCGCTCATCGCCGCGGCGTGGGGCGTGCCGGAGTTCACGCTCGCGACCCGGGCCACCCTTGCCGACATCGCCACTGCCACGGCGGACTTCCGCGACCAGTACTACGGCCTCGACGGCTTTCTCGTCGAGGATGGCGCGGCGCCTTCGCTGCTGCACGCCCAGCAGCCGCGGCTGGTGACGACGGGCCACATCGACCTCGCCCGGTTGCGGTGGGGGGAGCGTCCCGCTCGCATCCTGAGGCAGGCGTGGCAGGCCCCTCGCGTGGACCGAGCCCGGATGGAGCGCGAGGGCACGCTCGGTCCGTGGCTTGCGAGGCGGCTCGTGCCCAAGGTGCTCCTGGCCACGCAGACTCGCATTCTCGAGGCATGGGTCGACGAGACGGGAGAGGCCGTCCCGTGCATCCCCCTGCTCACGATCATGCCCCGGCCCGGCGTTGATCTCTGGCGTGTCGCCGCCGCCGTCGCCTCGCCTGTCGCGTGCGCGGTCGCCATGCAACGGCACGCCGGGGCGGCCCTGACGATCGATGCCATCAAGCTCAGCGCGTCGCAAGCCCTGCGGCTGCCTCTGCCGGATTGCGAGCATCGCTGGGGACATGGCGCGGCGCTCTTCAAGGCGGCGTCCGTCGCGGCGTCCGACCGGGAGCGGCTTGAAGCCCTGGCGGCGTTCGGCGACGTGATGTGCGGTGCGTACGGGCTTGGCGCGGAGACGTGCGATCGTCTGGAGGCCTGGTGGGTCTCGCGACTCGAGGCCTCCGAGCGGCCCGCACGAGGCCGCCCCGCTCGCTCGCCGCGAGCCTGACGTCGCTGGTGGCGGGCGGACCCGCCTTCCTACGATGGGCTTCCATGAAGTCCTTGCGATTGGCCCCGCTCGCCTCTCTCGTGCTCCTGTTGCCCGTTGCCGGCTGCACTCAGGGCGGGACCGCCCCCCGCGCCGCGGCGGCGAAGCCCGAAGCGACATCGAGCGCGCAGGTCCCGTCGTCCACGACCGCCGAGCCCCTCTCGTTGGCGGCCGCGCTCCGCGAGCAGGATCAGGTCGAGGCGCGTTCCTTGTCGAAGAAGGTGGGCATCCGTCTCGAGGACAGGCCCAGCGGTGCGACGCCAGAGTGGTTCGCGGCCGCCGCCACCACGCCGGGGCGTTCCGCGGGTGTCGGGTCGGCCCGTACGCTGGTCGATGCCGTCAATCAGGCCGTGACCAAGGCGGGGCGTCAGATCGAGGCCCGTGGCGGGCGCCCTCAGTCCATGAAGATCGAGCGCATCGCCTATGCGCGACTGGCCACGGGCGTCTACTCCGCCTGGGCGGCGATGGGCGATGGTTCCAACATGGGCGAGGTGGTGTCGGCGGCCGAGGAGTCGCCCATCGAGATCACGTCGCCTCAGGTGCCGATGCCCTCGCTTCGCGACCCCAAGGCAGCGATCGCCACCGGCGAGAGCGCCACTCCGCCAGCCCCCACCCCGGCCCCCACCCCCGCGCCAGCGACGGCACCGTCACCCGTCCCGGCGGCTGAGGCAGCGGCTCCGGCCCCGGTCGTCGAGGCGGCTCCGGCTCCCGTTGCCGCCCCCGCTTCGGCCCCCTCGTCGGCTTCGGATGCTGTCGCCCCGGCACCGGCCATCGACGCGCCTGCCGCGGCGGCGCCGGCCCCTGCCACTCCAGGCGCCGGCCTCGACACGCTGGTGGCCTCCGAGCCCCCGCTCAAGGCACCCACGTGGTGGAACGCAGCCCCGGCGCAGCAGGGTGATCGGGTGGTGGTGGGGGTGATGGTTGAGGGACGCACCACCGCCGAGTGCATCGCCGCGGCACAGCGCGTCGGCAAGTCCAAGCTTGCGGCAGCCATCGGCGCCGAGCCCGGACGGGTGATCGCCCTTCGCACCCTCTCGACTGGCGCCCAGAACAACATGTTGCGGATGTTCGCGATCATGTCATGCAAGGGAACGCTCGCCCCCGCGGCCGAGCCAGCGCCCGCAGCCGCCCCCGCAGACGGCGCCAAGTGAACCTCACGTGAAGTGGAGACGCATTCGATGAGCAGCAAGATCTTCTCCGACGCGGCCTCGTGCCTGGCCGACCTGCGAGACAAGGGCATTCTCCGCGACGGCATGACCGTCATGGTCGGCGGCTTTGGCCTCTGCGGCATCCCCGAGCACCTCATCGTCGCCCTGCGAGACAGCGGCGTGAAGAACCTCACCTGCATCTCCAACAACGCCGGCGTCGACGACTTCGGGCTGGGCCTGCTCCTGCAGACCCGGCAGATCCGCAAGATGATCAGCAGTTACGTCGGCGAGAACGCGACCTTCGAGAAGCAGTTCCTCGCCAACGAGCTCGAGATCGAGTTCAACCCGCAGGGCACGCTGGCCGAGCGCATCCGCGCCGGCGGCGCGGGCATCCCGGCCTTCTTCACCGCCACGGGCGTGGGCACGGTGGTGGCCGACGGCAAGCCCACCAAGATGTTCTATCGACCCTGCGACGATCCGGCCGGACAGAACCGCGGGGCCGACGTCCCGGGCAAGGAGCGTCGCGAGTACGTCATGGAGACCGGCCTCTTCGCCGATCTTGCGCTCGTGCACGCCGCCAAGGCCGATCCCTTCGGCAACCTCGTCTACAACAAGACGGCTCGCAACTTCAACCCCATGATGGCGTGTGCCGCGGCGTTCACCATCGCCGAAGTGGATGAGATCGTCGGGCTCGGTGAACTCGACCCCGATCATGTGCACACGCCCGGCTCGTACGTGAAGCGCATCGTCAAGACGAAGGCGACCAAGCGCATCGAGCAACGCACCGTTCGCGAGTGAGGTCACGTCCCGCGGCCTGTCACGCCTTGGCTGTCAGCGTCTCGCCCATCATTCGGGGCGATGGCCGGTCGTATTCGAGCAGTCCGTCGGCCAGACGCACGACGCGCTTGCACCGATAGGCCACCGAGTCGTCGTGCGTGACCATCAGGATGGTCATGCCTTGCTGGTTCAGTCCCTCGAAGACGTCAAGGATCGCACGGCCCGTCGCCGAGTCGAGGTTGCCGGTGGGTTCGTCGGCCATGAGCACGAGCGGCCGGGTCACCAGCGCACGAGCGATGGCCACGCGCTGCTGCTGGCCGCCCGAGAGTTCCTTGGGCCGGTGTCCGAGTCGGTCGCCCAGACCCACCAGTGCGAGCGCCTCGCGGGCACGCTCGGTGCGTTCGGCGCGGGGCACCTTCTGGTAGAAGAGAGGCGTGGCGACGTTGTCGACGATCGACAACTCGGGGATGAGGTTGAACGACTGGAAGATGAAGCCGATGGTGCGGCCTCGGAACTGCGAGAGCTCCTCGTCGTTCATGCTCGTCACGTCGCGGTCGCCGAGCAGAAACCGACCGTCCGAGGGGCGATCGAGGCAGCCCAGCACGTTCATGAGCGTCGACTTGCCGGAGCCCGAGGAGCCCATGATCGCCACGTACTCGCCGGGCATGAAGGTCAGATCGATGCCACGCAGGGCCTCGACCATCACCGAGCCGTCCGGCTTGTAGTAGGTCTTGCGGATGCCCTCGAGTTGTGCAATCGGCTTCATGGTGTCGGGGGGTAGGGTAGTGGCGGCGAGAACAGACGGGGTCGGGTCGAGTTCGCCACGCCCCCTAGAGTCGCCCGTCTCGCCGCGGTCCGTTGGTGAGTTCGCACGCCGGGCCCGAGACGATGCTCAATCCACCTCCTTTGGAGCCCCATGCCATGAAGACCACCCCCCTCCAGCGTGTCTTGGCGATATCCGTGCTCGGCGCCGCCCTCGTGGCCTGCGGCTCCCTGGCCGGGTGCGAGGCCAAGGTCTCCGATTCGACCTATTCCATGATCCAGCCCGGCATGACGCTCGACGACGTCCAGCGCGTCATGGAATCCAAGGGGGAACGCCAAGAGGTGTCGGGCACCAGCATCTCCGGCGCGGGCATCGGCTCGACTTCCTCTTCCGGTCCCGAGGTGTGGGTCTGGAAGGCCGGCCGCAAGGAGATCTCCGTGACCATGGCCGGCGGCAAGGTCGTCTCGGTCAGCAAGGCCGGATTCTGATCGCCCGTCGGGTTCACTCGCTGCGTCATGTCCGAGCCGCTCCTGTGCGCCTTGGTTCTCGGAGCGTCCGTCGTGGCCGGGCTCTTGGGCTCGCTCACCGGGCTTGGTGGCGGCGTCGTGATCATTCCCGTGCTCGTCCTGCTCTTTGGCGTCGACCTTCGCTACGCCATCGGTGCATCGCTGGTGGCTGTCATCGCGACCTCCACGGGGTCGGCGGCGGCCTTCGTGCGAGAGGGCTTCACCAACCTGCGCATCGCCATGCTGCTCGAGGTGGCCACCACCGCCGGTGCGCTGTGCGGCGCGGTGTTGGCGGCGTATCTGCCGGTGCCCGCGCTGGCCATGCTCTTCTCCCTCGTGCTGCTCTACACGGCGTACACCACGTTCCGCAGTCGCGTCGCCGATCACCCCGACTTGCCCCCCGACCCGCTTGCCACGCGGCTTGGCCTCAACGGGCACGCGCCCGTGCGGGGCGCCGACGGCGCGCCGGGCACCAAGCCCTACTTCCCGCGCCGGGTGCCGGCGGGGTTCGCGGTGATGTTCGGAGCCGGCGTGCTTTCCGCGCTGGTGGGGATCGGCTCGGGCGTCGTGAAGGTGCTGGCGATGGATCGGCTGATGCAACTGCCGTTCAAGGTGTCGACGACCACGAGCAACTTCATGATCGGCGTGACCGCCGCGGCGGGCGCCGGCGTGCTGCTGCACCGCGGGCAGATCGATCCTCGCTTGGCGGCGCCGGTCGCGGTGGGGGCCCTCGCCGGTTCCTTCATCGGGGCCCGCATCCTGCCCCACGCCAATGTTCGCGTCCTCCGCGTGGCCTTCGCCACGCTGGTGGCCTTGGCGGGCGTCCAGATGCTGATTCGGGGCGTGCAGGGGGTGATGTCGTGACCGGACGCACGCCCACCATCGAAACCGCCGTCTCGCGGATCCTCCGGGCAGGGGTGTTCGCCGCATTGACCGCCGCCTTCGTTGGCGGGGTCATCCACTTCGTCAGCCGCCCGGCCGAGCAGGTCTCTTTCGCGACTTTCAGCGGCGTCGAGGCCTCGTTGACCGCGCCGGGCGCGATTCTGGCCCAAGCCGCTCGGGCCGACGGCCTCGCGCTCATGCAGTTGGCCGTGCTCATTCTCATCGCCACGCCCATCATCCGCGTGCTGGCCTCCCTGATCACCTTCGCCCTGCTTCGCGAGCGGTTCTTCGTCGTGGTCACGCTGCTGGTGCTCGGCATGCTCACCCTGGGGCTGTCGGGGTGGATGTCGCACGGCCCTTGAGTTCGCCACGGGCGAGGCGCGACGCTGGTACGCTTGCGAGGTGCCGACTCCTGCCGTCTTTCTCGATCGCGACGACACGCTGATGGCGTGCAACGACCTGCCGCCGCCTCCGCCGCCGGGCGCGAGGGGCGACATGGTCGATCCTTCGCTCGTGCGCCTGTTGCCGGGGGTGCGTGAGGGGTGCCATCGCCTGCGGGCGGCGGGGTTCACGCTGGTGGTGGTGTCGAACCAAGGGTCGGTGGCCCGGGGCATCGCCACGCCCCACATGGTCGAGCGCGTGAACGATGCGGTGCGAGGGGCCTTGGGCATGCCCGATCTTCCCTTCTACTACTGCCCGTTTCATCCCAAGGGCCTTGTGCCCTTCTTCACCGGCGAGCACCCGTGGCGAAAGCCCCAGGCCGGCATGATCCACGCGGCGGCGAGCGAGTTGGCGCTCGATCTCGCCCGCTCGTGGCTGATCGGCGACGCGAGCCGCGACGTCGAGGCGGGCATCGAAGCAGGCCTGGCCGCGGCGAGATGCCTGCGAACGGGGCCGGACCACCTTTCCTTCGACGCGGCCTGCGAGCGGATCCTCTACGATTCGACCGCATGAGCACGCATGATCTGGCGACCCTCGCGGTGGACGGCCGCATCGCGACCCTGACGCTGAACCGACCCGAGGCGCGCAACGCCCTCTCGATCGACCTGCTGCACTCGCTGCACGCGCAGGTCGACGCGCTCGCGACGCGGAGCGACCTGACGGTGGTGGTGGTGGCCGGCGCGGGCAAGGCCTTCTGCGCCGGCATGGACCTTCGCGCGGTCCTCGACGACCCGCACGCCCCCGGCGTGCTGCTGCGTCACCTCGCGGACCTCACGCTCAA
>CAIYWI010000163.1 GCA_903929885.1 uncultured Phycisphaerales bacterium
CGGGTTCGAGGAAGTTTCCCCGTGGAGTCGACGCCGCGAATCGCTCATCATGTGCATGTCGGGAGGGAGCCGCGTGCGTTTCCCTCGCCCGACGGAGAAGGAGACAAGCCATGGTCCGTCGAACACACGTCGTCGCTCTCGTCCTCGGGGCAGGGTGCCTCTCGATCGCGGCATTCGCTCAGGTCCGCACCTTCACCCTCGACGCCGACTTCGACCAGGGGGCCCTTGCCAACCTCAATCACAACCCCCCCTTCAACGATCAACTGCAGCTCAACCCCACGGCCGAGCCATTGCCCTTCCTCTGCGTCGCATGCTCCGACCGCGGCACCATCGTCCGCATCGAGACCAACACCGGCCAGATTCTTGGCGAGTATCGATCCGCACCCGACGGCCGGGGCCGGAATCCCTCCCGCACCACCGTCGACCTGTACGGGAACGTCTGGTGCGGCAACCGCGCCGAGAACGGCGGCGGCAACGGCTCGGTCGTCAAGATCGGCATCGTCATCGGCGGCACTCGCGGTCACAAACTCCCCGATGGTTCCTTCGTGCCCGACTCCAAGGGCGAGTACCTGCAGCCGCCTTTTGCCTACAGCACCGCGGTCGATCGCGACGGTGACGGCCTCATCCGCACCTCGCGCGGTTTGGGAAACATCCTCTCGTGGTCCAACGCCGGCGGCGCCGACAACAACGGCGGCGTGAGCACCGCCGACGACGAAGCCATCATCGTCTACGCCCGAACGGCCGGTGCGGGAGAAGTCCGTCACGTGTCGATCGACGGCAACAACGACCTTTGGGCCGGCGGCTTCCCGGGGTACAACCCGTCGCACTTCGTCAAGCTCGACGGCAACACCGGTGCGATGCTCGCCAGCGTCGATGTCGCCGGTCGATTCGGCTGCGGCGGCTACGGCGGACTGGTCGATGGGCATGGCATTCTCTGGTCGGCCAGCCTCAACCAGCGAGCGCTGCTTCGCTACGACCCTGCCACCGACACCGGGGCCGCCATTCCGCTCGGTCGGCTGACCTACGGCCTTGGCGCGGATTCACAGGGCAACATCTGGAACGCCACCTGGACCGACAACTCGCTCTTCAAGCTTTCGCAGGGCGGCGTCGTGTACCCGGGCTTCCCCGTCGGCCTCGGCGGCAGCGGCGGTCGCGGCGTGGCCGTCACGCCCGTCGATGATGACGTCTGGACCGCCTGCAGCTATTCCAATACCGTCGTCAGGTTCAACAACAGCGGCGTGTTCCGCAAGAGCATTCCTGTCGGCGCACATCCCACCGGCGTCGCTCGGGATGCCAACGGGAAGGTGTGGGTGACCAACTACAACGGCGACAGCGTCATGCGCATCGATCCCGATGGCGGCGGCGACGGCCTCGGTCAGGTCGACCTGGTCGTCTCGCTGGGGTCGGGGGCCGGCCCGTACAACTACTCCGACATGACCGGGGCCATCGCCGTGGGCCTCACCAGTCAGCAAGGCTCGTGGACGGTTGTCTACGACGGCCTGCTCGATGATCTCGATTGGGGCACCATCGCGTGGACATCAGATGAACCGGTCGGCACGGAGGTGAAAGTGGAAGCTCGTGCGGCCAACGCGCGAGCAGGTCTCGCCGGCGTCGCATTTCGCCCCGTCGGCAACGGCATCTCGTTCCATGGACAGGGCGTCCGGGGGCGGTACATCGAGATGCGCACCACGCTCTCGCGAGGTCCGGGGATCACCGACACGCCGGTGCTGTACGACCTCACCGTTTCGGCGCCGGTCGCCGTACCCCTGCAGATCACGCCCGGGTTCGATCCCAACGTGGTGGTGCTCTCGAAACCGTACACCATCTACGCGGCCATCATGGGCAGTGACGACGTCAGCGTTGCGCAGATTCTTCCCGCGAGCGTTCGCTTCGGCAGGACGGGAACGGAGGCCGCGCCGGTTCGGGCCGGTCGAGTGATCGATCTCAACGGCGACGGAAGGCTCGACATCCTTTACGGCTTCAAGACTGCCGCGTGCGGCTTCATGCTTGGCGACACTCAGGGCGTGATTCGCGCCGTCGCAGGCGGGGGCGTGGTCGTCGAGGGCCGCGATGCCGTCATGGTCATGCCCTGAAGCGTCTGGCACTCAGCATCCACCATCAACGAGGAGAGAACATCATGCACCACACCATCAATCTTCTGATCATCGCGGGCGGGATCGCCGTCGTTGCAGCCAACGCCCAGGCGGGCATCGCCAACGGCGGCTTCGAACTGGGGTTCACCGGATGGGCCTACGCGGGCAATACCGGATCGTCGCCCACGAGCACCATCATCGCGAGAGACCCGATCCGGATGGGGCAACAGGCCCCCCTCAGCGGGCAATGGGGCCCCACCGAGGGTGATCGCTTCGCCGCGCTGTGGAGCACCGATTCGATCGATCAACGGGGCGCCACCCTCTCGCAGCGATTCGCCGCCAACCCCGGCGACGTGCTCGAGTTCATGGTCTTCTACGACTACGGCGACTTCGCCCCGAGTGCGGACGGCGCATTCGTTCGTCTCGAGACAGGCACTGCATCGGTCGATCTCGCCCGATTCAACATGGATGCCGGTTCGATGCTCGCCGACGACACCAACGTCGGCTGGCATCGGGTGTCGCATGTACTGCCGATGTCCTCCACCGGCTTCTACGACCTCACATTCTCGATCAGCGACTCCGACGGCACCTTCGAGTCGATTCTCGGCGTCGATGACGTCCGAATCGTCCCGGCCCCCGGCACCATCGCCCTCTTGGGGTTGGCAGGGCTGGTCGTCCGTCGACGGCGCTGATCCGACACCCCGACATGCCCCGCACACGGGTCACGCGAGTCCCATTCGGGACTCGCGTGGCCTTTTGCCGTCGCAGGGCGTGGCACCGGCGGGAGGCAAACCGGGTGGTGCGACGAAACACAGGTTCGCTATCATGCGAATCGAGCGAGCATCCGGCGCGTTGGAGGCCGGGTGCCATGTTGCGTCCCACGAGACCTGCCTATGTCTACACGAACCGGCCTTCGCGTTGTCGCTAGTCTGATTGCCTTGAATGCCGCGGCGCAGGTCGCGTGGCCGGCAGGATCCGCCGGTGATGGATCCGCCGCCAAGACGAGCAAGTCCACCAAGGCCGCAGCGGCGCCTGTGTCCAAGGCCGCGGCCAAACCCGCCACCAAGGCAGCGGCGAAGCCTGCGGCCAAACCGGCACCCAAGAAGGCCGCCGCGGGAGCTGAAGCGACGGTTTCCGTCCCCGAACTGTCGCAGCGCCGCGTTCTGGTGCGCACCAAGCCCGGCATCAAGCCCAAGGATCTCGCCCGGCTAGATGCCAAGGCCGGCGTCCTCAAGGTGGTTCACGAGTACGCCTTGGTTCCCGGACTTCGCTGTGTTGAAGTCAAGCCCGGCCGCGAGGAGGCGGCGGTCAAGGCCTACAAGGCCAGTTCCTTCATCCAATATGCTCACCGCGACCGCATCGTCCACGCGCTGGGCCAAACGGTGCCCTACGGCGTGATCTCGGTCCGCAGCCCGGAAACGTGGACCGCCAGCCGCGGCGGCGGCGCGATCGTCGCGGTGCTCGACACGGGCTTTGACTTCGGTCACCCCGACCTTCCCGAACCGATCCTCTCGCAATCGTTCGTCACCGACCAGCCAGTGCAGGACGGCAACAGCCACGGCACGCACTGCTCGGGGACTGTGCTTGCCGTCGACGATGCCGGCGGCGTCGTCGGCGTGGCGCCGTCGGCATCGCTGATGATCGGCAAGGTGTTGGGCGATGGCGGCTCGGGCTCCACGGCCGGCGTCATGGCGGGCACGGAGTGGGCCGCCCTCAACGGCGCGGACGTCATCAGCATGTCGCTGGGCAGCACCGGCAGCGATCAGGCCGAGGCCGACCTCTATGCGGCTGTCGTGGCCTCGGGCGTGCTGATCGTCGCGGCTGCCGGCAACAACAACTCCGGCGACCCTTTCTTCCCGGCCTCGTATCCCGGCGTGATGTCCGTCGCCGCGGTCGACTCCCAGAACAACCGCGCGGGTTTCTCCAACTTCGGTCCCAACATCAGCGTCGCTGCACCCGGCGTCGGCGTGCTGTCGACGGTCCCCACGGGCATCGCCTCCTGGGCCGACACCAACCACGAAAGCGCGACGCTCGCCGGCAGCGCCCGCGGCACGGCCAGCGGCGTGGCCATTGCGTGCGGGCTGGGCGGAGACCCAGCCGACTTCCCGCCCGAGGTGAGCGGCAACATCGCCGTGATCCGCCGCGGCGGAGGAATCACCTTCGCCACCAAGGCCGGCAATGCCGTGGCCGCGGGCGCCGTGGGGGTCATCATCGCCAACAACGCCGTCGGGCTCTTCAACGGAACCCTCAACGGCAACTCGACCGTGCCCGTCATAGGCATCTCCCAGGCCGATGGAGACGACCTCCTCGGTCGTGGCGCCATCCCGGTCACCATCGCCACCAGTGGCGGGCATGGCTACGCCTC
This sequence comes from uncultured Phycisphaerales bacterium, assembly GCA_903929885.1. Lineage (GTDB taxonomy): Bacteria > Planctomycetota > Phycisphaerae > Phycisphaerales > UBA1924 > UBA2402. Next base: position 4,459 of record CAIYWI010000163.1, read on the forward strand.
GTTCTCGGGCACCTCGATGGCGTGCCCGCACGTGGCAGGCGTCGCCGCCTTGCTGATCGCCGAAGTCGGCCGCGACCGTGCGACCCCCGCCCTGCTTCGCGAGGCGATGGAGGCCACGGCCACCGACCTCGGCGACCCCGGACGCGACGACCTCTACGGGCACGGCCTGGTCAACGCCCAAGCCGCGGCGGCCTATCTCCGCGACCGCGTCGGGGCGTGGTGCCCGGCCGACTTCGACGACAACGGCGGCGTGGACGGACTCGATGTCGAAGCCTTCTTCACCAACTGGATGGCGTCTCGCATGATCGCCGACGTCGATCTTGACGCGACGGTCGATGCTGCGGATGTCGCTGCATTCTTGGGCGTGTGGTCGGCGGGCGGGTGCTGAGTTGCGGCGGATGCGCGTCACGGACTGGAGGTTGCCGAGTTTCCGGCGAGTCGACGGTCCCATGCGTCCGCCCATCGCTTCGCTCGCTCCGCATCTCCATGGTACTTGAGATTGGTGATGATGCTCTGGTAGGCCTTGGGGTCGATCGAAGGGCCGTCCGGCTCGACAGCGTACGCCTTGGCTTCGCATTCGTAAAAGACATCCCACTTGCCGCACTGAAGGGCGATCGCGGCCATCGCGCCTCGATGCCACTTCGCGAACGATGATGCATCGCCCCGGGCCTCGTACTCGAGTTCGAGCGTCTTGCGGTAGATGGTGATGGCCTCGTCGCACCGATTCAGCAACCATGCGGCTTGCGCCCAGTTGCCGTACGCGATGGAGATGTTCTGGTGGCGACGCCCGAGGACGCGTTCGGCATCGGGCAAGCGTTCCTTGGCCATGGTGATGAGTTCTTCGGGAGTGCCGCCACAAAAGATCACTCCGAGCAGTTCCGTCGAGATCATGCGATGCACGAGGGGGTGGTCGGGGCCGAGGGCGGCTGATGCGCGTCGGCGGGCCTCCTCCAGCAGGTGTCGTCCCTCGGGGGCGCGTTGGTCGATCAGCATGCGGGCGAGCCACCACATTGAACGAATCGTGTAGGGACTGTCGGGGCCGAACTGGGCTTCTGCTTGGGCCAGCAACTCGCGTCGGGCCTCGAGCGAACCGTGGACGGCGATCGACGCCTCGACCTGCACCTTGACCGGCAGCAACGGATCGTCGTCGACGTTCGATTGTGCGACCCGGGTCAGTTCCTGAGCCAGTCGAGTCGTCTCGACCTCCACCGACACCCCCGATACCGGAACGCTCTGAGCGGCGCCCAGCAGAATCGTGAGCATGCCAACGCGCCGTGCCGAGCCATCGCCCTCCAACTGTCGGATCAGGTCGTCGGCTCGGGTCGCCTGATTCCGTGCTTCGAGGTGTCGCCCCGTCGCGTGATTGGCTTTGGCAAGCGTCTCTCGGATGTCAAGTTCAACACGAGGATCAAGGCCGGACTTCGTGAGGAACGTGCGGCTGCCGTCGAGCATCATCAGCAGGAGTTCGGTGTCACGCCCCTGGGCCTGCTGCGGTTCAAGGCTGGTGAGCATCGATCGCATCACCTCAGCCACCTGTTCCGCGCGGTGACGAGCCGCCTGCGCGTACCAGAACCCTGCGACGATTCCCGTCGCGGCGAGCGAAACGGCGATGAGCAACAGCCGATGTCGCTTGATCCAGCGGCCTGCTCGATAGAGCCGCGCAGGAGGCCCGGCGGCCACGCGATCTCCGGCCAAGTAACGCTCCAAGTCGTCGGCCAAGGCCGCCACCGTCGGGTAACGACGACCGGGCTCTTTCTCAAGGCACTTGAGAGCGATCCAGTCGAGTTCCCGGCGGAATCGACTCACGCCGTGACGAGAGGGGGCGACCGGCGCGATCGACTTCAGGGCGGCGGCGACGCCCGCCGGGCCGTCGGCCCGCAAGGCCTGCGGATCGATCGGCGGCTTGCACGCCAGCAGTTCGTACAGCACGGCACCGAGCGCATACACGTCGCTTCGGACATCCGCGCCCGCTCCTGCGGCCTGCTCCGGGCTCATGTAGTCGGGCGTGCCGATGAGTTGCCCCGCCATCGTCACCGTCGAGTGCGCTGTCAGCGACCCTTCGATCGCGCGGGCCAGGCCGAAGTCGATGACGCGAGGCAGCACGTCGTCCTCGGTCTTCGAGACCAGGATGTTGGCGGGCTTGATGTCGCGGTGGATGACGCCCTTGGCGTGGGCGTGCTCGATGCCGCGGCAGACCTTCACCATGAGCCGCACGCGATCATCGAGGCTGAGTCGTTCCTCTTCGCAGAACCGCGTGATGGCCAGGCCAGGAATCAGGGGCATCACGACATAGGGCCGCCCTTCGCGGGTCGCTCCGGCGTCGATCGAGGTGACCAGGCACGGGTGATCCATGAGCGCCATCGCCTGGCGTTCGTCGTTGAAGCGAGCGAGGACCTGTCTGGTGTCCATCCCCGGCTTGATCACCTTGACGGCGACCAGGCGGTGGGAGGGGGCCGGCTGCTCGGCGAGATAGACGACGCCGCAGCCGCCCTCGCCCAAGATGCTGAGCAGGCGGTAGCGGTCGATGGTCTGGCCCGCGACCGGTTCGTCGATGGCGTGGCCGTCTGCGAGTTCGACGATAAGTTCAGTCGCCTTGGAACGGTCGAGTTCGGGCGTCTCGAGCATGAGCCGCAGTTGCTCGGCGGCCTCCTCGGACACGCTTCGCAACTCGTCGATGATTGCCGCCCGCTCGCTCGCCGAGGCGTCGCGAGCGCGGTCGAAGGCCTGCTCGAGCCGCTCGAAGAGCAGGGGCGTCAAGCGTCCCCCTTCCGTGCCGCGGCGGCGAGCCACGCCAGCCCGAAGTCGAGGTCTCGCTGCACGGTCTTCTCGCTGACGCGCAAGGCCTCGGCGATCTGCTTCATCGTCATGTTGCCCAGCGCCCACATCGTCACGACGTGGGCCTTTCGTTCGCTGAGGGTGTTGAGTTGGGCGAGATGCTCGGTGATCGAGATCGACCGCGGCGAGGGGTCGACCGTGCCGTTCACCTTCTGTCCTGTGGCGTGCTCGAGCTCTCGTCGTCGCGTCAACTGGCGGAGCCGGTCGAGGAAGCCCCATTCCATCAGTTGGTGGGCGATGCCCTGGAGGGCGTCGGTGTTTCGGGGCGGCCGCGGGAGGCGAAGCAGGCGACAGATGGTCTCGTGGGCGAGGGAACTGGCGGAAAGCTTCGTCGTGGCCACTCGTGCCGCGGCCATGCGGCAGAGCGCTGGATAGCTCGCAGTGATGAGGTCGCTGAGCGAGGGAGCCTGGTTGTGTCCAGAGGATGGATCTGAAGGCACTGCAAACCCCGTCCGGTGCGGCGCGGTAGGTGCGAGGTGCCTGCGGGGAAAGATCCGCCCGGCGCGACGCGGCGCACAAGCCATCCTAACAGCGGACGGACTGGTTTTCAATAGGGTCGCCATGGCTTCGTTGATGTCAACGTTCGGCGCCTCGTCGATCAGACATTCTGGATCCGATCCATGCCCCCGAAGTTCTCCGGCCGCTGCGAGACCGAGGGCCGGAGGTGCGTCGAGGCAGGCGTTGTGCGCGGAGAAGTGGGACTGGCAGGTCGTGGGATCCAGTGCAGTGATGCAGCGTGGAGTGACGCACGGGGCGTGATCCCTGTGAGCGTGATCGACCGGCAGCGGGGCTCGACGTCACGCGTAACATTGCTTACGCCCACGCCGTTGCGCGTCGGCGAGGAGTCCGGCATGCACCCCAATCCGCCTATCGTCGCGTTGCTCGTCGCCCTTGTCGCGGCGTGTAAGCTCGCGGTTGCCCAGGTGACACCCGTCGAGGATCCCGCCGCCGCTCTGCGGCTCGATCTCGCCCAGTGTCGCCTCGATCGAGAGGCCCGCGAGCGACGTGTCAAGCAACTCGAGGAGCAGTTACGGCTCGCAGGCGATGTCGAACAACTTGTGCGGCGGATGGCCGCGGCGGAGGCCCGTGTCCTTGAACTCGAGGCGGAGAAGGCCGCGTGGCTCGAGCAGGTGCGTCAGCTCAAGGCCGATGTCACTCGGCTTCAGGATGCCGCACGCACCAGGGTCAAGCCGTCGCCGTCTGGCTCCCGGGCACCCTCCTCCGGCAGTTCCGGCCCTCGGTGGGTGCCTGGGCCGCTGGTGCCGTGGACCAATCCCACTCTTGTACCGACGGTTCCTTCTGGGCAGCCCAACCGCGTCGCCCCGCCGCCGCTCCCCGCGACCGTGCCTTTATCGCCGTCGCCGAGCGTCACGGCGCCCGACCAGGGCGGTTCGGTTGTCGAGCAGACTCGTCTTGTCGGTCGCGTGCGGGAACTCGAGCGGGGCACCCTGCTCAAGATGGCGTCCGGTCGCATCTACGAGGTCACGGATGCTCCTCAGCGGCTCGTCGATCTGAACGGCGCGCTGGTCACGGTGCGGTCCGCGGGCGGCTCCTTGTCGCTTTCAGTTGATGGCATCGACGAGCCGATCGGAGCCACACTCGTCAGCCGCGGTAGCCCGTGGTCGGTGCTGGGCACGCCCGAACGCGTTCAGTCGACCATCCAAGGCTCCTTCGAGGGCTTCGCCCAAGGTCGCTTCTATCGCTTCAAGAACGGTGATATCTGGGAACAGACCGAAGATCGGACGCTCTACCACAACAGCTACGCCCCGGAGGTAACCATCACGCGCGACGGCATGGACCATCGCATGTCTGTGAAGGGCGTCTCGGAGACGGTGGTGGTAAAGCGGGTGAAGTGACGCGACGACCGCTCAACCCGCCATGCCCCTGAGGGCGGCGGGCGTTCCGGTTGCCACGATCGACTTGAGGTGTTTCCGCATGCGATCGAGCAGGTTCCAGTACATGATCAGCGCGATCAGCGGGCCGATCATCAAGAGGATCGCGCCGGGCACGGCAACCAGCGGCAGCAGCCACCGATACATGCCCGCCCGTCGCACGATCCACGCATCCGGCACGCGGCGGGCGAGCCACCTCGTGTAGTTCATCATCGCGACGAACTGAATGGCGAAGGCGACGATCGCGAGTGCATTCAACCCGCCCAGCACGAGCACCATGGCGGCGGAGGGTGTGGAGAACGCGCTGAAGGCCGCGAGCATGCCACGGATTCCCATTTGGGCATAGGCCACGGCTCGCACGATGACCCGGGCTCGCTCGGGCTGACTTGAGCCGTCGAACTGCGGATCGGGCGTGGTGAGTTTGAGGTAGCCGAGCAGTCCCCACACCGACACCGCCAGGGCGGCAAAGGCAGCCAACGCGGTGAACTCTCGCGAGGCGGCGGTGCCACCCGCGGCACCGACACTGAACCCGACGAACGCGCCGGCGATCTGCAGAATGATGCTCACCAAGATGCTGTTCAGCACCCACGAGTGGCCGGTCAGGATGGTCTTGATGTAGTCGCCGGCCGCGTGTTGGAGAAGATCGCCTCGGAGCGACTGGGCGACTGGTGTGCCACACTCAGGGCAATGCCCCTCGGCGAAGAGACCCTTGATGTTGTAGCCGCACTTGATGCAGGACCGAAGGGCATCCACGATGCCTTGGGGGTTGGCCGGAGGGTGGATTTGCTCCATGACGGCAGAATATGACGGCGGGGCTTCCGGAAGAAGTGGCCCGCAGCAACGACGCAAAGCATCCGGACGTCGACGGGTGAGAGGCCACGGTTGCCGCACGGCGACTCGGGGCGGCATGCACCACAATGAGTCCGAAGCGGCCGATCGGATTCCACGCGGCTGCGATGATGCGGAACCTCGCCGCGGCGGTTCCACATCCAGCACGCCGTCTGTGTCATGGACGGGGTGGTCTACCCGCAGGGAGAAGCGGCAGCCCGGGTGGTTGGACCACGACTCACTTGGCTCGGCTGGGACATCTCTGCCCGACCGCGACGCCCGTCTGCCGCCGAGACCCGGCACTGAGGTGACGGGAAAGCATCCAACGGCGACCCGAGCGGTCCGAAGGCGTCTGCGGCCGAACATGGGCTCTCGACGGAGAAATGACGACAACCCCAAGAATCTGAGGATTCAGTGGGGCGAGCGACATTCCGTGATGCAGATGGATTCACGGTGGCGAGTGAATCAATGCCCCCCGAAGGACTCGAACCTTCGACCCGCTGATTAAGAGTCAGCTGCTCTACCAACTGAGCTAGGAGGGCGTGTGTTCGGGGCGCTTCCGCCACGAAGGGGGCAAGTATAGGACGGTC
>CAIYWI010000164.1 GCA_903929885.1 uncultured Phycisphaerales bacterium
CGCGCCTCTCGCGCGACGGTACTCCTCGCGAAGGGCGGCATCCTGTGGTCGATCCAGCACGCGCTCCCAGTCCTCCAGAATGACGCACAGGAACATCGCCACCCAGACGCTCTCGCCTCGCTCCTCGATCCCCATCGCCGAGAGACCGTCGTTCCAGTCGCAACTCCCGATGAACGGGAGTCCGCGACCGCTCGTGCGAGCAAAGGCCCGGGCAATCGATCTGCGGCAGTGCTCGCGGAGCGGCTGGGGCGTCGGATCATCGACGAATCCCACCGCCTCGTCGAGGATCGACCGGTCGCCCGTCTCCCGGATGTACGATGCGGCGACGAACGCGAGCCAGAGATAGTCGTCGCTGCACTTGGTGTGGTTGCCGAAGTCGGCCAAGGCGTGCCACCAGTGATGCACGCTCCCGTCGACGAACTGCCTCGAGGCGTGCAACAGGATCTGGCGGCGACATCCGGCGGGATCCAGCGGCAGCCACACCTGGCTGTCCTGCAGTTGGTCGCGGAAGCCGAACGCGCCGCTCTGCTGGTAGTAGCCGGTGCGGCCCCACAAACGCCCGCTCACGGCCTGATACGGCAGCCAGTGATTGTTCAGCAGATCGAAGTCCGGACGCGAGGTGTTCACGGCCGTCGGCGAGAGCAAGTCGCCCCACCACGCCTTCGACGTCGGAAAGCACGCCGCCGCGGCCCCGGGCGCTCGCAGGGCATCCAGCGTCTCTCGCACCCCGTCCTGATCGTCGCCGATGCACAGGACGTAGTGATACTCGACCTCTTCGCCCGGCGCCAGCGTGATGTCGCCTCCGAGGGCGGCGACGGCATCGCCGAAACGCCCGAAACCACCCTCCCGAGTCTCCGTCGCGAGCATCGCCGCGGGGCACGCCGGGGAGCCGTACTTGCCCAGGAACAGCTCCTTGTCGGCCACCGCCAACGGTCGTTCGAACCGACCCGACACCACGGCGAAGGCGGCCACATGCGGCCATGGACGGTTCCAACGGCCCACGGGCGTCTTGGACGGAATGTCCCACATGTTCTTGCGTGCGACGATCGCATGGCGGGCCAAGTCGCGGGAGATGTCGAAAAACAACCGATGGAACTCCCGCTTGGAGTCGGGGGCGGCGTTGCAGCACCACTCGAAGTAGCCCGCCAGCCGCAGGCGACGAGTCGTAGCGCCCGCGTTCCGGATCCGGACCCTCCAGACCTCGGCGTGACGATCCGTCGCGACGGTGAGCCCCCATGTGGTCTCGATCCCGCGTCGACTCGCCTCGAAGGTGGATGACCCGACCTCGTGCACGCACGAGAAGGAATCGAACGGCTTCATGCACGGTTGGGGCGAGAGCGACCACAGGTCGCCATCGTCTAGGTCGGCGAGGTAGAGGAACTTGCCGTGGCAATCCCTGACGAGATCCATTTCCCAGCGGGTGAGGACGTTGTGCTGGGCGTCGTCGAACCAAGAGAAACCGCCGCCGTTCTGGCTGACCACCAAGCCGTATCGACCGGTGCAGATCACGTTGACCCACGGCATCGGCGTGCACGGATCGGTGATTCGGAACGCCCTGCCGCCGTCCTCGAAGCATCCGAACCGGTTGGCGAGCGACGAACTGAGGGGGCGAGAAGTCATGGGTGGGAGGTCAACCGAGACACCAGGAGTGAAAACGCTTTCACCGATCACGATAGCCGGGCGATTGGCCGCTGTCGAGGGCGTCGGCAGAGTCCGGGGCCCCCGAAAACCGGCGAGGGGGCTTGCATCGTGGCCGGTGGCGGGGCATAATGTAATCGCTTTCATGCACTGAAAGCCCGATATCTCGATCCCGCGGTTTCCGGGCCGTCGCTCGTATCATGGCGACCCGGCGGGAGCGATCGGACGCGATGAGAGGAGCATCACGATGAAGTGGACGAGCAACGCCATGGCGGGGGCCGCGATTCTTGCCGCGACGGGCTTTGCCGCCCGCGCTCAGACGCCGTGCCCGCTGCCGACCAACTGCGTGAGCAATCCAGGATTCGAGCAGCGCGACCAGTTCAGTTCGGCCGGCGATCCGGTTGGTTGGCACAACCTGTCCAATCCGGTCGAGTCGAAGCGTCGCGTGATCGGAGACGCCTTCTCGCCTCCGGCGGTCTCGAGGACCGGAGCCGCGTCGATCTCGATCTCGACGCCGGGCAACAGCGCGTTTCGCGGCATGACCACCGACTGGCGGAACTTCACCGTCCCCGGGTTTCCCTTTTACGACCCGGTCTTCGACTACGCGAACGGCGGCGACATCGTGATCAGCGGGTGGTACTTCATCCCCTCGTCGGCGCCCATCACCGGCGACCGATGCTTCATCAAGCTCAACGTCAAGCGCGGCAATCAGGATTACGCCACGCTCGATCCCATGGACGGCGCGAACCCGGCCTGGCTCATCGACGGGCACACGAACGATCAATGGCGGTACTACGAGATCCGCTGGCCCATCCAGAACATCCGCGAGCAGGTGCTCTTCAACCAGGATCAAGGGTACTTCTCGATCCCCCCGTACCCGGACCACATCAAGATCACGATCGGACGCTTCGGCTTCGGCAACGTCGCCAGTTCGGGCACGATTTTCTGGGACGACATCACCTGCATCCAAGAGGCTCCGCCCGCGCCCTGCGGGTGCGCCGCCGACTACAACGCGGACGGCGGCGTCGATGGCGGAGACATCGAGAGCTTCTTCATCGACTGGGAGGCCAGCGGCGGATGCTCCGACGTCAACCAGGACGGAGGCATCGACGGCGGGGACATCGAGGCCTTCTTCCTCCTCTGGGAAGCCGGCGGCTGCTGACAACGCCGACGAGACCGCCAACCCGATTCTCCGGAAGGCCCCGCGGACACCCGCGGGGCCTTCTCGCTTCATGAGACCATCTCGAAACCAACGCGCAAACTGAATGCGGCCTTAACAGTGGCGAACGAGGGCTCAGTTAATCTTTCCTGCCCGATTGGGTCTTTCACGGACCGTTCAGGAACGAGCCACCGCCATGAACTCCCGCCACCCTCGCCGATCCGCCTTCACGCTCATCGAACTGCTGGTCGTGATCGCCGTGATCGCGCTGCTGATCAGCATCATGCTGCCCTCGCTGGCGAGTTCGCGAGAGACGGCCCGAACCACGGTGTGCGGCTCGAACGTGCGGCAACTCGCGGTGTCGAGCGTGGCGTACTCGACCGACAACCGGGGACTTTTCTCGACCGGGCCCTTCGACAACCGTCGCAAGAGCGGCTACGGCCGCTTCGACGAGGTGGGCTGGGTCGCGTCGCATCTCAACGGCGGCTATTCAGTTCCCGGCAAGTTCCTGTGCCCCGGCAACGTGTCGCGGGCGAGCCAGAATCTCAACGTGAACCGAGCCAACTCCAACGGCTATGCAGCCTTCTCCGAGGATGAACTGACCGACCTGATCAAGCGCGGCTACAACACCAACTATTGTCAGTCGTGGTTCATGGGCTACACGGCCACGACGTCGATGTACCCGACGCGAGCCCCCGACACCAAGGACATCCGCTACGTCCAGGGGCCGCTCAAGGAGAGCCAGATTCTCGGCGCGGCCAGCGCCTCCCGGGTGCCGCTCTTCGGCGACGCGACAGCCGACGTCTCGGCGAATCCCGACATGGTGGTGCTGCCCGACGGCACGACCACGCCGGGCGCCAAGGCGCTTGGTGACGGCCCCATCCAGTCGGTCCTGGCTCCCTTCGGCGCGGTCTGGGGTCGCCAGGACTTCACGGACTTCGGCACCGCTCACGGTCGCGCAAGGACCCGCAACTCGCTGGGCAACGACCGCGTCTACGGGCAGATCGGCTTCGCCGACGGCCACGTCGAACTGTTCAAGGACACCAACGCCGACGGCCAGTTCGGGCATCGACAAGGCATCGTGAACGGCATCAACACGCTCGTCTACGACGAACTCGAGCCCAAGGTATTCGGCGGCTGGCTCAACCGCGACGGCCTGGCGTTCTGATTCCCGCATCGACAGCGAATCGCGGCGTCAAGCCGCACCCGAAGCATCGACTTCGCGAGGACGGGGGCGTTCCCCGCGCCTTGCGTGGACAAGAGAGGATCCGGAGATCATGCGTCACATCCGACTCGCCCCCGTTGCGCTCGCGTCGCTCGCGGGCCTCTGCGCCGCCCAGCCGATCGTGTTCACCGAATGGAACTTCAACGCGTTCCCCTCGGGCCAGATCAACAACAACCCCGCGCCCAGCACCGGGCGAGGCATCGCCACGCCGCTGGGGATGACGAACAACTACACGTTCTTCACGAGCCCGCAGCGGACGGGATCGTTCACGATGTGCGACGCCACTTCGGCGGGCGCCAGCAGCGACACCGGTTCCTCCCCCAACCAGTGCTGGCGCGTCCGCGGCAGCTACGACACCACGCTGGGCAACGCCGGCATCGGCTGGAGCATTTTCGCGCCCCAGTACACGCAAGGCGCCGAGTTCGCGGTCAGCACCGTCAACTACACGGGCATCTCGTTCTCGTTCGACTGGTTCACGACCAATCAGGGCGTGCGTCACATGCAGGTCCAGTACTCGACCAACGCGGGTGCAACTTGGACCAACATCGGTCCGGTGCGGATCAGCGCCACCAACGGCTGGATCAACGGCAACTTCGTCGACTTCTCGTCCGTCAGCGGCGTCAACAACAACCCCAACTTCCGCGTTCGACTGGTCTCCACCTTCGATCCGGCCCCGGCCTATTCGTGGACCCAGGGCAATCCGTACACCGGCGCCTCCGGCGGCCAGTACAACAACGCATCGGGCAACTGGCGCTTCGACAAGGTCGCCTTCACGGGCACCCCGATCGGGCCGGTCGATCCTTCGGGCGTCGCCGCCGTCGATTCCCCCGCCGTCTGCTCCTCCGGCGGCCAACTCACCTTCACCGTCTCGACCGTCGCCGGCGCGGCCCCTCCGAGCACGGGCATGACCGTCGTCGGGAACCTCGCAGGCCTCGGTCTCTCCGCCTCGCAGCCCTTCTTCGACAACGGCTCCAACGGGGATCAACTCGCTGGTGACGGCGTGTACACCTATCTCGCCACGGTTCCGTCCGGTCGCCCGCTCGGTCCCGTCAACATCCCCATCTCCATCGCCGACGCGCAGGGCCGCTCGGCCTCCGCCGGCGCGGGCGTGGTCGTCGGCGATTGCTCGGGCGCCTCCGCCGCACGCGTCGTCATCAGCCAGATCTTCGGCGGCGGCGGCAATCTCGGCGCCATCCCCAGCCAGGACGCTCCCTATGACGCGGACTTCGTCGAGATCGTCAACCGCTCCACCCAAGTGGTCGACCTGACCGGATGGTCCGTCCAGTACTCAAGCCCCGGCAAGCTCACCGGCTTCGACACCGCCGAGGATCGCGTTCCCCTCGCCGGCAGCATCCTTCCCGGTCAGGCCATGCTCGTCCGCATGAGCGATCCAGTGCCCGGCTTCGGTCCGCTGCCGACGCCCGACTTCGCCCAACTGCCCGGCTTCGGCGGCATGGGCAACAACGGCGGTCGCGTGGCGCTGGTGCGATCCACCTCGCTGCTCGGCACCAACTATGCCCGCGCCGACATCGAGGACTTCGTCGGCTACGGCACCGCCGCCATCTCCTTCGAAGGCGTCGCCCCCACTCCCTCCACCGCCAACAACACCGCCGCCCTCCGCAAGTCGGGCGGTTCGCAGGACACCAACCAGAACTTCAACGACTTCATCATCGGAACGCCGACACCCCGAAACCGCGCCTCGGGCGGCTTCCTCGCCGGCACGCCTTCCTCGAACGTCGCCGCGGCCTGCGCCGGCACCGACGTCGTCCTCCGTGTGGCCGTGGTTCCCGGCGCCACCAGCACCGGCATTGCCGTGACCGCCAATGTCGCCGAGATCTCGGGCAGTTCGGTGCCTGTCATCCTCCGTGACAACGGGGCCGGCGGCGATCAGACGCCCGGCGACGGCGTCTACTCCGCCACCTACACCGTGCCGCCCAGCGCGGCACAGGGCCAGCGAACCATCGTGTTCACCACGACCGACCAGCAGGGCCGCTCCGATATCGGCCGCCTGCCGTTCGCCGTCGCCGTCTGTCAAGCCAACGACACCTCCGTTGTCATCTCGCAGGTGTACGGCGGCGGCGGCAACAGCGGGTCGGGCTACAACGGCGACTTCGCCGAGATCTTCAACCGGTCCGGTGCGCCCGTCGATCTGACCGGCTGGAGCTTCCAGTCCGCCCGCGTCACGGATCAGGGTTTCGACAGCCGAATCGCGCTGCTCGGCGGCATCATCAATCCGGGCGAGTACCGCCTGATCGTCACCAACCAGTTGTCGCCCACCGGGGCCGTGCTGCCGCCTGCGGACTTCACCCCCGCGACCGCCTTCGGCATGGAGAGCAGCTTCGGCCGGGTCGTTCTGGTCTCCTCGACGGTGCTGGTGGGCACCGATTACGACCGACCCGACGTGGTCGACCTGGTCGGCTACGGACAACTCGCCCAATCGTTCGAAGGCGTGGCTCCCACGGCGGCCCTGAGCAACACGCTCGTGGCCGTTCGCAAGAGCGACGGCTGCCAGGACACCAACCAGAACGCCATCGACTTCGATGTCGTGCTCGCCCTCCAGCTGCCACGCAACAGCTCGACGCTTGCGGCAATCTGCCCGGGGGTGAGCATCTGCGGATGCGCCGCCGACTACAACGCCGACGGTGGCGTCGACGGGTCGGATGTCGGCAACTTCTTCGTCGATTGGGAAGCGGCGGGCGGGTGCTCCGACGTCAACCGCGACGGCGGCGTCGACGGCTCGGACATCGAGGCCTTCTTCTCGGTTTGGGAAGCGGGAGGCTGCTGAGCCACGGGCCATCGCCTCGACTTCAATCTTGGTTCAAGGGGGGGCGGACCCGACCGGGTTCGCCCCCTTGTCATTCAGGCATCCCCCGTCGCACCATGGTCTCGTCGACGCGCCGCGACCGCTTCGGCGCGCTCCCGGAGCATGTCGCTCAGCGCGTCGGCGATGCGTTCGCCCGCCTCCCGAACCCCGGGGGCTGCAGGCCCCAGCAGTCGCCTCAGGGAAGTCACCTTGCGTCCGACCAGCCCGCAGGGCACGATGTGGTCGAAGTGACGCAGGTCGGTGCTGACGTTGATCGCCAGCCCGTGCATCGACACCCACTTGCGAACACGAACGCCCATGGCGCAGAGCTTGGCGCCGTCGACCCACACGCCGGTGGCGCCGGGGTCGCGTTCGGCCGCGATGCCCCAGACGGCGCAGGCGCGGATCACCGCTTCCTCGAGCATTCGCATGTAGTCGTGAAGCCCGAGGTTGAAGATGTTGAGATCAAGGTTCGGGTAGGCGACCAGTTGCCCCGGACCGTGGTACGTGATGTCCCCGCCCCGGTCCGTTTCGCGAACCTCGATGCCGTCGGCCGCAAGACGATCGGGCAGTGCGAGCAGGTGCGACGGAGCTTCTCGACGCCTCGAGATGGTGATGACGGCCGGCAAGTGCTCGAGCAGGTGGATCGTGCCCTGATCGCCGCCGAGAGCCCTGGCGGCCACCACCTCGTCGACCCTCGCCGCCTGCAGGGCGTAGCCCTCGTCGTACGAAACGGATCCAACCCACTTGACATCGACGCTTCTCACGGACGATGGTACCGCTGCGTCGGAGGCGGGAACCCCTCGGGACACGTACGGAGCACGAACGCTTCGCTCGAGTCGCCAGCCGAGCGGATCGACGGCCGAGGTCGCGGTTTGATCCGACCGGCGGCCATCCCTATCATTCTCCGAAGCGTCGGGGCCTTTGCGGCCGGTGTGTCACCGTCCGCGGGGTTCCGAGAGAGCAACATCATGTCCTTCATGGTTCCCACCCATGTCCTCTAACCGGACCACGGCACGACAGGCGCGTCGGCTTCGACGCGCGTGGTGGCCGAGTCGAACCCCGCGGGGGACGCTCATGACGTGATCGACCCGTGCCATGCACGAGTCGGCCTCGCGAGCGGCCCGCAAAGCGGTGTCCGGGCGCGGGGCGTGGCGGGAACCACAGGCCAGGCTTGTGGTTCTTTCGTTTTTCCCGATTCGATCGTTCGCCTCGACAACTCGTCTCGACATCCAGACATCCAGCGCCAGAGAGCAGGCAGAAAAGGTCACGACCAAATGAACGCCAAGGAAATGATGCAGATCCTCGATGGAATCGCCCGCGAGCGGAACATCGACAAGTCGGTGCTGATCCGCGACCTCGAGCAGGCGATGATTTCCGCGGCTCGCAAGTACTTCAACACGCTGGACACCGAGGAGTTCGACTGCAAGCTCGACCCCGTGGGCGGCGTGTTCCAGATGACCCGCCACGGCGAACCGCTCGACATGCCGCCCGTCGCCTTCGGTCGCATCGCGGCACAGACATTCAAGCAGGTGATGATCCAGAAGTTCCGCGACGACGAGCGGACGAGCATCCTCGAGGAGTTCTCCAAGCGGATCGGCGAGATCGTCACCGGCACGGCGCAACGCTACGAGGGCGGCAGTCTCGTGGTGACGATCGATCGCGCCGAGGGGTTCATGCCCCGCAGCGAGCAGATCCCCGGCGAGCAGTTCGCCGCGGGCGACAGGGTGCGGTGCCTCATTCTCGACGTCCGCGACGCCGGAAGCCAGGTGAAGATCGTGCTCTCCCGCGGCAACCCCGACTTCATCAAGAAGCTCTTCGAAGTCGAGGTGCCCGAGGTGGCCGAGAAGATCATCGAGATCAAGGCCATGGCCCGAGAGCCGGGCTACCGCACGAAGATCGCCGTGTCCTCGATCGACAGCAAGGTCGACGCGGTGGGCGCGTGCGTGGGCGTTCGCGGCAGCCGCATCAAGAACATCGTCGATGAGCTCAACGGCGAGAAGATCGACATCGTGCGATGGAACGAGTCGTCGCAGATCCTGATCCAGAACGCCCTCAAGCCGGCGGAAGTGGCCGAGATCTCGCTGTGCTTCGAACTCGGCCGCGCCACGGTCGTGGTGCGAGACGACCAGCTGAGTCTCGCCATCGGCAAGCGGGGACAGAACGTGCGGCTTGCCGCCCGCCTCACCGGCTGGGACGTCGACATCCTCACGCCCGACGAGTTCCGCAAGGGACTCGAGATCATGTACTCGACGGTGCAGTCGGTCGAGGGCATCACGGAGCCGATGGCCGACAAGCTCGCAGCCCTGGGCATGGTCAGCGTCTTCGACATCGAGGAGGTTGGCGCGGAAGTGATCGGCGAGGAACTCGAGATCGCGCCCGAACTCGCGGCACAGATGATCGAAACCTGCTCGGTGAAGGCCAAGGAAGTGGCCGAGCAGCAGCAGAAGGACAAGGAGGAGAAGGAGCGCAAGGCACGGGAGGAGGCCGCCATGGCCCAGTCCGTGCTCGGCGCCCTCACGGCGGGCGAGACCGCGGCGGGCGATGTCCCGACGACGGACGCGGCGGTGGAGCCCGATGCGCAGTCTCGAGCCGCCGACATTCTCGGCGGCTGATGGTCGGGACGAGGCGGATGAACCCGGACTCGCAGGCCCGGGTTCATGCCACCCGACGACGAGTCGGGCGGGGATGACGGGGATGACGGCGGCGGTTTTCGGTTGGTGCGGCGAACCCTTAATTCGGAGCGTGTCTTTTTGGCGGCCAAGCGCATTTTCCAACTCGCGAAAGAACTGGGAGTCGACTCCAAGGTCATGGTGGCCAAGTGCCAGGCCGAGGAGATTCCCAACATCACCAACCACATGTCCGTGGTGCCCATCGGCCTCGAGGCCACGCTGCGCGAATGGTTCAGCGGCGCGACGGACGGAGGCGTGACGACCACCGTCGAGGCGACCGAGAAGGTCGATATCGCGCAGGCCAGAGCCAAGGCGCCTCGCAGTCGCAAGGCGAAGGCGACCGGCGGGGCATCGGACGGCGCAGCCCCCGTCACCGACGGCGAGGAGGCGGCCGCCGCCAAGGCGCCCGTCGCCGAACCGAAGCCCTCGCCCGCGACCGCGATCCCTGCCGGTCCGATCACCGACCCCACGCTGACCAAGGCCAGGCCGATCACCCCGACGATCGGCACCCCTCCGCCGCCGCCCTCCCGGGCCGCCCCGGCGCGCCCCTCGCCCACGCCTCCGGAAGCTGCGCCGCAGCCGACCGAGATCACCCCCTCCGCCCCGGCCCCGCAGGCCGCGGCCGCAGAGCCCGCGGCGGTGCCTGCTCCGGTGGCGCCGCCGATTGCACGTTCCTCGATTGCACAGACCCGCTCGGGCATCAGCCCGATCCCGACTCGGGTCGCACCGGCCCCGACGCCAACCAAGATCGAGCCGACCGTTTTGCGGCCCGGCGCGACGCCTCCGGGCCCCCCGCCCGCACCGACGCGGGTGGCTCCTGCCGCTCCGCCGCCGCCCGAACCGCCGGCCGCCGATGCCGTGTCTCCTCCGGCACGTCCGATGGCTCCTGCCGCGAAGATCACGCCCGCACCGATGAACGTGCCGTCGCGTCCGCAGGCAGTGGCCCCGGCAGGGCCGCGGCTCGAACAGAAGACGCAAGTCCGGATCGCCGGCCCGAAGGTCGTCCGAGTGGAAGCGCCCGAGCAGGTGCAGGCGCCGCGTCCGCGTCGCGTCGGGGCTCCTGGTGCACCGTCGTCGCCTCGTCCGGGCGGCGAGGACGATCGGTCGCGCAGCCCGCGTCGTCGCGACGCGGCCGGTCCCGCGGCGGCTCCGGGCAAGCGGTCGAGCGGCGTGGGCGTCCCCGAGCGTCGACGCGGTCGCAGTGATTCCGACTGGGTCGGTTCGACCCGCGGCATCTTCAGCGAGAAGGACCTCATCGAACGCGAGGAGAAACTCGCCCGTTCCGGTGGCTTCCTGAAGAAGCGCAAGCAGGATGCCGCCAACAAGGCGGCGCACGATCATGCGGACGACGGCCCGTCCGAAGGCCGTTTGCGGATCGCCGCTCCATTCACGATCAAGGACCTGTCGGCCGCCACCGGCGTCAAGGCCTCGGACATCGTGAAGAAGCTCTTCATGCAGGGCGTCATGAAGAAGATCAACGACGCGATCGAGCCGGAGAAGGCCATCGAGATCATGATGGACTTCGACATCGATCTCGAGGTGACGCAGGCCCAGACGGCCGAGGAGGTCGTCTCGTCCGAGTTCGAGCGTCGCGAAGCCAAGGACCTCCGCGCCCGCGGCCCGGTGGTGACGATCCTCGGGCACGTCGACCATGGCAAGACGAGTCTGCTGGACCGCATCCGCAACAGCAACGTCGCCGCGGGCGAGGCGGGCGGCATCACGCAGAAGACCAGCGCGTTCGTCGTGAACGTCGAGGTCGAGAGCAAGAAGCGCGACGTGGTCTTCCTCGACACGCCGGGTCACGAGGCCTTCACGAGCATGCGCTCGCGGGGCGCGAGAATGACCGACGTGGTGGTGCTCGTGGTGTCGGCGCCCGAAGGCGTGATGCCCCAGACCATCGAGAGCATCAACCACGCGAAGGCAGCCAAGGTGCCGATCGTGGTGGCGCTCAACAAGATCGATCGCCCCGACGCCACCGAATCGCAGGTGCAAAAGACGCTGGGCCAACTCGCCGCCGCGGGCCTCAATCCCGCCGAATGGGGCGGCGACACCGAGGTCATCCGCACCAGCGCGACCACGGGTCAGGGCATCAAGGAACTGCTCGAGGCGCTCGACTACCAGTCGCAACTGCTGGAGTTGAAGGCCGACTTCGCCGGCGCGGGCCAGGGCGTCGTGGTCGAATCGAAGATGGAGGAGGGACGGGGCGCGGTCGCGAGCATCCTCGTCCAGCAGGGCTTGCTCAAGGTGGGCGACTTCATCGTCATGGGCCGGGCCTTCGGGCGCGTCCGCGACATCTCCGACGACAAGGGGCGTCGCGTGAAGGAGGCGAGCCCCCCGCTGCCGGTGCAGATCTCCGGCATCGACGAGGTGTGCGACGCCGGCGACAAGTTCTACGTCGTCGACTCGCTCAAGAAGGCGCAGGAGGCGGCCGAACAGCGTCGCCAGCGCGAGCGCCACGTCGCGTTGGCCCAGCCCCGCGTCACCCTCGACAACATCTTCACCCAGATCACCGACAAGGAGGTCAAGGAGATCCTCGTGGTCCTCAAGACCGACCAGCAGGGCACGGTCGACGTGCTCAAGGGCGAGTGCGAGAAGGTCAAGGGCACCGAAGTCAAGGTCCGCGTGCTTCACGCCGCCGTCGGCGGCATCACCGAGAGCGACGTGCTCCTCGCCGACGCCTCCAAGGCCATCATCATCGGTTTCAACGTCATCCCCTCCGGCAAGGCCCGCCAGCTCGCCGAGAGCAAGGGCGTCGAGATCCGGACGTACCAGGTCATCTACGACATCACCGACGATCTCCGCAAGGCCGCCGAGGGCCTGCTCGCCCCGGAACTCCGCGAGGAGGTCCTGGGCCATGCCGAGGTTCGCCAGGTCTTCAAGATCAGCAAGGTCGGATCGATCGCCGGTTGCTACGTCACCGACGGCGTGGTGCAGCGGGACGCGCTCATCCGCGTCACCCGCAACGGCGTGGTCATCGAGCACGATCGCAAGCTCGCCCAACTCAAGCGCCTCAAGGACGATGCGAAGGAGGTTCGCTCCGGCACCGAGTGCGGCATGAAGATCGACGGATACGACGACATCAAGGAGGGCGACGTGCTCGAATGCTACAAGAAGGTGGAGGTCAAGCGCACCCTCTGACGCCCGCCGCGTCCTCCGACATGCTCATCGCGATCCTCCAGTTCGAACTGCTGCTGCACGGCGCCGAATCGCTCAAGGACAAGCGTCGCATCGTCGCATCCCTGAAGGATCGCCTTCATCGACATCACATGGCCAGCGTCGCCGAGACGGGCCTGCAGGACTCCCTGCGGGCGGCTCGGATGGGGGTTGCCGTCGTCGGTTCGGATGCCATGCATCTCGCCAGCGTCCTTGATCGCATCACCGAGCGCATCCGTTCGCACTCGCACGAGGCGGAACTGGGGGACACCTTCCGCGAGATCATCGCCAATGGCACGGGCGTGAACGTCGAGGAGGAACCGGACGCCCGCGACGCTGCGGATCCGGACCTCGAGGCGGAACTGCTGGCCCGTGCCGCGGAGTCCGCCCGCCCATGAGCCGTCGACTCGAACAACTTACCGCCGATGTCGAGCGAGGCGTGCGGGACGTGCTTGCGAGAGGCTTGGCAGACCCCCGCGTCACGGGCCTGATCACCGTGACGGGCGTTCGCATCCTGCCTGACATGAGCCGCGCGATCATCGACATCTCCATCCTGCCCGAGGATCGCCAGGAGCTCTCCTTCCACGGCGTGTCGAGCGCCGCGTCGTGGATCCGACGCGAAGTGGCCGACGCCGTGCGGGCTCGCACCCTCCCGACGTTCGTGTTTCGCCTCGACACCCGCATGAAGAAGGAGGCGGCGATCATTCGCGAACTCGATCGCGCCAAGGCGACTCGCCCGCCGCTCCCCGAAGACGACGCTTCGAACTCGAGCAACGAATCTCGGGGCGACGCCCCCCCCAGCCCGTGAGCGCCACATCCGCCACCTTCGAGCGCAAGTGGAAGGCGTTGCTCAAGAAACTCGCCTCGGCCCATCCTGCGCCCCGTGCAAGCGTCGACGACCCCCCGGCGCCCGTCACCGTCATTGCGGCCGCCGTGCACGCCACCATGCTCTGGGAGGCCTCTCTCTCCGAAGCTGACGCCGCCTTGCAGCAACTCACGCAGCACTTCGCCGATCACAATGACATGCGAGTGGCCCTCCCCAGCCACTTGATCCACGCGATCGGTTCCGAATATCCGCTCGCCGTCGAGCGTGTGCTTCGTCTCAAGTCGTGGCTGTCGGACCTGTACCGAAGGTCGAACTCGCTGGACCTCGAGTATCTCCGCGATCTCTCCAAGGCCGATGCGCGACGCGAACTGCTCACCCTTCACGGACTGCCGGACTTCGCCGCGGCTCATGTCACGGTCTGGTCGCTGGGCGGTCACGCCATTCCCGTCGATGAACGCCTCCTCTCGCTGCTCAAGGCGGAGCGTCTCGTCGACGCATCGCTCACCCCGGCCGGCGCGATGGAGTGCCTCGAGGCGGTGGTCTCTCCGGACGAACTGTCGACTGCCCTCCGACTGGTCCGTGCCTGGTCGGATCAACGGGGCGCCCCGCCACACCGCGAGGATTGCCCCGCCTTTCAACCGCTTCAACTCGCCCCCCTCTCGCCCCTCGATCGGGCCGCGAAGGCCGCGCTCGGCGAATCGCCCCCCGGCGATCGCAAGCCCGGTCGCAAGCGGGCGCCTGCCGCCAAGGCCGCCGCTCGAGCCAAGCCCGCCGATGGCGACGTCAAGACGACCAAGCGAGGACGTTCGAAGTAGGTGCGTTCGATGCGATCCACTCCGCCCAAGTCCGACGCCGACCTTCGTCGCTCGGCACTGACCGTGTCGCTGATGGTGTCATGGGCCGGACTCGCCCTCGGAGGCTGCGCGTCCAAGCCCGACACCATGCCCAGCACGACTCGTGGCGTCGAAACCTCGCGTCGCGGCGCCCCGCTCGATCCGCTCCGACAGTTGGCGGCAGTTCAGGAGCTTCGGCCCGACAGGCGGGCGATGGCCACGCCGCCCCCCACGTCGCTCCCGCAGCCGCCCGCGGCTGCGGCGCCGGACCGTCGGTCGAAATCGCTCGCCGACGCGTTGCAAGGGCTGACGGCCGTTGCCAGCCCGCCGCTCGAGACGCAGCCCGCATCGCCATCGCCGCAGTCGCTGGAGACGTCGAAGTTGTACGTCTCCGGTCGCTCGCACCTTCTTGCCGGACGTGTTTCCGAGGCCCTGACCGAGCTCGAGGCTGCATCCCGTCTCGATCCGAATTCGGTGGCGATCCTCGCCGACCTCGCGCAGGCGCAGGCCGCGTCGGGGCGCCGCCCGGCCGCCGCCGCCACCTATCGCCGAGCGGTTTCGCTGGGACTGCGTGACGCTCGCATCGCCGCCTTCCTCGGCCGTGAAACGCTTCGGAGCAGGCAGTTCGAACGTGCCGCGGGCGAACTGATCGCCGCCGACGCCCTCGCGAAGGCGGAAGGGGCC
This sequence comes from uncultured Phycisphaerales bacterium, assembly GCA_903929885.1. GTDB lineage: Bacteria > Planctomycetota > Phycisphaerae > Phycisphaerales > UBA1924 > UBA2402. The sequence goes on from CAIYWI010000164.1 coordinate 14,994, forward strand.
TTGCTCACATCGGCGGTCGCCCAGGCCGATCTCGCCGACGCCTTGTTCAACCTCGGATACGTGCGGGCGGCGGCCGCATGCCTGTCTCAGATGCTTGCGTCCCTGCCGACCGACATTCGCGGCCCGCTCAGGCCCGAGGAAGCCGAGTTGTATCGTCGGCGCAGCGAGATGTGGCTCAAGGCGGGCGACCTGCATGCGTCGCTGGGCGAGATGGACGAGGCGAACGTCGCCTACCTCGCGGCGGCATCTCTGCCCGGAAGCGATGCCGCCGCCCTGACCCAACGTCGGCTCTACGCGCTGCTCGCATCCGGCCGCAGCGCCCAGGCCGCCATCGACCTGATCGAGACCCTGCAAGGCGACGCATCCGGCTCCCGTCAAGCGCGGTTCAACCTCCTGCAATCGCTCGTTCGCCAGTCGCAGATCGGTCCGGAGATTGTCGACGCCTGCGTCGCGGTCGCCTGCGATCCGGCCTCGGCCATGGCGCCGACGCCACGGCACGAGCTCGTCATGGCGGCCGCCGAGGTGGCCGATCCTCGGGATGCACGACGAGCGTTGCACTCATGGATGCGATGCTCTCCCGAACCGCTTCGAGCCGCCGCGTGGTTCGCGGCGCTGCACGGCGATGACGCGGCTGCACGCGTCGAGGCCTTTGCCGCCCTGTGCGTCCAGCGCCCGGAATGGTCGCCTGGCTTCGCCGAAGCCGTGGTTCTCTACGGTCGGGACGTCGACCAGGCGATCGCATGGTGCCGAAGCCGTCCGTCGAACGCAGGCGCATGGATGCTGCTGCAGTGCATCACGGCACCGCTGCCTGCCGCGTCTCATTCTTTCAGCCCTGCGCCGACGGGCGTCGACCCCCATGCCGCTCGCTTCATCACGGTCGTCTCCCGCGCCAGGCGCGGGATGTGGGCCGACGTGGATGCCGCCTTGGACGGCCTCGCCGTCGCCGACCGTCCTGAACTGCTCTCGCGGGCCCAGGCCGTCGCGCAACGCCTGTCGGACGCCGTCGCCACGGCTCGCGACGCCTCGTCGGTTCCGCGGCTGACGCTGGCGTCGTGGCTGCTCGAGATCGGCGACGCCGCCGCGGCCGAATCGGTGCTGCGATCCTGCATCGACGCCGATCCGACCGACGAGCGGGCGTATGAAGTGCTCATCGCGCTGCATTCCCCCCGCGCGCCGTTGGCCGACGAAACTCGTCTCGTGGAGATCGCGGGCCGCCTCCGCGAGGCCGTGCCCGACAGCCGATTCGCTCGAGGCATCGCCGCTCGCGACCTGGCCTCTCGCAGCCAATGGGCTCCAGCGACCGAGGCGTTGCTCAACCTCTTGGAGCCCCACGACGAGAGCTCCACGCTGCTGTCGATGCTGGTGGCGGTCGGCGAGCGATCCGTCGTCGCGGATCCCTCCTCGCTCGCCCGTATTCAGGGCATCATCGACGCCCGACTGGCCAACCGTCCGGACGCGCCTGAACTGGTGCTGGCCAAGGCTCGATTGCTTGCGTGTCAGCCAGGTCGCGCGGCGGAGGCGGAATCGTTCCTTGCGGAGGCGTGGCGGCGTCTTCCGCTGCCCGCCACGGCACGGCTTCGCGAAGCAGTCGTCCGCGACGCGATGCAGGAGCCCGCAAGGGCTCGCACGCTCGCCCTTGCGCGACTGGCTTCGCCTCCGCGGGGCATCGACGACTCCATCGAATACGCCCAGTTGCTCCTCCGCGACGCGGACCACAAGGCGGCGAGCATCGCCATCGCGGAAGGCCTGCCGCAGCGGATTCCGCTGACCCCGTCGCAATCGGCCCGGCTGGTCGCGATGGCCGGCGAGTTGCGGCCGGAACAGCTGGCCGAAGCGGATGGCCAGACCTCGATCGCGGCGCTTGCCCTGTTCGACCAACTGACGGCACGCGGACTGACGATGACGCCGGCCATGCACCTGACGCGGCTGCTGCTGCTCTGCGCAGCTTCGCCCGCCGACACGGGGAAGCTCATCGCGGCGGTGGAGCAGGCTGCAGGCTCCAACCCGGACATCGCCGTGCAAATGTCGGTTCGGGTGGCTCAGTTGCTGCTGTCGAGGCCCGATCCGTCCGATGGCCTCGCCTTCCTGATGGAGACGATCAACCGAGCCCCCGAGGACCGCACGGAGAACGCTTTCGCGTACGAGGCGTTCCGCGTCACGATCACGAGAGGTGACGCCTCGGACATCGATTGGTGGGTGGAGCGGATTCGCGACCCTGGCGGAATGCTTCAGGCCATCGCCGCGACGCTCGACAACGACGAGGTCCGCGTGCCTGCCGGGGAGACGCAACGCCGCGCGGAGCTTGCGTACTGGATCGGCAACGGCCTGAGCGTCGAGCAGCGGGAGCCCTTGGCGGAACACGCCTATCGACTGGCGATCCGACTCGACCCGACCCACGCATGGGCCTTGAACAATCTCGGCTACAACCTTTTGGAACGTGGCGGCGAATCCATGCGGGAGGCCGCCTCGATGATCGAACGAGCGTTCGCCTCGCTTTCCGACGAGCCCAGCGTCATCGATTCGATCGGCTGGCTCCGGTACAAGCAGGGACGCTTCGAGGACCGCATCCTGCCGGACGGCGCCGTCGAGGAGGGCGCGGGCACCCTGCTGGCCCGCGCGGTGAATCACCCGGCCGGCACGCCGTCGGCCGAGCAGTCGGAACACTTCGGCGACGTCTTGTGGCGACTCGGACGGCACAAGGAGGCGCAAGCCCAGTGGGACACCGCCCTGCGGCTGCTCGAATCGCAACTGTCGCTGCACCGAAGCGGGAGGGATGACGCGGAGGGGCCCAGGCCGCTCGAGGAGCGTCTCGCCGCTCAGGTCGCCGCGATCGCCGCGAAACTGGCCGCCGCGGCCAAGGGCGATCCTCCCCGCGTGGCCCTCACCGAGGAAGAATCCGTCGCCGCCAAGCAGCCGTGACCTTCCGGTCGCGAGATGACATCAACGAGGCAATCGCAGCCATGGCTGGACACAACAAGTGGAGCAAGATCAAGCACCGCAAGGCCGTCGTGGACAAGCGCCGCGGCAAGGTGTGGACCAAGATCAGCAAGGCCCTCATCGTCGCGGCCCGTCACGGCGGCCCCGATCCCGACGCCAACCTTGCGCTCCGCTACGCCATGGATGAGGCCAGGTACGCCAACATGCCTCGCGACACCGTCGAGCGGGCCATCCGCAAGGGCGCCGGCGGCGAAGACACCAGCGCCTATGAGAACATCCGATACGAGGGCTACGGCCCCGGCGGAGTGGCCGTGATCATCGAAACGCTCACCGACAATCGCGCCCGGACCGTGGGCGACATCCGCCTGGCGTTCTCCGATCACGGCGGCAACATCGGCGGCTCGGGTTGCGTGGCATACATGTTCGCCGCCAGGGGTCGCATCGTCGTCGCCGCGCCGGGACTCGTCGAGGATGTCGTGATGGAGCGGGCCATCGAGGCAGGCGCCACCGATGTCGAGCGACTCGACGAGGGCGACGAGGATCATCCTCCGTCGTGGATCATCTGGACCGAGGCGGCCGCCTTCGCCGCCGTCAAGTCCGACGTCGAGTCGGCCGGACTGCCGATCACCGACGCAGGCATCGTGATGGTGCCCGACAATCATGTCGCGGTGTCTGGCGAGCAGGCCGAGACCATCGCCGCCCTCATCGAATCCCTCGAGGACCTCGACGACGTGCAAAAGGTCTATTCCAACGCCTCCTTCGAGTGATTGACGCACATGACTCCAACGATGACCGCTGAGATCACCATCGACGACATGCCGCTCTCGCCTGTCGACGTCGCTCGCGTGGCGCGACACGCCGCTCGGGTGAGCCTTGCCGCGGACGTGGCCCCTCGCCTCGCGGCATCTCGCGCCGTCGTCGAGCACGCGTTGGGCGACGGACTTCCCCACTACGGCATCAACACCGGATTCGGCTCCCTCAGTCGCAAGCGGATCGCCGCCGATGAACTCGCGTCGCTCCAGCGGAACCTCGTTCGCAGTCATGCGGCGGGCGTGCTCGAGGCCTTCCCGGCCGACGTGGTCCGAGGCACCATGCTCCTTCTGGCCGCCTCGCTGGCCCGCGGTTGCTCCGGCGTGCGACCGTGCGTGGTCGAAACGATCGTGCAACTCCTCAACGCCGGCATCACCCCGATCGTGCCGTCCGTGGGCAGCGTGGGGGCTTCGGGCGATCTCGCCCCGCTTGCCGCCATCGGACTCGCCTTGATCGGCGAGGGACAGTGCGATTGGCCGGGCGGCGAAGGTCCCGTGGCCACCCAGACTGCCATGTCGCGTGCCGGCCTGCGCCCCCTGAATCTGGAAGCCAAGGAGGGGCTTGCCCTCATCAACGGCACGCACCTGATGGCCGCTCGAGGGGCCCTCGCCGTCCATGACGCCGGACGTTCGCTCGATGCCGCCCTGACCGCCGCCGCGATGTCGCTCGATGCCTGTCGCGGCACCAACGCGTCGCTCGACGCTCGCATTCACGCGGCGCGTGGCCAGCCCGGCCAGATCCACGTGGCGGCCACCCTGCGACGGCTGCTCCGCGACAGCGAGATCATCCCCTCGCACCGCGAGGACGACCCTCGCGTGCAGGACCCCTATTCGCTTCGCTGCACGCCGCAAGTCGTCGGCGCGGCGTTCGACGCCGTCGGCTACGTCGCCGGCGCGATCGGCCGCGAACTGGGCGCTGTCACCGACAATCCGCTGGTGTTCGCGTCATCGCACCCTCTCAACACCATGCTGGGCGAGAACCCCTCCGACCTTCCCGGCGGCAGCGAGTCGATCGTCAGCGGCGGCAACTTCCATGGCATGGCGTTGGCCATCCCGCTCGACGCCTTGTGCATGGCCCTGTCGCACGTCGCCGGCATCAGCGAACGTCGCGTCTTCTGGATGATCTCGGCCTTCGATGCCGAGAGCCGGCTCAAGCCGTACCTCGCGTCGAACCCCGGCCTGGACTCGGGACTGATGATCGCCCAGTACACCGCCGCTGCGTGCTGCAACGAGATGATCACGCTCTGCACGCCTGCAAGCGTGAGCAACATCCCGACCAGCGCAGGGATCGAGGACTACAACTCTTTCGGACCTCGCGCGGCGGCCAAGGCCTCTCGGGCCGTCGACCTGCTCGACCGCGTGATCGCGATCGAGCTGCTCGCCGCTTCCGAGGGTCTGGAAGTGCACCGCCCGCTCCGAAGCGGTTCGGCCGTCGAGGCCGCGCACGCGACGATCAGGGCCTCGGTGCCTCGCCTGACCGGAGACCGCCCGCTCACGCCGGACATCGAGCGCATCGCCGCGAGCATCCGTCGAGGCGACTTCTCCATCGACTGATCGACAGGCACGCTCCTCGCAGCATCGCTTGGCGGCCCCGGAACGCCGACACGCTGTCGCCTCGTCGAGGGCAGCCTCGGCACGCCCGCACGGATCGCGGCCATCGTTCTCCCCTCGTCGACTGCCGCATGGCAGGCCCGGGCAGGCTCGCGACGCTCGAGCATCGAACCGCGGAGTGGCCGCCGGGCACGGACCTGCCGATCGACCCGCGCGGCTGCAGCGCCGGCGGCCTGAATGTCCGCCGGTCGCCGCCGAGCACGGTCCGAATCAAGCCACCGCCGGGGGCCCCGTCGGCAGATTGTTCGCTCTTTGGCAGGAAGGAGGAAGCCAACACCCCTCTCCCCAGGTCCAATCATCACGGGCTGGGCCAGATCGGATCTGAACGGACTGCTGATCCACTATGATGTCTTGGGCCCGACGCAACCGCGACCGACGGGCACCGGATGGACCTGAGCCCCGGAAGGAGAGGAGCCCTGCCATGAACGCCATTCGCCGCTTCAATCCGGTGCTCGCAGCCGTCCTCGTCGTGACGTCGGTGCAGGCCGCCTTCGCCGACGAGACCGTCACGTTCGATGACGGGCCGCTGGGTTGGTCGATCAGCGGGTGCTCGAACGTGGTGATCGACGGCGGCAACCCCGGCGCGAACCTGACATGCATCGTCGATGATGTGTTCGGCGCCGAGATTCGCTCCTCGACCGATCAGGCCTTCGTCGGCGACCTCACCCGCTACGGCGCCGTGACCATCAGCATCGACGTCAAGATCAACTCCATCGCCATCGGCGGCGGGCCGCAGCAAGTACCGCGACGCTTCGCCTTGGACCTTCGCGACTACAACGACACGGGCCCCTACCCGTGGACAAGCGTCTGGTACGAGTTGGGCATCGTGTCGAGCAGCCAACCCGGTTGGATCCGCTACGCCGTGACCATCGAGGATCCGTTCGCGACGGCGCTCCCGGCAGGGTGGTCGGGTTCAGGCGCTGAAGACGCCACGGGCATGCCCCGCCTCCCTCGCGACCGCACATTTGCGAGCGTGCTCCGCAGCGTCGATGAGATCGCCTTCACCACGCTTCTGCCGGGGTACTTCTTCCCCTCCACTCGCTTTGACATGCAAGTCGACAACATTCACGTCGGCGATCCTCTCGACGAGCCTTGTCCGACCTGCGCGGCCGATCACAATCAGGACGGCGGCGTCGACGGTGCCGATGTCGAGGCCTTTTTCCTCGACTGGCAAGACTCGATTCCCTGCGCCGACGCGAACCGCGACGGCGGCGTGGACGGTGGCGACGTCGAAGCGTTCTTCCTCGCGTGGCAAACCGGGGGCTGCTGATCGGCCGCGGACCGCTCAGTCCCGTCGCAAGGTCAGCGTGCGAAACGACACGGGCTCGGCCGGGTCGGCGACCTCGACCTTGACATCGCGCCCTCGAAACAGCCCCGCCTCCGCGAAACGCTGCGCTGCCCGATCGACGCCGATCACCGTGAGCCCGTCGATGGACTGGACCACTTGACCGGCCGCGAAGCCGCCTCGCTCGGCGATGCTGCCGGGCCGAACCTCGTCCACGACCAACCGATCGCCGCGGGCGGCCAGCACGAGCCCGAACTGACGCTCGAGACGACGCCGGAACTGCACGGCCACCGGCTCGGTGGGTCGCTGCGTCAGCGTCACCCGCACCCGCTGCACATCCTCGCCCCGCCGGATCTTGAGCGAGACCGTCTCCCCCGGCCGCCGGGCGGCGATCATCGAGATCAGGATCTGGCTGTCCGACACGGGTTGCTCCTCGATCTCCACGACGACATCGCCCGGCCGAATGCCCGCCGTGGCGGCGGGCCCGGCCTCGAAGACGTCGCTGACGACAACCCCCGCGCCTTGCGAGTCGGCTCGCAAGCCCGCGTCGAAATCCTCGAGGAGCACGCCCATGTAGCCGCTGACGATCGGCCCGCCCGCGACGATCTGTTCCACCCGAGACTCGATCGTGGCCAGCGGAATGGCGAAGCTGATGCCCGCGCTTTGACCTTCGCCCGAACCATTCGTGTCGGCTGCCGTGGCGATCGCCACGTTCATGCCGACGACCGAACCTCGCACATCCACCAACGGCCCGCCCGAGTTGCCGGGATTGACCGCCGCGTCGGTCTGGATGAAGTTCGAGATGCGAGTGAGACCCAGCGCCGTGCGAGCCGTGCGTCCCAGGCCCGAGACGATGCCCTCCGACATCGAGAACTTGAAGCCGAAGGGTGAACCGAACGCGAACACACGGTCACCGCGCTGAAGGCGCTCGCCGGTGGCTCTGCGGCACGGCACCAACCCGCTCATCCCGTCAACACGAACCACCGCGATGTCGCTGTCGAGATCGGCCCCCACCAACTCCGCATCCGCCACCCGACCGTCGAAGAACTGCACCTGCACGCGGTTGCGGTCAGAGCCGACCACGTGTGCATTGGTCACGATGTGCCCGGACGCGTCGTAGATCCACCCCGAGCCCGAGGAGCCGAAGGGCGACTCCGACGCCCCCACCACGTCGATGTGCACCACCGAGGGCTCCACGGCCACGGCGATCTGCCTCACCGCACGGTTCACCTGCTCGAGAACGCTGCCGGCAGCATCCAGTTGAGTTCGGGCCGCCGACACCATGGTGGCCAAACGGGCAGACTGCATGCTTCGCATGGCGCCCGGTCCCAACAACAGCACCGCTGCCACGGCCAGAAGCACCACAAACGCCGGTCCGAATGCCAGGAAACGCCTCATCAGACCTCCATCCTCGCCCGGCGGCCGCCCCGGACTGCTCTTTCGCCCCCGTCAGCCGCCCTGACTCCCCCGCATCGTGTACGTCTCTCCCCCGATCCGGCGTTCGCGAACCCGCTTCACCCATTCCTCGCCCGCCGTCCGGATCGCCTGTCCCAACTCAGCGGCACGTGCGGCGAACCGAGGTGGTGCATCGGTCATCCCGACCAGGTCTTGGAACACCAGCACCTGTCCGTGACAGGCCGATCCGGCCCCGATGCCGATCAGCGGCAGCGTCGTGGCCTGCATGATCCGCTGCGTCACCTCCGGCGGCACCGCCTCCACCAGCAGGAGCACGCATCCCGCTCGCTCCATCGCCACCGCATCCCGGATGATCGACGCAGCCTCATCGTCGGTCCGCCCGGCCGCGCCATATCCGCCCGCGATGGCCGCACGTTGCGGCCGACTGCCGACGTGACCGCACACGGGGATCCCCGCGCGGCACATCTTCGCCACGACGGCCTCGAATGACGCATCCGCCTCCACCTTCACCACATCCGCCTGTCCTTGCGTCAGGAACCTTGCGGCATTCATGACCGCCACGTTCTCGTCCGCCTGATACGACATGAATGGCATGTCCGCCATCACCATCGTCTCGGGCGCCCCACGCTTGACGCCGGCAGTCAGGGCGACCAGCACGTCCAGCGGCATGTCGATCGTTCGGTTGAACCCCAGCACCATCTCCGCCGCCGTATCGCCCACCAGCAGCACGTGCACGCCCGCACGCTCCAGCCATCGCGCCGTCGTGGCGTCGTAGGCCGTCAGGCATGCGAAGGGGACGCCCTCGCGAGCCATCTTGCGGAGCGTCCGAAGGGTGACGGGACCGTCTGGGCGGCTAGGCATGCAGCAAGAGCGTATCGCACCGACGCGACGACCGCTATCGTCCGGATCCATGGCCCATCTGCTTGGCTACGACATCGGCACCTCGGGCACCAAGGTCGTCCTGTGCGACCCAGAGGGCCACCCGCTCGATACCTGCACCGCCACCTATCCCCTCCACCAGCCACAACCGGGTTGGTCCGAGCAGGATCCGCAGGACTGGTGGGTCGCAACGCAAATCGCCACCCGTTCGCTGTTGGCCCGCCACCCTGCCGCGAAGATCGCCGCCATCGGCTTGACGGGGCAAATGCACGGAAGCGTCCTCTTGGGGGCCGATGCCGCCTCATCGGGGGGCGGGGCGCAGCCGCTCCGCCGAGCCCTGCTCTGGAACGACCAGCGGACGCGAGACGAATGCGACGAGATCACCCGAGCCGCCGGGTCCGCGAGAGCATTGATCGGCATGGTCGGGAATGCGGCCGTCACGGGATTCACGCTCCCCAAACTCCTCTGGGTCAGGCGTCATGAGCCGCGGACATGGAACGCCGTGCGCCACGTCATGTGCCCGAAGGACTTCATCGCCTTTCGGATGACCGGGGCCATCGCCACCGATGTCGGCGACGCCTCCGGAATGCTCTGCCTCGATGTGGACCGACGCGACTTCTCCGAACCCCTGCTCCGCCGACTCGATTTGGAACGCTCGATCTTTCCTCGGGCGCTCGAGTCCAGCGATCAGGTCGGGAAGCTCACCTCGCGTGCCGCAACCGAATTGGGTCTCCCCGCTCACGAGATTCCGGTGATCATCGGCAGCGGCGACAATCAGGCCGGTGCCATCGGCGCGGGCGTCGTGTCCCCGGGCACCGCGCTCATGATTCTGGGCACGAGCGGCGTCCTGCTGGCACCGTCGGATGCCCCGAGACGGGACCTCTCCCCTCAGGGGCCCGTCGGTCGCCTCCACACGTTCTGCGCCGCCGCCGGGCCGCGGAGCTGGTGCGTCACTGGCTGCATGCTCGCGGCTGGACTTTCGCTTCGGTGGGCTCGCGACCTTCTCCGTCCCGGCGTCTCCTATGACGAACTGCTTGCCGAAGCGGCTACGGCACCCCCAGGATGCGAAGGGCTCGTGTTCCTGCCGCACCTGACGGGCGAACGGTGCCCACACCCCGACCCGCACGCCCGCGGCGGCTGGATCGGCCTCACCAGTCGCCACACGCGGGGGCATCTCCTCCGCGCGGTCGTCGAGGGCGTCGCGTTCACCCTTGGGCAGATTGTCGACATCGCCCGTGCCAGCGCCGTGCCGGTGTCCACACTCCGCGCCTCCGGCGCCGGATTCCAATCGGCATTGTGGCGCCAACTCGTCGCCGACCTGACTGCTTGCCCGGTGCTCGCCACCGGCACGCAAGAGGGCGGCGGCGCCCAGGGAGCAGCGCTGCTTGCCGCCGTCGGCATCGGCCGATTCCGGGATGTCGCCCAGGCCTGCGCCGCCGCCGCATCCCCCGCCGAGCGAACCGACCCTCGCACGCCCGATCCGGGCCTGACCGAGACTCGCGCCATCTTCGACGGCATGTTTCCGAGGATCGCCGGCGTCTGGGGAACCTGAATCGTCAGCAGACGCCCGCGGCGGCATAGCCCTCGAGGCATCGCCTCGCAGCGGAGGTCCAGTCGAGTCGGGCGACCTCCGCCGCGGAGTTGACGCGGAGCGTGCTTGCCAGCGCGGGGTTGCCCAGCACGGCGACGATCTTGTTGGCCAGATCGTCCACATCCCAGAAGTCGACCTTGAGCGCGTGCTGAATGACTTCGGCCGCCCCGCTCGTGCGACTGAGAATCACGGGCACCTGATGCGACAAGGCCTCCAGCGCGGCGATGCCGAAAGGTTCGCTCACGCTAGGCATCACGAAGACGTCCGCGAGGTCGAGGATGCGAGCCACGTCCTGCTCCCCGAGGAAGCCCGTGAAGTGCACGCGATTGCCGATTCCCAGGGTGTTCGCGAGTTCCATCATCCGCAGCGACATGTCGCCCGCTCCCGCCAGCACGAACCTCGTCCGAGGGGCCACCTCCAATACCCGCTTGGCCGCGTTGATGAAGTGCTCCGGCCCCTTCTGCCAGGTGATACGGCCCAGGAACAGGACGATTCGCTCGCCGTCGGAGGCCTTTGGGGCTCGAACGAACATCGGCGACTCAGCATCGATGCCGTTGTAGACGACGTCGACCTTGCTGGGCGGAATGCCGTAGCGACGCACGATGACCGACTTGGTCAACTGCGACACCGCAAACACCCTTGCCGCGGCATGCATGCCCGCCCGCTCCAACTCGACGACCCTCGCGTTGGGATTGTTGCCAGCACGGTCGTGTTCGGTGGAGTGCAGGTGAACCACCAGCGGCTTGCCGCTGACCGCCGCGAGCATGATCCCCGCGGGGAACGTCAGCCAGTCGTGGGCGTGAATCACGTCGAACCGCTCTCCGCGAGTGAGCGAGACGGCCAAGACCGCATAGCGGTTGGCGTCGGCGACCAGATCGAATCCGTAGACGGGAACATCCAACTCGCGGCGGCCATTCGCGTCGGCTCCCTTCGTGCCCACGGCCTGATGCCCGGCCCCCACGGCGGCGATGCCCGCGACGACCTCCTCCTCCGCGGACTCGTCGACATCGGTCGGCCTTGCCTCGAACGCGGGGTACGGATGAGTGAAAGTGGCGGGGATTCGAATGAACCGCGTGCGAGAGAGTCCAGCCGTCTTCCACGCCGTGGGTGAGGCCGCGGCCTCGGATTCCGGCGATGAAGCGTCCGCCGCCGATGCACCATCGCCGGGCGCCTTGATGGCGACACGCCCGGGGGCCGAGCCGGCATGGCGATCGACCGGCCTGGGAAGCACGAAGGTGATGTCGTGCCCCATCGCGTCAAGGGCGCGCGTCAGGCCGAAGCAGGCCTGTCCCAGTCCGCCGGAGATGTAGGGCGGGAACTCCCAACCCAGCATGAGAATGCGCATCGTCACGCGTCCTTGTCCGCGGGATCTGGCCCGCTCGGGAACCGTCCGATCGGTCAGTCGTCGTTGCCGCCCGCATCCATGTCACCCAGTCGTCGGAAGGCGGCCTCATAGGCGCGAAGCCACTGCGACGCGATCGTCGCGGCGTCGGGATCGGTCGCGTGAATGGGCACCCGCGAGCGGAAGGTGAACAACTTGTCCTCGGAACGGAAGTGCTCGCATGAAGCCGTCGCATCGCCGGGCCTTCGTTCCACGTAGCCGAGTTCGGCCAACTCTTCGGCGACCAACTCTTCCACGCTGTCGCCCGTGTTGAGCAAGTCCGCTTCGATCGAGTGACTCTGCCAGCGATCCGCCATCAGGAGCGACACGAACAGCGCATCACCCTCGCGGCTCACCCGATAGGTGGCCGGTTGCGCCGATCCGGTCGCCGGGAAGTCGACGCCCTCAGGCCGCACGGTCGCGGTGCCGAACAGGCCGGTGCCGGCCGCCGCCTTTGCCACATCCGCCCAAAGCGTCGCCAACGAACCGCCCATATCCGTCCTCGCCGTGGTCATAATCATGGTCCAATAACTCTTGATCCAGTGAAGAGGAAGGATAGTCTCAAAGGTTGACGTTGGAATGACGCCGACCGACAGAGGGAGGTGGAGCCTCTGCGCCCGCAAACCCATCGGCTGCATGGGCTTGCGATGCAGCCACCGGAGTGCCGGGCTGGGAATGCCCGACCGGGTCTTGAGTCTGGGAAAATCCGGCGTATATTTCCCCCCACCCCTCGGCAGGCCTTCGGGCCCGTCGAGCCACCGCCCAGGTGGCGAAATTGGCAGACGCACTACCTTGAGGTGGTAGCGCCCGCAAGGGCATGGAGGTTCAAGTCCTCTCCTGGGCACTTTCGAGCAGGCGACCCGTCAGGCGGGTCGCCTGCTTTCGTTTTCGCCCGGTCCGCAGCCGCCGCCCGGAGGGGCAGCAGGCCGTTCGGGGCCTCTACGGTTGCCCATGGCAAGCGAAGTCGAACGGATCCGACACCTGCGGGCGCTGCTCACGCGAGCCAACAAGGCGTATTACGTCGACCAGTCGCCGATCATGTCGGACCCGCAGTTCGACCGCGATCTGGCGGAGTTGGTCGCCCTCGAGGCCAAGCACCCCGAACTGGACGATCCCGCCAGTCCCACCAGACGCGTCGGCGGCGAGCCCATCGCGGGCTTCATCACCGTGGCTCATGCACTGCCGATGCTCTCGATCGACAACACGTATGACGAACATCAGGTGCGGGAGTGGCACCTGCGGGTGCTCAAGGGCCTCGGGACCGATGGCGACTTGGAGGTGCCACTGGCGTGTGAACCCAAGATCGACGGGTTGGCCCTGTCGGTGACATGGAAGGACGGTGTGCTGGAGCGAGCGGTCACCCGAGGCGATGGCGCCAAGGGCGACGATGTCACCCATGCGGCGAGGGTCATCAAGGCGATTCCGCTTCGTCTCGGGGACGGCGGCGGATCCGGCTTGCCCAAGGGACGATTCGAGGTGCGGGGCGAGGTGTTTCTGCCTTTGTCCGAGTTTGAACGCATCAACGCAGAACGCGAGCAGGCCGATGACGATCTCTTCATGAACCCGCGAAACGCCGCGGCGGGCACCCTCAAGCAACTGGACCCGAAGTTGATCGCGTCGAGGAAGCTCGGTTTTTTCGCGCACGGGCGGGGCGTGGTGGACGAGGAGGGCCCCGAGCGCGGGCACTGGGATTTTCTGGCACGATGCCGCGAGTTGGGCATTCCCACCAACCCCCTGGCAAGCCGGGTGTCGTCGATCGATGATGCCATCGGAGCGATCACGACGTTCGACAAGGCGCGACACTCGCTCGACTACGCCACCGATGGCATGGTGGTGCGGGTGGATCGCTTCGACCAGCAGGCCTCTCTCGGCATGACCTCCAAGAGCCCGCGGTGGATCATCGCGTACAAGTATCCGGCGGAACGAAAGACCACGCGACTGCTCGAGGTGCATCACCAGGTTGGCAAGACGGGGAAGATCACTCCCCGGGCGGTGATGACACCCGTGTTGCTGGCGGGCACCACCGTTCAACACGCGACGCTTCACAACTATGGGCGAATCAGGGATGCCGCCACGGAGCAGGAGGCGACGCGAACGGACATCCGCATCGGCGACGAGGTGTGGGTGGAGAAGGCGGGCGAGATCATCCCGCAGGTGGTGGGCGTGACGCTTGCCGCTCGGCCGCGTGACGCCAAGGCGATCCGCCCTCCCCACCGCTGTCCGGAGTGCGATGGCCCGGTGGAGGTCGAGCCGCCCGAGGCCTGGGAAGACCCCTCGCTCGAGACCTCGCGGCGGTGCATGAACCCCGAGTGTCCGGCCCAAGTGCGGGAGAGGCTCATCTGGTTCGCCGGTCGCAAGCAAATGGACATCGAGGGTTTGGGCGAGAAGACCATCGACCAAATCATCGCGCACGGCGGGATTCCGCTGCGAACCTTCGCGGACATCTTCCGCCTTCGGTCGCACCGCGAACAACTGCTCTCGATCGACCGAATGGGCGAACGAAAGGTCGACAAGTTGCTGGCGGGCATCGACGCCGCCAAGGCGCGAGGGCTCTCGGCGGTTCTTTCGGGCATGGGCATCCGTCACGTGGGCGACACGACGGCTCGGATGTTGGCCAGGTGCTTCGCGAGCTACGAGGACCTGATGAAGGCCGACGAGCGAGCCCTTCGCCCCAAGTCGCTGACCAAGGAGGAGGCCCGGTCGCTCGGCATGCCCGAAGAGCCCTCTCAACGGGCGGAAACCGGGCTGGGCAAGGAAACCGCCCCGGCCGTCCATGCCTATCTGCACAGCGTGGTGGGCAAACGAACATTTGCCGACCTCGCGTCGGTTGGCGTCGATCTTTCGTCGCGTGAGCACCGGCCGGCATCCGCCGCCGCTCACGTACCGAACACGGTCTTTGCCGGGAAGACGGTCGTGCTCACTGGTTCGCTGGTGTCGCACGAACGCGAACCGCTTTCCCGCCTGCTCGAGTCGCTGGGCGCGAAGGTGTCGGGCTCGGTCTCGGCGAAGACCTCGTTGGTCATCGCGGGCGAATCCGCGGGCTCCAAGCTTGCCAAAGCCTTGGAACTGGGCATTGAGGTGTGGGATGAACCTCGACTGCTGGAGGCCCTTTCGACCTGCGGCATCCCCTCCCGATGAGGCCGCCTCCCCGGCTCATTGTTGCGTCCGCACGAAGGCGACTTGCCCCCCCCTCCGTGGTTACCCTTGGATCAGTCGCATGAGTTCCGTCGTTCGCCCCAAGCACGAGTCAACCTGCACCACGGGTCACTTCACCGTGCGGGCGTCGCCTTTTTACCTGAACGACAAGTCGAGCCCCGAGGAGCGGCGATTCGTCTTTGCCTATCGCATCACCATCGAATGCCATGGACCGGTGGAGGCGCAACTCCTTTCCCGCCGCTGGGTCATCTGCGATGCCGACGGCCTTTCCCACACCGTCGAGGGTGACGGGGTCATCGGGATGCAGCCGTCGTTCCATGACGGGGTGAGTTTCCAGTACACCAGCTATTGCCCGCTCGCGACCCGCTGGGGCACGATGGAGGGCGCATACACGATGTCCAAGCCCGACGGCGAGACCTTCGAGGTCTCGATTGCACGCTTCTATCTGGTCGCTCCGGAGGACGCGTGAAGATCGTCGTCAACGGCCATGTCGCCGACGTGGCTGCCGAGACGACCGTTCGAATGTTGATCGAGTCGCTTGGGCTTGGCCGCGGTGCATGCGCCGCCGAAGTGAACAAGGAGTTGGTGCCCCGCCGGGAGCACGAGTCGCGACGGCTGGCCGAGGGCGATGTCGTGGAGATCGTCTCGCTCGTTGGCGGCGGCTGAGCGACGCGGTGAGCGGCCGGTCGCTCGGGTACGATCGCTCTCCATGAACGCCGAACCGGGTCATACCCCCTTCTCCATCGCCGGTCGAACCTTCTCCAGCCGCTTGTTCGTCGGCACCGGCAAGTACCGCACGCTCGAACTGATGCAAGCCTCGCTCGCGGCGAGCGGCTGCGAGGTGGTCACCGTCGCGGTGCGGCGAGAACGCCTCTACAACGAGCAAGGCCAGAGCCTGCTCGACGCGCTTGACCTGAATCGATACACCATCCTGCCCAACACGGCAGGCTGCTTCAGCGTGGAGGACGCAGTGCGGGTGTCGCGACTGGGCCGCGACTTGCTCGAGCAACTCGGCAACCCAGGGGCGGACTGGGTGAAGCTCGAGGTGCTCGGCGACCGCAAGACGCTCCTCCCCGACCCGGCAGGCACCGTCGAGGCCACGCGCATTCTCGTCAAAGAGGGGTTCAAGGTGCTCGCCTACACCAGCGACGACCCCATCGCCGCCCTTCGGATCAAGGAAGCCGGCGCGGCGAGCGTCATGCCGGCGGGCAGCCCCATCGGCAGCGGCCAGGGCGTGCTGAACCGCAACAACATCATCCTCTGCCTCGAACTGCTCAAGCAGGGCGACTCGAGCTACCCGGTGATCGTCGACGCGGGCGTGGGCTCCGCCAGCGACGTGGCTCAGGCCATGGAACTCGGCGCCGACGGCGTCCTTCTCAACACGGCCATCGCCCACGCCAAGGATCCCGTCATGATGGCCCACGCCATGCGACACGGGTGCGAAGGCGGACGACAGTCGTATCTCGCCGGCCGGATCCCCAAGAAGCTCTATGCCACGGCCAGCAGTCCGTGGGAGGGCGTGATCTCGCACATCCCCGGCGAGTGAGTCGCCACGGCGTCCATCAGTCGCCGCCACCACCGCCACCTCCATCGCCCCCGCCTGAGTCTCCGCCGCCCCAGCCGCCTCCATCCGCATCGCCGGGGGCCGTGTCCCAATCCGGGGTGGAGGGCCGCTCGTCGTCCGATGCAGGTTCCGGGTTGACGATCGCACCTCCGTCGCCGCCTTGACTCGAACGTCGTCGCGACTCATCCGCTTGGGCGTCGATGGCCGCCGTCGCACCGATGACTCCCGCCGCACCGAGAGGCATCCACGCGTTGACGCCGGGGCCTCGGGACGAGCCGTCGGTGCCGGCCCCGGGATGATGGCCCCACGCGTCACGATCGCTCATGGCGCGGGCCTTGCGTGCCTTGCGGGCCAGGAGCAGCACGGCGATCCAAGCCCCAAGAAAGGCGGCGACGAACACTACGACGCCGACAATGAGCAGAACACGCATCAGGGAACCTCGCGGAGCAGATCACCCACCACCCCAACCCTCATTCAGCCGCCGCCGGAGTGTACCACAGCGGAGCCCCGGGGCCGAGTTCCCAGCCCGCCACGGACCATCCGATGAGCAGCAAGGTCCATGCGATCGCGAAGGTGATGGAGTATGGCAGCATCATGGCGATCAGGTTGCCGATGCCGGCGTCCTTCTTCCATCGCTGCATGGCGACGAGGATGATGACGACATAGCTGTTGAGCGGCGTCACGACGTTGGTGCAACTGTCGCCCACCCGATAGGCCGCCTGCGTGAGTTCGGGGCTGATGCCCGCCATCATCATCATGGGCACCAGGATGGGCGCCAGCGCGGTCCACTTGGCCGACATGCTCGCCATCAGCAGGTTGATGACCATCGTCAGCCCCACCACGCCCACCAGCAGGGCCGAATAGTGAAGTCCGCTGCCCACCAGCAGCTTGCCGCCCGCGTTGGCGAGCATCACATCGAGCCGCGTGTACCGGAAGCACTCGACGAACTGGGCGGCGAAGAAAGCCATGGCCAGGATCGGAGCCATCATCACCATGGCGTGAGTGAACGCCTTGGTGATGTCGCCTGCCGAGCGGATCGCGCCGGTGACCAATCCGTACGCCACGCCGGGAATGAGGAACGCGATGAGAATGAGCGGCACCACCGCCGTCGACCAGCGAGGTTGCGCCTCGGCCGACGCTTCGAGTCGCCCCTTGATGGTCGTGTCCTCGGCGAGGCGAAATGTCCCTCTCGGAGCTCCGTCGGGGCCTGCCGCCTCGACGGTCCACTGACGAGGCAGCACGGCTTCGCCCGCCATCGGCATCGTGTCGCCCGCGCCGGCAGCCGGCGAGAACTTCGCCGGCGCGGCTCCCAACGCGGAGGGAATCGTTCCGAAGGTCGGTGCGGGCGCCGGCATCGGCCCGGCCAAAGGCGCGCCGGGCACCGCGATGAGCGCCGCGATGCCCCCGAGCGTCAGCACGGTGGCGATCACGGCCCAGCGGAGACCGCGACGCTCGACCGACGTGAGCGCCTCGTTGCCGCCCGCGTCGACGCCGCCATCATGCCCCTGGGCGGCCAACCGTGGCTCGACCACCCACGCGGTGACACCCCACCCCACGACCGTCAGAAGGAAGGTCGACACGAGCATGAACCACCAGTTCGAGGTTGCGAGCACCGTGTAGGAGGGTTCCAGCGTGCGAGCGCCAAGCGTCGTGATGCCCGCGACCAGCGCGTCGGTCGACCCGACCAGCAGGTTGGCGGAGAACCCTGCAGCCACGCCGGCGAACGCCGCCGCGATGCCCGCCAGCGGCGGACGACCAAACGCGGCGTACAACGCGGCGGCGAGCGGCGGCAGGATGATGTATCCCGCGTCGCTGGCGATGTTGGAGACCACGCCCACGAACACGATGGTGGGCGTGAGCGCCTTGGAGGGCACGAGGGCCGCGACCCACCGCATGGCCGCGCCGAAGAGCCCCACTTTCTCGGCCACGCCGATCCCGAACATGCCCACGAGCACGACGCCAAGCGGCGCGAAGTTGACGAAGTTGCGGACCATGTTGGCAAAGAGCCAGTAAACGCCCTCGCCGCTGAGCAAACTCCGCGGAGCGACCGGCGCGCCGCTGGGCAACAGTTCGGTCAGGGGCTTGCCGCTCGCGTCGAGTTTGGGCACGTGCGTGACCGTCCCGTCTGCGGCCGTGACGGCTTCCGTCACGGCCTTGACACGCTGGGGCTGGACCGACCAACCCATCGAGTCGCCGATGGCCGAGAGCCCCATCACGATGATCGTGGCCCCGATGAACAGAAAGACAGGGTCGGGCAACTTGTTCCCGAGCCACTCGATGAGGCCGAGGAGACCGCCGGAAGCGCTTTTCTTGGGGGTCGTCATGTGATGCCGCCACAGGTTGGGGGAGGAGACAAACCGGGATCAATGCGGGACACACACCACGTCGCCGCCTTGCGACGAAAGGAGCGTACGCCACATGATGACGCAGCCATACGCCGCGACCGACCGGGGACGCGGGGCCACGCTCACGACCGACGAGCATCATCACGCTCCCGGCGTGCTTCCCACCGCCCTCCACCGCCAACGCCGTGGATGCTGGGCCAAGCGAGGAGAGTTCCGAAGGCGAAGCGACAGGGTCGCTCGATGGAGTCGGATCACGTGAGCCGGACCAACTTGCCCTTGCGCTTCACGATGTTCTTGTAGTCCCACTGGATCGTGGCGGACTTGCCAAGCCAACGCCCGAGGGCCGCGCGATCGATCTCGTCGACAGAGGCCAACCGAACCCCGGCGGACTTGAACTTGGTATCGGGCGGCTCGGGCGCCAACTCGCGCTCGTCGAAGGACTGGCCGCTCCAGAACATGAGCCGAATCGCATCTTTCAGCTTCGAATAGCCCACGATCGGATTCTCATCGATGAACCAGACGGGATGACGGTGCCAGATGCGGCCCTCGGCACCGGGAAGCCCGGCAGCGATCGCGGCGGCAAGCATGTCGCAGATCCGCTTGTCTTCAGAGGTTTGCGCTGCGTGGTAAGCAAGGATGTCCTTCGGAATCGGCATGGTCGCCTGAAGGTTGTCGAAGGCGATGCCGGTGCACCACGAAGGACTTTACCCACCCCCTCGCCGCCGGTGTCAGCGCGTGACATCCGCGGCAATGAAAGCGGGTGAAGGGGATCGAACCCTCGACATTCAGCTTGGGAAGCTGACGTTCTACCGCTGAACTACACCCGCGGCTGGGGGATTGTACCCCTTCGCGGCCGGTGGCGGCGGTGGAGCGGGGTCATGCCGCCAGAAGGTCGGCAATCTGGATGGCGTTCTGGGCCGCGCCCTTGCGGAGTTGGTCGCCGCAGAGCCAGAGGCACCAATGGCGGGAGCGGCCTGAAGCGTCGAGCCCTGCCGCGGGGTCGACGCGGATGCGGCCCACCAGCACGTCGTCGCCGCCGGCGGCTTTCAGGGGTGTCGGGAAGCGGTTGCCGCCGCGATCGTCGATCACGCGAACGCCCGGCTCGCCCTCGAACGCGCGGCGGACCTCGTCCTCGGTGGCCGGGCGCCCCAGCCGCACGGCGCAGCTCTCGCTGTGGGCGCGGAAGACGGGCACGCGGATGCACGTGGGCGTGATGGTCACCGAAGGGTCGCCCCAGATCTTGTGCGTCTCCTTGATGAGCTTCACTTCCTCGACATTGAGGCCGGTGGCCGGATCGACCTGACTGTTGTGGCTGAAGACGTTGAAGGCGCACTGTTCGGCGAAGATCTTCGCCTCAACGGGCCGACCGGACAGATGCTGCTCGACCTGCGCCCGCAGCTCGTCCATCGCGGCAGCGCCGGCGCCCGAGACCGCCTGATAGGTCGAGACGGTGGCATGCTCGACGCCGAACCGCTTGCGCCATGGGTTGAGGGCGACGAGCATCAGGATGGTCGAGCAGTTGGGGTTCGCGATCAGGCGCGGGCTGGCAGGATCTGGAATCTCGCCGGGGTTGACCTCCGGCACCACCAGCGGCACGGCCGGATCCATTCGGAAGGCCGACGAGTTGTCGACGACATGACACCCCGCCGCCAGCGCGGCCGGCGCGAACTGCTTCGACACGCCCGAGGTGGCGCAGAAAATGGCGACGTCCACGCCCTTGAACGACGCTTCCGTCAATGCCCGCACCGTGAGATCGCCGCCGGCGTAGGGAACCTTCGTGCCCGCGGATCGCATCGAGGCGAGGGGAACGATGCGATTGGAGGGATGCCCCCGCTGCTCGAGGATGGCGAGGGCTTCACGACCCACCGCGCCGGTGGCGCCGACGACTGCGACGGACTTGACCTTCAGTGACATGGCGATGTTCCGAGACTCGGCTTGACTTCGACCTGCGGCCCCGACTCGCCGCGGAGCAAGGCGAAGGCGGCGTCGATATCGGCGATCAGGTCGCGGACATCCTCGATTCCCACGCTCAGGCGGACGATATCGGACGGAAACTTGCGGGCCTTGCGGACTTCATCGGGAATGCTGGCGTGCGACATCGCGCAGGGCATCGATGCCGACGACCCCACGCTGCCAAAGCTCACGCGAATGGGGAAGAGCCGCAAGGCCTCCACGAAACGACGCGACGTCTCGTCGTCGCCGGTCTCGATGCACACCACCGCGCCGTCGCCGGTCGCCTGTCGCTTGTGGACGTACGAACTCGGGAACCCGGGAAGACCAGGAAAACGCACCAGGCGAACCTCGGGGCGGTCCAGGAGGTGCCTCGCGATCGCGCCCGCGCTGCGTTGCTGGCGTTCGAGGCGAAGGTCGAGCGTCTTGAGTCCCCGCAGCAACAGGGAGCAGTCGTGCGGACCCAGCGCGGTGCCGGTGGCGTTGTGAAGGAAGGCCAACTGCGAGGCCAACTCCTCGTCGCGCACGGCGAGCGTGCCCGCGGTCACGTCGCCGTGGCCGCAGAGATACTTGGTCGCCGAGTGGATGACGAGATCCGCACCCAGTTCCAGCGGACGCATGCCCAGCGGCGACAGGAAGGTGTTGTCGACCGCCAGCATCGCACCATGCTGATGCGACAGCGCTGCCAACGCGCGAATATCGCACACCCGCATGAGCGGGTTGCTCACCGACTCGACGTACACCAGCTTGGTCCGGGGCGAGAACGCGGCACCGGCGACCGCAAGGTCGGTCAGGTCGACGTATCGGGTGACGATGCCTCGACGGGCCGCGACGCGGGAGAAGAGCCGGTACGTGCCGCCGTAGAGGTCGTCGCACGCAAGGATCTCGTCGCCGGGGGCGAGGAGTTCGAGCATGGCGTCGATGGCGGCCAGACCGCTG
Source organism: uncultured Phycisphaerales bacterium (assembly GCA_903929885.1). Lineage (GTDB taxonomy): Bacteria > Planctomycetota > Phycisphaerae > Phycisphaerales > UBA1924 > UBA2402. Next base: position 36,857 of record CAIYWI010000164.1, read on the forward strand.
GCGTACGCGAGGGCGCGGACGCCGCGTTCGAGCAGGGCGATCTGGCGTTCGAGCACCTCGCGGGTGGGGTTGCCGCTCCGCGAGTAGTCGAAGCGGCCGAACCCCGAGGCGGACTCCTGGTCGAACGTGGCGGTCTGGTAGATGGGCGTCGTCGAGGCGTGGAAGGGGTCGCCGTCGCACGGGTCGAAGGCGACCAGTCGGGTCGAGTCTCTCATGCCGCCACCTCGCCGATGTATTCCTCGTCGTCGGAGACGTTGTCACCCCGGACGAGTTCGAAGAGGTCCCCCACCATGCTCTCGGCGGTCGGCCAGCGACCCGCGCCGCGGCCGCTGACGACCGTGCGGGAACCGTCCTCCATGGTGATGACCGCGCAGTTCTGCTCGTCCTGCACCTGCGAGAGCGGATCGTCGCCGGGAAGGATGAGGGGAGCAACGGTGGCGTGCGTCATGCCCCGCGGACAGGAGATGTGCGCCACCAGCCGAATCGCGCCGCCCTGCGCCGCGGCCTGGGCGGCGTGATTGGGCGTGAGGTGCGAGATGCCCATGCGCTTGACCTGGTTCGGGAAGATCGGGTGGCCGAAGGCCTCTCTGGCGATGAGGCACGCCTTGGCGGCGGCGTCGTGGCCGTCGATGTCGGCGGAAGGGTCGGGCTCGGCGAAGCCCGCGACCTGAGCCCTTCGGATGGCCTCGGCGAAGTCGATGCCCCGCGAGAGCAGCCCCAGCACGAAGTTGGTCGTGCCGTTGACCACGCCTCGCACGGTGGCGATGCGGCCGCGACGAGCGGCGGCGCGAACGGCCTCGAGGATGGGCACGCCGCCACCGACAGCCGCGCTGTAGAGCAGGCGAGCGTTGGACCGACGGCGACAGTCGGTGAATCGGTCGAACTCGTGAGCGAGCACGGCCTTGTTGGCGGTGACGACGTGGCGACCGGAGGTGAGCGCGGTGCAGATGATGTCGCCTGCCGGATCGAGCCCGCCGATCGATTCGACGACGATGTCGGCCTGGTCCACGGCCTTGCGCCAGTCGGACGTGAGCAGCTCGGCGGGGATGCCGGAGGCGGCGTGCTTGGCCGGGTCGCGCACGCACACCGAGGTCACGGAGAAGAAGTTGGGGAGCGACTTCACTCGCTCGTAGACGCCCCGGCCGACGATGCCCGCGCCGACGAGCGCCACTCGCATCGGCTTCACGGTCAGCGGCTTGTTGGCGAACGCGCTGCGACCGTCCCACACCCACGTGGCGACGCGCTGGCCCGCCGCCCCGACGCCGAAGTTGAGGCCGACGTCGGCGGCATACCTGACCGCCTTGTGCTGGACGATCTTCTCGGGCATCTGGAGGATGTCCTCGTACGACACGCGCTCGTAGCGTTTGGCGTCGGCGAACTTGGCCGGATCGCGGTCGTAGAGGCCGTCGACGTCCTTGATGAGCACCGCCTGGTGCGCGCCGAGCTGCCCGGCGATGAAGAGGGCGGTGTAGTCCGAGCCGCCGCGACCGAGCAGCGTGATGCGTCCCATGTCGTCGCGACCGATGAAGCCGGGCACCACGAGCACCGGCTTCTGCGAAAGGGCCCGCTTCACGTTGTCGACGTTGAGCCCCGTCGGACGCGAATCGATGGCCGGCCCGAGCGTCGAGAGCCCCATGCCGGCGGAATCGAGGACGTTGACCGGCACGCCCGCCTGATCGAGCGCCAGGCCGAGCAGCGACACGGCGTGCGCCTCCCCGAGCGAGACCAACGATGCGACCGCGACCGGGTCCGCGTGCTCGCCGTACTTCTTCGCGTGGGCGAGGAGGCGGTCGGTTTCGCCGTGGAAGGCCGAGACGACGGCGACGACATGGTGCCCCTGGCGCACGTAGCGGTAGATCTCGTGCACGGCGCGTGAGAGCATGCCCTCGTTGGCGAGGATCGAGCTGCCGAACTTCAGGACGGTGATCGGGGTGTTCGTGGCCATGGTCGAGTCGCCTTCGTGCTCCGCTCGCCGCGTCGCGGCGAGTCGGAATCTGTTGCCAAACGTCGCGAGCGCGTTCATCAGCCCCCCCTCCTTCCGGGGGAGGCGGCCTGTCCGCGTCTCGCGTCGTGCGGAGTATCGGAACCCGCGCTCCTCGCCTGCACCCGGCGCCGCCGCGAGCCGCGTCCGAGTGCGCCGCGCAGATCGGCGATGACGTCCAGCGGATCCTCCAATCCCACGGACAGGCGGACGAGTCCGTCGGTGATGCCCGCCTCGCGCCGCTGACGCTCCGGAACGTCGCCATGCGTCATGCTGACAGGGTGCGTGATGAGCGTCTCCGCAGCGCCGAGGTTCTCCGCCAGCGAACAGAGCCGCACGCGGTTCATGAGCTTCACTCCCGCCTCGACGCCCCCTTCAAGCTCGAAGCTCAGCATGCCGCCATGATGCCCTTGGGCATGCTGGCGACAGGCCAGATCGTGCTGCGCGAAGGATTCCAGCCCGGGATAGAAGACGCGGCGAACCGCGGGGTGCGACTCGAGGAATCTCGCCACGCGAAGCGCGTTGACGCTGTGACGCCGGATGCGAAGGGGCAACGTCTTGAGTCCCTGCAGCGTGAGCCACGCCTCGAAGGGCGATTGGATGGTGCCCAGCGTCTTGCGAATGAGGGCGAACCGTTCCCGCAAGGCCGTGTCGCGGGTCGTCAGCACGCCCCCAACGGTCGCGTTGTGCCCCTCGACGTACTTGGTCGTCGACTGAATGCAGACATCCGCGCCCCGGTCGAGCGGGCGGAGCAGGACGGGCGTCATGAAGGTGTTGTCGACCACGAGCAGGACGCGGCGGCGCCGGCACTCCTTCGCGATGGCAGCGATGTCGGCCAGGGCAAGGGTCGGGTTCGCCGGGGTCTCGATGAAGACCAATCGAGTCGACGGCCCGATGGCCTCGCCGACGCTCGCGGCCGACGTCGTATCGACGAAGGTGGTGCGGATTCCCAGCGACGCAAGCACGAGATTCGCGAATCGCACCGTGCCCCCGTAGATGGCGCGCCCGGCGACGACGTGATCACCGGCCTTGAGCACGGCCAGGAGCAGCGTCGAGATGGCGCTCATCCCCGTGGAGCAGGCCACGGCGGGGAGGGCGTCCTCGAGGGCGCCCATCGCCTCCTCGAGCGTCGAGACGGTGGGATTGCTCGCACGCGAGTACGTGTGGCCCTTGTGAAGGCCCACCGCCTGCTGCACGTACGTCGTCGACTGCACGATCGGCGTCAGGATCGCCCCCGTCGTCGGATCGGGCCGACGACCGGCACGAATCGCCATCGTCGACCAGTGGTCGGGCCCCTCGTCGGCGACCTCGCGGCACTGCGACGAGGCCGGCTTGGGTTCGATGACCTGACTGGCAGGACGCGTGCGTGGAACCGTGGAACGAACACCCATGACGCCGACTCCGCGGCATCGAGCGTGGGACCTGTGCGAGGGGTGCGGCACACACGGCCGCTTTTTGCCCGCTCGACCAAAGGTCGTCGGACCGCATCGGTCCCCTCGCAGGGGCTCCCGGCACCGCGGCGTGTTCACTCGGAACCGCTCGGTTGCCGCCTCGCGTCACGGGTGACGCAAGGACTCTTGATGCTTGCAAGAGGCTAGGCCGGTACGCCGCCCTCGGTCAAGCGGGGAGTTCGAGGCGACCCTCGAAGGCCCTCTCGGCCGGTCCGGTAAGGAAGGCTCGCTCGGAGGCATCCCACCGAACTCGCACCTCGCCTCCCGGCATCTCGACGCGAACGTCGCGTCCGGTGCGGCCTGACGCCGCGGCGAGCACGACGGTGGCGCACGCGCCGCTGCCGCATGCGGGCGTCAGGCCGGTGCCCCTCTCCCACGAGACCATCGAGAGACGATCGGAGGCGAGCACCTCGCAGAAGTGCACGTTGACCCGATCCGGAAACCACGCGGCGACCTCGAGCGCGGCCCCGAGCGACGCGGCCATGTGGGTCGACGGCTTCCTGCCGAAGAGCACGAGATGCGGGTTGCCCATGCTCACGCAGCAGGCAAGCGGTTCGAGCATCGCGCCGCTCGCCACGACGAGCGATGCGAGGTCGGGAGGCAACGGCACGTTGAGCACGCGACCGCCACGGGGCTCCAGCAGCGTCGGAATCCTTGCCGCGTCGAAGACCGGAGGCCCCATGTCGACCGTGGCGGCCGCGACGTTTCCGTCGGGAGCGATGTCGAGCGAAACGGGGCAGAGTCGAACGGCGTCGCCGAATCGAACCTCGACGGGGACCGGATTGATCGCGACGCCCATGCGTTCGCGTGCGTGGCGTGCGGCGCAGCGGAGGCCGTTGCCGCACATGCCGGCGCCGGAGCCGTCGGCGTTGAGAATGCGCATGGACACTCCGCCCGCGGACTCGCTGCGATCAAGGATGAGGACTTGATCGGCGCCGATGCCGCGTCGACGGTCGCACAGGCGCGTCGCGAGGGTCGGGAGATCGACCCTCGCCCACCCGGGTTCGGCGACCAGGTCGAGCAGGACGAAGTCGTTGGCACAGCCGTGGTACTTGTGGAAGGCGAGGTTCATGGCGTGAGCAGGCGACGGGCCCGAGATGGCACCGTAGGATTCCCGGGCGATCGACGCCAATCGCCGCCTGATCGATTCACCCTTCGCCGAGGAGACGCCCATGCGACCACTGACCGCCATCGCCTGCCTGACGCTCGCCGCCGCCTCGATGCCCGCCGTCGCCCAGACGCTCACCGCCGCCGAGCAAGCGGCGGGTTGGACGTTGCTGCTTCGAGGCGATGACGGTTCGGCGTGGCGGGGCTACCGCAAGGAGGGCTTCCCGGACAAGGGCTGGGAGGTCAGGGACGGCGAGTTGCGGGTGCTCAAGGGTGGCGGCGGGGGCGACGTGGTGACCAGGGAGCAGTTCGGCGATTTCGAGCTTTCCCTCGACTTCAAGTGCGAGAAGGCCGCCAACAGCGGCATCATCTACCGCGTCTCGGAAGCCAACGACGCCACGTGGCAGACCGGCCCGGAGTTTCAGGTACTCGACGACGGCGGCTACGGCGCCAAGCCGGGCGATGCACATGCCGCCGGTTCACTCTACGACATGATCGCCGCGCCAGCCGACAAGGAACTGCGACCCGCGGGCGAGTGGAATCACGCCCGCATTCGCCTGCATCGAGGACTGCTGCAGCACTTCCTCAACGGCCGCAAGATCGTCGAGTGTCGCACCGACGGCCCCGCGTGGAAGGAGATGATCGCCAAGAGCAAGTTCAAGGGGTACGCCGGCTTCGGGCTCCAGCCCAAGGGGCACATCGCGCTCCAGGAACACGGCGACGGCGTGGCCTATCGCAACATCAAGGTTCGCGACCTCGGCTCGCCGCTGCCCGGCGAGATCGCGCTTTTCGACGGCAAGGACCTCTCCCAGTGGACGTTCCTGCTTCCCGAGGGCGGGAAGATGGAAGACGTGTGGAGCATCGACGGCCAGGGCGTGCTGGTGTGCAAGGGCAACCCCGTGGGCTACCTCCGCACGAAGGAGAGGTTCACCGACTACGTGCTCAAGCTCGAGTGGCGTTTCAACCCGGTGACGAAGAAGGCAGGCAACAGCGGCGTGCTGCTCCGCGTGCAGGAGCCGGATCAGGTGTGGCCTCGAAGCATCGAGGCGCAGCTCCAGAGCGGTTCGGCGGGCGACTTCTGGAACATCGGCAACTTTGTGATGACGGCGGACGCGTCGCGCACCAACGGCCGCAACACCAGGCACCTGCGAGCCAACGAGCAGCCCATCGGCGAGTGGAACGAGTACGAGATCATCGTCGACGGCGGCGACGTCACCCTGAACGTGAACGGCGAGACGCTCAACGCCGCCACCAAGTGCGAGCGGATCCCGGGCACGATCGCGCTCCAGAGCGAAGGGGCGGAGATCCACTTCCGTCGCGTGCGGCTCGCGCCGATCTCGGGACAGTGAGACCCTTCCGGGAGCACCGATGCTGGCGATCATCATGGCCGTGCTCGCGGGCCTCTGCTGGGGCGTGGGCGAGATTTTCACGAAAAAGGCCCTCAACACCGGGCAGGTCGGCCCGATGGCGGTGCTCCTCGTCCGCACGTTGACGACGCTGCCCCTGGCGGCGGCCGCGTACTGGGTGTCCATGGACGTGTGGAAGTGGGAACGTCCGGGCTGGACGAGCCAAGCGACGCCGCAGGTGTGGCTGATGCTGACGCTGGGCTCGGGGCTCTTGGCGGGCTTCGCCGGCGTGTTCTTCTTCTACATGGGCCTGGCCTCGCCCGGCGGGGACATTTCTCGCATCAGGCCGATCGCCTTCGCGCTCTCCCCCGCCACGGCCGTGCTGCTGGGATGGGTGATGCTCGGCGAAGGGATGAGCGTGCGCAAGGCGGTCTCGTGCGTGCTCATCATCGCGGGCATCATCCTGCTCACGGGCGAAAGGTCCTCGTCGCACGCCCCGACATCCGACCCGTCACTCACCTCGTCGCACGCGTCCTCCTGACACTTCTCGTTCCCCTGCCCGCACCGTACACGGATCTTCCCCGATGCCCAACCGATTCGACGAACGAACCGACGCCACGCTCGCCTCGCTCCGCGCAGGCGGACAATACAAGCACCTGCAGATGATCGAGGGGCCGATGGGCCCGTCGGTGCGGCTTCGCGAGTTCGGCGAGTGCCTGTGCTTCTGCTCCAACAACTACCTCGGGCTGGCCAACCATCCCGAGGTGGTCGAGGCCGGCATCAAGGGCCTGCGAGACTATGGCGCCGGAACAGCGTCGGTCCGATTCATCTGCGGCACGTTCACGCCCCACGAGACGCTCGAGCGTTCCATCGCCCGCTACATGGGCACCGAGTCCGCGTACACCTTCGTTTCGGCGTGGACCGCGGCCGAGGCGCTCTTTCCGACGCTGTGCGAACCCGGAGACATCATCATCTCCGACGAGCTCAATCACGCGTGCATCATCGACGCCATCCGCCTGACGACCGTCATCAAGAAGGGCGTTCACAAGGCGGTCTATCGCAACAACTCGCTGAGCGGCCCCGGTTCGCTCGCCGAAGCGCTCGCCAACGCCAAGGCCAACAAGGAGGTGACGGGCCAGATCTGGGTCGTCACCGACGGCGTGTTCAGCATGGAGGGCTCGATCGGCGACCTGGCCACGATGCGGCGGCTCTGCGACGAGTTCAACGCCATGCTGGTCGTCGACGACAGCCACGGTCACGGCGTGATGGGGAAGACGGGCCGGGGCACCCACGAGCACTTCGGCATGATCAATCCCCTCGACGCCGCGCCGACCAACGCCAATCGCGTCGACATCTTCACCGGCACGCTGGGCAAGGCGCTCGGGGGCGGCGCCGGGGGCTTTGTCGCAGGCAGCCGTCGCGTCACCGAACTGCTGGTGCAGCGGGGTCGACCGACCCTCTTCAGCAATGCGCTCCCCGTCACGGTTGCCTGCTCGGCCAACAAGGCCATCGAACTGCTGCTCGCGGATCCCGGCATGGTCGCGCGTCTGCGCGACAACTGCATGCACGCGAGAACGAGCATCCGAGCCGCGGGCTTCGAGGTGATCGAGTCCCCCACCGCCATCTGTCCGATCATCGTGCACGACACGGCCAAGGCGATCCGCATGAGCCGTCGCCTGCTGGAGTTGGGCGTCTTCGTCATCGGCTTCGGCTATCCGGTGGTGCCCGAGGGGCACGCCCGGCTTCGCGTGCAGATCTCGGCGGCGCATACGCGGGAACACATCGACCGCCTTGTCGACGCGCTTCGCAAGCTCTGAAGGCCCGCCCGGTGAATCCTCCGGGGCCCGTCGGCCGAACCCACGGCGTGCCCCGCCCCCTTGGAACAGGACCTCGCATCGCCCTCGTGCTGGGCGACCAACTCTCGCGGACCTCGCCCGCGCTGGCCGCGATCCGTCCCGGCGTCGACTGCGTGCTCATGGCCGAGACGCTCGAGGAGTCGCGACACGTCCCCAGCCACCGCCAGCGATCGTGCCTGTTCCTGTCGGCCATGAGGCACCACGCCCATTGGCTTCGCGAGCAGGGCCACCTCGTTCGATACGTGACGCTCGATGATGGGGAGAACACCCAGACGCTCGCCGACGAGTTGCGACGGGCCGCGACGGAACTGAACGCGCGAGGCGTCGTGATGCTCGAGGCGGGCGAGCACCGCGTGGCGGCGGCCATCGAGGGGGCGTGTCGTCTCCACGGCCTGCCGCTCGAGACCGTCGAGGACCCTCACTTCCTCACCACGCACGCCGAGTTCGAGGCGTGGGCGAAGGGTCGCAAGGAACTGACGATGGAGTACTTCTATCGCCAGCAGCGACGGCGCCTGGGCATCCTCGTCGACGATGAAGGGAAACCCGAAGGCGGCGACTGGAACTACGACGCCGAGAACCGAAAGGCGTTCCCCGCGAGCGGGCCTTCGCCGCGGCCGCCGCGACCGCGCAGGTTCGTCCCCGATGCGATCACCCGCGACGTCATGGCGATGATCGATCGAATGCTGCCCGACGCCCCGGGTCGGCTCGACTCCTTCGGCTGGCCCGTGACGAGGGAAGACGCCCTTGCGGCCCTGAAGGACTTCGTCTCCCATCGTCTTTCGGAGTTCGGCCCCTACGAGGACGCGATGTGGTCGAGCGAGCCGTTCGTCTACCACTCGCTGCTCGCGCCGGCCCTCAACCTCAAGTTGCTCGACCCCCGCGAGTGCGTGGACGCCGCCCTCGACGCCTTCCGTCGCGGGCGTGCGCCCCTGCAGTCGGTCGAGGCCTTCATCCGGCAGATCATCGGGTGGCGGGAGTACATCCGAGGCATCTACTTCCGCGAGGGCCCGGCCTACGAACGACGCAACTTCCTCGACGAGCACGGGCGACTCCCTTCATTCTACTGGACCGGCGACACCGACATGGCGTGCCTGAGCCGCTGCATCGGCGAGGTGCTCGACCACGGCTTCGGCCATCACATCCAGCGACTGATGGTGACGGGCAACTTCGCCCTGATCGCGGGCGTGCATCCGAAGGCCGTCAGCGACTGGTACCTCAGCATGTTCGTGGACGCGGTCGACTGGGTCACGCTGCCCAACGCCCTGGGCATGGTGATGCACGCGGACGGATCAAAGGACTCGCCGCCGGTGGTGGGCACCAAGCCATACTGCGCCAGCGGCCAATACGTCAAGCGGATGAGCAACTACTGCAAGGGCTGTCGCTACGACCCGACGCTTCGCACGGGTCCCGAGGCGTGCCCGTTCACCACGCTGTACTGGGACTTCCTCGATCGCCATCGTTCCGTGTTCGCCCGCAACCACCGCATGCGGACCATCCTCTCCAACCTCGACCGCTTCGAGCCCTCGCACCTGGCCGCCATCCGATCGCAGGCCGTCGCGATTCGGGTTCGCTGCGGCATCTCCTCCGCCTGACCATCCATGCGCCCACTCATCTGGTTCCGTTCCGACCTTCGAGTCGACGACAACACCGCCCTCTCCAACGCCACCCGCAGCGCGGACGACGGCGCGGTCGCCCTCTTCGTCATCTCGCCCGCGGAGTGGAAGGCCCACGACTACGCCCCGGCACGCATCGACCTGATGCTCCGGTCGCTCGCCGAACTTTCCCGCTCGCTCGACGCGTTGGGAATTCCCCTGCTCATCCGCGCCGCTCCGACGCCCGAGCAGGTCGCGGCCACGGTCGTCAAGGCGTGCATCGATTCCCGATGCGACGCGGTCTTCTTCAATCGCGAATACGAGGTGAACGAGCAGCGCCGCGATCGGGCCGTGATCGACGCCCTTCGCGCCAAGAACATCCACGCAAGCCCCTGGCACGATCAGGTGGTGATGGAACCGGGGTCGCTTCGCACCGGCGCCGGCAACGTCTACACCGTCTTCACCCCCTTCAAGCGGGCGTGGATCCGCCTGGCCGGAGAACAGGGCGGCGTCGAACCTCGCCCCTCGCCTCGCAAGGTCGCCTCGTGCGACGTCAGGCCCGACCCGGTGCCCGAGTCCGTCGCGGGCTTCGAGTGTCCCCGGGCCGTCTCGACGCTGTGGACCGCGGGCGAGAAGCATGCCCGAACCCGGCTGACGTCGTTCATCGAGGAACGCGGCCGGGCGTACAAGGATCGACGCGACATCCCCTCCGTCGACGGCACCAGCGGGCTCTCCCCCCACCTGGCCATCGGCACGATCTCGCCCCGACGCTGCATCGCCGCGGCGGTCGCGGCCAACGCTGCGACGAAGTCGCCGCTCGATGCCGGCTCCGAAGGCCTCGTCACGTGGATCAGCGAGTTGATCTGGCGAGAGTTCTACGTGCACATCGTGAGCGGCTTCCCTCGCGTATGCATGCACAAGGCGTTTCAGCAGGGCACCGACGCCATCCGCTGGAACGACGACGAGGCGAAGTTCCGGGCTTGGACGAGCGGGAGGACCGGCATTCCGATCGTCGACGCGGGCATGCGCCAACTCGCGGCCACCGGGTGGATGCACAACCGTGTCCGCATGATCACGGCCATGTTCCTCTCCAAGAACCTGTTCATCGACTGGCGCCGCGGCGAACGACACTTCATGACGAATCTGGTCGACGGGTTCCTCGCCAGCAACAACGGCGGATGGCAGTGGTCGGCCTCCACGGGCACGGATGCCGCCCCGTACTTCCGGATCTTCAACCCCGTCAGCCAGGGCGAGCGATTCGACCCCGACGGCGTCTATGTGCGACGCTGGGTGCCGGAACTGTCATCGCTCGGCGCGGAGGCGATTCACGATCCATCGTCACTCTCGCCCCTCGCACTGGCCCGACTCGACTATCCCATGCCGGTGGTCGATCTGGGAAGGAGCAGACTGGCCGCCATCGAGGCCTTCAAGAAACTCCGTCCCGCCTGACTCCAGCCCATGGGGAAGCCGCCGGTTCGCCACCCACCTACCCGCCCCCAAACCGACGCGGGCCTGCGCCCGAGAAACGATTCTTAATCATGCGTACGGGGGCGCAACGCTCCGCAGATCGGCTACATTCGGGCGATTGGGGCCTGTGTCAACGACCAATCCGGGTGACTTCGTGAAGGCCGCACCGAACCCGGCGTCAGGGTTGCATTCGCTCTTTGCGCACCTCGAGTCGCTCCTGCGAAGGGCCCGCCGGGCCGAGGGCCCGCTGGAGGCGTCCCTCGTCCACAAAATGCGGGTGACATGTCGCCGCCTTCGGGTCGTGCTGTCGGTGCTGCCGCCGGACTCGCTCCGGGAGGCGGCCCGACCGCTGCGTGCGGCGCTTGGTCGCTTGCGTCGCATCGCAGGCGAAGCTCGCGACTGCGACGTGCACCTGCGACTGCTCGAGGAACTCGACGGTGCAAGGCGGGATCGGAAGCCTGACGGGCTGATCGACGCGCTGGCCATGACACGGGACGATCGGATCCGGGCCGGAGCGTCGCTGAGAGAGCACGTCGATGCCTTTCGCATCGGCCGATTCGCGAGGCACGCCCAAGCGTTGATCGCCGGCATCGAATCATGCCACGCCGAGTCGCCTGAGGGAAGCGTCGAACACCTGCGAGCGAACGTGGCGCGATGTCGCGAAACGCTCGAGTCCGCGGGTGCCGTCTCGCCCTCGACTCCCTCCGCCTTCCATGAGTTGCGATTGGCCGTCAAGGCGTGGCGTTATGCACGCGAAGCGCTCGAGTTCGTCGGCATCGGAACCGAGGGTGATCCGGCCGCACTCGCCGAACTGCAGGCGAAACTGGGAGAACTCAACGACATCTCCACGCTCGCGGACCGACTCGACCGCTACGCGGCGGCCATCGATGCGCAGCCGCAAGCCGAGATGCTCGCCCCGGTTCGGCGCCAGCGCGATTCACTCCGAAGCCTTGCCGCCGGTTTCCGGGGCATCTTCGATGCCCGCACCCGTCACTTCGCCTCGTGGTGGACCGACCTGGCCGCATCGGGCCAGTTGGGCACATGCCTGACTCGCGCGGCGCCGATCGCGTCGCCCGCCCCTTCGCCTGTTCCGACCTCGCCCACCCCCGCGCCGCAGCAGGCGACGGCCCCCGTCGACGTGCAACCCGAACTCTGGGTGACCGGAAGGCGCGTGGCGATCATCGACGTCGGCAGCAACAGCGTGCGGCTGCTCGCCGTGGAACTCACGGGCCGCCGCTCGTGGCGAACGCTGGCGCAGGAACGAGGCATGACCCGGCTGGCGCACGGCCTCACGCGGAACCGCACGCTCAATGCCGAAGCGATGGAGCGATCGATCTCTTGCATCGCCTCGATGGCCGCCCGGGCCCGGGAACTCGGCTGCACCGACGTTCGAGCGTTCGCGACCGCCGCGGTGAGGGAATCCGCCAACGGCCCCGAGTTCGTGACGCGAGTGAAGCACGCAACGGACGTGGACGTTCGCGTGGTGACCGCGGCCGAGGAGGGTCTCTTCACCCACGCCAGCGTCGTTCGGACGCTTGCCTCAGGCTCCATGCCCATCGCCGTCGCGGACCTTGGCGGCGGCAGTCTCGAAGTGGTGTACAGCACGCGAGGCGTCGTCACGGCCAATGTCTCGATGGAGCTGGGAGTCGTCGCCACCACCGAGCGATTCCCCGCCGCCGAAGCCTGCGGCATGGACGGACTTCGAGCCATGCGACGCGGCGTCGACGACTCGCTCAGGTCCGGCTTGCCGCGGAGCCACCCTGAACCCGCGGTGCTCGTCGGATGCGGCGGCACGTTCGCGACCATCGCCGCCATCGCCGCCGCCGCACGCGATCCGGCGGCCGATGCGTCCGCCCCGCCCGCCGGTTGCCTGATTCGTCTGTCTCGCCGCGACGTGCGATCGCTGCTGGAGCACATGGCGACCCTCGCCGAGCCCGAGCTCGCGAGAGTGCCGGGGCTTCCCGCCGACCGCGCCGACATCATCATCGCCGGACTGGTGACGGTCGACCGACTGATGAGGCGACTGGGGTGCCAACAGTTGCTCGTGCACCCGGGCAGCATCCGGGAGGGCGTGCTGATGCGGGCCATCGACGAGATGCCTGCCCGACCGAACGAGTCCTGCACCCCCGAGCATGCCGTCGCCGCGGCGCGTCGACTGCTGGACCGATGCGCATGCGACCGACACCACGCCGAACAGGTCGCGGCCCTGTGCCTTCGACTGCACGATGCGCTGACCGGCGCGGGGTGCGTACCCGGACTCGGGCGGGATCCGATGGAGCGGGCCATCCTGGAAGCCGCGGGCTTGTTGCACGACACGGGCATGCTCGTGTCGTACAAGGGCCACCATCGCCATTCCGAGCAGATCGTGCTGCACAACGAGCTCGAGCCCCTCACACGAACATGGATCGAGGCGTTGGCGACCGTCTGCCGCCATCATCGCAAGAAGGGGCCGAGCGAGCGGAACGGGCGCTTCGCCTCGCTCGCCCATGACATGCGGGCCTCGGTCCTCCGATTGGCGGCGATCCTTCGGGTCGCCGACGGACTGGACCGCTCCCACGCGGGCGTCGTCGGCGACGTTCGCGTCGCCGTCGGCAAGCGGACGCTCCGAATCGAGTGCGACTCCGGAGGGATCGACATGACGGCCGAGATCGCTGCGGCCGCATGCAAGTCCGACGTGCTCGCGACACTGACTGGGCTGCGGGTTTCCATCTCCAACGCGGAGCGGTCCGACGTCGCACCAGCATGACGACCGTGTCGCTCGGCTAGACTTCGGCAGACCTTCTGCTCGCGTCGGCTCTGCGCATGAACCGCATCATCGATCTCTCCGGCCTGGCTTGGCGACTGACGGGAACGCGCCATGTCGACGCCTCCGATCTGCGACCCGGGCCCGGGTCCATCGGGCCGTTGGCCGCCTCGTTGCCCGGCTGCGTCCACGTGGCCCTGATGAACGCGGGCGCCATCGGCGATCCTCGCGAGGGGACCAACGAGCGTTCGCAACAGTGGGTCGGCGAAACCGACTGGACCTACGTCGCCCGACTGCCCGCCTTCACGACGAGGCCGGGCGACACGGCCCGCCTGATCCTCGAAGGACTCGACACCTGCGCGGAGATCATCGTCAACGGAACGGTCGCGGGCCGCTTCGAGAGCCAGCATGTCACGTGGCGATGCGAAGTCGGACACCTGCTCGCCGGCGCGGATGACGTGCTCGAGATTCGCTTCACCGCTCCCCTTGCCCGAATCCGGCATCTCGAGCGAACGATGGGGGCACGCCCGGTCAACGGCGACTGGGATCCGTTCAACGTCATTCGCAAGAGCGCGTGCAACTTCGGATGGGACTGGGGACCGAAGGTCGCCACCTGCGGCATCTGGCGCGCCATCCGCCTCGAGGTCGGCGACTCGCCCACCATCCGGCACATACGCCCCCTCGTGCGACATCGCGGCGATGATGCGTGGGAGATCGATGTCATCGCGGACATCGACTGGAACGGCCGCTCGCCGGTCGAGTGGCGTCTGCGAGCCTCGCTCGACGGCGGCGTCGAATCCGCGGCGTGTTGCACGGTGCCCTTTCACGCGCCGCTCGAGGCCGAGTCCGCGGCCGGCCGGCAACAGGTGACGCTCGCGATCCGCAACCCGGCCCGCTGGTGGCCCGCCCGCCACGGCCCGTCGCCGCTCTATCGACTCGACGCAACTCTGCTCGGGGCCGGCGATTCGAAAGGTTCGACCTGGACCGGGCATGTCGGCTTCCGCACGGTCTCGCTCGACACCGCCGCCGACGATCTCGGACGCCCCTTCACGATCCGAGTCAACGACCGACCGATCTTCTGCATCGGGGTGAACTGGATCCCGCCCGAACTGCTGCCGGGCCTGGCGGAGCAGTGCTCGACCGAGTCGCTCCTCGAGCGTTGCGAACGCGCCGAGTTCAACATGATCCGGGTCTGGGGCGGGGGCATGTACGAGACGCAGGCCTTCCATGACTGGTGCGACCGGCACGGCATGATGGTCTGGCACGACTTCATGTTCTCGTGCGCCATGTACTCCGAGGAGGAACCCTTGGCGTCGCTGGTGCGCGAGGAGGCGAACGAGCACGTGGCGCGACTGGCCAGGCATCCTGGTCTGGTGCTGTGGTGCGGCGGCAACGAGTGCATCTGGGGACACGAGAGCTGGGGTTGGAAACAGCGGCTCTCGCCGGATCAAACGTGGGGCAAGGGGTTCTACCTCGACGTGTTGCCCTCGATCGTCGCGACGCTCGACCCGACCCGACCCTATTGGGCCAACAGCCCCTGGTCCGGTGCCGAGGCGTCGGCTCCCAATGACGCCGCTCGCGGCGATCGGCACACCTGGGACACGAGCCTCGAGGGATACCGCTCGATCCCGAGCCGCTTTTGCAGCGAGTTCGGCCACCAGGCGCCGAGCGACCTGGCCACGCTGCGATCCGCCATCGATCCCGCCGAGCTTCGAACCTGGTCGCCGGCGCTCGAGCATCGACAACGAGGACCCGGCGGCAACGCGCAGCAGTACGACGCGGCGCTGCCGGCGTGGTTCGACCCGCCTGCAACCTTCGAGCAGTGGCACCACCTGGCGCAGGTGCTGCAGGCCCGGGCGATGCGGATCAACATCGAGTTCTGCCGCGTCACGTCGCCCGCATGCATGGGCGCGCTCGTGTGGCAACTCAACGACGTCTGGCCCGGTCTGACATGGTCGCTCATCGACTCTGCCGGCCGCACGAAACTCGCGTACGCGGCGAGCGCCACGGCTTCGCGGCCTCGCCACGTGGCGATCTTGCCCCACGCGACGCCCCTCGACGCCGAGGCGGTGGCGTTGAACGACACCGACCTGCCGTGGGACGTCGAGTTGACCGTCGAGCGTCGTCGGCTCTGCGGAGAGGTGCTGGCTCGCGCGATGATCACGCTGCGTGTGGCGGCGCGAGAGGGCACTCGTCTGGCCTCGCTCAATGCCGTCGCGGGGCCGCCTGGAGACGCGTCGAGGGAATGTTTCGTCCTGCGATGGGATGGCGAGACGACGATTCATCTCTTCGCTCGCGACAAGGACTGCCTCCTGCCGACACCCGAAGCGACGATCGTCGATCGCGACGGCGGCGCCATGCTGGTGGCGCAATCGATGCTGATCGACGTGGCGCCATTCGATCGGAGGGTTGTTCCGGACGACGGCCGCGACTGGCCTCTCTCGCTGCTGCCTGGCGACCGCGTGCCGCTCCGCGGCCCCACGCCCGGGCCGTTCGACCCGTCACGATGGGGTTGCACGCACTGGGGTGCCACCGGTGACTCCGCTGCGGCGGCGGGCTAGGCCTCGCGGGTCCCCTGCGTCGCGACGCCCTCGACGAAGAGTCGCCGAGCGAGCAGGTAAAGGACGAGCACGGGCACGACGACGATGCAACTGGCGGCCATGACGAGGTTCCACGGCGTTCCGCCGTGCTGGCTTTGGTACATCTGCAGGCCCAGCGACAGCGTGTACTGCTCGTCGCGGTTGAGGAAAAGCAATGGCCCGAGGAAGTCGTTCCAGACCGTGACGGCCTGCATGATGGCGACGACGGCGAGCGCAGGGCGGCTGAGCGGCAGGATGATCCGCACGAAGATGCCGACGTGGCCGCAGCCGTCGATCCGCGCCGCCTCGTCGAGCTCGCGCGGGATCCCCATGAAGAACTGCCGCAGCAGGAAGACGCTGAAGGCTCCCGCGAACCACGACGGCACCCAGAGCGGCGCGAGGGTGCCGATGAGATGCAGGTTCTTGAACAGGAGGAACTGCGGGCTCATGAGCACCGCCTGAGGCACCATCAGCGTGAGGAGCAGGATGCTGAACATCAGGTCGCGACCGGGAAAACGAAGGCGTGCAAAGCCGTACGCGGCGACCGCGCTCGACAGCGTCATGCCCGCCACGCTCAACACGCCCACGACGAGCGTGTTGCGCAGGTAGGTCGGGAAGTCGGCCATCGGGCTGACCCACACTTCCCTCACATTCTCCGCGACGAACCCGCCCACGTGATGCCACCGCGCGGGCTCCCACCACGCCAGTTCCCTGCCCGTCGCGTCGAACGCCGCGGGGAGGGGCGAGAGCGACGGCGCGGCCGCTTGGGAGGCGGGCCGAGCGGCGACGCCGACCATGAAGACAAGCGGGACCGCGTACGCAAGCCCGATGACCGCCATCGCCGCGAACAGCGCGACGCGAACGGGGGCCGACGGGCGGCGAGATGTGGAGGTTCGCCCGCTCATGCGTTCCGGTGGTGAATGAACCGTCTCGACGCCGCCACGACGATGGCGGCCAGCGCGACGGTGACGAGAATCTGCACCCATGCCAGCGCGCTCGCGTAGCCCATGCGACCGAACTCGAAGGCCGTCTTGTAGACGTACATCGAGTACGTGAGCGTGGCGTTGTCGGGGCCGCCCCGCGTCATGATCATCGGCGGCGCAAGCACCTGCAGCGACCAGATGACCGACATCAGGCCGTTGAAGAACAGGGCGGGCGAGATCATCGGCAGCGTGACATGCACGAACCGGCGGAACGCGCCCATGCCATCGATCTCCGCCGCCTCATAGAGCGACGCCGGCACGTCCTTGAGGGCGGCCGAGCAGACCAGCAGCGGGCTGCCGATGACCCACAGTCCCATCGCCGCCATCGTCGGCAGCGCCGTGGACCGCTCGCCCAGCCAGTTGGGTCCGCCGAGGCCCACGGCGGCGAGCAGCCCGTTGACGAATCCGTACTCGGGATTGAGCAGCCACAGCCAGACGACGCAGTTGGCGACCACCGGAACCAAGGTCGGCACGAAGACCAGCGAACGGACGAGCGACGCTCCACGCAACCGCTGCTCGAGCAGCACGGCGATGCCGACGGACGCCAGCGTGCCGAGCGACACGGCCAACGCGGCGTAGGCGAAGGTGTTGGCCATCGCGACGGCGAACAGTCGATCGCCCGCCAGCTCCCGGTAGTTGTCAAGCCCGACCCAGACGGGCGAGTCGACGAGCGCGTAGTCCGTGAAGCTGTAGTGGACGCTCATCGCGATGGGCCACAGCAGGAACACCACGCATCCGACGAGCCACGGGCTCACCCACGCAAGGCCTGTCGCCGCCTCCCTGACCCGAGCATTCATGACGCCGCCTCCCGCTTGCGACGCAACGTCGACTCGCGATCGAGCATCCCTTGCACTCGCTGATGCACCGACTCGCACAGCGAAGCCACGTCGTCGCCCTTCCACGCCGCGTCGAAGACGCCTTCGGTCAGGTGGGCGTAGCTCTTCCACACCGGGGTCTGCGGAAGGATGCACGCCCGTGCGGAGCGCGCGATCGCGTCGTGCACGAGCACCGATCGATTCGGGTGCCTCGAGAGAAACCGCTCCGATGCCACCCGCAAAGCGGAACCCTTCGTGTGGTCGGTGGCAAGCTGCTCGTGCACGTCGGGACGCTGGGTGTAGCGAACGAACTCGAAGGCCGCCTCGGGCTGCTTCGCGGCGCGCGGGATGACCAGCACGTCCGCCTCGACCATGCCCAGCGGGTTCGCCGGATCCAGCAGCGGCGCGTGCACGGGCAGCGGCGACGCGGCATAATCGAGCCCCGGCGCGTATCGGTTGATGAAGTTCGCCAGCCACGGCCCCTGGGCGATCATCGCCACCCTTCCCGAGATGAACGGGTCGTTGGGGCTGTGATAACTCCGGTCGGCCGCAGTCCCGAAGGCTCGCGACACTTGCTCCCCCATCGCCACCGGGAAGCGTCGCACCCACTCGTACGCCTCGATGCACGGCCGCTGATCGAACGTGCTCCGGTTGCTCGCGGCGTCATACAGCGTCGAGCCGAAAAGGATGGGCCAGGTGTACGGCCACCACGAGGGAAGATTCGGAAGGAATCCGGCACGCTCGATCGAACCGTCGGTTCGCGTGGTGGTGAGCTTGCCGGCAAGTC
>CAIYWI010000165.1 GCA_903929885.1 uncultured Phycisphaerales bacterium
ATGAGTTCCTGAGCCTTGTACACACCGCCCGTCACGTCATGGGAGCCGAGAGTGCCCGAAGTCGCTGCATTTCAGCAGTGCCCACGGCAAGATCGGTGACTGGGACGAAGTCGTAACAAGGTAGCCGTAGGAGAACCTGCGGCTGGATCACCTCCTTTCTAAGGGATATCCTTAGACGTTTCGTCGGAGCAATCCGCCGAGACGTTCAAGTCAACGCACTCTCGCCCGCCTCACGGAAATGTTGAGCAATCAACGTCCTGGCGGATAGCCGGTCGGCAACGATCGGTCAAGCGGTTCCCAACTGTTTGCCTTCTACCGCGGCACGTCCGCACCCAAGACCCGTCTCACGACGGGTCTTGTCGTTTTTGTCGCCGTTCACGCTGTCGCGAGGTCGTTGCAGCGCCGCCCTGTCGCTTGGCGCTCGATCGCCCGCATGCCCTGGGCGACGGCGTCGATTCCTGCTGATCACGGGGCGGGGGCCGGGACTGTCGTCTGGGGCCTGTCGCCGCCGGCGCAGGCGTTGTGGGACGCCCATCATGGTCGTCCGACGCCTGTTGACATCAGCGAGGCCCGGCTGCCTCCGTGAGCGTCGCGATGAAGTCGTGGGCCGGCGGCGTGCATGATGCCATGTCCACGACGGCGTTGTGGCGGAACGCACGGATCGAGTACCCGTGGCGCTGCAGCATCGCATGCACCCGCTCCGGACTCGAGCCGAACTTCGCTGAGTGCGATGCCACCGACTCGTACACGATCGCCCGCGGACGCAGCCGCGACAGCACGTCCTGGGCCCCTTGGAAGACGAACTCCTCGAGGCCCTCGACATCCACCTTCATCGCGCCGATCGCGGTGATGCCCCGTTCGCGGCAGTAGTCGTCCAGCGTGACCAGTTCGATGGTCGGGCCGCCGCCTTGGGATCCCTCCTGCACGTACGACTCGCCCAGGTTGCGGGAAGGCCCTTCCACGAAGGTCGCGGTCCCTGCCTTGTTGCTCACGCCCTTCTTGTTGACCTGAACGTTGCCCAGCGCGTTCATCCCGACGTTGTCCACCAGCAGGCGATGTTGCTTGTCGCCGGGCTCGAAGGCGTGCACGGAACCTGACGGCCCCACGGCCTTCGAGGCCACCAGTGAATAGAAGCCCATATGCGAGCCGACATCGATGAAGGCTTCGCCCGGCCTGAGGTGCGACATCGCCGTTTCGACCATCGTGCGTTCGAAGGAGCCCTCCGCGGCGAGTTGCTGACCGATGTAGTCGGCCAGGTCGACCCGCATTCGTTGCCCGTTGTACAAGGTCACCACGCACTCTCGCATCGAGGCGGGGGCGCGCGAGGCGATCTCCGAGACGGCGCGCCTCACGATGCCGCTGTGCGGGAAGGCCCTCAGGATCGAGACAAGGACGGACGATGCGGGCATGCGATGCTCCAGACGAAACGCGGGCCGGTGCGACGGTTCTTTCCATCGTCGCCGCCGTCGCCGTTCTTGGGCGAATGTTCAGGATAGCTCGGGCCCGCAGGTCGTCGCGACTGGGCCGAACGCCGGATCGTGGGGATGCCGCCTTCTTGACGCCGCCCGCCACGCCCTGCGTCGGGGACGCCGATCATACCTGAACCCGCTCGAATCGGATGCGACCGTCGACCAGACGGGCGAAGTAGCCGTCAACGGCCTCGAGGCCGGTCACTCGGTGGACGAATGCCGCGGCCCGCACGAGGTCGGCGCGTTGAACCAACTCAAGTCGCGGCTCGCGGAGATCCAGCCGCGTTCCGTAGAAAGCGCATCCCTGGTGCGCGATGAGCACGATCCGTTTCAGTCCGTGCACCTCGACGAGGAACTTGAGTTCATCGACGACGCCCTGTTCTTCGAGGTGGGCCTGCGGGTGGCCCGCCAGACACGCCGGTCCGCCGGGCAGCGTCACCCGGTCGTAGCGGGGCAGCGACAGCCCATGCTGGAGGAAGTCGTCGAAGTGCTCGCCCAGACGCCCGTCGGAGCAGTAGATCGCCGCGGCGTGGATGCGGTCGACCTCATAGGCGAGCCGACTCTCGTACATGGTCTGGTGGTCCATCGACGCCAGTGTACGCCCAGGGAATCCGCGGGCGCGCCTCAGTGGCCCGGGATGAGGAACCCCAGGTGCAGCGCACCATGCTTGAGATGAAACGCGGCCCATTGCTCGTGCGTCATGGGGCCGAAGGCCGGGTGCGGGTGCGTCATGGGCGTGCCGTCGATCCATCGGTGGAGTTGGGCCCGCAGCATGTTCAGGCCCTCGTCGAAGTCCGTGGGTTGCCAGAGGAACGCCTCGGTGCGACGATCGAGGCGGATGCCCGGCTTGAATGCCTCGACGCGGAGCACGATGGGTCGGAGGATGAGTCGACCCACGACCTTCCGCCACAGGGGCACGGGGCTGTCCTCGAAGCCGTCCATCGATCGCTGGATCGGAATCGCGAGGTGGCGGAAGTTCGTCCCGGCGTCCCAGTTGCCCGTGGTTCGCAGGCGGCCGGCCCGGTGGGCCGACTCGAGGGCGTCGAGGTCAGCAAGCACGGCGCCGGGCGACGCAAAGCGGAGCGAGCGGCGCGCGGACATGGTGGTGTCGACGGGCATGGTCGGCTCGGTTCAGTCCAGCCAGTCCTTGGCCTTGAGTCGCTGGGGGACGTACTCCTCGGTGACGTAGGAGATGTCCTTGGTGATGAGCGACTCGACTTCCATCTTGAAGCCGTTGCTCAGGAGCCCCTCGATCTCGCGCTGCCAGCCCTTGTGGTTCTCGAACCACGGATACGCGGCGATCTCGTTGGCACGCTTGGTGTCGTTGTCGTTGAGGGTGATCTTGACGTCGTCCGACAGCTCGCAGGCCTTGTAGTCCTTGGATCGGATGCCGATGAACTTGGCCTCCGGCACCGCCAATCGCTCGCTCTCGAAGGCCAGCGAGATCGAGCCCTGCTTGATGACGCTGTAGATGTAGTGTCCCCAGGGGTCGCAGTCGAGCAGGCAGTAGATGGGAAGGCCATGCTCTTCGTTGAGACGCTTGAGGAGGCGTCGCACGCCGCGGGGGGGCTGGCCGCCGCCCTCGGTGAGGATGCAGTTGTGCTTCTCCCAGAATCGGTCCTCGTTGAAGCGGCTCCACACGGTGTTCTTCTCGACGTGGAGGACGAACTTGGCGTCGACCTTCTTGAACTGGATGGTGTCGGGCTCGACGATGCTCGGAATGGCGTAGCCGCCGCTGCCCATGCGGCGGCAGTCGATCTCGTCGGCGGTGCCCGCGCCGTTGTCGACGATGGTGATGTTGCCCACCATCGTACCCGCCTTCTTGGCGAAGATGTGCAGTTCTTCGCGGAGCGATCCGAGCGCGACCTCGAGGTCCTCGAGAATGCCGTCGGATTCGGTCTGGTCGGAGAAGGTCTTCTCCTTCGTGCCCGCGACCGTGTGCAGGCCCTTGTAGAACATGCCGCGCAAGCTCAGCGTCTTGTCGGCGTCGATCAACTCTCGCACGGAGTTGGAGTGCAGCAGCGTCTGCATGAACTGCCGCGCCTGATTGAGGTTGAAGAGCTCCCGCTGGGCGAAGGCATCGCCCATCTGCAGGATGCCGATCTTCTTGTTCCAGATGGTGTTGCTCTTGGCGCGGGTCGGGATGTCGATGACGGGGTCCTTCCCCGCGTAGGACTTCTTCACGACGCCCTGCGCCAACTCCAGGATCTTCTTCCCGGTGCGGTCGTCGCGTTCCTTGATGCGGCGCCGGGCGCCGTCGGTCGAGCCGGTCTTCTTCGCCATGGTGATGCTGCGCCTCTCCGCCTGCGCCGTGTGTCCGTTCGGGCCTTTCGTGCCCGCGATGTCGTGCCGGGGCCTTCGCCCGGCGGCGGCAAGTGTATCGCATCGAACGGGCCGGGCTGCCGCACTATCATGGGCCCCCGTCGGACGGCCCCGGCATGCCGTTTCGGAGTCGCGGGGCCTGTTCCGAGTGCTCCCCTCTCGCCCTGCCGCCATGATCACGCTCGCCGACAGCGTCTGGACCTCCAACCTCCTCAGCCCGCCGATCCTGTTCTTTTTCCTGGGGATGCTCGCGGCGGTGCTCAAGAGCGGCCTGGAGATCCCAGCGGCCTTCACCAAGGCCTTGTCCCTGTACCTGCTCTGGGCCATCGGGTTCAAGGGTGGCATTCAGCTCCAGGAGACAGGACTGGGGCCGCACGTGCTCGTGCCCGTGCTCGTCTCCGTGGCCATCTCGGCCATCATCCCCTGCTATGTCTTTCCGCTGACGCGTTGGAAGCTCGGCACGCCCACCGCCGCGGCGGTGGCCGCCACCTACGGCTCGGTCTCGGTGGTGACCTTCCTTGCCGCCACCACGCTGCTCGAGGAATCGGGCATCAAGCACGGCGGCTACATGGTGGCGGCGACGGCCCTGATGGAGTCGCCGGCCGTCATGGTGAGCGTGCTGCTCGCGAGGTTCTTTTCCGCGCCGACCGATCGCGAGGCTCCCCGCCCGTCGACTCGGCGCATCGCCCATGACGCCCTGCTCAACAGCGCGGTCGTGCTGCTGGTGGGAAGCCTGCTCATCGGCTACTTCAGCGTCGACAAGTCGCACGACAAGGTGCTGCCGCTGAGCAACGACCTGTTCTACGGACTGCTCTGCTTCTTCCTGCTTGATCTGGGTCTGGTGGCCGGCAAGAACCTGCAGGAGCCCTTCAAGGCCGGACCCGTGGTCGTGGCGGGCGCGGTCGTCATCCCGCTGCTCAACGCCGTTGTCGGCGCGATCGGCGCCCGGCTCGCCGGCATGTCGTTCGCCGACGGTTTCCTGCTCGTCACGCTCGCGGCCTCCGGTTCCTACATCGCCGTCCCCGCGGCGATGAAACTGGCCCTCCCCCAGGCCCGCCAGGAAGTCTTCGTGCCCATGTCCCTCGCGTTGACCTTCCCGTTCAACGTGACCGTCGGCCTGCCGATCTACTGGACGTTGGCCGAGATGGCGTGCGGCAAGGCCTGACCCCCGTTCATGCGACTGCGGCCCCGTGCTACCCTCACCGCAGTGACGGGCCGCCTCGATCTGGTCTCCCTGGTTGAACGCCACCCGGGCGTGGTCGAGCTTGCGCGCGCCGCCTCCACCGCTCGTCGCATCGTCGCTTCCGGCGTGGGCGGAAGCGCCGTCACGCTCGCCGCCGCGGCGGTGGCTCGATCCGTCCAGCGTCCCGTGGTGCTGGTGACGGCCCACATCGACGACGCCGACGAAGCCATCGACGAACTCGCGTCCGCGGGCATCGACTCGCTCCATCTGCCCGCCCTCGAATCGCTGTCGGGCGAGCGGGGCGTCGGCGCCGAGATCGTGGCGGAGCGACTGGCCGCCGTGCGCGCCGCCCCCTCGCTCCGCGGGCCCGCCGTCGTCGTGGCTCCCATCGCCGCGCTCATGCAACTGGTGCCCAGGCCCGCCCGGCTCGAGCGACTCGCTCGCACGCTCACGAGCGGGAGCGACGTGCGGCTGGCGGCGTTGCTCGAGTGGCTGGCCGCCGCGGGGTACCGGCGCGTCGAGACGGTGGAGGAGATGGGCGACTTCGCCCTGCGCGGGGGCATCCTCGACCTCTTTCCGCCCGGCAGCGCGGCTCGTTCCACGCGGGACGTGTCGCAGGGCGTGCCGGTGCGGCTCGACTTCTTCGGCGACACGCTCGATCGCATCACCGAGTTCGATCTCGAATCCATGGGATCGGACCGGACGGTCGGGGCCGTCGAGCTCTTCGCCGCCGACGCGGGCTCGCCCGCGGACGATCGCGACGCGGTGAACTTCCTTGAGCTGGTTCCCTCCGAGTCGATCGCGATCCTGGCCGAGACGCTCGAGATCGTCGAGCAGGCACGCGGCTACTTCGAGCGGGTGCTCGACGCGCGCGGGGTCGTCGGTCCGCCCGCGGTCCTCAAGCTCGTCGAGACGCGATTCGCCCGCGTCATCGAGATGAACCAGTTCTCCGCGGGCGCGACGGGGAGCGACGTTCGCATCGAACTCGGCGGCGAGGCCCTGCCCACGTTCTCGAAGGACGCGGGCGAGGCGGTGGGGGAGTTGCGTGCGCTGACGACACCGCCCGAATCGTGCTCGGTGGTGGTGTGCTGTCGCAACCAGGGGGAGCTCGATCGGCTGGGCGAACTGCTCGCCGATGCCCCGCCCGTCCGGGACGACCCCGAGGCCCCGATCGCCTCGACCCTGGCGTACCTGCACCGTGGGTTCGTCTGGACCCGAGGCGGGGAAGGGCCGACTCGACGCACGGCCTTCGTGCCGTATCACGAGTTGCTCAACCGGTTCACCGTGCGGCGGCGGCTGGGGCGGATCGCCTCGAGCCGCGCGATGGACACGTTCCTCGACTTCCAGTCGGGCGATTACGTCGTGCACGTCGACCACGGCATCGCACGGTTCGCGGGCCTGACGGTGATGAAGCCCCGCGAGGTGCCCGCGTACCAGCGGGCCTTCGAGGCCAAGCGCGAGGTGGAACCCGAGGAATATCTCACGCTGGAGTTCGCGGGGCACAGCAAGCTGCACGTGCCGGCGACGCAGATCGACAAGGTGCAGAAGTACGTGGGCGGGTTCGCGGGCAAGCCGCCGCTGTCGACGCTCGGGGGCGTCAAGTGGAAGAACCAGAAGGAACGCGTCGCGGAAAGCGTGCGAGACCTGGCCGGCGAGCTGCTCCGGGTGCGAGCGGCGCGAGAGCACATGCCCGGCATCGCCTTCCCCGCCGACACGACGTGGCAGAAGGAGTTCGAGGCCGAGTTTCCCTACGAGGAGACGCAGGACCAACTCGCCGCCCTGGGCGAGATCAAGAAGGACATGACGCGGGCCAGGCCGATGGATCGGCTGATCTGCGGCGACGTGGGCTTCGGCAAGACGGAACTGGCGATCCGCGCGGCCTTCAAGGCGTGCGAGGCGGGACGGCAGGTCGCGGTGCTGGTGCCCACGACCGTGCTCGCCGAGCAGCACGAGCGGACCTTCCGCAACCGATTCGCGGGCTATCCGTTCCGCGTCGAAAGCGTGTCGCGATTCAAGTCCGACCGCGAGGCCCGCGAGGTGCTCGAGGACCTCGCCAAGGGCAAGGTCGACGTGATCGTCGGCACGCACCGGATCCTCTCGAAGGACGTGCACTTCAAGGAACTGGGCCTGGTGGTCATCGACGAGGAGCAGCGGTTCGGCGTCGAGCACAAGGAACTGCTGCTGCGGCTTCGCATGACCGTGGACGTGCTGACCCTCTCGGCCACGCCCATTCCGCGCACGCTTCACATGGCGATGCTGGGCATCCGCGACATCTCGAGCCTCACCACCGCGCCCCTCGATCGCCGCGCCATCGTCACCGAGGTCTTTCCCTACAACGAGCGGCGGATCCGCCAGGCCATCGCCCGCGAGTTGGCCCGCGAAGGCCAGGTGTACTTCGTGCACAACCGCGTGCACGACATCATGGAGGTGGCCCAGGCGGTGCGACAGCTCTGTCCCGAGGGCGCCCGCGTCATTCACGGTCACGGACAGATGGCGCCCCACGAACTCGAGGAGGTCATGCTGACCTTCATGCGACGCCAGGCCGACGTGCTGGTGGCCACGACGATCATCGAGGCGGGCATCGACATCCCCAGCGCCAACACGATGATCATCAACGACGCCGACCGCTTCGGGCTGGCCGACCTGCACCAGCTCCGCGGGCGGGTGGGCCGCAGCAAGCACCGCGCGTACTGCTACCTCATGGTCGACCCCGACAAGTCGGTCAAGGAGGTGGCGCAGAAGCGGCTCAAGGCCATCGAGCAGTTCTCGATGCTGGGCGCGGGCTTCAAGATCGCGATGCGAGACCTCGAGATCCGCGGCGCGGGCAACATCCTGGGCCCCGAGCAGTCGGGGCACATCGCGGCGGTGGGCTACGAGATGTACTGCCATCTCCTCGAGAAGTCCGTCGACGAGCTCAAGAATGAGCGCAAGCCCGATCCTCCCAGCGCCACGGCCCTCGAACTCGGCGTGTCGGGGATCATCCCGAGAGCCTACATCCCCAGCGAGCAGCGACGGCTCGAGGCCTACCGGCGACTGGCGGCCGCGGGCGACCATCCGCAACTCGAGCAGTTGCGCAAGGATCTGGTCGACGCCTACGGACAGCCCCCCAAGCCCGCGCAGCGACTCTTCGATCTCGCGCAGATCAGGATCGCCCTCGCCAGGCTCGGCGTGCGCACGTGCACCATCCGCGAGAAGGATGTCGTCTTCCTCGCCAGGGATCCCGGTCCGCTCGCCCGGCGACTCAACGAGGGGCCGGCCGGCGCGGGCCTGCTGGTGGCGCCGATTCGCGTGCTGGCGCCCAAGGACGAGAGCGGACTTTCCGAGGTCTATCTGCGGCCGCACGAGGCCTGCTTCGAGCCCGACACGCTCGTGACGCTGTTGCGGCACCGTCTGGGCGTTCCCGGCGCTGCCGACCATGTCCCCGCGCCGGCGGTCAAGCGCCCCGCCGCCCCCGCCAAGCGAGGCGTGCGGTTCGACCTCTGATGACGTCGGCGCGAGTCGACACGACCTGACGCGTCACGTCGAGCGGTCGTCGGGGTCGCGAGCCTGTTCCGCCTGCAGTTCGGCCTCGAGCCGGGCGTCGAAGTCGTCGACCGCATCGAGGATCGCCGCCTCGAGGGCTTGCTCGGCGTCGCTGAAGCGAAGTTCGAGTTCGGGCACGGCCACCTCGCACGGCCAGGCATCCGGCGGCGTGCGACCAAGCTTGGTCCAGTCCTTGGCCGTCACCACCACGGCCTCGAACCCCTGCGCTCGCTTCAGGAGCTTCGCGACCGTCGACGGATCGAATGGATCGTGATCGGCGAGCGTCATCGCTTCGACGTCGCGACCCGCGGCCGCGCGGACGTGCGAGAGGAAGACTTCGGGCGAGCCGATGGCGCAGCATGCCAGCACGCGCTTGCCTCGCAGCCACGACGCCGGCGCAGTCTGGCCCGACCGCAGGCGCAGCGTGCCCCACTCGTGCGAGGCGCACGCCACGGGGCCCGGCATGATCTCCGCGATTCGGTCGCGAAGCGCCCGGACCTGCGACGCCGCGGGGTCGGGGGCGTGCGTCAGCAGGACGGCGTGGGCGCGGGCGAGCGCGGAGGGGAACTCGCGGAGCCACCCACGGGGGAGCACGTGGTCGGCCCAGGGGTCCTTGCGGGCGTCGATGAGCACCAGGTCGAAGCATCGCGCGATGCGACGGTGTTGAAACCCGTCATCGAGGACGATGGTGTCGACGGTCTCTCCCGCGGGCGTGGCGAAGAGGTCGAGCAGTCCTTCCGTGCGGTTCGGCTGCGCCACCACGGGCACGTCGGGGAAGGTCTCGGCGTGCAGCATCGCCTCGTCGCTCCTGCCCGCGGCCGCGCCGTAGCCACGCATGGCGATGCAGGGATGACGCCCCTCCTGCCCGAGCAGTCGGATGAGCCAGCCGACGGCGGGCGTCTTGCCGGTGCCCCCCACCGTGAGATTGCCCACGCTGATCACCGGACGGTCGAACTCGACGACACCCTCGCCGCGGTCGAACGCGGCATTCCGGCGTGCCATGACGCCGCTGTAGACGACCGCGGCGAGGGGCGCGAGGAATCTCCACGGGAACGGAAGCGGTCCCGCCGGCGGCGGAGGAGGCACGGAGGACGGGTGTGAGCGGGGGCTCGCGGTCATGATGCCTGCGGGGCATCATTCGCCGGTCGGGTCGTGGCGGCGAGGGGCAGGGTCGTCAGATCGGCGGCATCGCCCAGGCCCAAGGCCCGTCGCTCGCGTGCCGCGAGACGAAGATTGTTCGCCACATCGAGCCACGCCAGACCCATCACCAGCGTGGTGGACCCGGCGAGCATCGTCCAGGCGATGATGAAAGGCCGTCCGTCCGAAGGCGCCACGAAGCACAGGGCGTACGTCAGCACCGGCAGTGTCAGCAGCATGAGCGTGCCGTTCGCGAGCCTGATGCGACGGCGACTGGGCGGCATCTCCGCGTGAAGGCATGCCAGCAGGTGCGCCGCGACGACGAGGAATGCCGTGGCCGCCATCGGCGCTACGAACCACAGAGGCGCGAGGGGTTGCACGGAAAGGGAGGCGAGGGTCGTCACGGCGAGGATTCCATCCGTTGGTTGAACCCGGTCTCCGACCGGGCAGGACGCTCACGCGCGTGGCGCGTCCCGAAGCAATGTGTTCAATCGACCGATCAGCCGGTTCATCGGTAGTCCCATGATCGTGGTGGGATCCCCTTCCCAGGCGAGCGGCCATCCCGCCCGCACGCGGTCCATGAGGTTGTACCCGCCCGCCTTTCCCTGCCACGCCCCGCTCGCCACGTACGCGGCAAGTTCCTCCTCCGGCACTCGTCCCATCGTCACCACCGCCTCGTCCGCGAACAGGTGCCGCCGCGCCCCTTCGCGACGACGATCGATGATCGCCACGCCGGTCACCACCTCGTGGCGACGATCCATGAACGCCCGGATCATCCCCTCGGCCTCCGCCCCGTCCGAGGGCGTGCCGATGAGTCGTCCGTCGAGCACGCACGCGGTGTCCGACCCCAGCACCAGCGACGCGTCGGGATGCGACATGGCCTGGGACCATGCCTTGAGGTACGCCAGCGACGTCACCCAGTGTGACGGCGAACGGATGTCTCCCGGCGAGAGGGCCGAATCGTCGAAGACCGGAGCCGCCGCGACGTGCGGCACGCCCGCGGCGGTCAGGAGTTCGCGTCGCCTCGGCGAGCGACTCGCCAGCAGGATCGAAGGGCAACGCGGCGCCACCGCCTCGTCGAGGCGCGGCAGGTGTCCCGGTTCGGAGGATGCAGTGGTCACGCGTGCGTCGGCGGCTGGGCATCCCAAGGGTACCGTCGTCGCCGGCGCGGGTTCATACGCTTGGTGATGCAAGCACATCTGGTGCAGTACGACATCGCGTGGGAGGATCCGGACGCCAACTTCGCCAAGGTGGCTGATCTGCTCGACCGTGCCCCCGTGGAGCGGGGCGACCTCGTGCTTCTCCCCGAGATGTTCGATACGGGATTCTCCTTCAACGTGAAGCGAACCAACGACGTCTCCGGGCGCACGCTGGGCTTCATGCTGGAACTGGCCGACGACCTGGGCGTCGTGGTGCAAGGCGGCCGGACGGTGGCGCCGTGTCACCAATGCGCCGGGCGGAACATCATGTCGGTCGTCGCCCCCGGAGAGCGGGTGCTCGCCGAGTATGCGAAGATCCACCCTTTTCAACGCGAGGCGGAGCGTTTTGAGTCGGGTCGGTCGGTCGAGGTCTTCGCGTGGGAGGCCGCGGGGCTTTCGGTGTGCCCCGCGATCTGCTACGACCTTCGATTTCCCGAGCTCTTCAGGATCGGCCTGCAGAAGGGGGCGCAGGCGTACACGGTGGGGGCCTGCTGGCCCGCCGTCCGGATCCATCACTGGCGGGCCTTGCTGATCGCGCGAGCCATCGAGAATCAGGCCTACGCCTTCGGCGTCAATCGGGTGGGCAAGGATCCGATGGCGTCGTACAGCGGAGGCACGATCGCGGTGGGACCCAGGGGCGAGGTGCTCGGCGAGTTGGGCGATGTCGAGGGCGTGCTGTCGGTCCCGGCATCGCGCGACGAGGTCGAGGCTTGGCGAAGCGCCTTCTTTGCGTGGAAGGATGCTCGACTCCTCCCGTCTTCAAACGCTCCGGCCTGACCCAAGAAAAACCCCCGCTCAAGGGCGGGGGCGTGGTGCTCGGCCAGTGTTGGGATGGGAGCCGGTTTCACTTGCTGCCCGGAGGCATGCGGCGATTGGCCGCGGCGGGAGGCCCGTCCTTGGTCTGCACGACCGGGGCCGCCTCGCCGGTGATCTCCTCGGCGCCGTCGCCGCCGGATCCTAACGCGAACCAAGCAAAGAGGCCGCCGGCGACGACCAGAAGGACGATGGCCGCGATGAGTTTCTTCTTGTCGGCATCGGACATCGGTGGTGGCTCCTGCTGTCGCCCAGGCACTGGGAGCCGAGGGCGTCGAATGCGGCTGAGAGGACTTGAACCTCCATGGGTGTGACCCCACTAGAACCTGAATCTAGCGCGTCTGCCAGTTCCGCCACAGCCGCAGGTACTGGTCGGAGATGGTAGCGGCCCAAAGGCCGCGAGGAAAGCGTGGGACATCGATGGGGCCGCAAACCTCGGCGGGCGTGGGCGTGGGACGTATGATCGGAACCCATCGCGGCCACCAGGCCGTACAGGGGCTGACGGCCGCGTCGAGCGGCATGGCGACCCGGAACGTGTGCGAGGACGTGACTTGGCGATCTTTCCCTGGAAGAAGTCGGACGGCAAGGATGGCTCGCCGGCATCGTCGGCCGAGCCGGCGGTGGAGTTCTCGCCCGAGAAGGCGGAGAAGTTCTTCCAGCACGCCCGGGCGATGTTCGAGGCGAGCAACTACGAATACTCAGCCCAGCTCTGGCTGGGCGGGTTGCGGCTTGACCCGAGCAATCTCCCCGCGCTCCAAGGTTTCTTCAACGCCATCGGTCGGTTCATGGAGGAGGGGGCGGGCAAGAAGACGGTGAGCAAGGAGATCGTCAAGGCCTTCTCCGGCAAGGCCGACGTCGATCGCTACCTGCTGTCGCTCCTCGAGTGGGGACAGAAGCCCACCGATGCCGCGATGGCCGTCAAGGCCTCCGAGCTCGCCTCCAAGCTCACGCTCAAGGACCCGACGCTGTGGATCACCGAGCGTGCGTTGGGCCTGGCGATGCGGGAGAAAAAGGTGAGCAAGGCCGCCCTGCTCAAGTGCAGCGAGGCCTTCGGCAAGGCCGGAGCCTTCGACAAGGCGCTGACCGCGGCGGAGCAGGCGCTGAAGCAGGATCCCACCGACGGAGATCTGGCGGCGAAGATCCGCGGCCTGGCTGCGCAGTCCACGATGGCCAAGGGCGGCTTCGACCGCACCGGGCAGGAAGGCGGCTTCCGCGCCAACATCCGCGACGCCACCAAGCAACGTCAACTCGAAGAGGCGGATCGCATCGTCAAGACCGAAGAGACGCAAGACCGTCTCATCGCCGACGCCGAGGCCGAGTTTGCCGCCCGTCCCGGCGACCTTCCGACGATCGAGAAGCTCGCCAAGCGGCTGCTCGAGCGAGGCAAGGCGGCCGACGAGGAGCGTGCGCACCAGATCTACACCAAGGCCTTCGCCGAGACGACGCAGTTCCGTTTCCGCGAACTCGCCGGCGAGATCCGCATCCGCCAATCGCGTCGCAAGCTCTCGGAACTCAAGCAGATGCTCGACAAGAGCCAAGACAGCGAGATGCTCCAGCGCATGCACGGCCAGGCCGAGCAGGAGCACCTCGAACTCGAACTCGGCGAGCACAAGCTTCGCGTCGACAACTATCCCAGCGATCTCTCCCGTCGCTTCGAGCTCGGCAAGCGGTACTTCAACGCCGGCAAGCACTCCGAGGCCATCGAGCAGTTCCAGGAGTCGCAGCACGACCCTCGCAATCGCGCCGCGTCGCAGGTGATGCTCGGTCAATCCTTCCAGGCCATCGGCTGGACGGAAGAGGCCATCGACACATTCCGACATGCCGCGGACATCAAGGACCTGATGCCCGACGTGCTGATGGAGATCCGCTATCACCTGATGGTCGCGCTGCAGACGCGGGCCGACGCCGACGGCGACGTCGCCGCGGCCGAGGAGGCCGATCGCCTGGCGTCTGGCATCGCTCGCCAGCAGATGACCTACAAGGACATCAAGACGCGTCGCGAGGCGATCAAGGCCCTGCTGCAGCGTCTGCGGCCCCGTCAGTCCGGTGGCTCGGCGCCCGCCGAATCCTGATTGCGCCCGCCGCATGTCCGACGCCATCGCCATCATCCCCGCCCGTCTGGGCTCGACACGGTTCCCCCGCAAGGTCTTGGCGTCGCGAACCGGCAAGCCGCTGATTCGCCACGTCTGGGAGCGGGCCCGCGGCGCGAGGTCCCTGGCACGCGTGGTGATCGCCACCGACGACGCCGAGGTGCTCGAGGCGGTGCGGGCTTTCGGCGGCGAGGCCGTGATGACCAGCCCGTCGCACCCCAACGGATCCAGCCGTCTCGCCGAAGCTGCGTCGATCCTGCGTCTGCCCGACGACGCGCTGGTGGTCAACGTGCAGGGCGACGAGCCCGAGATGGACCCCGCCGTGATCGACGCGGCGGTGGCGCTCGCCCGTTCGAGCGGCGCGGAGGTGGCGACGGTGGCCTCGCCGCTGGCCCCGCACGAGTCGTTCGACAACCCCAACATCGTGAAGGTGGTGCTGCGGGCCGACGGCATGGCCCTGTACTTCTCTCGCGCGATGATTCCCTTCCCGCGTCAGGGCGGCGCGGCGGGCACGCCCGAGGCGGCCCCGGTCCTCAAGCACGTGGGCCTGTATGTGTACCGCGCGGGCTTCCTCGCCCGCTACGTGACGCTCGCGCCGACCCCCCTCGAACGCACCGAGATGCTCGAGCAGCTCCGCGTGCTTGAGCACGGCCATCGCATCGCCGTCGTCGTGCACCCCTGCGACATGGTGGGCGTCGACACCCCCGAGCAGTACGAGGCCTTCGTCGCCCGCGAGGCGGCCCGATCGGCCCGCTGAGGATCCGCTGAGGGCCCGGCGGTCAACGCCTCTCGCGAACCCAGATTTTGGCGCCGAAGGTCCGGTACGAGTTGTAGCTCCCCGGCGAGAGATCCTCGGCGAGCGCGAACTCCTGCGGGAATCCCGGCACCAACTCCGTCAACGCCGCGGAAATGCGGGCCGATTCGATCACCACGTTCGGAGGCGTTCGTCGCAGATCGTCGATGGCCCGCCGCTTCAGGTCGCCCTCGGGCAGGCACGTGATGAAGCCCGCATCGGCCGCCAGTCCGCTCGCGGGTCGCAGGTCGGTCAGTGCAAACAGCGTGTAGTAGAGGCCGCCGGTGAGCACCACGTCGCCCGGCCGGGCGTGGCGGCGCACGGCGTCTGCCAGACGCAGGTAGAACGAGTCTGCCACCAGATCCGGCCTCGTCGCGTCCTCCAGCATCACCGGCTTCCAATACGACGATTCCCGCCACGACCAGTCGCTGAAGCGGATGTTGGCCGGCAGCAGGAGGCCCGAGGCGAGCATCGTCGCCGCGATGGTCGCCATCGCAGTGATGCGAGCTCGCGACCGACGCAGCGACGCGGGGTCGAGGCGAGCGGCCGCGAGCACGGCGCAGCCCAGGAGCAACTGCGCGAAGTGATACGGAAAGCAGAGCTTGAGCGCCATCTCGGGCATGGGCGCCAGCACCAATGCCGCGCCCAGCCAAGGGGCCAAACGCCGGGTGGAGGCGATGCCGCCGCGAATCAGCGCTCGAGGTCGCAGCGGTCGGCGATGGGCCACCATCAACCCCCCGGTCATCGCCGCCAGCATCGGGGGCGTCGTCCACGAGGCGCCGCGGAGGGCCTGCATGCCCGAATCGAGAAAGACCGCCGCCCACGGTCGACCCATCGCCTCGGCGAAGTTGGCCAACGCGGCGGCCGTCGTGCTCCACGTGATTGCAAGGTCGCCCAGGCGGTGCGGACCGCCTGCGACCAGACTCAACCCGGTGAGTCCGGTCAGGCACCCGCCCACGATGAACGTGGCGCACCGGCGAGGGCCGTTGCGAGCAAGGCACGCCAGCGTCGCCACCAGGCCGAAGGGGGCGAACGACTCTCGCACCAGCACCGCCAACGCCGCCAAGACGCCCCCGATGATCAGGGGCATCGTCGACGCCCGGATGGCGCGAGCGGGAAGCACGCAGCACAGCGAGGCGGCAATCAGTCCGGTGGCCGCGAGAATCTGATTCTTGAAGCCGCCGTCGATGAAGACTGTCGAGTTGACCCCCGCCGCCCAGACGCATGCCAGCAGGCACGCCGTCACTCGTCCGCAGAAGCGGCTGAGCAACAGCGACACCGCTGCGGCGGTCAGGCATGCGAGCGAGCCGTCGATCACCCGAAGCGTCACGAGCCCGTCGACGCCATCACCCGTCATCGCGAACGAGAGCACGCGTGGATAGATCGTGACCGGGCTGTGCACGAGCGGGTCGAACCCCGCACGGGAGAGCCGCGCAATCGAGGCGTACCACCCGTCGTCGGTGAAGGGAGGACGGCCCAGCACCGCCCAGCGGGCCGCGGCGACCACCAGCGCCGGCAGGATCAGGCACGCCACGGTCGTCGCGGCGTGCCTCGCGGCTCGTCGCCGGCGCGTGCTGGGCGTTGGCATGGTCATCGAGGGCTCGCTCGGCCCCTCGAACGGGGCGACTGTCAGCGGTCAGGATAGCCGCACGCGACCGGGGCGATCGAGCATGCAACGATCATGGCGTGGTCGATCCCTCGCTCCAACCCGATGCCGGCGACGCGCTGCTCGCCGAGGCCGACTCGCTCCACGAGGCGACGTTTCATGCCGTCGCCCGCCACGCCGGGCACGCGCCGGGCCGCGTGAACCTCATCGGCGAGCACGTCGACTATTGCGGGGGTCTGGTGCTGCCCATGGCCATCGATCGACGCACCGTGGTGGTCGCGGCGGCGTGCGATCAACCCGTGGTGTGCGCCGTGAGCGATGCCGCGCTCGACGATGCGGTCACGATCGCGTGGGGCGATGTGGCCACGCTCAAGGGCTGGGGGGCGTACGTCGCGGGCGTGGCCGAGATCATGCGCCGCGAGGGCATGCTCGCGGGCATCGAAGGCGTCACGATCGCGGTGGCAAGCGATGTGCCTCTGGGCGCGGGGCTCAGTTCCTCCGCCTCGCTCGAGGTCGCCACCGTCATGGCCCTGATTGCGTTGTCGGAGCAGCAGCGTTCGCCCGAGGAGGTCGCGAGGATCGCCCGCCGGGCCGAGCACGAGTTCGCCGGCGTTCCCTGCGGCATCATGGATCAGACCATCAGCGTGATGGGCGTCGCCGGCTGCGCCTTGCTCCTCGATTGCCTCGACGGCTCCACGCGTCCCGTGCCCTTGCCCACGGACGTGGCCGTGGTCGTAGCCGACACGGGCGTGTCGCACGCGCTGGCCACGGGCGAATATGCCCTGCGAAGGGCCTCGTGCGAGCGGGCCCTCGCCGCCGTGAACGCGGGGCGAACAGCGCCGCTGGCCGCCCTGCGCCAGGCGACGGCCGCGGATGTGGCGGGAGCGTCGATGGACGAGGTCGATCGTCGCCGCGCCCGGCATGTGGTGGAGGAGTGCGACCGCGTCGCGTGGTTCGCCGCCGCCATGGAGGCGGGCGATCTCTCGACTTGCGGCATCCTCATGAACCGCTCGCACGAGAGTTTGCGTGTGCTGCACGAGGTGAGTTGCCCGGAACTCGACCGGCTGGCGGCCGCCGCGCGTTCGTGCGAGGGCGTCTTTGGCGCAAGGATGACCGGGGGCGGGTTCGGTGGGAGCATCGTGGCCCTGGTTGCCGAGGCACGCGCGGAGGCGGTGGTGGGGGAGTTGATCGGGGCCGGCGCGACACGCGCCTTCGTGACGCACGCAGCCGCGGGCGCGAGGAGCGAACGCATCCGTCCCGATCGCGCGCGGCGCAAGGACGAGTCGGCATCGTGAGCCAAGGAGGACGGACGCATGGGAATCAGGTTGCCGATCGAGCCCGAACCATTCGAGAAGGCGGGGCTTGGTGACACGCTTCTGGGCCGAACACCCGCGCAGCACGCCTTCGCCAAGGCCAAGAACGCCGTGATCGCCGGCGAGTTCGACGAGGCGATCATCGCGGCCATCGCCCGCGAGAGCGGCATCGACGTGCTCGGACGTTTCCACGACCGCTGGGTCGAGTTGCTCGAGGAAGTCGTGACCGCGCTGGGCAGCGACGAGCGGTATGACGGCCAGGAGAAGGACTTCATCGCCCGCTATGTCCGCGCCTTCCTCATCGCTCGCGAAGAGGCCGAGGGCGCGGTGTCGCGGGCCGGGCGGCGGATCTTCAAGGCGGTGGCGGCTCGACTCATCACGGACATGGAGTTGTCGGACGCCGACCGGGACGCGCTGTACGCGACGGCGAGGCGGCTGGGCGTGCCGCGGAGCGACGTTGATCCCTTGCTCGCGGAGGTGGCCACGCCGCTGATGAAGACGTTGATCGAGCGTCTCAACGCCGACGGATTGGTGTCGGACTCGGAGTGGGACGAACTCTGGGCCGCGACGGCCAAGTTGCGGCTCACGGCCGATCCCAAGGCGCCGTTCATCCAGGAGT
Organism: uncultured Phycisphaerales bacterium; assembly: GCA_903929885.1. Lineage (GTDB taxonomy): Bacteria > Planctomycetota > Phycisphaerae > Phycisphaerales > UBA1924 > UBA2402. The sequence goes on from CAIYWI010000165.1 coordinate 18,067, forward strand.
TGGCGCTGGCGAATCGCCGGTGGAAGGTGTTGCATGGTCCGCTCCAAGCGCACGAGTGCCCGGACCTCACGCTCCAGCGCGGCGAGCAGGTGTACTTCCGAGGCGACGCCGATTGGCACGAATATCGCAAGGTGCGTCAGCGCGTGGACTACGCCGGGCTCACGGGCAGGTTCCGCATCGCGAGAGGGCTTTCGTTCCGCTACGGCAGCATCGGCTATCGATCGCCGGCCAAGGACGAGTTGCTTCTGATTCGCTCAGGCGATCTGGTGATGACCAACAAGCGGGTGATCCTGCTCTCGGCCATCGGCGACAACAAGTCGATCCGCTGGTCGTCGGTGGTGCGCGTCTCGATGGAGTCGCACAACACCTTTGAGCTCGAAAAGGCCACCGGCAAGAGCCCGGTGATCGACGTCAAGTCGGCGAGCGTCGGCGAGCAGTTCCTCAGCGCGCAGATGGCGTACCGGTTGCTCGAGCAGTCGGCGGGGTGAGCGGGAGCGTCGCATTTCATGGTGGGTGCGGGTGCGACGCGGCGACCCCCGGACCGACGCGGATGCATGCATGAACCGCGAAGCGGTTTCCAAGGGGCATGGCAACCGCATGTATCATCAACACGCACGTTTCGGCCGGTCCCACGGCGACCCCTCCAGGGTCGTGCGCCATGGGTCCCGGGCGGTACGGTGGTCTGCGGCGAAATCGCGATGTGAGGGTCGGTCGTGGTCGCCCCGGGAAGGAAAGGCCCCCACGCAATCGCAAGGGGGTTTGCACATTCCGGCCGAGATTTCAGCAAAGCGGGCGAAGGGATTTGAACCCTCGACGTTCAGCTTGGAAGGCTGACGCTCTACCACTGAGCTACGCCCGCGTTCCCTTCACTATACGCCGCCGGGCGGGGGGGTCGGGTGGCGGCATCCGCCTCCCGTGGTCGCTATCGTTCCCGTCCAATGCCCGACCCCTCGGTCTCCATGGCGACGCCCGCGATCGACATCTCCGTCGTCGCGCCCGCTCACAACGAGCAGGACAACGTCGAAGCGCTCGTCCGCGAGATCGAAGCCGCCATGACCCCCTCGGGTCTCTCCTTCGAGGCCGTCATCGTCGACGACGGGTCCACCGACGCCACCCGGGGCCGGTTGGTCGCCCTCATGCAAGGCCGCCCGTGGCTGAGGTGCGTGGCCATGACCGCCACGCCGCCGGGCAAGGGCAACGGCCAGTCCGCCGCGTTCCATGCCGGGTTCCGGGCCGCCCGTGGGCGACTCATCGCCGTGCTCGATGCCGACCTTCAGAACGACCCTGCCGAGATCCCGGCCATGGTTCGCCTGATGCGTGAACGCCATGCCGACATGGTGCAGGGCGATCGCTCGCACGCCCGCAAGGACAACTTCGTGCGTCGCGTGGGTTCGGTCGTGGGCCGCACCTTCCGTCGCTGGCTGCTGGGTGACACCATCCGCGATACCGGCTGTTCCCTTCGCGTCATGAAGCGGGAGATCGCCCTGGCCCTGCCGCTCGAGTTCCGGGGCATTCACCGCTTCATTCCGGTGACGGCCCGGCACTTGGGATTCATCGTCGTCGAGATGCCCGTGAAGCACCGCCCGCGGGTTGCCGGCGAGACCAAGTACGGATTCGGCATCGTGCAGCGGGCCCTGCCCGGCCTGCTCGATCTGCTTGCCGTGCGTTGGATGCGAAGCCGCCGCCGTCCCGTGTCGAGCGTCGAGGTGTCGCCGGAGACGCGGGCATGAAAGTCCTCCCCGTGATGGTCATGGGCCTGGTGGTCGCCCTCTCGGTGTGGATCATGCTCTCGGTGCAGGGCGGCAAGCAGTTGGCCGCGCGGCCGGGCGCGAACACGTTCGAGTTGGTCATCACCTCGCGCAAGGTGCTCGTCGACCAACTGCCCGAGAAGGCCGCCGACGGAAGCCTCTCGTACACATACCGCTTCCTCAACGCCGCCGACGTGGGCGACGTCGTCATGTCGGAGGCAGAGTTCCAGAAGACGCTCTCGGCCGTGGCCGCGCCGACGCAGCGGGATTGGGTGCTCAAGGTCCTCAACGTCAGTTCCTACAACAAGCTGTGGTGGCCCGCGTTGGGGTTCCTGGGGCAGATCGTCTTCGCGGGACGCATGTGGGTGCAGTGGCTGGCCAGCGAACGCAGCCGCAAGAGCGTGGTGCCCCCCGTGTTCTGGTACATGAGTCTTGGGGGCGGCCTCATCACCGCCACCTACTTCATGTGGCGTCAGGACCTCGTGGGCGTGGTGGGGCAGACCAGCGGCATCTGGATCTACGCCCGCAACATCTACCTGATGCGGCGTCACGCGACGTCCTCCTGAGCCCGTCGAGCCCGATCGGTTTTCGTCCGGTTCCGGTAATTGCCGCGATTTGCCGCAAAGATGCCCGCGCAGGTGGCACAACCCGCAAACGTGGCGCACATTACCACCGCATGCGCGTGGATCTCGATGGGGAGGTACTGGAAGTGGCGCGGCCCACGCTGGCCGAGGCGCTCAAGGCCGGCATTGCCGCCGCCGAGCGTCGCGGGGTGCTCATTGTCGGGGTGACGGCCGACGGTCGGACCCTTGACGGTCCGGAGCTGGAACGACCTTCCGATGAGCCCGGGGCGTTCGGCTCCATCTCGCTGATCTCGGCGACGCCCGCGTTGCTCGTGGAGCGGACGCTCCGGGAGGCTGCCGCCGCGGTTGACGACGTGCGTCACTCGCAGGCGAAGGTGGCCGGGCTGGTCGACGTCGGCGACACCGCCGCCGCGCTCGAACATCTCAAGGGCGTCTTTGCGACGTGGTCCGCCGTGCGAGAGGTGGTTGATCGGGGAGGCCGCCTGCTCGGGCGGGACCTGGTCGCCATGCAGCCGGCATCGATCGACGCGGTGCGTCCCGTCGAGGCGTGCATGCTGGGTCTCACGCAGAGTCTTCAGGAGGTCAAGCGCGCCCTCGAGCGCGACGATTGGTCGCTGCTCTCCGATGTCATGGGTCACCGTCTCGACGGGCTCGCGAAGGATTGGCACATGGTGCTGAGCGCGCTGGCCGACGAGGTCGCCGGCGACGGCGGGGGAGGCTGAACCATGGCCGGGCGAAACCCACATGGCGCCAAGGCCGAGCAGTGGATGGAGAAGGCCTCCGTCGCGCTGGTCGCCACCGACTATGGCGAGGCCGAACGCTGTTGCATGAAGGCGCTCGCCATCGCGAGGTCCGCCAACGACTTCGATCTCATGGCCCGCATCTGCCTCCCGCTCCAGGAGGCGCGTCGCCAGCGTCGTCACGCGGCGTGCGACGTTCCCGGGTGTCGACTCGCCACCGCGATGCCTCCTGCCGGCGAGGCGATGGCCGCGGGTCGATGGCTCCTTGAGCCCCCGCTGGTGGGCATCGACGGACGTTCGCTTCGCGACCTTGCGGCACGTCGGGGCGTGCCGGTGACGGTGCTGGTCCGAGAGCCCCAAGCCAAGTCCGGTCGCTGGCCGATCGTGGGCGTGGGCACGGGTCCCCGCGAGCCCGTGGTGGTGCGGGTCCAGGTCGAGCCGCCGTCGGATCCGACGCAGCCGGATCTCGCCTGGTTCATGGCCGCGCAGGAGACCTTGGGCGACGCGGCGATCGCCAAGGCGCCCAAGGGCGTGCCGGCCGATCATCACGTCGACGACATGCTCGACCTGCTCGAGGCCGTGCCGGACCACGAAAAGTTGATCCAGGCCACGGCGCAGGCGTGTCGCGAGGCGGCGGGCACCGAGCCCTCGCCCCTGCCGCGACGTCGCCCCATCATGGAAGACGCCTTCAGCTTCTGACGCGCGTCGCGGCTTGGCGATCGCCCGATCCCCCGAACCGGTGGCGGCGAAGGCGAGCTCGACGCTCGCTTGGCGTGTGGCATCGCCGTTGCGGTCATGCACGCGGTCCGTCCAGACGAAAGGAGACCCGTGTTCGATCCCGACCTTCCCGCGCCGACGCTCCAGCAGGTCCTTCGCCTCGAGGTGCCCGTGGTGGTGCGGCTCGGCCAGCGGCGGCTGTCGGTCGCCGAGGTGCGCACGCTCGCTCCGGGCTCGATCATCGAGCTGACCAAGAAGGCCGATTCCGAACTCGACCTCATGGTCAACAACAAGGAAGTGGGATGCGGACTGGCGGTCAAGGTGGGGGAGAACTTCGGCATCCGCCTCACCTTCGTGGGTGACGTTCGTTCTCGCATCGCGGCGATGGGCGAGCAGCCGGTGCCCGAAGCGTCCGATGAACTGGCGAACAAGCCGGTCGCCGCGCCCGCGAGCTGAGTCTCTCGCTCGCACCGGCGGCGTCGACGAGGCCCTCGGCCGGACCTAACGTGCGGTCCTGTCAGCGGGCCCCTGCACGGGCGGTCGCCACGACCGTTCGGCACGCCTTGTCCGAGGATTCCCAGCGATGCCCAGAGACATCCCGGTCGGCAACGGCGACCTGCTCGTCACCTTCGACAAGACCTACCGGGTCCGGGACATCTACTACCCCAACGTGGGGCGGTACAACCACACCGACGGCCACATCCAGCGTTTCGGCGTCTGGGTCGACGGCATGTTCGCGTGGATCGAGGAACTCGGCTGGGAGCGCACGCTCGCGTACATCCCCAACACGCTGGTCACCAGCGTCACCCTGCGCAACAAGCACCTCGGGCTCGAGATCACCTGCAATGACGCGGTGGACTTCCATCACCCGGTCTACCTCCGGCGGAGCATCGTCCGCGACCTGACCGGCCGCGACCGCGACGTGCGACTGCTCATGCATTGGGATCTCTCGGTTCGCGGGACGCCCGTGGGCGACACCGCCAACTACGACCCCACCACCAGCAGCGTCGTCGTCTACAAGGACGACTCATACTTCCTCTTCAGCGCCGGCGACGAGAACAAGACCGGGCTTGACAACTGGGCCATCGGCACCAAGCGCGTCCGCGGCGCGGAGGGCACCTGGCGCGACGCCGAGGACGGCATCCTCGGCCGCAACGCCATCAGCCAGGGGTCGGTCGACACGACCATCGGCGTCAACCTCCAGGTGCCCGCCAACGGCACCGCCAAGGCCACCACGTGGATGGTCTGCGGCAAGTCATACAAGGACGTCAAGGCCATCCACACGCGACTGGTCGATCTCGGCCACGATCGCATGATCGAGCGGACCCACGCCTACTGGAACCTCTGGGTCAGGCGGGCCCCTGCCGACGCCGACGAACTTCCCCCGGCCGTCGCCGACCTCTTCACCCGCAGCCAGCTCGTGCTCCGCACGCAGATCGACAATGGCGGCGCGATCATCGCCGCCAACGACAGCGACATCACGCAGTTCGGAGGCGACCACTATTCCTACTGCTGGCCTCGCGACGGCGCGCTCGTGGCCTATGGGCTCATCCTCGCCGACCAGAGCGAACTGTCTCGCGCCTTCTTCCGCTTCTGCCAGCGCGTCATCCAGCCCGAGGGGTACTTCCTCCACAAGTACACGCCCACCGGCGACATGGCCAGCAGTTGGCACCCGTGGATCATCGAGGGGCAGCGCGTCATGCCCATCCAGCAGGACGAGACCGCGCTGGTGCTCTGGGCCCTTCGCCGGCACTTCGAACGCTTCCGCGACGTCGAGTTCATCAAGCCCCTCTACACGCCCCTCATCCTCAGGCCGGCCCAGTGGATGCTCTGCTACCGCGACCACAACGGGCTCCCGCAGCAGAGCTGGGACTTGTGGGAGGAGCGACGAGGCGTTCACCTCTTCACGGTCTGCGCCACCATCGGCGCGCTCAAGGCCGCCGCCGCGTTCTGCTCCGACTTCGGCGATCATGACCACGCCATGGCCTTCCGCGAAGGGGCCGATCGCATGATCGCCGCCATGCGACGCCACATGTGGAACCCCGCCGAGCGGCGATTCGCCCGCAACGTGGTCCCCACCAAGGACGGATATCGCCTCGACATGACCGCCGATGCCGCCAACTACGCCATCTTCGCCTTCACCGGCCTCTCGGTCGACGACGAGATGGTCCAGGGCGAGATGACCAACGCCCGCGAGCGGCTGGCGGTCAAGACCGGCGTGGGCGGCTACGCCCGCTACGAGCGGGACTACTACCACCAGATCGAACGCGACAACGTCGAGCAGGTCCCCGGCAACCCGTGGGTCATCTGCTCGCTCTGGCGGGCCCAATACGTCATCGCCAGCGCACGCTCCGTCGCCGAACTCAAGGAGGCGATGGACCTGCTCGAGTGGTGCGCGTGGCGCTGCGAACGCAGCGGCGTGCTCGCCGAGCAGTATCACCCGTACTCGGGCGATGCCATCAGCGTCAGCCCGCTCACGTGGAGCCACGCCACGTTCATCATCGTGGTGCTCGAGTATCTCAACAAGCTCCGCGAACTTTCCCCGGCCGCCGCTCAGCGGGCCTCGGTCTCGGCGGTCTGATCCACCGCTTCGGGCGGGGTCGGCTCATCGGGCCGGGCCGAAGAGGCGTCGGGCGACGGCGAGGGCTCCCACGCCACCTTCGACGCCCCCATCAGCGTGCCGGTCGCGAAGGCCAGGTCCACCTGCGCGATCTGGTGGTCCGTCAACGCGCGAATCTCGGCCGACTGCGCGTCGGCCAGTCGCGTCGCCGCGTCGAGCACGTCCGTCGAGGTGCTCTTGCCCACGTCGAACTGCCGCTGCTCGGCCTGCAGCGAACGCGTGTTGAGGATGACGCTCTGGCGAGCCGCGAGGATGCGCTGCCACGTGCCGTCGAGCGAGTCCACCGCGTTGAGCACCTCCTGCCGGATCGCCTGCTCGCGGGCCTCTCGCGTCGCCAGACGCTGCACCCGGGCCAGGATCGCCTGTCGCACGCGGCTCCTCGCCTCCTCGTTGTCGAGGGGCACCTGGAAGTTCAGGCCCAGCTCCCAGTCCGTGAATCGATTCCGGTCGAGCGTGTGGAAGCTGTCCTGCATGCTCCCGCCCAGCCCGTTCACGCGATAGGTGTAGTCCAGCGTGAACAGGGGCAGGGTGCGGCTGCGCTGCACGTCGATCGTCGCCGCGTCGGCCGCCAAGAGCAACTCGAGCTCCAGCATCTCCATCCGATTGGCGATGGCCTGCGAGCACAGGGACGCCGGGTCGAGCAGGTATTCCACGGGGTCCGGGGGCGTCGTCGTCACCACCATCGTCCTGGTGTCGACGTCGAGCCCCTCCATGTTCATCACTCGCTTGAGCTCCCGCTGCTGCAGCCGCAGCGCGTTCTGCGCCACGATGATGGCCTCGAGTCGATCGGCGATGCCCGCCTCGGCCCGCGTCTGCTCGATCTCCGCGGCCGCGCCGCCGGCGACGCGCCGCTTGGCCCGCTCGAGCTGCGCCACCGCCAGCTCGTACTGCTGCTGACGCACGTCGAGTTCGGCCCGCACCTGCGAGAGCCGCCAGTACGCCCGGTCGGCCGCCGCGAGTTGCCGGATCACCTCGAGCTTGGTCTGCGCCTCGGTGGCTTGCCGCTGGTACCCGGCGATCCGCAGCGGCGCGGTGTTGACCCGTCGCCCCGCGTTGCGGAGCAGGTCGTGCGAGAGCGAGAACTCGAGGTCGGACGTGTACGCCGGGTTGAGCGTGGCGAACGTGCTGTCCGTTTCCCGCTTGGCCACCGGCAGGTCGATCGTCACGCTGCCGCCCGTGCGAGTGGGGATCGTCACCCCGGGCACGATGCTCCGCGACTCCGATTGCGCCGAATCGAGGGCCGAGGCCGTCGCGTCGTCGAGGTTGCGCCATCCCGCACGCGTCGTGAAGGCCGCCGCGAACTTCGAATCCTCCTCGGTCTCCCGCTCCTTCGCGATCGTCGGATCGATCATCGCCACCTTGAGCCCCAGGTTCCGCTCGAGCGCCGATTGGCGGCATTGCTCGAGCGACACGTCGCGCCGCTCCAGCCCCTCGAACCTCGCCTTCACCACCTCCTCGCTGGTGGGCGCCGTCTCTCCCTCCTTCAGCGGCGGCTTGCGCTGCTCGGCGAGCGTCGTCGCCTGCACCTCGCGGAGTCGCTCAAGGGCCACTCGACGCGCGTAATCCTCCTCGCGCCGCGAGAAGGGATCGAACCGGCTGGAACACCCCGCGACCCCCGCGAGCAGCGCGAGGCACAGGGCGGCACGAACGTCGCGGCGGTGGAACCGGGGGGTCGGCATGGGTGGCCAGCAGTGTACGAGACCGTGTCTCGCCTCAGCCGGAGGCGTGCAGATCCGATGGCCGGTTGATGTTCCGGGCTCGCGAAGGATCGATCGCGACCTCCACCCGCCGCCTCGCAGGGATCACCGCGTGCAGGGGGGGCATGGCTCGACCGCCCAAGGCCGCCGCGGCGGCCGACGCCAGCCACGGCCTCGACGCCGGCAGGTAGATGCCGATGCAGGGCTCGACCCTGTCGGTCCTCGCCAGCACCGCCGCCGACCGGCCGACGTGCATCCGGCGGCACAAGGCCTCGACGACATCCGGTTCGATCTCGAGAAGATCCCCCGCCAGGACGAAAATGCCCTTGGGAAACGCCTCGAGTGCGGCGAGGATGCCCCCCAGCGGTCCCAGGCCCTCCGTGCGATCCCGTACCCCGCCCCATGCTCGGTCGAGCACGACGGGGTCGCGAACCCCGGCGAGGACGACCCGAGGACCGAAGACATGTCGCAACGCCCCGATCGGACGATCGATCAGCCGCTCGTCGGCAGGGCCGTTCCCGACGCGAGCCAGCAACTTGTCGGATCCGAATCGTCGACTCCTGCCTCCCGCCAGCACCACGGGCGTCAGCGCCCGCCATGCCACAAGGGGGAAGCGGCGTTCACTCACTGCGGTCCGCCGGTGGTCTTCGCGCAGGTCATCATGGCCGTGACGAAGGTCGAGAAGCCGATGATGACGATCGGCAGCGAGATGAGGGCCTGCTGCGTGAAGGTGAGCACCAGCAGACCGACCAAGCCGGCCACGAAGCCCAGGGCTCCGATGAAGAACGCAATCATGTTGGGGGCGGCAGTATCGCTGTGCATGGCGGGTTCTCGTGCGGCAGAATCGGAAACGCGCCCATCCCCGCGATCGACGGCCAGGACACCGACGGCACCGGGCCACGCCTGCTTATGGCTGCTGCGGTCAAGCCCTGACCAGGTTCACAGTGCAACCCGTGCACCGGGCCCGGCCGTCGATCGGGGGGACGGGACGCCTGGAACGATATGCACGCGTCCGGCCCGCGGAGGGCTTCGACGAGGGGGAGTGCGTGGCCGGCCGTGTGGCCTGCCGGAAGCCCCGTGATCGCACGGGGTGGGATTGCTCAGGGCCGATTCTTCTCGTCGGGATCGACAATCCACTGGTGCAGGTCGGCGTTGCGGGCACGATCGTCGGCGAAGGGGTAGGAGCGAGCGGTGGGCGCCACCCACTTCTTGGTCACGGTGCATCGCACGGGCGGACGCGTCTTGAGAGCCTCCAACCCTTCTCGCTCGACCCATGTGCCCGGGAGGTTGAATCGGAGCATGCGTTCCGAGGCGTCGACGTGCGAGAGCGTGATGGTGGCGCACCGAAACGCCTCGGGCAGCACCGACTCGATGTGGCTGGGCCACTCGATCACGGCCGCTCGCTTGCCCCGCGGGGCATGGGTCGTCGGATCGAAGAGGTTGTCCCATCCCATGTTCTCGAGTTCGCCCACATCCTTGACGCGGTAGGCGTCGACGTGGATCAGCGCGTCGACCGCGTGCTCGTGCGAGGTGGGATAGACGTTGATGAGGACGAAGGTGGGGCTCGAGGCCATGCCCTTGGTCACGCCCAGCCCCATCGTCATCCCTCGGACGAACGAAGTCTTGCCCGCGCCCAGTTCCCCGTCGAGCAGCACGACGTCGCCCGGGCGGAGCAACGACGCAAAGCCGGCGCCGATGGCTTCGGTGGCTTCGACCTCGTGCGTGGTTCGCTCGAACTTGTGGCGATTCATGGTGATCCCCGTGGTCGATGATGGCGGCGGTCGTCGACGTCGCGTGCGTCGAGCCGATCGTCAGTGATGGGTGTAGCCCTTCCTCGACACGTCGATTCGTCGTCCCGATGCATCCTCCAGCCACGCCAGTCCGGGGCCGGCCTCGGCCCGGCCCACCCGCGTGCATCCGATGCCCGTCGCGGGGCACCGGGCCGGGAGCGTCACGTGCGCCGGTGCTGCAAACAACAGTTCGTGGTCCTCGCCATCGTAGATTGCATTCCCCACGCCTGAGGCGTCGACATGCACCGGCACAAGCCCTTCCTCCAGCACGATCGATACGCCCGATGCCGCCGCCATGCGCCCGGCATCCACGCCCAGGCCATCCGAGATGTCCATCATCGCGTGCAGGCCCTCGCCCAGCGCCGAGGCGAGCCACGCCGCCTCCTCGAGTCGCGGTACGGGCCGGAGGTGGCGACCCATGCGATCGCGTCCCAGCGATCCTCCCAGGGCCCCGGTGACGTACAGGCCGTCGCCGGGTTGGACGCCCCCGCGTCGAGGCAGCACCCGCGGATGGGGCGTGCCCGCCACCGTGACGGTGAGGCACAGCGGCCCGTCGTGCACGGCGATGTCGCCGCCCACGAGCGGACATCCGAACTCGCGGGCCACCGCCGCGGCGGCGTCGAAAAGGGCGTCGGCGCGGTCCTCGCTCCAGCTCCGGGGCAGCACGCACGCGGCCAACGCGGCCAACGGTCGGCCGGCCATGGCCGCGATGTCCGAGACGGTGCGAGCCACCGCCTTGCGAGCGATGAGTTCGACGGCCGTGCCGGGAACAAAGTGCACGCCCTCGACCACCATGTCGACCTTGAGCAGCGTGCGATCGGGCGTGGCCACCAGGGCGCAATCGTCGCCGGGTCCCACCAGCACCTGGGGAAACGCCCGCGACAGCGTCGCCGATCGCTCGTGAATGTGGCTCAAGAGCCGCAGTTCGCTCACGGTCGCATCGTAGCGGCAAGGCGGTTCCTCGATCGTCATGGCTTCCGCGAGGCTTCACCCGTCAGGCCGCGCCCGGGGGCGGCCGCGCGACGCGGCGAGTTCGCGGTCAAGCCCACGGCACGCTTGCTTCTCCTCACCACTCCCACGCGTACAGCGGCACCTGCGTCGGCGTTTCCACCGTCTGCTCGGGCTTGAGTTCGACGAATCCGTCGCTCCGCCCCGCAGCGATGACGTCGCCCGAGCCCTTCCCTTCGACGAGCCGCACGTGCCCGAAGCCCGTTTCGACCACCGGCCGGTGCCACCAGAGCGAGATTCGCTCTCGCGACGAGTCGAGCACCATCGGCCGTGCGGCTCCCGCGGGCAAGGCCAGGCCCGCCATGCGGCCCAGCAGCGGCACCACGATGCGCCGCGACGTGACCATCACCGACTGCGGGTTGCCCGGCAGTCCGGCGATCAGCTTGCCCCTCAGCGACGCCAGCAGCAGGGGCTTGCCCGGACGCTGGGGCAGGCGGTGGCAGATCAACTCGGCGCCAAGACGCGAGACCAGTTCAGGCACGAAGTCGCGGTGGCCCATCGACACGCCCCCGGTGAGCAGCAGGCAGTCGTGGGCCTCGATCAACTCGCGAGCCGCGCGGGTGGCTTCGTCGAGGTCGTCGTGGATGCGTCGAGGCGGCGAGGGATTGAGCCACCGCCGCCTCGAGAGCATCGCCAGCAGCGCGGGCCCGTTGCTGTCGCGGATCTGCCACGGTCCCGGGGCGACATCGTGGCCGACGAGTTCGTCACCGGTGACGAGGATCGCCGCTCGCACGGGGCGATGGACCTGCACGGTCGCGGCTCCGACGGAGGCCAACGCCGCGACGACGTGCGCCGCGATTTCGCGGCCAGCCACGCCGAGCGGCACGCCTGCCGCCGCGTTCTCGCCACGACGACGAATCGCGAGGCCCGGACGACACGCGTCGATGGCCTGCTGCGGCAGTTCGATGGCGTCGCCCGCTCCCTCGATGACATCCTCGCGGCGAATCACCGCATCCGCGCCGAGCGGGATGCCCGCGCCGGTCGCCACGCGGATGGCGGCGGTCCCGTCGTCAAGGCGACCGGGGTCGGCGCCGATGCGTGCCTCGCCCGCCACGCGGACGCGTCCGGCGCGGATCGAACGCGTGGCCACCGCATAGCCGTCCATCGCGCTGACGTCAAAGGGCGGGCTCGGGCGATCGATGCAGACATCCGAAGCCAGCACCAACCCGATCGCCTCCAGGAGCGCACGCGACTCGACGGGCGTCGGGAGCACTCGTTCGCCGGCGGCCTCGATCGCTCGCTGAGGCGAGTCGATGGGGCGATCGGTCATGCGCCCGGCACGGCTCATGCCCGCGCATCCGAGGCGTCGATCACGTCGCTCACCCACGTGCGGGCCCGCATCATCGCCGGCCAGCCGATGGTGGGGGCCGAGAGGTTCGCCACGTGCAGAAGCTCCTCGCGCGTGCAGCCGGCCTCCAAGGCCTTGCGACAGTGGGAGTGCGCCGCCCCTTCGAGCCCCGCCGCGATCGAGATGCCCAGCTTCACGAGGGCCACGGTGCGGGGGTCGAGCGGGCCGGAAGCGGCGCACGCCGCCCCGAGGGCCTCGTAGGCCTTCACCATGTCGGGGTTGGTCGCCTTCATGCGTTGATACGCGGATGGGATCGACATCTTCACGCTCCCTTGGGTGACGCCTCGGCCGCGAGGCGGTGCAGGCTCGCGATGCGAGCGAGGTACGCATCGCCAGGTTCGACCTTGCGGCGACCCATCGCCGTTCGCATGATGTCGACGAACTTGTCGAGGCGGAACGACCGCGTGCCCGCGTCGGTGCACCACGCGAACGCGGGCACGCACCCGCTCGCGGCGGCCGTCGTGGCGATCATCGCGCCCGTGTGCACCACCGTGCCAGTCATCAGCCGCGTGCAAATGGCCGTCTTGACGTGGTCGCCGATGATCGAGCCCAGGTACTGCAATCCCGTTCGCTCGTTGCCAAGCGAGGGCGAGGCCTTGGCGATGATCTCGCCGTAGGTATTGAGCAGGTTGCTCGTGGTGGTGCCCGCGCCGAGATTCACCCATTCGCCCAGGTACGAGTCGCCGAGGTATCCGTCGTGGGCCTTGTTGGAGAAGCCCTGGAAGATGGTGCCGCCGACCTCGCCGTTGACCTTGCACACCGGCCCGACGGCGGTGCCTGGGCGAATGGTGGCCCGCTCGAGGATGATGCTGTCGCGGCCGACGTAGCAGGGGCCGATGAGCTGCGCGCCGGGTCGAATCACGGCGCGGTCGTCGATCACGATCGGGCCCGACTCGAGGTCGAAGATCGCGCCGGGGCACAGGCGAGCGGTGACGGCCGCGTGGAGGCGGTGGGTGCCCGGGGCGATGCAGCCCGCGGGGGGGGCGGCGGGTGCGGGAACGCGTCCTGCCAGCCACGCGAGGTCCCACGCGAGGCACGCGTCGCGATGGGTTCGGACGTGCCAGGGACGCCGGAGCGTGGGCGCGTCGGTCGACGCGACGGCAAGCCCGGCCGCGTCTCCCGCGAGCAGCCGGCGAGCGTCCCTTTCGTCGACGTTGGCCGCGACGATGTCTCCCGTGGCGTCGGCCAGCGCCTGACCGGGCGACAGTGAAAGGACGTTGGCCGGAGGCATGACGCACCGCGCGTTCAAGTACAGGCCCGCCGGGGCGTGGGAGGAGTCCAGCACGCGAGGGTCGTGTGCACGAGCGATCGCGACGACGTCGCCATGGCAGCAGAGCCCGTCGACCGGCCAGCCCAGCTTGGCCTCGACCCGCTCGAGCGTGGTGAGCGCGCCCGTGCGAACGCCCCACGCGGGCCGAAGGTCCGCGAGGGGCGAGAGAGAGGAGAGTCGGTCGTCGAAGAGGAACAGGCCCGGCATCGGAGCGCAGTGTAGAACCCCGGGGACGGCCCGCGTGCGGTTCAACGCCGGCGGTGCAGGCGCCGGCCCAGCGCCGCCTTGAGACGCCTGGCCGCGGCGGTCACGGCCTCGTAGTAGTCCGCCGCGGCGTGCGTGACGATGACGGCCGGCGCCTTGTTCACGTGCGCGTGGATGGCGCACACCTTGTCGACCCCGCCCTTGGGTCCGTTGGTGTCGATGACGTGGACGCGCACCTCGCTGACGTGCTGCGAGAATCGTTCGACTGCGTGCGCGAGTTTCGCGTGCACGTGCGCGAGCATGGCTGGGGTGGTCCTGATGTTGCTGTCGACGAGCGTGATCGTCATGGCGTGACTCCGAATCTTCCTGATGGAATGACCTCAACGAAGCTCACTGCACGTGATACGGACGAGGCCGATCCGGGTTCGAGGTCCGGCGCGCGTTGCGACTCGGCATTTCCCCCGGAAGGGCGCCGTCCGTCGAACGCCTTGCAAACGGACGGCGACGAGGTGCGAACCGCATGCGAACAGGGGTCGCGAGCGTCAGCGGGGGCCCGGATCTCCGGAAGGGACCAGCCACTTCCACGGCTGGGTGCACGCCATGCCCGTCAGGCCAGCGACGAGGAAGATCACGGCCTCCGACGCGCTCACGACCAGCGCGACGGGCGCGAACGCGCTCGCGTGCGCGCCGCCGGTTGCCAGCAGCGAGGTCAACCCCGTCGCCGCGCTCTCGCGTGCGCCCAGCGAGCCCGAAGGGCTGACGACGCCGACGACGTAATAGGTGCACGCGGCCGCCACCGCCGCGTCGAACCCCACCTCGCTCCCCAGCATGCGAGCCGCGAGCAGGAAGCGAGCGGCCTGAAGCATGAGGTCCGCCACGCGAATCGTCAACCCGAGGCCGACGACCGTCGGCGAGGAGAGCATGTCGAACGCGGCGTGCAGTCTCGCGAACCGGGCCGACGCCAGCACGCGGTCCAGCATCGCGAGCCGAACGCCCGCGCCGATCCGGCGGATGCGGTTCAGTCCGCGTTCGCCGGCGAACAGCCGCGACGAGGCGACGATGGCCGCGAAGGCCGCCGCCAGCAGCGCCGCCGCGACGGTCCAGAACAGCCCGTCGGCCCTGCCTCGCCAGGCGGCCACGCCCGCCAGGGGCAGGAAGGTGGCGAGCAGGATCACCGCCGTGGCCCCCAGCCACGCCCCCACCAGGAGCAGCGGCATGCCGTCGCGCCGCGTGTGCACCATCGCGCGATACACGATGCTCAACTTGGCCGGCGCATAGCTGAGCATCGAGGCCGTCGCGTTGACGGCCTGCACGTGCCAAGGCGACAATCGTCGCACCGGATGAAGCACGATCCAGAAGGTCAGGCCGTTGAGCGCCACCGACCCGGCCGAGAGCAGGAGCAGCAGGGCCAGATCGCTCGCGGAGGCGTCGGCGAGGCGGACGAGCTGGTCGCGGTTGGCCGGCGAAAGCGCCGCTCGCACGCACCACCACAGCAAGGCCATGCACGCGATGAACCCCGCCACCTGCACCGGCGTTCGCCATCGTCCCGCGCGACCGCGAATGCCCTTGGCCTCGGATGTGTCGCGGACCTCAGGGTGCATCGGTTGCCTTTCGCGAACCCGGTTCCACGAGCACCAGGACCTGCCCCAACTCCTGCCACGCCTTCACCGGCCGGCCGTGCCTCGCGATCCACTCCGACATCCGCGACGAGGACCAACCCGGCTCGATGAATCCCGAGCGGGTCAGGCGCTCGATCTCGGCGAAGTCGACCAGCAGGAATCGCCGCTCGCCCCTCGACGCGCCCGCGATCGCCTCGTCGAGGTCCGGCCATGCGTCCCACGTCGTGTTGTACCGCACCGCGCGGGTGAGGTAGAGCGGCGTCGCCCCGCCCACGAGCGTCACGATCGCGTCGCGTGGCAGCGCGAGATTCACCGCGTGCTCGGGGCCCAGCGAGTCGAGCAGTTCGGGCGTGTAATCGCTCGTCCGGGACGCCAGATACGCCCGTTGAGTCTCCCCCGCGCGGTCCGCCGGCGACACCGACAGCAGCATGTTCGGCCGCCCGTCTCGCTGCGAGGCGAAGCACACGACCGAGGCGCCGATCTGGAGCAGCACGCCTGCGATCCCCGTCGCCGCGACCAGACGCGGCGAGGGCAGCGATGCCAACGCCGTCGCCACCAGCATGCACGCGGGCACCGCGAGTGGCAGCAGGAATCGCGACTGCACGTGCGTCGCGGCCAGCCACAAGCCGACCTGCGCCGCAAGCCCCAGCGTCGTCGCGACGACGAGTCGATGCCGAACCACGCCCGGCGACCAGAGGCGCGCCAGCGCGATCATCGCGAGCGGAAAGAAGGCGAACCACTGCGGATGGAGCATCCCGCGGTGACGGGCGCCGGCGGGATCGTTCGGGTCGGGCAGCACGCACAGTCGCAGGGCGTCGAGCAGGGATCCGTCGAAGGCGTGGCCCTTCGCGAATCTGGCGACCTGCTCGGCCGTCCAGTGCCCGGTGCCCCCGGAGGCGTCGGGAAAGAGCGACGCGGCGAAGGGGAAGACCGGATTGGCCGCGTGCGCCCAGTTGCGAGCCATCCACGGGGCAAGCATCGCAACGCCCGCGAAGGCTCCGGCCGCCGCTCCGGGCAGCAGGTGCCGCCGCGGACAGGTCGCCAGCAGCAGCATCGCGACGGGCACGCCCCCGAACAGCAGGGCCGTCGGCTTGGCGCCGCACGCCCCGCCGATCAGCGCCGCGCAGGCGAGGAAGACTCGCACCCAGTCGCCGCGTCGGTCGCCGGCGCCTCCGGCGGCCAGGGCGCACGCCGCCGCGATCATCGCGATCACCGGCATTTCGTTGTACGCGAGCGATCCGGCGACCAGCGTCCACGGCGTGGCGAGGAAGACCAGGGCCGACAGGCACGGGGCGACGTGGGCGCTCGGGTTGGGGCCGCCGCGAGCGACCATGACGCTCGCCGCCGCGTGGATGCAACGGGCCGCGAAGAGCGTCATCATCGCGTGCAGGAACTGGCAGGCCAGCAGGGGCCACGAATCGGCGAGCAGGCCGCCGGCCTTCACCGAGAGCGGTTCCATCGCGCCGGCGACGATCGTGGCCCGTGGCGGCGACATCGCCATGGCGCCAAGGTGCATGAAGGCCGCTTCGACGTACCCGGGCAGGAAGGAATAGACGTTGTGACGCAAGGGTTCGATGCGGCCGCAGGCCAGCCATTCCTGGGGCAACTGCAGGTGATAGCTCAGGGCGTCGTAGCCGCCGAACTCGCTCTCCCACATCGAGCCCGGGGCGTTGGAGGCCGCCACCATCAGGATGCAGGCGGGCACGACGGCGAGCATCGGCCACCAGCCCCCCAACGGCGGCGAGGCGGCCGGCGCCGGCTTCGAAAGCGTCCACGCCATCAGGCAGAGCCCGAGCAGCACCGTCGCCCACGCCGTGCCGGGCCCGAGCAGACCAAGCACGCCCAGGCCGTGCGACAAGGAGAGCATGGCGGCCAGCCCGAGCGCTCCGCGAATGACGCCCGCGTGTGGGGTGGCGTCGGGAACCAGCGGCTTGAAGAGGGCTCCCAGACCCAGGGCGGCGAGCATGTACGCCGCCGCGACGGGAAGCGCGGGCGAGAGGACCGCGTCGAGCCAGGTGGCGAGCGGGACGGGGAAGGCGGCATCCTCGCCGATGGAGGTGAGGCCGGCGATGACCGCGAGGCCCGCGATGCCGGTGGCCGCGATTCGCCGCGTCGCGGAGCGGCGGGAGGATGTCGGCGACGTCTGCATGGGCGTGATCGGAGCGTAGCGTCGGCACGCGGGGTTCAGTCGGGGCGGCCCTTCGCGTATGATCCCCTCGATGCCCGGACGCGCCGCGAGTTCAGCTCCCTCGGATGCCCCGCCCCCCTCGCTGCAGGTGGTCGAGCCCCTGTGCGCGGTCTTTCGTCGCAAGCTCCGGACCGAAGGGCTCAAGTACACGCCCGAGCGGGCGCAGGTGCTCGACACGATCGTCCGTCACGACGGCATCTTCGAGGCCGACACCATCATCGAGAAGGTCAAGGGCACGGGCATCCGCGTCAGCAAGGCGACCGTCTACCGCACCATCAAGCTGCTGCAGGAGGCGGGCGTGATTCAGCGGGTGCTCTTCGACGGAGAGTTGGCGCACTATCAGCTCGTGTATGGCCAGTCGCCGCGCCAGTTGATGGTGCAGGTCGACGGGAGCATGGCGATCGAGGTGGAGGTGCCCGGCCTCGACGCGCTCTGTCGCGAGGTCGCCGCGTCGCGAGGGTTCCGTCTCAGCGGATACCGACTGCAGGTCTTCGTCGAAAAGGCGTGAGGCCGCGAGGGACCGCGTCACCTCGACGACTGCACGATCTCGCGCACGCCCGCGGCGACCGTCTCGACCGCGAGGGCCGCGAGGATGAGCCCCATGATCCGTGAGAGCACGCTGGTGCCGCCGTCGCCCAGCAGTCGCTGGATGCGAGAGGCGCCCATCAGCAGCAGCCACTGGATGAAGAGCACCGAGAGCATCACCAGGCAGGTCACGACCTGTTCGCCGACGGTGAACTGCTGGTTGTCGGTGAGCACCACGGCCGCGAGAATGGTGCCCGGACCGGCGATGGAAGGGATGGCCAGCGGAAAGATCGCGATGTCGGTCCCGCGGGAGGTCGCGTCGTCTCCCTCGTGCTTGCGTCCCTGCTCGGCCTGCGAGAAGATCATCGACACGGCGAAGCGGAAGAGGATGATTCCGCCGGCCACGCGGAAGGCGGGCAGACTCACGCCCATGTGCCCCAGCAGGAACTGACCGAAGGCCGCGAAGCAGCACAGGACGATGGCGGCGATGATCACCGCGCGCGTCGCGATGGCGCGGAGCTGCGCCGGCGACCTTCCCGCCGAGAGCGCAAGGAACACCGGCACCGTGCCCACGGGGTCGACGGCCACGAAGAACGTGACGAAGTCCTTGACGAGTCCCTGCATGCGGGGCGATCATCCGGCCGCGGCCCGGAGGCGCGGCTCAGTAGTTGGGGGTCGGCGGGCGGAAGTGCTCCATGGTGAGCGACTTGAAGTAGGCGATGGTCTTGGCCAGGCCCTCCTCGAGGGGCACCTTGGGCTCCCAGCCGCCCAGATGGCGACGCGCCAGCGTGATGTCGGGCTGGCGCTGCTTCGGATCGTCGGCGGGCATCGGCTTGAACACGATCTTGCTCGAGCTGCCGGTCAGGCGGATGATCATGTCGGCCAGTTGCCGCATCGAGAACTCGCGCGGGTTGCCGATGTTGACCGGCCCCACGAAGTCGTCGGGCCCGTTCATCATGCGGATGATCGCCTCGACCAGGTCGTCGACGTAGCAGAACGACCGGCTCTGCGTGCCGTCGCCGTAGAGCGTGATGTCCTCGTTGCAGATCGCCTGGCGGATGAAGTTGCTCACGACCCGTCCGTCGAAGGGATGCATCCGCGGGCCGAAGGTGTTGAAGATGCGGACCACGCGGATGTTGACCCGGTTGGTGCGGTGATAGTCGAAGAAGAGCGTCTCGGCCGCCCGCTTGCCCTCGTCGTAGCACGCGCGGGGCCCGATGGGGTTCACGTTGCCCCGGTATGACTCCGTCTGCGGGTGCTCCGTCGGGTCGCCGTAGACCTCCGAGGTGGAGAACTGCAGCACCTTCGCGCGGCATCGCTTGGCCATGCCCAGCACGTTGATGGCGCCCATCACGCTCGTCTTCATCGTCTTGATCGGGTTGTACTGGTAGTGGCCAGGGGCCGCGGGGCATGCCGCGTTGTAGATCTCGTCGACCTCCAGCCACACCGGGTGCGTCACGTCGTGGCGGATCAACTCGAAGTTCGGGCGACCGAGCAGGTGCGCCACGTTGGTCTTCTGGCTCGTGAAGAAGTTGTCGAGGCAGATCACGTCGTGCCCCTCGTTGACCAGCCGGTCGCAAATGTGGGAACCGAGGAAGCCAGCGCCGCCGGTCACAAGGATGCGTCGAAGTTTCATGGATCGTGCCTCTGCCTGTCGATGCGCCGACGGTGACGCCGCGGCTCGCGCCGCCCGCGATGTCGGTTCCGAACTATCGGCCAGCATGGTACTCGCGGGCAAGCCCCGCGACGATTCCCTCCTCCCGCACACGTCCGGGGGATGCCCCGCCCGTTCACGCCTCGATCGCGGCGGCCACGTTGGCCTCGAGGTGGGGGATGCTCGCCGTCCCCGTGATGACGCTCGACACCCCCGGCGTCGACAGTGCCAGCCGCAGGCACGCCCGTCTGGAACCCTCCTCGAGGGCCAGGTGCCCGCTGCCGAAGGCCTTCTTCACCAGCACTCCCGTGCCGTGCTCGGCGGCCAGTCGGATGGCCGGAAGGTCCGCGTCGCAACCGGGGTGGAGCGTCATCATCACGACGTCGCACGTCGTCGCGGCCCTGACGCCCCCCGCCGCGGTTTTCGTCGACGCGCCGACGGCCCGGATCTTCCCGGCGACCTTGAGCAGCTCCAACGCCTCCACGGTCTGGTCGGGATCGAGCTCGATGACGCCGTCGGAATGGATGAGCACCAGGTCGATGACGTCGGTGCGAAGCCGCCGCAAGCTCCGCTCCACGCTCGCCGTCACGGCGCGGGCCGAGAAGTCGAATCGGGAGACGCCTCCTTCGAACTCCTCGCCAACCTTCGTGCACAGCAGCCAGCGATCCCGCCGCCCGGCCAGCAGCATGCCCAGGCGCTCCTCGGCCGTGCCGTATGCGGGCGCGGTGTCGATCAGGTTGATGCCCAGGTCCTCGGCGCGAGCGATCAAGGCGGCGGCCTCGTCGTCGGTGGGGATCCGCACCGGGTGGGGATACTTCACGCCCTCCGACCTTCCGAGCTTCACCGTGCCGAGCCCCAGCGGGCTCACCAACAGCCCCGTTCGTCCGAGCGGTCGTCGTTCGTCGAGTCGCATGGGCTTGCTCACGGGGCGGCCTGAGACGAGGCGGGGACAGACGCCCACGGCAGCGGGCACACGGGAATGTCGCGGTTGGTCGGCCCCGTCGAACGCGGGGCTGACGCCACGCCGGCATCGTCGAGCGAGGTCATCAGCGTCGCGGCCAGCGCGGGCGCCAGGGCGAGCTTGGTGGGCCACACCACCCACGCCGGCGTCTCCATGCTCGCGCCGCGAAGACGCCGACACACCGGCCCGTCGGGGCGGCTGCCGTCGTCGCTCCGACCCTCGGCGCGGTCGATCCGCAGCGTGCTCCACGTCGCGTGGCGAAGGTCGGCCCAGCCGATGCACGATTCAAGCTCGGAGACGGCGGCCCGCACCTGCGCCGCTTCATCGAGGTCGACCCCCCGCTCGGCGATGTCGCCTCCGATGTACCACACCCGGTCGCCATCCGCCTTCGACGTGGTGATCGTCAACCGGGGCTTGTCCGAGAGTTCCTGCAGGCAGTGTCCGTTGAAGTCGAATGGGGCCCCGCGCATCACGACCATGTGGAGCGGGCGTCGCTGGCAGAGCGGCGACGGGTCGATCGACAGTCCGCTCAGGAGCGATTCATTGCCGGCGCCCGCCGCGAGGACCACCGCCGAGGCGTCGAACCTCGCCGCCAACTCGGCGGCCCCGCCGCCGGCCCCGGCCACGATCGGCCCGGCATCGACGTCCCGCAGGCGAGCGAGCAGCGCTCGCACGTCGATGCAGCGTTCCTCCACCTCCCACGCGCTGACGCCCTCGGGCGCGGGGGCCAGCGACGAAGGAAAGTCGGCGCGGGCGAGCCGCCGAACGCCCGACTTCATCGCCAGCGAGGCGGCCATGCCCGTCAGCGAGCCCATGATGGAACTCACGCTCCCCGGACGGGTCCACAGGTGCATCCGCGGCGCGACGACGGGCAGGTCGCGCAAGTCCACGCAACCTCGCCCGGCGAAGTGGTCGTCCCAGGCCTTGAGCGACTGCTCCAGCGAGTCGGCCGCCCGTGCCGCCTTGCGTGAGAGGGCGTACTTCACGCCTCGATGCAGGATGCCCTGCGAGGCGACGGTCTGCCCGTCGCCGAGCATCGTGCGTTCGGCCAGCACGACCGCGCGGCCATGCCACGCCAGCAACGCGCGGGCGTAGAGGCCGGCGATGCCGCCGCCGATGATGAGGATGGGCCCGTTCGACGCCATCAGGACCCTGAGCGTATGGGCCGCGAGGGGCTGCTTACGACGCGGGCTTGGGCGGGATGATCAGCTTCTGCCCCACGCGCAGCGAATGCTCGTTCTTCATCGTGTCGCGATTGGCCTCGTAGATCAGTTTCGCGTGCTTGCTCTCGCCGTAGAGCCGCTGCGAGATGATCGAGAGCGAGTCTCCCTGGATCACCGTGTAAGTGGTGGTGGGGCCTTTGGGCGAGCGGCCGGGATCCCGCACCGGAAGACCCTGCACGTTCTTCGGATCCTTGGGAACCCGCAGCGTGCGTCCGGGCTTGAGCGACGCGGGGCTGAGCAGCGGATTGGCTCTGGAAATGGACGAGGCATAGGCCGCCGTGCCGTAGTACTTGAGGGACAGCGTCGCGAACGTCTCGCCCGGTGCCAGCGTGTGCTCGAGAAACTCGGGGGGAATCACCACCGGTTGACGCGGGGCCGGGGCTGCAGGTGCCGGAAGAGGTGTTTCCGTTTGCTGTTCGATTTTTGTTTGTTCGGAACTTGATTGGTCGGGCGGGTTGCCAGCCGGCGCGGGTGGCTGGTCCGCGGGCGGCACCGGCACCGGCGAAGGTCGCGGTTCGACCGGGGCGACGGCCGCTTGGCCGGCGGCCTTCACGGTGCGAGGCTGGGCCGACGTGGGCCACCACCAGTACAGGCCGATCCACAGCAGGGCAAGCCCGAGCAATCCGGCGGCGATGCGTGGCGTGGAGTCGGTCATGGCTGTTGATCCCGCGTCGAGCGGTCCGGAGTGCAGCCGGGTCGAACCCGGCCCATCTTCTGACGCTTCTGATCGGCAGATGGTTCGCGGCAACGCCAGAACAGGCTCCCTTGTCCCGGCGTGGTTACAAAGAGGTGACGTCCCCCGGGCAACTCGGCCCCGACGATGGTCGTATCCCAGCAGGCCGCGGACGAGCCGCCGGTGGTCGTCGGTCCCGACCGCTAGTACCATCCGCCTCGGTCGGGGATCGATCGCGGCATGCCACGGCGAGGATTCGATGGTCGTCAGCATTCCGTTCGGTGGCGATGTCGGCGAATGAACGGGCCTCGCGGCCCCGAGTGAAAGGGTGAATCCCATGGCATCTTCGAGCGTCAGTTGGGGCATTGAGATCGGGGCGGCGGCCATCAAGGCCGTCAAGGTGGAGGCCACCGGCGACGGCGGAGTCCGCCTGCTCGAGTACGCCAACATCCAGCACCCCAAGCCGCTGTCGACTCCAGACATCAACCCCAACGACGTGCTCCGCGTCTCGCTGGGCGCGTTGACCAGTCAGCACGACCTGTCCAAGGCGCAGATCGCCATCTCCGTGCCCGGGCACTCGGCCTTCGCCCGCTTCGCCAAGCTCCCGCCCGTCGAGCCCAAGAAGGTGCCCGACATCGTCAAGTTCGAGGCGATGCAGCAGATCCCCTTTCCGCTCGAGCAGGTCGAGTGGGACTACCAGACCTTCGTCACCCCCGATTCGCCCGACGTCGAGGTGGGCATCTTCGCCATCACGCGAGAGAAGGTGATGGAGCGGCTCTCGATGCTCGAGGAGTTCGGGATCGCGCCCAGCCACGTCGTGCTCAGCCCCATCGCCGTCTACAACGCGTTGGCGTACGACCTGGGGTTCGACAACCAGACGCCCGGCACCATCATCGTCGACGTGGGCACCACCTCGACCGACTTGGTCATCGCCACCCCGGGACGCATGTGGGTCCGCACGTTCCCCATCGGCGGCCATCAGTTCACCGAGGGGCTCGTCGAGCAGTTCTCGCTCAGCTACTCCAAGGCCGAGAAGCTCAAGCGCGAGGCCGAGGACAGCACGCATGCCCGGCAGATCTTCCAGGCGATGCGGCCCAGCTTCGCAAACCTTGCGCAGGACATCCAGCGGTCGATCGGCTACTACCAGTCGCTCAACCGCGATGCCGAACTCACTCGCCTCATCGGCGTGGGATCGACCTTCCTGCTCCCGGGCCTTCGCAAGTTCCTCAAGCAGCAGTTGTCGATCGACGTCTACCGCGTCGAGGAGTTCAAGAAGCTCAGGGCCGACGGCGAGGCCGAGCAGCGATTCAACGCCGTGAGCCTCAACTTCGCGACCGCCTACGGCCTCGCGCTGCAGGGCTTGGGGCTCAATGCCGTCGGCGGCAACCTGATGCCCGTGTCCGTGCTGCGCCGCAGCATGTGGCGCGAGAAGGTGCCTTACTTCGGCATCGCCGCGGGCATCGCCGTCGCCGCGAGCGCGTCGATGTTCCTCTTCCCGCTCCGCGACGGTCAGGCCGCCCGCGAGCATCAGGCCCCGATGGTGGTCCGCGAGGCCGCCGACAAGTTCAAGCAGCTCAAGGCCGAGGCCGATGCCGCCGGCGTGCTCGCGGCCATCGAGACCGACACGAAGGCGGCGGGACTGATGGCGATGCTCGATCGTCGACACGTCTTCCAGCAGTTGACGGCCGACGTGCAGTCGCTGCTCGACGCCGCCGAGGCCAGGCGATCCGGCTGGGCCGCCGAGCAGCAGGTGCCGGAGGTGCCGGGCCCGGCGTTCCTCGTCCATTCCGTCGCCACCAGGTACCTGCCCCCGGTGGCGGCCGTCGAGGGCGACCCGGCGATGCAGGGTGGCGAGGTCGCCCCCGATCCGCTGCAGATCGCGGCCTTTCCCCGCGTCGAGTGCACGATCACGCTCCACACCGATCAGGGCGAGCCGGGCAAGTTCGTTCGCGACGTCGCCGAGCGATGGATGCGCACGATGAAGGCCCGCAAGGGTGCGGCGTACGCCGTCGTGGCGGCCGATCGCTGGGCGAGCGTCAAGGATGAGAAGGGCGGCGACGACGTCGCGCAAGCCCCGATGCCTGGCGATGGATCCGGCGGACGCGGCGCTTTCGGCGGTGCGCTGGCGCCCGGTGGCGAACGCGGAGCACGTCGCATCAGCGGCACCGAGGACGGCGTCGTGATGCTCCCCGACGGCACCATGGGCCAGATGTCTCGGCGGATTCGCGGCGCGATCCTCGTCGGCGGCGCCGACGGTCCCGAGATCATCGGCGGGGCGGGCGGCTCCAAGCAGTCGGTCGATGCCGCTGCCGATGTCGACAAGCTCGCCGACTTCGCCGCCATCGGCGCCACGTCAGAGCCCCCGCGTCGCGGGGCGACCGTCACCGGAACCTGGTACATCGTCTTCAAGCCCGCCGAGGCCGACGCGGCACAGGATGGAGGTGCGAAGTGAAGAACGTGCTCGACTGGATCAAGTCCAACCTCCTCGTCGTCATCTTCAGCGTCGTGACGCTGCTCGTGCTCCCGCTCTCGTACTTCTTCAGCATGAAGATGCGGGTCGACGGCCTCGAGGAACGCAAGAAGCAGGCGGCGGCCGCCTATGACGCCGCGTCGCGACTCGAGGTTTCCTATTCCCTGCCCGCCAAGGACGCCGCCGGCAACCCCATCGAGGTCAAGGGCCCGCCCAACACGCGGCTCACCGAGTGGTTCGCCGAGCGCCGCAAGGCCATTCAGCAGTCCAT
The DNA here is from genome assembly GCA_903929885.1 of uncultured Phycisphaerales bacterium. Classification (GTDB taxonomy): domain Bacteria; phylum Planctomycetota; class Phycisphaerae; order Phycisphaerales; family UBA1924; genus UBA2402. The sequence goes on from CAIYWI010000165.1 coordinate 43,377, forward strand.
CGGCAACGTCTCGATGGTCGCCGACAACTTCAACCGGGGCGTCGGCGACGACGCCTCCGCCGTCGGCCGGTCGGAGTTCAAGCCGTTCGTGGATGGGCTCTTCCCCTCCGTGTCGGCGGCCATCGAGCGCAAGTCGCTGATCGAGCGGGGCAAGGCCGTGGTGGACGCCATGCCCGAGGAGCAACGCGCCGAGGAACTCAAGGCCATGTCCCTCGACGAGCTTCGTCTGGCGAAGGGCAAGGAGGAGTTCGAGAAGCTCGACGAGAAGGCCAAGGCCGATGCCGCCAAGGCGATTGCCGAGGAGGCTCGCGATCTCGAGCAGGAGAAGCTCGGGCAGATCGAGGACGCCGTGCTGGGCAAGCGAGGCAAGCCCAATCCCTACGAGGCGTTGCTCGCCTCCGCCGGCGCCGGCTCGCCCGCCGATGTCGTTCGCGTCGCCGACGCGCTGCGGGACATGAACGCCAGGGAGATCGAGAAGATCACCGCCGGCAAGCGGGCGCTCACCAACGAAGAGCAGGCCGCGCTCTCCAAGCAGCTCGCCGAGCGACGCTTGGCCGAGTATCAGGCGGCGGCCAAGGGCTTCTCGTTCTATGCGTCCCTCGATTCGCTTCCCCGTGATCGCAATGCCCGTTCGATCCCGCGGGGCCGCATCCTTCCCGAGCAACTCAACACCGTCGACATGTTCCTCCACCAGTGGGACTTCTGGGTGCTTCAGGACGTCCTGGCAGCCGCACGTCTGGCCAACACCGTCGACGGTCGCAGGCTCGAGGTGGAGCGGGCGGTCGTCAAGCGCATCGAGACGATCGGCTTGGCCGATCCCGAGGGGCTGTACTCGGCGGGCGAGGAATCCGGCGACGGCATGGCGGCCCCCGCGGCCCCCGCGGCCGAGGCGGCGCCCGGCACCGTGCCGCTCGACTTCAATCGCTCGCTCACGGGGCGAGCCAACTCGCCGGCCAACACGCTCTACGACGTTCGCCGCGTGACGGTGACGGCGGTCGTCAACTCCGCCCGGATTTCCGAGTTCCTCGACGCGGTCACCAAGGTCAATCTCATGACCGTGACGAAGATGGACGTGCAGCCGGTCGACGTCTGGCAGGACCTCAAGGAGGGGTACTTCTACGGCAACGACCATGTCGTGCGCGTCACGCTCGAGATCGAGAGCCTCTGGCTGCGGTCGTGGATGACGACCTACATGCCCCCGGACATCCTGAGCGTGCTTGGCAACGCCGGTTCGTCCGAGGGTGGAGCCGCGCCCGCGGCACCGACGTTCGAGGGCGGCAAGGGCCGCGGCCGGGCGCCCGGTCGCGGCTGATCGTTTCCGTTCGAGACACCAACCAATGCGGCGTCGGCCTCGGTCCTTCCGCAGCCGACCCGAGCGTGCGACAGGACAGGCCTGCGTTCGAAAGAGGATCATCATGAAGCTCAAGGGCATCAAGCCGATCGAACAGCATCTCGAGAAGATCGTCATCGGCGTCGTGGGTGCGGCCGGCCTCGGCCTGGTCGGCGTGCAGTTCTTCACCCCTTCAACCGTCGAGGTGGGCAAGGCGCAGGTTTCGGTGGCGGATGCGTTCCGCCCCGCGGCGGACGCCTCCGAGCGGGCCAAGGCCGGCATGGAGAATGCCGAGCCCCGATTGCCCGGCGAACCCGTGGCCGGAGCCAACGCCGTGCTCTCGCTCGGCCTCGCGGCTCGTTCGACCGTCAAGCCCTCGACCACGGCCATGGGCGTGGCTCCCAACTTCGGCAAGGCCGCATCCGACCGGGCTGTGGCCAGGGCCACCTATGCGATGCCTCGCATCGACGCCCCGCAGTCGATGGTGGGTCACTCGATCCGTTCAACCATCGATCCCCGAGAGCGGATCTCGACGCCCGAGTTGGCTTCGCTCCTTCCCGCCGTGCAGCCCTTCGACAAGGCCGCCGTCACGCTCGAGAGCGTCTTTGACGGCACCGGTCTTCGCCGACAGTTGGAATCCGATCCGGATGGCGAGTCGGGACCGATGGCTGCCATCCCGTTGGGATGGTGGCGCGATGGCACGGCCGAGTCGTCGGGCATGGTGCAGATCGTCGGCGTTCAGGTGGAACGGGAAACGCTTCGACGTGCCGACGGGACGACGCCGGACACTCCCGTCATCACGACGCTGGGCGTGATTCCCGGGCGTGTCGACGGGCTCAAGAGTTGGAACGAGACGGTCAAGTCGCTGGGAGACGTGCCGCCCATGATTGAGGAGTATCGCCGCCTCGAAGAGGAGATTCTGCGTCCGGCGTACTTGTCCACCATCGCTGGTCCGGCGTGGAAGCCCGCCTCCGAGTTGGCCGCCGCCTCGTCGGGCGGCGGAGGCGATGGCAAGTCGCGCCGCGTCGCGGATGCAAGGCGCCGTCTGGCCGAGTTGGATGAACGCATCGCCGAGATCGAGCAGCGGATCGCGTCGGCCCCGACCACCGATCCTCGCCGCGACGAGGGTCGCCCCGGCGAGGGTGGCCGTGGTGGCGGTGGGGGAGGGGGCGGCGGCAAGGGTGGTGGTGGCGGGGGTGGCAATGTCGCTCCGCCGCCGCCCCGTCGCGAGGAGCCGCAGGCCAACAAGGCGGCACTCGAGCGCCAGTTGACCGCTCGTGTCGAAGAACGCAAGCGTTTGGTCAAGACGCTGGAGGATCTGGGCGAGACGGTCGACGATTCGGCGGCCGACATCCGCGTCGCGGCGACCAAGCCCCTGCTCGACAACGAGGCGGTGCGACTCTTCTCGCATGACTTGACGGTCGAGCCTGGCGCTCAGTATCGGTATCGCATGCGGGTGGTGGTCAACAACCCGCTCTATGGCCGCAACCTTCAGGATTCGCAACGCACGATGGCCGATCGATCGTTGATCGAGGGGGACTGGTCGGCCTGGTCATCGCCGGTCGATGTCGATCCCGACGAGTTCTTCTTCGTGACCAGCGCCGAGCCGCGGAACGAGATCAATCGCTCTCCCAAGGCCGCGGCTGAGATGTACGTCTTTTACTACGGCTACTACCGGGTGGCCAGCGTCAGCCTCGAGCCGGGTGACATGCTGACAGGCACGGCCCGCCTGCCCGAGTTGAAGATGGCAGACATGAAGAAACTCGAGGAGATGGGCACGACTCCGCAGGCGCCGTCGCAGCCGACGGCCCCCATCAGCCAACCCTCGCCCGGGGGCAAGGGGGGCGGCGGTGGCGGACGCGATCGCGAGCGAGAAGCGGTCGATCGCGGCGAGATGGCTCCGGTGGCGGGTGCCGAAATCGCCGCGGGTAGCGAGTGGCTGACGGTCCCCGTCAGGCGGAATCTTGAACTGCGAGTCGAAGCCGTGTATCTCGATACGCTGCCGGTGTCGGTGGGGCGGCAGGGGCTGGCGGGCGAGGAACAGGTCCGATACGCCGCGTTGATGCGGGATCCGCTGGGCCGGGTGGTGTGGCGGATGCCCGATGCCGAGCGAGCGGCAGAAGCGTACAAGCGGTTGGAGGCATCCGCGAAGGAGGGCGAGCGGCAGGGTGCGCCCGAGGTCAAGCCTCAGGACAGCCGTCCGCGGCCGCAGCGTCCTGACAAGCCCCGCACGCAGCCGACGGCGCCGGCGAAGAGTGGCGGCGGATCGGGCGGCTGACACCGATCGAACATCGAACAGTCGATAGGTCGAGGGGCGAACCGGCAAGGTTCGCCCCTTGTCGTTGGCGGCGTAGGGGATGCGGCAAGTCGGTTCGGTGCAGCGACTTGCGGAATCCGCAGCAAATCGGTTCGTCCATCGCTTGACGCACCGCGACAGATCGCTACACTTCCCTCCCCACCTTGCGGGACACCCAATCGGGAGTCGCGTCAGGGGCGGGGCAGATCTTTGACAACCGGATACGTACGAATCTCAACATCCGCGTTGCCGGGTGTCGGTCGCTGCCGCAAGGTGTCGAACGGTGCTCGGCAAGGTCGTTCTCCCATGCTCAACCAGGGGGAGCGGCTGAGAACGCGGAAAGGTTTATATGAAGTAAGCAAGCTGCAATGAAGTAAGAGTCAATGCAGCGCCAAAGGCGAAAATCAAGCTCTTGAACCGGTAGCCGCTCCTTGCGGAACCGGGGCGCACGACCAAGTCGAGGCGTCGCGAAGTCCTCCGGGACAGAAACGACGACGAGGCCTGGTTGGTGGCCGAGCATAAGGGCACATGGTGGATGTCTTGGCATCAAGAGGCGACGAAAGACGCGAGAACCTGCGATAAGCCCAGAGGAGCCGGTAACTAGGCAGCGATCCTGGGATTTCTGAATGGGGCAACCCACCCGCAAGGGTACCTTCCGCTGAATGCATAGGCGGCAGGAGCGAACGTGCTGAAGTGAAACATCTCAGTAGGCACAGGAAAAGAAAGCAACAGCGATTCCGTGAGTAGCGGCGAGCGAAAGCGGATCAACCAGATGACGAATGAAGCGTTTGAATGACGCACCTCAGAAGGTGAAAGTCCTGTAATCGAAGTCTGGCCAGCCCTCGAGTAAACTCGGGCTCGGGAAACCCGGGTTGAACATGGGGAGTCCACTCTCCAAGGCTAAATACTACTTGATGACCGATAGCGAACCAGTAAGGCGACTGAACGATGAAAAGCACCGCGATGAGCGGGGTGAAAGAGTACCTGAAACCATGTGCTTACAAGCGGTCGGAGCCCGCAAGGGTGACGGCGTGCTTTTTGCATAATGAGCCGACGAGTTATTGTGTACGGCGAGCCTAAGGCCTACCGGGCCGGAGGCGGAGCGAAAGCGAGTCTGATAAGGGCGCTAAGTCGTACGCAATAGACGCGAAACCTTGTGATCTACCGTTGGTCAGACTGAAGGGCGGGTAAGACCGCCTGGAGGGTCGAACGGGTGACCGTTGAAAAGGTCTCCGATGAACTGACGGGAGGACTCAAAGTGTAATCAAACTGGGAGATAGCTCGTTCTCTCCGAAATAACTTTAGGGTTAGCCTCAAGAATCAGACGTTGGGGGTAGAGCTACTGGATGAGGCGAGGGGTCTACCCGACTACCTCCCTCAACCAAACTCCGAATACCAACGTTGTTGTCTTGGGAGATAGACGGTGAGTGACAATATCCATCGTCAAAAGGAGAACAATCCTGATCGCCAGCTAAGGTCCCTAATGCATGCTCAGTTCGAAAGGAAGTTGGGTTGCTGTGACATCCAGGATGTTGGCTTAGAAGCAGCCACCATTTAAAGAGTGCGTAACAGCTCACTGGACGAGGAACTCAGCGCCGATAATGATCGGGAATAAGCATGCAGCCGAAGCTGCGGGAATCGAAAGATTCGGTAGGAGAGCGTTCTTGGCAGCGGCGAAGCCGTCCCGGAAGGGTAGGTGGAGCGCCAAGAAGTGAATATGTCGGCTTGAGTAACGATTAACCAGGTGAGAATCCTGGTCGCCGTATGTCCAAGGTTTCCTGGGGAAGGTAATTCCGCCCAGGGTTAGCCGGGTCCTAAGGCAAGGCCGAAAGGCGTAGTCGATGGACATGGGGTCAATATTCCCCAGCACGCACGGAGATCAAACCACGTTGCGGATCACGGAGCTTCGCGGGACTGTCAGACGTCCAGGCCGTATGGCCGATGCGAGGCAATGTGGTTCCTAGAAAAGGCGTGGGGGCAAAGTGCGTCCCGTACCAAAACTGACACAGGTGGACGAGGCGAATAGCCTAAGGCGCTCGAGAGAACGGTCGTGAAGGAACTAGGCAAGTTAACCCCGTAAGTTCGCAAGAAGGGGGGCCTACTCCGCAAGGAGAGGCCGCAGAGAAAAGGGTCTGGGAACTGTTTATCAAAAACACAGCTCTGTGCTAAGAAGCAATTCGATGTATACAGAGTGACGCTTGCCCGATGCCGGAATGTCAAGAGAGTGGGTCAGCGAAAGCGAAGCTCGCGATCGAAGCACCGGTGAATGGCGGCCGTAACTATGACGGTCCTAAGGTAGCGAAGTTCCTTGTCGGGTAAGTTCCGACGCGCATGAATAGCGTAATCACTGGACTCCTGTCTCCACGACCGACTCGGTGAAATAGTAGTGGCGGTGAAGATGCCGCCTACCCGCAGCAAGACGGAAAGACCCCGTGGACCTTCACTATAGACTTGTATTGGCCACGAGCATTCACTGCGTAGCATAGGTGGGAGGCTTTGACGTCCCGGTTCCGGCCGGGAAAGAGCCACAATGTGAAATACCACCCTGTGTACGTTTGTGGCCTAACCTCGATTCCCGTGAATCCGGGCGAGGGACAGTGCATGTCGGGTAGTTTGACTGGGGCGGTCTCCTCCAAAAAGGTAACGGAGGAGTGCAAAGGTCGGCTCAGCACGGATGGAAACCGTGTGTCGAGTGCAAGAGCACAAGCCGGCTTTACTGCGAGACCGACGGGTCGAGCAGTCTCGAAAGAGGGCTCTAGTGATCCTGCGATCCCGTGTGGAAGGGTCGTAGCTCAACGGATAAAAGGTACCCCGGGGATAACAGGCTGATCGCTCCCGAGCGTCCATAGCGGCGGAGCGGTTTGGCACCTCGATGTCGGCCCATCACATCCTGGGACTGAAGGCGGCCCCAAGGGTTCGGCTGTTCGCCGATTAAAGTGGTACGCGAGCTGGGTTCAGACCGGCGTGAGCCAGGTCGGTCCCTATCTGCTGTGGGCGTTGCAAGCTTGAGTGGAGTCAACCTTAGTACGAGAGGACTGGGTTGGACGTACCCCTGGTGATCCAGTTGCACTGCTAAGTGCACCGCTGGGTAGCTACGTACGGCAGGGATAACCGCTGAAAGCATCTAAGCGGGAAGCCCCCCACAAGATGAGGCTTGCTTGTCGCAAGACGTGAGACCCCTGGTAGACCACCAGGTTGATAGGCCGCGGGTGTACGGGCAGAAATGCCCTCAGCCGAGCGGTACTAATGGTCGAAGCTTGGTCACCAACCGGTTGCCGTGTTCGACGGCTTCCGATGTGGGCCATGTGCTCATGAATGATCATGACACACAACGCAAACGCACATCAGTGTGGCTTGAAGTTATATCAGCTGAATCTGATTTGTCGTGAATTCTCTTCGCACATTCTTCCATACCGGTCCGGGTCGTTTCGACCCAGCGATCGGCGCGCCGCCGAAAGGCGTCGAAGCCGGTTTGTCGGTGACCACAAGAGAAGGGCAACACCTGTTCCCATCCCGAACACAGCAGTTAAGCC
>CAIYWI010000166.1 GCA_903929885.1 uncultured Phycisphaerales bacterium
AATCGCGAAGCGATTCCCACACGCAACCCCCGGTCACTCGACGACCCGGCGAGGACATCGATCCACGCGGCCATGTCACGATCGTGCGAAGGGCGCATCCAACGGAAACCCCTTCGGGGTTGGTACGCACCGGCGTTGGATTCCGGGGGTAGCGGCGAAGCGCCGCAACCCCCGGCTACGTTCGGCAACGCCTTCGGCGTAGAACTGCAACCGCGCACTGCAACTCCGCGGGTTCTCACGCCAGCAACGCCGCCACTGCCGGATGCCGCTCCCACCCCGCGGGCGGGGGCAGCAGCGTCGCGTGGCCGATCTTGCGGCCCGGCCGGGCGGCCTTGCCGTAGTCGTGCAGATGCAGCCCCGGCACGCCCAAGAGGGCCTGCGCATCGGGCCGCTCGCCGATGATGTTCACCATCACGCACGGTCCGGCCCGCAGCGAGGCGTCGCCCAGCGGCAGTCCCGCCACGGCGCGAACGTGGTTCTCGAACTGGCTCGTGCACGCGCCTTCGATCGTCCAGTGGCCGCTGTTGTGCACGCGAGGGGCGAACTCGTTGGCCAGCAGGCGGCCCTGCGCCACGAAGAACTCGATGGCCAGCACGCCCACGTAGTCGAGCGCGTCGAGCAAGGCCCGCACGTGCGTCGCGGCGGCACGCTCGAGCGAGGGGTCGAGCCCCGTCGCCGGCGCGGATGACACGCGAAGGATGCCCCCGCGATGCACGTTGGCCGTCAGCGGATACGTGCGGATCTCGCCGCCGACGCCTCGAACCCCGATGATCGACGCCTCCGATTCGAAGGGAATGAACTGCTCGACAAGGAGTGGACGTTCGCCCAGCGCGTGCCAGGCGGGCGTGATCTCGGAGGCATGGCGAATCACCGCCTGGCCCTTGCCGTCGTAGCCCATGCGACGCGTCTTGGCGACGCAGGGCAGTCCGATCTCGCGGGTGGCGCGTTCGAACTCGTCGAGCGTGGAGGCGGATCTGTAGGGGTGCACGCTCAAGCCGCACGATTCGAAGAAGCGCTTTTCGTCGAGCCGATCCTGCCCCTTTTCGAGGGCAAGCGGACCGGGTCGCACCGGCACGCGCGAGCCCAGGAAGGCCAGCGTCGACGCGGGCACGTTCTCGAACTCGAATGTGGCGGCGTCGAGCCCTTGGGCGAAGGTCTCGAGCGCGGCACGGTCCTCCCAATCGGCTCGCACGTGTTCGCCCGTCGCGGCGGCCGGACATTCAGCCGCGGGATCGAAGAAGCGGAACCGAAGCCCCAACGGGATGCCCGCGAGCGCGAGCATGCGGCCGAGTTGCCCGCCGCCGAGCACGCCGATCAGCATCAGAGCGTCTCCTCCGCGCCCGCCTCCTCGGCGGCCGACTCGACCTGGCCGCCGACATCGGCGAGTCGCTCGCCGACGACCTCGTGCAAACGTCCACCCGCCGCGGCGAGCAATCGGCCCGCCTCCGCCGCGTCGACGCCCCGGGCGTGCATCACCACCGCCGCCTTCACCTCGCCCCCCGCGCCGTCGAGGAGCGAGAAGGCCTCCTCGCGAGGAAGGCCGGTGAGCGTCGAGATGATGCGGGCGGCGCGATCACGGAGTTTCGCGTTGGTGGCCTTGAGGTCCACCATCAGGTTCTGGTAGACGCGTCCCGAGCGGATCATCAGCGTCGTCGAGATCATGTTGAGCGTGAGCTTGGTCGCCGTGCCCGCCTTCATGCGCGTCGAGCCCGTCAGGACCTCGGGCCCCGTGCGGAGCATGATGAGATGATCGCAGTGGGGGGGACGATCGATCGTCGTGCAGCAGAGCAACGCGGTCACCGGCGCCGACTCGCCCAGCGACTTGCAGAACTCGAGGGCGCCAAGAGCAAAGGGCGTCGTGCCCCCCGCGGCGATGGCCACCACCGCGTCGCGCGACGTCAACTTCAGCGCCTCGAGTTCGGCCCACGAGCCGCGAGGGTCATCCTCCTTGGCCTCGCTGCTCTTGCGGAGCGCGCCGTCGCCACCGGCGATGATGCCGATGATGCGATCGGGGGGCACCTGGAACGTCGGCGGGGCTTCGGAGGCGTCGAGCACGCCGAGGCGGCCGCTCGTGCCCGCCCCCACGTAGATCAGCCGGCCGCCCGCGACGAAGCCCGGTTCGATCGTCTCGACGAAGGCGGTGATGCGAGGCGTGGCTCGCTTGACGGCGTCGAAGGCGTGCCGGTCCTCGAGGTTGATGCGGGTGAGGCACTCCTCCACGCTCAGGGCGTGAAGGTTCATCGTCCTGGGGTTGCGACGCTCGGTCGAGATGTGGGCGCGGTCGGGAGGGAGGGCCGAATCGGGGGCCGGGGTGGTCATGGGCCCAAGGATAGCGGGATGTCCCCGCGCACAGGCGGCCCGTTCAGCAGCCGCCCTGCTCCCACAACGCGAAGAAGGCCGCCACGTCGCCCCCGTCGATGCCGCCATCCTCGTTGACGTCGGCGGCGGTGTCGGCCGCCTCCCACGCGTCGAAGAACGCGCCGATGTCCCCTCCGTCGATGCCTCCGTCCTGATTGAAGTCGGCGGCACACGTGGGCGGACCCACCCGCAGGTTGAACCATGCCGCCCCGGCCCGGCCGGTTTCCTCGAACGAGATCACGAGGATGCGGTTCACGCCGTTCACGAGCCCCGACACGGCTCCGAGGTAGTCGAGTCGGTCGCGCCGACCTGCCTGGTTGAGCCCGGTGGCCAGGGTGGTCGGATCGGCCGCCGCGGGCGGATTGGCGATCACGTGCACGCGATTGACGGTGCGGTCGAGCGCTCGCACCGGAAGCGTCGCGGACGTGGTGCCCTCGGGAAGCGGCGAGGCATCGAGGAGTTCGGAGGCCGGCGCAAGACGATCCACATACACGGGCGTGCGGAACTCGCGAAAGAGCGGCGCCTCGCCCGCGTTGCGCTTGCGGAACGCCACCGCGCTGACGTAGTTGAGGCCCTCGTCGAGCCGCGAGGCGTCGATGGTCTGGCGATAGAGGCCTTGCGTCGCCGTGGTGCCCGCCAAGGGCGAACGCTGCGTCACGAACTGCTCGTGGCCGGGCACCACCGCGTTGGTGTAGTCGATGTCGACCACGCCGTTGCCGTTCCAGTCCTCGAAGCCCGCGTTGAGGCGGAAGACGGCGTTGTCGTCGGCCTCGTTGTTGTTCGGCGCTCCCGGATCGCCACGCTGGGTCGAAAGGCGGATCTCGAAGGAGTCGCCGGTGACGACGGGAATCGCGTTGAGGCGGCGGCGGAAGGCGGGCGTCGTGGCGGCGTCGGCGGCGAGTGTCGACGTCGCGCCCGTGATCGACAGCGAACCCGCCGGAATGGCCGGCGCGTAGACGACATAGCCCTTGTTGTGCTCGGTGCCAGAGGCATTGACGTTGCGAGGCACGCGGATGGTCACCGAGCCGCCCGCGCCCACGGTGACGACATCGAGGATGTCGCCGCTGGGGTCGACGGTGGCGTTGGTCGCGTTGCCGGTGAGTTCGATCAGGCGCGTGCCCTGCGGGAAGCTGGTGGTGACGGTGCGGGTGTCAAAGCCGCCGTCGTAGCGGTCGTTGAGCGCCACGAGGCAGTTGCCCGAGTAGGACGCGCCGATGCGGGTGCGACGCTCGAAGACGTAGGTGTCGGCGTCCTGCCACCGCTGCTGGAACTCGCCGCGGCCCACCTGGTTCGAGAGTTGCACGAGATTCACGATGGCCGGCTCGAGGTTGGTCGAACTTCCGTCCTGCCCGAGGGCCACGGGCACGCCTTGACGCGGATAGAAGCCCGAGCCGGTGCGGTTGATCCCTCGGCCGTGGTGGTAGACGATGGCGGGGCCGGGCCGGAAGAGCAGGTACGCGTGCATGTACCACCCCTGCTGGCGGGCGGTGGGGATGGGAGGCGCAGAACCGCCGTCGCCGGCAGAGCCGTTGTCGTGGCTCCAGATGTGGTTGAAGCCCACGGTGCCGTTCTGGAAGCCGTCGTCGGTGAGGTCGATGTGGTCGTTGGCGATCGAGGAGAGCGTGCCCGTGCCCCCCGAGCCGATGATCGAGCGCAGGCGTGCGGCACCCATGATGTCGAGCACGTCGCGGTTGGCGTAGGCGTCGCCCGCGACCGAGCGGCCCGCGGCGCGGCCGTTGGGCTTTCGCACGTAGCGATCGAAGCAGAAGTCGTTGCCGTCGACGCACTCGCCGAAGACAACGGGATTGACGTGTCGTCCGTCGGGCGCGACGCGCCGCATCGACGTCACGCTGTCGAAGTACGTGTCCCAGTACCAACTTGGCACGTGCTTGACGGCGTCGAGCCGGAAGCCGTCGACGCCGTGCACGTCCATCATCCACTGCACCCACCGCATGGTGTAGCCGGTGGCGTTCTCGGGGACGGGGTTGCCCGCCATGGGGTCGGCGACGTTGAAGCGTCCGAAGGAGAGGGACGAGGCCGTGACGTTGCGGGCCGGCACGTCGCACGGAGGCGCGTACGACCCGCTGGAGAGCCCGCCCACCGAGGACATGCCCGGGTTGTTCGTCGTGACGTTGCCCAGCGAGAGGTCGGGGTAGAACCGCGCGTTGGCAGGGTCGGGCCGGTTGAAGTGCGTCCCGGCGGGCACGTTGCGGGGGTCGCCGGGCGTGGTCGGATGGCGGATGAACTGATTGTTCGAGGCCTGATTGATGTCGGTGAGCGCGACGAGGTCGCCATTGAGCAGGCAGTAGCGTGCGCTGCCGGGCGATTCGGACTGGTAGTAGCCCGAGGCGATGCCGTTGTTGAAGTCGCCCCAGTTGTCGGTGGGCGTCTTGTCGCGCAAGGGCGAGGGCGGATTCATCCAAAAGCCCGGGAACCCGCCGTCGGCCATGAAGCCCGCGCCCGTCTGCCGGAAGCCGTTGTGGTTGAGCACCGCATCGATGTACACCTCGACGCCTGCGCGACGGTACTCCTGCACCATCGCGTGGAAGTACGCCTCGGTGCCATAGGCGGTGGGGGCCGTGGGCGTGCCGAGGTTGAAGCGGTCGTGCACGTCATAGCCCACGCTCGTCGACGCCTGGTTTGCGCTCCCCGGCCACACGTACGCGCGGCTCGGCGGGGGCAGCCACACCGACCCGTACCCCGCCACGAAGACGTCGCCCATCCGACGCTCCATCACCGTCCACGAACACTCGAACCACTGCAGCGTCGGGGCGGGGTTCTCCTCCCCGGCAGACGCCAACGGGCACGTCGCGGTGATGCCCGCAAGCAGGCTCAATGCCATGGCCCGGCGGGCCCGAAGGGTGCGGCGGCGGGAGTGTGACAAGGCGTGGCTGTTATTCATGGCAGGCGTGCGGTGCTCGGGTTCCGTGCGGTCGCGTCGGAGTTGACACTCCATTCGTCAGTATGCGCGAATCGGTGGCGGACCCCAAGCCATTTCGTTGCACTACGACCATCACCGTACCACGTGTTCTTTCCCCACGCCCATGAAACCGTTACAGCGTGGCAGGGGGAGTCATGGGCGATCTCCGGAGTGGCGGGGGCCGATTATCGGGGCCATGCGGGGGCTCGATTCCTACGCTCTGCCTCCTTCGACCCATCCATTTCACGGAGAGGAACCTCGCATGCACGCTACCCCACTTTCCTTGCGTCGTCTCGGTTCGGTCGCGTGGCTGATCGCCGCCTGCGGGATGGCCGGTTCCATCGGCTCGGTCGCCGCCGCGGCTGACGACGGCGTGGCGATGCCCGCCTCGTGGGTGGCCGCCTCGGGCACGCAGGTCGTGCAGCAGTTCTCGCCGGGCGTGCACCGCTTCTTCGCCGACGCGCAGGCCCGCGAGCAGGCGCTTCCCTCGTACTCGCTCGAACGCGAGCCCGCGGCGACCGCGCCGACAAGCGACCCCGCCGTCAAGCCCCTCTTCGGCGTCATCGGGGGCAAGCAGGCCGTGCGCATCACCATCATGCCAGGCACCTCGCTCTACGGCACCGGCGAAGTGGCGGGCCAACTGCTCCGCAACGGCCGCACCGTCACCACGTGGAACACCGACGCCTACGGCTACGACGACTCGGCCCCGAGTCTGTACCAATCGCACCCCTGGGTGCTCGCGGTGCGGCCCGACGGCACGTGCTTCGGCGTGCTCGCCGACACCACCTACCGCTGCACCATCGACACCGCGGCCGCCGACCCCAACGAGATCCGCTTCATCGCCGACGGCCCGGCCTTCCCCGTCATCATCATCGACAAGCCCACGCCCCAGGAGGTGCTGACCGAGCTGGCGAACCTCACCGGCAAGATGCCCATGCCTCCCAAGTGGGCCGTCGGGTATCACCAGTGCCGCTACTCGTACTTCCCCGAGGCCCGCGTGCGCGAGGTGGCCTCCGAGTTCCGCAAGCGGTCGATCCCCTGCGATGTCATCTGGTTCGACATCGATTACATGGAGGGCTTCCGCGTCTTCACCTTCGATCGCGGGCACTTCCCCGATCCCAAGACCCTCAACGCCGACCTGCACGCGCAGGGCTTCCACAACGTCTGGATGATCAATCCGGGCATCAAGAGCCGCGACGAGCGCAGTCCCAACGACCCGCCCGCCGAGAAGCGAGCGGGCGAGCCCGAGTCGCTCAAGCAGGCCCGTGCGGCGGAGGTCGCCAACTTCGTCGCCATCCGCGACGCCGGCAAGAGCAAGGACCTGTACGTGAAGCGTGCCGACGGCAGCGTCTACGAGGGCGAGGTCTGGCCGGGGTGGTGCTTCTTCCCCGACTACACCAACCCCACCGTCCGCACGTGGTGGGCCGGGCTCTACCCGCCCTTCATGGCGATGGGCGTCGACGGCGTCTGGAACGACATGAACGAGCCGGCGATCTTCAACGTCAAGAGCAAGACCATGCCCGAGGAGAATCGCCACGCGGGCGATGCCTCGATGGTGACGCCGGGCGGCAAGCCCCAGGGCGATCGTGCCGCGGGCGATCACGCCCGGTACCACAACGTCTACGGCATGCAGATGATCAAGGCCACGCGAGAGGGCATCGCCGCGGCCAACCCTGACAAGCGGCCCTTCGTGCTCTCTCGCGCCAACTTCATCGGCGGCCAGCGATACGGCGCGACGTGGACGGGCGACAACACGGCCAACTGGTATCACCTCGAGGCCTCCATTCCCATGGTGCTCAACGTGGGTCTGTCGGGCCAGCCCTTCATCGGGCCCGACATCGGCGGCTTTGCGGGCAACGGCGACGGCGCGCTCTTCGCGAGGTGGATGGGCTTTGGCGCCCTCTTCCCGTTCAGCCGCGGGCACACGGGCAAGGAGAACATCGACAAGGAGCCCTGGTCGTTCGGCCCGCAGGTGGAGGCCACGAGCCGCGCGGCGCTCGAGATGCGGTACCGCCTGCTGCCGTACTTCTACACGCTCTTCGAGGAGGCCAGCCGCAACGGGCTTCCCGTGGCCCGGCCGACCTTCTTCGCCGACCCGCGCGACCCGGCCCTGCGGAGCGAGGACGACTCGTTCCTGCTGGGCGATGCGCTGCTGGTGCAGGCGCACGTCATGCCCGACCGCTCGCGTGCGGCAGTGACGCCCAAGGGCCTTTGGCGCACCTATTGGGCCCCGGCCGATCAGGACCTGCCCACCATCCTCCAGCGCGGGGGCACGATCGTCCCCACCGGCCCCGTCATTCAGCACGTGCAGCCGGGGCTGATGCCCGAGGTCATCCTGTCGGTCGTGCTCGATGCGCAGGGCAAGGCGTCGGGCTCGCTGTACGAGGACGCCGGCGACGGCTATGGCTACGCCAAGGGCGAGTTCGCGAGAACGTCGTACGTGGCGTCGCAGGTCGCCGGCGGGGCCATCGAGGTGAAGGTGGCCGGGCGTGAGGGGTCGATGGCCGTCGGTGCCCGCCCGCTCAAGGTGCAGGTGCTGCTGGAGGGGCCGGGGGGCACCACCCGGATCGTGTCGGGCGAGGGCACGGAAGCCGCGGGCGTCACGATTCGACCCTGACGGTGGCCCCGGATAGGTCGTGTTCGTTCCGCGTGCAGGCCCGCACGTGCGCCCACGCGTGCGCCCATAGGTGTGCGGCGAGGGCGTGCGGAGCGTCGTACCCTGCGGGCCATGACAGGTAACGCCTCGAAGCCCCCGCGTCCGCTCGCCCGCATCTGCGTCTTCTGCGGCGCCAGCGAAGGACGATCGCCCGCGTATCCCGCCGCCGCCCGTGCGCTGGGCGAGGAGATGGCGCGGCGTCGCATCACGCTGATCTACGGCGGCGGGCGTGCGGGCCTGATGGGCGCGGTGGCCGATGCCGCGTTGTCGCAGGGCGGCCAGGTGATCGGCGTCATCACGCGGCTGCTCCAGAACCGCGAGCTCGAGCACAAGGGCGTCACGTCGCTGCACGTGGTCGAGACGATGCACGAACGCAAGATGATGATGGCCAACCTCGCCGACGCCTTCATCGCGCTCCCGGGCGGCCTGGGCACGCTCGACGAGCTCTTCGAGATCCTCGCCTGGGCGCAGCTGGGCATCCACGGCAAGCCGGTGGGCCTGCTCAACACCGACGGCTACTACGACTCGCTGATGACCTTCCTCGACCACGTCGAGCGAGAGTCGTTCCTGCGGCTGAACCACCGCACGACGATCGTGAACGCCCCGCACGCGACGAACATGCTCGACCTGTTGGCGTCGCACTGAGCCATCGATACGGCCGTGTGCGACGGGGCGATCCGACGCCGCGGGCGTGCCCCGCAACGCTGGGCCGCGCCCATTTTCCATGCGAGACGGGATTGAGCGGGTTGTGTTCGGTATCGAACAATGCCGTCATGCTCCAAAGTCTCGACTCCAGTGCTCATCGGGCCGATGACGGCATGTCAGAAAATATGATACACTATTCTGACAAGACAACTGCCATGCAGGCCGTTCATCACCACGTTCGCCAACGCATCCTCAAGGCCCCGGCGGGGGCCGTCTTCGTGCCCATGGACTTTCTGGACCTGGCCGGCCGGGCCGCCATCGATCAGGCGCTCAGTCGCATGGTTCGAGCGGGGGCACTTGAGCGTCTGGCCCGCGGGCTGTACCACGTGCCGCGGATCAACGCCGCCCTCGGGGTCGCGGTTCCTCCCGACCCCGATCAGATCGCCCAGGCGATCGGACGCCGGACCAACAGCCGCGTCGTCGCCAGCGAGGCCGTCATCGCCAATCGGGCGGGCCTGACGACGCAGGTGCCGGCCCAGCCGGTGTATCTCACCGACGGCCGCAGCCGCACGGTCGCCATCGGCAAGCGGGTGTTCCGGTTCCGTCACGTCAGCCCGAAGCGATTGCCTCAAGGCGACGCCGCCGTCGCTCACGCCATGCAGATCGTCCAGTACGCGATCGACCACGACGTGGCCGACAAGGTGCTGACGCTCCTCGCGGAGGCGCTGACCCGCACGCAGCGTTCGGCCCTGCTGCGGCAGGCCAGGTACACCGACGCCAAGACCGCCGCGATCGCCCGCCAACTCGTGAACGCACCGAAAGGCCCTGCTCGTGGATGAGGTCGCCCGGCTCGCCGCCGCCGATCGTGCCGCCGCATCAGGTCGTGCATGCGGCGCAGCAGCGGCTCGTCGGCCAAACGAGGCGCCGGTACGTGACGCTCGCGTCGACCGTGGCTGGCCGAGCACGCGACAGACGCGGCGTTCCGCCCGTTGAAGTCGGTCCTGAACGTGCTTCACGACGCCCCTCCGGCCCGAGGGGCTCGATGTTTTCCCAGGTAGCTGTTGGCCTCCATCAGGATCGCGATGTCCACCGCCTGATCGGCCACCACGCGTTTGAGGCGTTGGTTCTCGATCTCGAGTTCCTTGAGGCGTCGGGCCTCCTCGGCTTTCATGCCGCCGTACTGGCTCTGCCATCGCGCGAACGTCGCCTCGCTGACGTCCGGCGTCTAGACGATCTGGGCGACGGATCGGCCCGCCGCGAGCATGGCGTCGGCCTCCCGCAGCTTGGTGATGATCTGTTCGGGTGTATGTCGGTTTCGCTTCATCGAGAGTCTCCTGGCCGCCACCGGCGACCTCCGGGACTCCCATAGGCATGGATCAGGACACGGGGTGTAGGTCACAGGTCACTGACAGCCCACACGAGTTCCTGAAGCACCGAAATGTAGACAGGATTAAAAATATGGAAGCGGCCTGAAGAGCTTGACCTCAACCTAGAGGCATGTATCGTAGACAAAGAAGACTGTAGTGCTGCGAGGCGGCCGCCAAGGTGAGTGGCTGCGGGACCGTGGAGGATTGGAATGCAATCTGGCCAACGCAAGGCGTTTACGTTGATTGAGTGCGTCTTGGTGTTTGGAGTGGTGCTCTTGTTGATCTCGTTTGCCCTGCCAAGTTTCGGCCGGGCGAAACAGCGGGCCGAAGTGCTCAAGAAGACGATGGTCGTTCAGCAAAACGCGTTGGCCATAGCGATGTACGTTGGCGACTATCGCGAGTTCTTTCCGCGGGCATTGCCGAACGCACAGCAGGCTGCACTGTATTGGTATCGTCCAATGGTGAAGTCCGGGTATTTTTCAACCGAGGAAGCGAGCGATCCTGTGGGTTTTGGTCGTTTCGGATTTTCGACCATTTCCATGTCGCAATGCATGGTGTTTGATCCCAAGTACATGCGTATGGGTTTTACGGTGTCTGTCGGCGCTGCAAAGTCGACGTGGGTGAGGATGTCTCAGGTTTCCTATCCGGCGCACAAAGGTGTAATGTTGGAGATGACGCGGGAGTGGCGAGCCGAGAATCCGATCAGATTTTGTTGCGACGGTCCGCTGCTGACCGTTCCGGTCGCCTTTGTTGACGGAAGCGTGACGACAGGAAACAGACTAACGTTTGGACAAAATCAAGAGCCCGTTCTGATCGACGGAATCGGGATGCCGGTGTTTTCCTCGTGGGACGGTTATTTGGCGATCGATCGATAGCGATCCATGACCATCATGCGATTGAGAAAATGAGTTCATGCGTGTTGAATCGTTCACTTCTTTCGTGTACCTGCGTGTTCATTGGGACGCTCTGCTTTGCTTATCATGCTTATGCTTCCTGCTGCACCAACAAGTACACCTATAGCGGCGGAGGTTCGGGGGGCTTCTGTTCGGGGCCGAGTTCCACCGTGTGCGATCAGTCTTCTCCCGACTCGAATCCCGGAAAGACAAGTATTGACATTCGTTATGCGCTTTGCACAAGCTATCAGCAGGCCAATCCGTTGAACTGGTACAGCGGTTCGTGTTCCAGTCCGCCTTCCGGTGCTGGCTGGGTGCGCATCAGCAATAATGGAGGCACCTGTTGCTGGGTGAAAGGTCCAACCGTTGCAAGCACGCCGCAGGGATTTACTGTTTCGGATTGCTCGGGTGCCGACTGCGTGCCCATGGACGGCGGTGGAGAAGGATGAGTACTTGGGGTTTTGCCGAATCGCGGCATCCTGGTCACGTCGTTTCCGCGGAATGGCCATCAAAGCGGTGAGGGCGTCGAGCGCACGGTCGAGTTGGATGCGAGCCATGGTGATACGGACTGGATATGCGATGCTGTTGCTGTCTTGGCTCAATGGAGCGAGCATCGCTCACGCGTATGGCGACATCAAGGCGGAGTTCGTGAACCGTTTGCGAGACCGCATTCCGCCAGAAGGCGCCGTTCATGGTGTCATTCGTGCGACCGAGGGCATCGGAGAGGTCGCCGTCGGTTATGACGTCCAAAGCGGCGCGTGGTATCGGATTGATGGGTATGCAGTGCGGGGTCAAGACTGTTCGGGGCGTGGATTTTCCGGCTCGCCGAACTTTCGACAAGTGGAGACGCATGACTTCGCTCGTGCGGGTGCGAATGAATGTTTGGACTCCCTGCTTCCGATCGCGCTGCTGATCGATCTGGTGGCGAGGCCGGAACTGATCCGCGATGTGGAGCGAATCGATGCGGGCTACCTGGTGCATGTCGAGTTTCCCGACGGATCGCGGGAGAAAGCACATGCGCCCGACAGCAGTCCGCATCCCGCTGCAACACCGTCGCGGTTATGGTTGCGATTTGACGACGAGTGCGTCGTCCAGTTCATGTCCTTTTTGAGTCCTGAAGAAGCGAAGCATGGCCAGGCCTTGATTCGAAGCCGATCCGCTCCGCCGATTTTAGCGCCGGTCGTGGACGCCGTCGGTGCCTCGTGGAAGCTCGCTTCGTGCAGTTATGAGCCGGTGGCTGACTGCGAAAAGTTCGATCGGGCGTTTGTCGTCGCGGCCGCAGTGGAACTGAAGGTGCGACTCGCCAGGCCGCTTGCCACCACACCGGCCGCGGGGCCCCTCTCGGCGCCTTCGCCTGGAGGCGCAGGCGCCGGCGAGTACGACCCTGGAGCCGAGCTGTCCAATCGAGGTACGGCACTCGGACTTGGTGTGGTTGGACTGGTATTTGTCTCCATGGGAGGGGCCGCATGGCTTCGAAAGCGGAAGTCGGTTGCAGCCGCAGAGTGATCTCCTTGTTGATACAAGTTGCCTGTGTATCGATGGCGGCGACGCTTTTGTTCATGGGCGTCCGGCAGGTCTCGGAATTCCAAGAGTTCACCAAGGCTATTCAAGCCCAGGGGCTTGTTCCGACCTCAGCGATCTCGATTGCGGCACTGGCACTGATCGTGAGCAAGATCGGAACGAGTGTCGGGCTGATTTGGGCGGAAATGGCCGGTGTCGCTTCTGGTCAAAGGGTTGCGAGAACGAGCGTGTCGGTGATCCTGTTTCTTCTTGCGGCGTACGTGACAGCACTGGCCGTCGTGCCCCCGCCGACGCCGGTTCCCTGTGGCTGTGGCTTGTCGACCAAGCCGATTGAAGACTGGGGGTCGCTTGCAGTACGCAACTGGGGCCTTGCTGCATTCGCATTGGCCTCGACCTTTGCTGTGCAAAAGGAGTAACCGCTCCACCAACCACACCCCTCAATCCCTCCGCGACTGCAGCTCGGCCTTCCATCGGTCCGGGAGCCATCGCTCGAGGTCGGTTCCGCTCGCGTGCGGCACGTTGGTCAACGTCAGATAGCGTTGAGGTGTTCCGTCCCCCCGACGCGCTGGGCGCGATCATTGGGGCCACACGCCCTCACGCCGCCGGCGTGCCCCGCGCGGCCTTGCGTTCGTCGTCGAGGGTCGCCAGCCGCAGGATCTCCTCTTGGGCCTTCTTCGCGTCGCCGTGGATGACCGAGCCCGGCAGTTCGCCCGTCAGGCGGCCGGCGCACATCACCAGCACGCGGTCGGACATCGCGAGCAGTTCGGGCATCTCGCTCGAGACCAGCAGCACCGCCGCGCCGCGGTCGGCCGCCGCCCGCACGAGGCGGTAGACCTCGTTCTTGGTGCCAACGTCAATGCCGCGGGTGGGTTCGTCGAGCAGCAGCACCTTGGTGTCGGGGCTCATCCAGCGGGCGATGAGCAGCTTCTGCTGGTTGCCCCCCGAGAGCGAGTTGGGCAGGGCCCAGGGGCTCGCGGTCTTGACCTTGAAGTCGACGATGCGATCGGCCACCAGCGAACGCTCGGCTGAGCCGCGGCGGATGCCCAAAGGGCCCGCGAGGTCGGGCATCACCGGCATCAGGATGTTCTCGTCGACGCCGAGTTGGAAAAAGAGGCCTTGGTTGCGGCGGTCTTCAGGCACGTAACCCATGCCCGACCGGATGGCGTGTCGAGGCGACGACCGATCCAGCGGCTTGCCTTCCAGCAGCACCTCGCCCCTCGAGGCGGGATCAAGCCCGAAGATGGCGTTGAGCAGCTCCGAACGTCCCGAGCCCACCAAGCCGCCGATGCCGACGATCTCGCCGGCCTTGACCGAGAGCGACACGTCCCGCAAACGGCCGGGGCTCGAGAGGCCCCGCACCTCGAGGGCGACCGGTCGATCCGCGCCGGCCGCCTGCCCGCGGAACTCGCCCGCGCCGGCGGTCTGGATGCGGCGGCCGATCATCTGTTCGACCAGCGTGGGCTCGTCGATCTCCTTCACGACGTTGGTGGCGACGAACTTGCCGTCGCGAAGCACCGTCACGCGATCGCACACCTGGAAGATCTCCCCCATGCGGTGGCTCACGTACACGATCGTCAAGCCCCGCGAGGCCAACTGACGTGTCAAGGCCAGCAGGCGGTCGGCCTCGGCCACCGAGAGCGAACTCGTGGGCTCGTCGAGCACGATGCAAGTGGGGGGGTGGCCGCCCTTGGCCGCTTCCATGTCGAGCGCGGCGGCGATCTGGCAGATCTGCCGCCGCCCGGGCGAGAGGCCGCCCAACGGCGCGGTCACGTCGATGCCCGGGTCGAGCGCGTGCACGAGCCGTGCCGCCCGCTCGTTCATGCGACGCCGGTCGACCATCCCGAAGGAGGTCGTGGGCAGGTCGTGCAGGCAGAGGTTCTCCGCCACCGACAGGTTGGGGCACTGGGCCAGTTCCTGGTGGACGAGCCGGATGCCCTTGGCGAAGGCCTCGTCGATGTCGCCCGGCGTCAGCACGTGGCCCGCGACGGTGACGGTGCCGGCGTCCTGGCGGTGCAACCCCGCGATGGTCTTGCCCAGCGTGCTCTTGCCCGCCCCGTTCTCGCCCATGAGCGCGTGCACCTCGCCGCGACGGAACTCGACCGTCACCTGGTCGAGGGCCTGCGTGATGCCGAAGCGCTTGCTGACGCCTTGGGCGCGGATCAGGACGTCGGCTGCGGCAGGGGCTGGATTCACGGTCACAAGCGTAGGAACCGGCCCGCGACCCGAGCCGCCCTTCTACCATGCCGCTGCACGGATGCTCCTTCGCCACCTGATTCCCAGCATGTTCCATCGGCGACTGCTGCTCCTCCTCGCGGGCGCAGCCGTGGCCGCCACGCCGCTGGTGGTGCAGCTCTCCCGTCTCACGCTCGTCCGGGCGGACGATCTTCGGACTGAAGCCGAGTCGCGGCTGGTTCGCCAGCGATGGACGCCCACCGTGCGAGGCAGCATCGTCGACCGCAAGGGCCGGGTGCTGGCGCACGACCGGCCGAGTTACGACGTGCTGGTCTCCTTTGCCGCCATCGACGGCGAGTGGGCCGTCGAGCAGGCGAGAATCGCCGCCCGGCGAACCTACGGCCGCACGGGGTGGCTCGAACTCACCCCCCGCCAGCGAGAGGACGTGCAGGCCCGCCTGCTCCCGCACCTGCAGGCCCACCTGGCCCGCGGGTGGGATCGTCTGGCCGCGACGCTCGGCGTGCCCCGCAGCGACCTTGACGCCCGCCGCGACGCCATCGTCAAGCAACTGCACGAACGCCAGCAGGCCGTCGAGCGGCGACGCATCGACAAGGAACTCGCGGAGGCGCAGGCCAAGGGCCTGACGCTCACGCCCGCCCAAGTCGAGTCGGTGCGCAAGCGGGCCGCCGCACGCATCGCCGAGTTCAGGCAGTCGCACACGCTGGCGGCCCGCGTGGGCGACGAGACGGGCTTTGCGTGCAGCAACCTGGGCCTCGAGGAGGTGGTGCTCGAACCCGTCGAGGTCGAGCCGGGCGTGATGTCGCAGCCCATGACGCTGCCCGCCTTCCCGGGGATCACCGTCATCGACAGCGGCGATCGCGAGTATCCCTACGAGTCGATGGAGATCGCCTTCGATCGCTCGTCGCTCCCTGGCCCGCTTCGGTCCGAGGGCGAGGTGATCGTGCCCCTCGAGGGTGTCGCGACGCACATCATCGGGCGGCTTCGCGACCGGGTCTTCGGCGATGCGCCGGCCGATCCGGCCTCGGGCCGCGCCGCCTCCAAGGGCGATGCCACAAGACGCCGCGAGTTCCTGGCCTCCGACCCCAAGGCCGCCGCGGCGGCGTTCGCGGGCGGCCGGGTCGACCGCGGCGGGTATTTCGACGGCGACCGCGTGGGCGACGCGGGCATCGAGCAGTCCTTCGAAATGTCCCTCCGCGGCCTGCGGGGCATCTCGACCACCAAGCTCGACACCGGGCTCACCGAGCACGTGCCCCCCGTCCGAGGCGGCGACATCGCCCTCACGCTCGACGTCATGCTCCAGGCCCGCGTGCAGGCGGCGATGAGTGCGCAGGCGGGCCTGGCCGTCGTGCAGCCCTGGCACTTGCAGGAGAGCGCGACCCAGCCCGTGGGCACCCTGCTGCACGGTGCGGCAGTGGTGCTCGACGTCGACAGCGGCGAGATCCTCGCGGCCGTCACCACGCCCACGTGGTCGCGATCGACGCTCCGCGAGAACCCCGACGCGATCTTCAAGGATCGCGTGGCCATGCCCTACCTCAACCGCTGCTGGGAACAGCCCTACCCGCCCGGCTCGATCATCAAGGCCCCTGTGCTCGCCGGCGCCATCACGATGGGCAACTACAGGCCCGAGGAGCGCATCCACTGCGGCGGTCACCTCATCCCCACGCAGCCGACGCTCTAT
Organism: uncultured Phycisphaerales bacterium; assembly: GCA_903929885.1. Lineage (GTDB taxonomy): Bacteria > Planctomycetota > Phycisphaerae > Phycisphaerales > UBA1924 > UBA2402. The sequence goes on from CAIYWI010000166.1 coordinate 16,232, forward strand.
CGCTGCCTCATCTACAAGCGCTACGGCACCACCCACTCGGTGCTGCTGGGGCACGACCTCGACGGCGTCGACGCGGTGATGGTCTCGTGCAACGTCTTCTTCTTCACGATGGGCAGACGCATGGGGCCCGAATCGATCGCGACGCTCTACCGCACCATCGGCATCGGCCGTCCCTTCCGTCTGGGCGCCGGGCCCGAGTTCCCCGGGCAGATCGGCAAGCGCAACGACGGGTCGGATCTCGACCTGCCCGACGCGATGCAGATGGCCATCGGTCAGGGGCCGGTGTCGTGGACGCCGCTCCACGCCGCGGACTCGTTCGCCACGCTCGCGAGGGCGGGCACGCGACTCGACCCGATGCTGGTGCGAGGCTCGCGCCGCGAGGGGCCCGTCGACATCGGGCTCGACCCGCGGGGCGTTCGCATGGCGATGGACGGCATGCGCCAAGCCGTCAACGGCACGCACGCGACGGGCCGCACGCTCACGTTCAACGACGTCCCCGAACCCATCTTCAACGCGCCGGGCGTGCAGGTGTGGGGCAAGACGGGAACGGCCACCGCGCCGCCCATCATGGGCGCCGACCCTGACGGCGATGGCCCGTTGAAGCCCGAGATCATCGAGGAAGGCGACCACTCGTGGTTCGTCATCCTCGCCGGACGCGATCGGCCTCGCTATGCCATCGCCGTCGTCATCGACTACGGCGGCAGCGGCGGCAAGGTGAGCGGGCCCATCGCCAACCAGATCATCCATGCCCTCATCGCCGAGGGCTACCTCTGACCGCCGACCTCCACCACCAAGCGATTCTCCATGGCCGAGACGACCCCATCGTGCGATGAAACCACCCTGTCGGCCGCCGCCATGCCGCGACTTGGCGCGTGCGAGTGGCTCTTGACCAATGGTCTGGGCGGGTTCGCGATGGGCACGGCCTCGGGCATCCCGCAGCGTCGCTACCACGCGTGGCTGGTCGCGGCGAGCAGCCCGCCGGTGGGTCGCGTGGTGGCGTTGCACGGCGCGGTCGAGTGGCTGGTCTGGAACGACAGGGGCACGGAACATCGGCTGTGCCTCTCGACCTTCGAGTTCGCGGGCAAGGTTCGCAGCCCCGACGGCCTCACCCTGCTCGAGCGGTTCGTGCGCGACGACGACCGGTGCCGATGGGTGTACCGCCACGCGCCCAGCGGCGTGATCGTCACGCGGCACCTGACGCTCGCGGCGCATGCCAACGCGTGCCGCGTGCGGTACGCCATCGAGCGTGCGCCCGCGGGGGCGCGATTCGAGGTGCGGCCCTTCATGCCGCTGCGGGACTTCCACGAGCTCGATCGCCAGGACGCGGCGGAGTCGTCGTCGCTCGAGTCCGTGACTGGCGCGACGATCCGCGTCGCTCGCGGGCACCTGACTGCCGAGGCCCGTCTCGATGCATCGGGTCGCCAGGTGGCATTCGTCGCCGACGATCAGTGGTGGCACCGCTTCGAGTATCGGCGCGACATCGAGCGAGGGCAGGACGGGATCGAGGACCTTCGCTCGCCGGGACTCTGGCGCGTCGAGGTGCCCGCGGGCGATTCGACGCTCCAGTTGAGCGTGTCGCTCGTGTCGCCCCGTCGCGAGGGACTCGAACCGCCCGGGCGGCCGGCGAGCGGGCCCCCGCACCTTCCGGCCAAGTTGCTGGGGGCGGCATCGCAGTTCGTCGTTCGCCGCTTGACCGCTTCGGCCTCCGGGCAGGCGGCTCCGCCTCGTGCCGCCTCGCGTGCCAGCATCATCGCGGGCTATCCGTGGTTCTCCGACTGGGGTCGCGACACGTGCATCTCGCTGCCCGGATTGCTGGTGGTCACGGGGCGGCTCGCCGAGGCACGCGAGTGTCTGGAGGCCTTCGCCGACATGGTCGAGGGCGGGCTGGTGCCCAACTGCTTCGACGACGGCTCGGGGCGAGCCGAGTACAACACCGCCGACGCCTCGCTGTGGTACCTCAACGCCGCGTGCGAACTGGCCGTGGCGTTGCGCCTGCCGCTCGATCCTTCGGGCGAACTCTCCCGCATCGCGGGGGCGTGCCTCGACATCATCGACGCCTACGAGCACGGCACGGCCTTCGACATCTCGATGGA
>CAIYWI010000167.1 GCA_903929885.1 uncultured Phycisphaerales bacterium
GGCCTGCCCGACGACCCCCGCAACCGCATCCACGCCTTCCCGGCCTTCGGCACCTACTTCTACAACTTCAACTGCCGCCCCACCCTCGCCGACGGACGCCCCAACCCCTTCGCCGACCCTCGCGTGCGACGCGCCTTCGCCATGGCCATCGATCGACGCGGCTTGGTCGACACGATCCGACGCTGCGGCGAGCCCCAAGCCACCACCCTCATCCCCCCCGGCTCCATCGGGGGCTACCCGTCGCCCACCGGCCTGCCCTTCGACCCGGCCGCGGCCCGGGCCTTGCTCGCACAGGCCGGTCACGCCACCGGCCGCTCGCTGGGCACCGTCGAACTGGTCTTCAACAAGGAAGGCGGCCACGACCTCATCGCCCAGTTCATCGCCAAGGGCTGGGAGGAGCACCTGGGCGTCTCGATCGCCCTGGCCCAGAAGGAGGTCAAGGTCTTCCGCGAACAGGTCAAGTCGGGCGACTTCATGATCTCGCGAGGCACGTGGTTCGGCGACTACGGCGACCCCACCACCTTCCTCGACATCAACCGCGCGGGCGACGGCAACAACGACCGCGGCTACGTGTCGGAGGCGTACGAGGCGTTGATGAACGCCGCGGCGACCGAACTCGACCCCGCCAGGCGCCTGACGCTGCTCTCGCAGGCCGAGGAGATCATCGTGAGCCGCGACCTGCCCCTGGCGCCGATCTTCCACTTCGTTCAGGTCAGTCTCTTCGACCCGCATCGGCTCCGCGGCATCACGCCCCACCCCAGACAGGAGCAACTGCTCTTCCTGGCCGACCGGCTCGACGACGATCGCGAGCCGACGACGCCTCGAACGATGCGTTGACTCGCCTCACTTCTGCTCGGCCTCGATGGCACCCTTGCCGCGCTCGGCCAAGGCGGCCTGCAGCCACGAGCGGAACTCGGCCATGCCGGACGGCTCGGGGAAGATGACGGCAAATGGCTTGGCCTCGGTCTCCTTCGCGAGCGTGTCGAGGTGCTCTCGATACGCGGCGGCAAGGAAGTCGTAGGCGAATCGCCTGAGGTCCTCCGGCGAGCGGTCGTACACGGTGCGGGCGTCGTCGATGCCCACGCTCTGCATCCAGTTGGCGAAGATGACGCCCGCGAGCAGGCGGAAGTCGGGCTCCACCTGCGCCATGCGGACGTACTGCTTGCTCACGACCACCGCCTTGAGCTGCTGTTCCATGAAGAACTTGTGGAACCGCTTGGCGAACTCGAACTGGTTGACGAACAGGTCGTTGTCGCCGGCGAGCAGCCCGCTGGCGAACGCGCTCTGGAGCGCGCCGGCGATCTGCGCCTGCGCCACGTTGGGCGACGTGGCCCGGTCGTGGAGCTCGCGGTTGACGAACTCGTCGAGCGGCACGGAAAGCTCCTCCTTGCGGAGCGGGTTGCCCAGGTTCAGGCCCCCGTAGGTGCGCAGCGTGCTGTACCACTTCTCGGCGTCCTTGTAGTCGCCGCGACGGTAGAAGAAGCAGATGGCGTCCTTGAGGAAGTTCTCGTAGCCGCCCGACAGCGGCGTGATGCCCCGGTTGTCGAGCTGGTCGGCCCACGAACGGGATCGCACCTCGCTGTCGATCAGGTCGCCGTACGCCGAAACGAAGTACGCGGAGGGGACGGTCTGCAGGATGGCATAGGGCCTGCCCTCGTCGGAGCGGAAGCCCGTCCGAAGATCCATCTGCATGGCGAAGAAATCGAAGTACATCTCGCCCGTGCGGAAGAGGTCCTGAATCGCCTGCACCTGCACGCGGTCGGTGTTGAGCGTGTCGAAGTCGCGGCGGTTGTCCCTGGTGATGCGGACGAAGCCCTCGTCGATGCCCCGGGCCGACCAGTAGAGCGCGTGGGCGGCATGGTGACGCCAGTCCATCGGCCCGTACTTCTCCGTGTAGCGGATCATCCGCTCGGGCTCCATCCGGTAGGTGTCGCGGAGCAGGCCGCGGCGGATGTGCGCCACCAGCACGTTCCACGCCGGCTCGAGGGCCGGATCATCGACCATCACCGTCAGCTGCTCCATCCGCGAGGGCTGGTTGGGCGACTTGCGGGCGCGGGCCATCATCGTGCGATACACCTCGCCCAGCGCGGAACGGCGGCTGGCCCGGTGCAGCTCGTACCGATCGAGCAGGTCGATGTCGAGCCGGTAGTTGAGGGCCTTGATCCGCTCCACCAGCGCCATCACCCCGGGCTGGACGCGCTCGCATTCCTCGAGCGTCAGGGGCGCGTCGGCGATCACCCGCAGCCAGTCCGTCACCACCTGCTTGCGGTGGTTGATGTCGCGATCAGCCGGCGTCATCGGGGGCGGCGGACCCAGCACCACCGTCCACTCGAGCGCGAGCCGCCGCTTGTAGTAGGTGTTGGCGTCGTCGGTGTAGCCGCCGATCTTGTGCAGGAAGATCCACCCCAGCTCCTTGTGGAGCAGGATGTCGTTGGGGTTGGCGGGGATGCCACGGTCGCGAAGGATGCGGATGCCCGCATTGACCCAGTTCCACCGCTCCTCGTCGGTGTGGGTCATGACCGAGATGTTGTACGCCATGTTCCAGGCGTGGAAGACCCACACCCGCGGGAATCGGGGCTGCAGCCGCGTGATGGCGGCCGCGAGTTCCACGGCCTCGTAGTACTTGCCCGCCTCCTTCATCTCGTTGGCGCGGATCCAGAGGAAGTTCACGAAGATCCCGCGGAACGCGCCCATCGCGATGCCCGCCGACACTTCCCACCCCTGCCCCTCCTCGGCGCGGTCGGTCTGCACGAGCTTCTCGCGTCCCTGCAGGGCGGCAAGCGTCGTCGTCAGCCCGATGGAGGAGGCGACGAAGAGGAAAAGCGCGGCGAACGCGCCGATTTGAACCTTGGTGTCGCGGGTCATGGAGATGGCACGGCTCCGGTAACGGACCTGAATGGGCCGCCGATGATACGGTGCGGGCCTCGTCCGGGTTCGGGTCCGCCGCCACCCGACCAGATACCCTCTCCGCGTGAAGCCGCACCCCTCCGAGCCCTTCTCCCCCATCGCCGACGCGCTCGCCGACCTTCGCCAGGGGAAGATGATCATCCTCACCGACGACGAACATCGGGAAAACGAGGGCGACCTCGTCCTCCCCGCCCAGTTCGTCACCCCCGCGGCAATCACCTTCATGCTCAGCCAGGCCCGCGGCTACCTCTGCGTGGCGATGACCGAAGAGGACTGCGACCGCCTCGACCTCACCCCCCAGGCCGCCGTCAACACCAGCAAGCGAGGCACCGCCTTCACCGTCTCGATCGACGGCCACCCCTCCCACGGCTTCACCACCGGCGTCTCGGCGCACGAACGCGCTCGCTGCATCTCCATGATGATCGACCGCCGCTACGGGGCGGCCGACTTCGTGCGCCCCGGACACATCAACCCCCTCCGCGCCCGCAACGGCGGCGTGCTCGTCCGCACCGGCCAGACCGAGGGTTCGGTCGACCTCTGTCGCTTGGCGGGCCTCACGCCCGCCGCCCTCATCATCGAGATCATGCGCGACGACGGCGAGATGGCCCGCGTGCCCGACCTCGCCGCCTTCTCGAAACAGCACGGCATCAGGATGTGCTCGGTGGCCCAGATCATCGAGCACCGCCTCCAGCGCGAGAGTCTCGTGCAGCGGGCCCAGCCGGTGCACGGCCGCGAGATCCGCACCGAACACGGCACGTTCCGCGCCATGGTCTTCGACAGCGTCGTCGACGCCCTGCCCCACCTCGTGCTCGCCAAGGGCGACGTGGGCGCCCTGGACCCCCAGGGCAACGTCATCGCCTCGTCAGAGCCCACGCTCGTCCGCATGCACCGGCGGCACCTGCTCGGCGACGTCTTCGGCGACCTCGACGCCTCCTCCGACGGCAGCACCGGCGCGATGCTCCGCCAGAGCATGCGCCTCATCGAACGCGAAGGACGCGGCGCGATCGTCTACCTCCGCACCGCCGGCGGCGCCTCCGGACAGGACGCGGCGACCGACCTCGAAGGCCGCCTCCAGACGCTGCGAACCGGCGGCCTCTCGGCCGATGAGCCCTCCCTCACCGCCGGCGACGGCGAGGCCGCCATGCCCATGGCCCAGCGAGAGTTCGGCATCGGCGTGCAGGTCCTGCGGGCCCTGGGTCTCTCCAAGCTCCGCCTCATCACCAACCACGCCCGCGAACTCCCCGGCCTCGACGCCTTCGGCCTCGAAATCGTCGAACGCGTGCCCGTCGCGAGGGCCTGATCCCCACGCCAAGGCCCATCCCCTGATGCGGCGGCGGGCTGGTGCCCGCCCCGGGGGTGTCCATTCCCCCGACGGGGCGAATTGCCCCTTCACGCCCGCATCGGATTGAACGCACCCGCCACCCCCACTCGATAGTGCAGCACGCTCGGATGTGCGCGGCTCGGTGCGGATCGACCGCATCGACGCACCGCCGGGCGACCGACACGGACGCACTCTTGGAGACACGCACGATGCGCAGCCAGACGACGATCGGCCTCATGACCCTCCTCTCCTGCAGCGGCCTGACCCTGGCCCAGCAGCAGGCCACCGCCACGGCCCCCGCCCCCAGCATCACCGGTCAGAAGAACCCGGCCGACAACACCGCTCCCGCTCAGAACGCCACGACGACTGCCAAGGCGCCCGCCAAGTCGCCCGCCAAGACCTTCACCAACTCCAACGACCCCTTCCCCGCCTACACCACCACCAACCTTCCCTCGAAGCAGCACTTCGATCTCATCTCGACCTTCGTCGGCGAGTGGACCACCACCACGACCTCCTTCAACGGCGAGACCAACGAGCCCACCACCAGCACCGGTCAGGCCCGCTTCTTCCCCGCCATGAACGGCCGCTTCATCTGCGGCGACCTCGAGGGCACCCTCTTCGGCAAGCCGTTCAAGGGCATGGGCCTCTGGGGCTTCAACACCAACCAGAACCGCTTCGAGAGCACCTGGGTCGACACCCAGAACACCGGCATCTCGACCTTCAACGGCGAGAAGACCAACGACACCACCTTCACCTGGACGGGCACCGTCACCAACCCCGCCACCGGCAACGCCGAGCAGGGCAAGGGCGTGACCACCTTCACCAACGAGAACTCCTTCACCTACGCCTTCTACGTCACCATCAACGGCAAGGAGACCAAGGCCTACGAGACCACGTACAACCGCGTCTCGGCCGGCGGCCCCTTCGCCATCCGCCCCGTCGACACCCAGTCGACCCGCAACGCCAACGCCAACGCGTTCTACTACAACAACAACGAGTCGAACAACGACTCCAACGCCAACAACACGACCAACACGACCCGCACCACGGGCGTCAACGAGCAGCCCTCGCAGAACGAGCAGTGATCGTTCCTGCGATGCCCGACCTTCCATGACGGCCGCGGCCCTCGAGGCCAACGCCGTCAGCAGGCCAGCGACACGCGGTGCCAAGGACGGCGCCGCGTGTCGCGTTTTTGCGGTCGTCACGCTACGCTGTGCGTGAACTCGTGCCCGCCCGCCCCGACGAC
>CAIYWI010000168.1 GCA_903929885.1 uncultured Phycisphaerales bacterium
ACCAACATCGGCACCAACGCCGACGCCATCGGCAACTTCTCCTACGGCATCATGCCCTTCTTCGGCAACCGCCGCGTCCGCTGGAGCAACACCTTCTCGGCCACCGAGGCCGTGATCGGCAACCGCGGTCCCGCCTACGACCTGGGCACCGCCGGCACTCCTCCGGCCTGGACCCTCGTCAACACCGCCCCCAACGCTGACGGCACCGCTCGCGCCGGCGTGGGCAGCAACACCCTCCTCATCCACGGTGGCCGCACCACCTGGGAGGGCAACGTCGCCTACAACGACAACCACGTCAACTTCGAGACCCGTCCCGACCCCGAGACGCTCCCCTTCACCTTCTCCAACCTCGCGGCCAACATCCGCACCCAGTTCGACAACCTCTTCGTCAACGAGAACGACGCCACCCGCGTCGTCGACGCCGACACCCTCGCCGGCGTCGGTCTCAACAACACCAACAACTTCCTCCGCACCTGGTGGGACTGCACCGTGACCGGCACCACCACCACCGCCATCGCCCCCTACTTCGACTGATGCGGCTGGTGACGGACTGAATCGTTCGTGATTCAACCCAAGGCCCCGGGCTCCCGCCCGGGGCCTTGTCATTGGCGCACGCTCGTCCCGCCGCCGCGCCGCGCCAATGATTTCCGCGAGGCGACCCATGCACCACGCCACGCGAGACCCCATCGCCCCGTGCGACCAAAGCGTTCGCGAGCTCTTCCGCGAGCGGCGGCTTCGCCACACGCGCCAACGCGACCTCGTCTACTCCACCTTGCGCTCGCTCCACACGCATCCCACCGCCGAGGAGCTCCACGCCCTGGTCAACGACCGGCAACGCGGCGTGAGCCTGGCCACCATCTACAACACCCTCGACGCACTCGCCCGCTGCGGGCTGCTCCGCAGGATTCCCTCCCAACTCGGCGGCGGCGCCTGCCGCTTCGACGCCGACCTCTCCCGCCACGTTCACGTCGTCGGGCCGGAAGGCGAGATTCGCGACGTGCCCGCAGACCTCGGCGAACCACTGCTGGCCAGCGTCGGCAAGGACGCCATCGCCGCCATCGAACGCCGCATGGGCGTCAAGGTCGTCGGCGTCGCCGTGCAGTTGGTGACCTCCGCGGGCGAGTGAACCGCTCGCCTCGCGATCACCGCATCAGCCGCCTCGCGCCGTCGATCACGCGGTCCCACTGCAGGGCCGGCCCCGGGTCCGCCTTGTTGGCCTGGATGTGGTAGTGACCGATCACGCCCTTGAACGAAGCCAACGCCTCGTCGGGCAGCTTCCGGGTGACCAGTCGCCCGTGCTCGTCCCGCGGATAGTCGCAGCGGATCTGCGGCAGCACCGTGCACAACGCCGCCGTCAGCTTCGTCAAGGAGTCGTACTGCTCCGGCGTCAGGTCGTACATCTGCAGCGCCTGCCCCTGCACCTCCCCCTCCACGAGTTCGGGACGGATCGGCCGACCGACGAACCCCGGCGTCCGCACCCCGCCATCGCCCAGGGCGGCGGGCATGGTGATGCGGATGGCGCGGCCCGCCTCGTCTCGCTCATACCACGCGTCGAAGGGGTTCTTGGCGCCCGGCGCGTACGCGCCCATGTTGGCGATCTCGATGCCCACCGATCGGTCGTTCGAGATCGTGGCGTGCCATGCACGTTCCTTGAGATCGAGGGTCTGGTAGATGGTGCCGTCGATGTCGAGCAGGAAGTGGACGGAAAGGCCGCGGAAGTCGTGGAGCACCTTGAAGCACTGGCGGCTGGTGCCGCACACGTCGTAGTGAAGCACGAACTGATCCACCGTGCGTTGCAGCAGGGGAAGATCCCATCCACCCCCCCGCACCCGTTCTCGCTCGTCGTCGGAGAGGCCCGATGCCCGCAGGCCGTAGCGGTTGGGCGTGTCGAGGGCCTTGCCCGCCTTCACCAGGGCCTGCCACGACGACTCCTGCCAGGGCGTGAAGCGCTTCTCGACGCGGTAGGCGTCGTAGCCGCCGGGGTCGGTGAAGAGCACGACCGGCGCGCCGACGTGGAAGAGGCGGCCGGCCACCATGATCTCCTGCCCGCGGCGGGGCCCG
>CAIYWI010000169.1 GCA_903929885.1 uncultured Phycisphaerales bacterium
CGTCCTGATGGCCATGCACCACTAGGTTCTGTCTGACTGAGCGTCCGGGGCCGAGATCCGCAGGAGGCGAGGTGGTGTCGGCGTTCACGCTCATTCGCGCACGGTCAGCCCGCTTCGGGCATCCCTTGGTTGAGTCGTGGTGCGCAGCCCGGCTTTGCGGGCAAGCCCACGGCGGAGCCGATCCGCGCGTGGCGTGATCGTTCGACCCTGCCACGACGCGAATCGTCGCACGTGTTCGGGAACCCCGTCGGGGCTCATGCGCGTGTGTGCGTCGCATCCGGCGATGGCGACGAAGCGGCGCCATCCCCGGCTACGTTCGGAAATCGCTTCGCGATGGGAATCATCGCCGATCCGTGCTCGCGACGAACGGATGGTCCGTCGGAAGAAACCCGGCGTCACGCGGGAACACGATCATCCCATCGCCGCGGCCAGCTTCGCGGCAAGCCTGGCGTTGGACTTGACCAACTCGATGTTGGCCTTGAGGGTCCGGCCCTCCGACAGCGCGTGCAGGCGACCGAGCAGCGCGGGCGTGACGTCTCGCCCTGATGCCGTCGCGTCGGCCGTCTCGCGCGTGGCCTGACCCAGCCACCGCTCCCACAGGTCGCGGGGCAACTCGTGCTCGGCAGGAATCGGGTTGGCCACGACGACGCCCCGCCCGGCGCGGGCCAGTTCGGCGGTCAGGAACGACGCCAGGTCGCGTTCGTCGTCGAACCTCGCGTCGACGCGAGCGTCGCTCTCGCGGAGGTAGAAGGCGGGAAATCGATCGGTGCGGAAGCCCACGACGCAGACGCCCAGCGTTTCGAGGGCCTCGCGCGTCGAGACCACGTCGAGAATGTTCTTGACGCCGCTGGTCACCACCGCGACCGGGAATCGCGTGAAGGCAGCCAGGTCGGCGCTGATGTCGAGCTGCTGGCCGTAGCCCTTGTGCACGCCTCCGAGCCCGCCGGTGGCGAAGACCTTCACGCCCGCCGCGGCGGCGCATTCCATCGTCGTGCTCACCGTGGTTGCACCGTCCTGCCCACGGTGCAGCAGCACGCCCATGTTCGCGGTGTTCGCCTTCGCCACCGACGATCGGGCCAGCAGCAGCGCGAGTTGCTCGCGCGTGAGCCCCACGATCGGCGTGCCCGCCACGATGCCCGTGCACAAGGGCGTTGCGCCCTCCGAGGTCACGATGGCCTCGAGTTCCGAGGCCAGGGCGGCCCCCTCGCCCCGGGGAACGCCGTGGATCAGGAGGGTGGTCTCGAGGGCGACGCCCCGACGGAATGAAGGATGCATGACCTGCATGGGCGGAGCGTAGTGACGCGAGCGGTCACGGAGGATTCGCGCCGCCTCAATCGGGTGCGGCCATGCTCCGATATCAGCACAGGTGGCTTTCGCCCATCCGCAGGTCGGTCACGCCAGGAGTTGCTGCATGAACATTCGCGTCGCTTCGTTGCTGCTCATCGCCGGAACCTCGCTGGCCGTCGTCGTTGCGACCGCCGTGGGGAACCCGCCCGAGCACGATTCGCACGAGAGCGCGACGCCCCCGGCCGCCGCACCCGCCGCGAAGCCCGCGACCAAGCCGAGGACGCCGCCGCGTCAGGCCATCACGCTGCCCGGCGCAGACGAGGCCAAGCCCGATCCCAAGCCCGCCCCCAAACCCGAAGCGAAGGCCGACGCCAAGCCCGATCCCAAGGCCGACTCCAAGGCCACTCGCAAGCCGCCCGCGACCGAACATGATGCCCCCGAAGGCGAGGACGTCGCTCGCGACGAGGCGAATCAGGTCGCCGTCAAGGCGCCCGCCAAGGAAGTGACCGCCAAGGTCACCGCCGACGCGGCTCAAGCGCTGCTCAAGGAGGGCAACCTCCGCTGGTCGACCGGCCGCACCACGTCGCCCAACGTCGATGCCGAGCGCATGAGCGCGCTGGCCGATCAGGGCCAGGCGCCCTTCGCGACGGTCATCACCTGCTCCGATTCTCGCATCCCCGTCGAACGCGTCTTTGATCGGGGCGTGGGAGACCTGTTCGTGATCCGCGTCGCGGGCAACCGCGCCGGCGACAGCGAGACGGGCACGGTCGAGTACGGCGTCGAGCACCTCAAGACGCCGCTGCTGGTGGTGATGGGGCACAGCAAGTGCGGCGCGGTCGCCGCGGCGGCCTCGAAGGCCCAGCTCCACGGCAAGGTCGCGCAGCTCGTCGCGGGCATCGAGCCGGCGGTCGAGCGGGCGCGTCGCCTCAACCCCAACGCGGACGAGAAGGACCTCGCGTCGCTGGCGATCCGCGAGAACGTCTGGCAGACCGTCTTTGATCTCTACCGCACCAGTTCGACCGTCCGCGCGATGGTCGAGAAGGGCGACGTGAAGGTGGTGGGGGCGGTCTACGACATTGCCACCGGCAAGGTCGAGTTCCTCGGCGAGCACCCCTGGCAGCAGGAGTTGATCTCGGCGATGAACCAGCGAGCCGCCGCGGCGGAATCGGCCACGGCCTCCGTGCCGACGCACGAGTGAGCGATCAAGACGCTCCTCATGAGCGTCCGAAGAGCTTCTCGAGCTCGCGGATCGTCAGGCGGATGCTCGTGGGCCGTCCGTGCGGGCAGTTGCTCGAGCGTTCGACCTGCGCCCGCAGCTTCATCAGCTCCTCGAGCTCCACGTCGCTCAGGCGGTCGCCCGCCTTCACCGCGGCCTTGCAGCTCATCATGTCGAGCACGTCGCGCATCGCCTGCTCGCCCCCGCGACGGATGTCCGCCAGCAGCGGCGTGCGCTCGGCCTTGTCGAAGAGCTCGAGCATGAACGTCACCGGATCCACCCCGCGATCGAACAGGAAGCTCGGGAAGGCGTGCACCGCCACCGTCGCCGGCCCGCTCGGCTCGGCTTCGATGCCGATCCGCTGCAGCAGCGGCTCGAGGCGTGGAAGCGACTCGAGCTGCGCGGCCGTCGCCTGCACCGTCGCCGGCGCGAGCAGCCGCTGCTTGGCGAGGCCCTGCCCCATCACGCGCCCCAGCAGATACTCGAACATCACGCGCTCGTGCAGCGCGTGCTGGTCGATGATCACCACGCCCTGCTCGTCCTGCGTCACGAGGTACGAGTTGTGCACCTGCAGGATCCGCGGCGCGGGCTTGGGCTCCTCCAGCGGGGCGGCATCCATCGTCCGCTTCATCGTGTCGTAGTCGAACCTCGCCGCGGGCGAACCCGCTGGCGGCGCGACGCGCAGCCGCTCCACGAACTGATCGAGCGAGCCGCCCTCGGGTGCGGTCGATCCGCCGGGAACCGCATAGCCGGAGCCCGGCAGGTCGGCCGGAAGGTCGCTCGCCTGCATCGCGGGCGACAGGGCCTGACTCGCCATCGACGAGGCGATCATCGAGTAGGCCGGCGTCAAGTCGGCACGACGCAACGCCTCGCGGATGGCCCGCAGCACCACCGAGTGGATCAGCGAACTGTCGCGGAATCGCACCTCCGACTTCTGCGGGTGCACGTTCACGTCGACGCCCGCCGCCGAGAGCTCGAGCATCAGCAGCACCGTCGGATAGCGAGAGGGCTCGATCAAGCCGCGATACGCCTCGACCGCCGCGTGCTGGATCGTCCGGTCGCGGATCGGCCGCCCGTTGACGAAGACGTGCAGGTGCTTCGAACTGCCGCGAGCGATCGACGGCAGCCCCGCCAGCCCCCACAACGCCACCCCGCGACTGTCGTCGAACTCGTCGGCGTGCACGTCCAGCAGTTGCGACGACAGGTCCTTGCCCAGGATCGCGAGCGCCCGCTCGCGGGGGTTCTGATCGGCCGGCACGTCCAGCAGCGTCCGACCATCCGCCGTGGCGACAAAGCCCGTTCCCGGGTGCGCGAGGGCGATCTGCCTGAAGGCCTCGAGCGCCCGCTCCTGCTCGGTGGCCACCGTTCGCAGGAACTTGCGTCGAGCCGGCGTGTTGAAGAAGAGGTTGCGCACCGTCACGCACGTGCCTGTCGCGCCCGAGGCCGGCTTGGGACGGCCCAGCGTCGCACCTTCCACCTCGACCACCGCCGCACCGTCCATCCCGGCCGTGCGGCTGCGCAGCGACAGTCGCGACACGCTCGCGATCGACGCCAACGCCTCGCCCCGGAACCCCAGCGTCGCGATGCGGTCGAGATCGGCGGTGTCGGCGATCTTGCTGGTGGCGTGGGGCGAGAGCGCCAGGTGCAGTTCCGCCTCGGGAATGCCGCAGCCGTCGTCGGTGATGCGAATGAGCTCGATGCCCCCCTGCTCGAGATCGAGCGTGATCCGCGTGGCGCCGGCGTCGAGGGCGTTCTCGGTGAGTTCCTTGACGACGCTCGCGGGGCGTTCCACCACCTCGCCCGCCGCGATCTGGTTGGCCACCAGCGTCGGCAGGACCTTGATGCTGCGGCGGATGGCTGCGGGCTCGCTCGTCACGCCGGGCATTGTACGACACCCTTCCCTCGAGCCCGGCCCACTACCCTGCCTCATGGCCGACACCATCTTCTCGAAGATCATCCGGGGCGAGATTCCCTGCCACAAGGTGCATGAGGACGACCATGTCCTGGCCTTTCTCGACATCTTCCCCCTCAGCCCCGGCCACACGCTGGTCATCCCCAAGGAGCCCGCCGCCACGCTCGACCTGTTGAGCGACACGGCGGCGGCGGCGGTGGGGCGGGTGCTGCCCCGCATCGCCCGGGCCGTGATGCAGGCCACCGGGGCCCGTGCGTACAACATTCTCCAGAACAACGGCGCGATGGCGCATCAGGCGGTGTTTCACGTGCACTTCCACGTCATTCCGATCCGGGACGAGTCCGAAGGTCTGGGAATCGTCTGGAGGCCCGGAAAGCTCGAGGCCGCCGCGGGTCAGGCGATGGCCACGGCGGTCCGCGAGGCCATCGCCGCCGATCCTGCCGCCGGTTCGGCCAATTAGGGCCATCCGGCGGGCGGCGTGATCCGTACCCTCCTGAAGTCGACCGGTCGGGATCGGGCGCGGGGCCCGCTCCTCGGGGTACGGACCGTTTCGGCGCTCTTCTCGTGACCACGCCCGGCAAGGACCATTCCGTCACCTCGGCCGCCACGGTCGTCTCGTCGACGGGCGTGACGCTGCCGCCGTCGTCGTCGGGCGACCGCGAGGCATTCGACCCGTCCCAGCAGGTGGTGCTGGCGGGAGGCGTCGAGGCCTCGGCCTACGACAAGACGCTGGTGGGGGGCTCGGGAGGCACGCTGCCGGCGGGGTTGCCCGAGCGGATCGGTCAGTATCGCATCACGCGCCTGATCGGTTCGGGCGGCATGGGCGCGGTCTACGAGGCCGAGCAGGGCAACCCGCGGCGGACCGTGGCGCTCAAGGTGATGCGAGGCGCGATCGCCAGCCCGCAGGCCAGCCGCCGCTTCGAGTACGAGAGCCAACTGCTGGCCCGGCTGCGTCACCCGTGCATCGCGCAGGTGTACGAGGCGGGCACGCACGTGGAGACGGCGACCGGTGGCGTGATGCCCTGGTTCGCGATGGAGTTCATCCCCGAGGCCAAGACGCTCACCGACTACGCGGCCGCGACCGGGATGGGCATCGACCAGCGGCTCGATCTCTTCATGCAGGTCTGCGACGCGGTGCAGCACGGACATCAGCGAGGCATCATCCACCGCGACCTCAAGCCCGCGAACATCCTGATCGACTCCTCCGGCCATCCCAAGATCATCGACTTCGGCGTGGCGCGGGTGAACGAGGAGGGCGGCGGACGCGGCGAGGCCGAGGTCGCAAGCACGATGGCCGGCCAGATCGTCGGCACCTTGCAGTACATGGCCCCCGAGCAGTGCGGGGGCGACACCACCGACATCGACGTCCGGGCCGACGTCTACGCGCTGGGCGTGATCCTCTTCGAACTGCTCACCGGTTCGCTGCCCCACGCCCTCGATGGCACGTCGCTCTTCGAGGCGGTGATGATCATCCGTGACGACCCGCCCGCGGTCCCCTCGACCCGGAAGCGGGAGCTTCGAGGCGACCTCGACACCATCATCCTCAAGGCCCTCGAGAAGGATCGCGCTCGTCGCTACGCCTCCGCCGCCGATCTCGCCGCCGACCTCGGGCGTCACCGCCGCTGCGAGCCCATCCTCGCCAGGCAGATCGGCGTGGCGGGCCGCCTCAGCCGCTGGGTGCGTCGCAATCGCGCCGTGGCGGGCGTGATCGCCGCGTCGACGACGGTGCTGGCCGTCACGTCGGTGGGGCTGGTCGCGAGAATCGTGCAGGAGTCGGCCCGCAAGGAGCAGGCCCTCCAGGAGGCGCAAGACAACCTCCGCGCGGCCAAGGACAACTTCGCCCTCATCAAGACCTTCTTCGGAAGCATGCGTCCCAACCAGCAGCGACAGGGGCTGGTCGACGTCGAGCAACTCCTCGACAACGCGGCGCGTCAGGTGAAGGACAAGCCGCCGCAGTTGCTCGCCACCGAGGCCGACTTCCGCGAGATCATCGCCTTCGGCTATCAGGGCCTGGGTCGCTACGCCAAGTCCGTCGAGCACCAGAAGCGGGTGATCGACCTGCGGACGCAACTCAACGTGGCCGAGGACACCGCGTTGGCCGATTCGCTTCACCAGTACGCCGCGGCGCTCTGGTGGAACGGCCAGTACGACGACGCCTCGCCCATCTACGAGCGGTCGCTGGCCATTCGCCGGCGGCTCCTCGGCGCCGAGCACCTCGACGTCGCGATGAGTCTCACGCACCTGGGCGCGTGCCGCGTCAAGCAGGACCGTGTCGAGGAGGCGATGGCCCTCTATCGCCAAGCCCTCGAGATGCGACGCAAGCTGCTGGGCAAGCGTCATCAGGACGTCGCGGCGTCGCTCAACAACCTCGCCAAGGCCGAGGCGCTCGCCAACCGGTTCGACGAGGCCGAGGGCCACTTCCGCGAGGCCCTCGCGATGATCCAGTCGCTCAACGGCGACGACGACCTGACCACCGCCACCGCGAAGAACAACCTGGCCCTCTTCCTGCTCGACAGCGGTCGCACCTCCGACGTGCTCGAACTCATCACCGCCGCCCTGCAGACCAGGCAGGCCAAGCTCAACGCCCTGCACCACTTCGTGCTCCAGTCGCGCCTCGCCGCGTCCCGCGCGACCTTCGCGGCCGCTCCCGACGCGGCCGCCAGGTCGCGAGCCGCCGCCGACGGCCTCGACACCCTGCAATCGCTCGAGAAGGTGCTCGCCACCGATCACCCCGACGTCATCGAGGCCTGCGGGCACGTCGGCTTCATGCTTGCGCAAGCCGGCGACGGTCCCGGCGGCATCCGCCTGCTCGAGCGTTGCGTCAACGCCCTGCGTTCGAGCCGCCAGGCCACGCAGCGCGATCGCGACGAATCGTCGCTGCGCCTCGCCGCCGGACGCCTGTTCGCGGCCCGCGACGACGCGGCGATCGCGGAGTTCGCCGCGCTGCTCGCCAAGATCCGCCCGGAGCGAGTCTCCAACGCCCTGCGCGTGACGTGCGTCGGGTTGCTCGAGGCCGTGGACGATTCATCCGGGTTCACGGATCTTCGCGACGCGTGGCGCAGCGGCGGATGATCGATGGCGAGTCATCGACGCGAGTCGCCCGCGCTGGGGCGAACCAATCGGTAGTCCAGGGCGCAGCCCGGCTTTGCGGCAAGCCCTGGGTGCGAGTGCGTCGATCCGCGCGAATCGAGGCCGCTCCACGGGTTTCCCTCACCCGCTGCGCGGGTTCGGTCGCCCGTGGCAACGTTCGTCCGCCCTCCGGGCGGTGTGCGTGTGGGTGGGTCGAGGGGCTTCGCGCGAACGATGTCGTGGTCGCTTTCATCGTGGCGATCGCCCGCCCTCACAACGCCATCAGTCGCCGCCTCGTCTCCTGCTCTTCGAGGTCGTGCATCAGCGCCGAGAGATCGCCGGCCATGATGTCTCGCAGGGGGTACTCGCCCGGCAGCCGCTCGTCGGCCACGATCCCCTCCTTCCAGCGGTACGTGCGGATCTTCTCGCTGCGGTCCGCGCCGCCGATCTGGCTTCGCCTCGCGGCGGCACGCTCCGAGGCCGCTCGTCGCTCCTCGATGTCGTGCAGTTTCGCCAGCAGCAGCCGCCTCGCCATCGCCCGGTTCTGCTGCTGGCTCTTGCTCTCCTGCATGCGGATCACGATCCCGCTGGGCTTGTGGTGAAGTTGCACCGCCGTGGCGACCTTGTTGACGTTCTGCCCGCCGGGTCCCTGGCTGGTGGTGACGTGCTCCTCGACGTCGGCGGCCCAGTCGATCTTCACCGAGACCTCCTCGGGCTCGGGCAGCACCGCCACCGACGCCGTGCTCGTGTGGATGCGGCCCTGCGCCTCGGTGGCAGGCACCCGCTTGACGCTGTGGACGCCGGCCTCGAAGGCGAGCTCGCGCCAGACCCCCTCGCCCCGGATGTTGAGCACCGCCTGACGCACGCCGCCGCCGTCGTGCGTCGCGTCGAGCAGTTCGCACTTCCAGCCCCGCCGCGCCGCGTAGCGGCCGTACATCTCGAGCAGGTCGCGGCACCACAGGCCGGCCTCCTCGCCGCCGGTGCCCGCCCGCAGTTCCATCATCACCGAGCCCGCCTCGCGGTCGTCGGAGCGGACCAAGGCGGCAAGCACGTCATCAAGCGCGCGGGCCGCCCGCGTCTCCACGTCGGGGAGTTCCATGCGGGCCAACTCGGCCAACTCCGGATCCGTCCGCGCGGCGATCGCCTCGCGGAGCGAGGCGGCCTCGCGCTCGAGCGAGACGAGGCGTCGAAAACCCTCCGCCGCGGGCGCCAAGGCGGCACGCCTGACCGCCATGTCTCGCATCGCCTTGTGGTCGTCTCCCGGCTGCGGATTCTCGAGCCGGGCCGCGAGCGTGCGCTCCTGCGCCTCGAGGTCTCGCAGCCGCTCCACCACCCGGGAAGGCAGCTCCCGGCCCGCCAGCGAGACCATGTCGGGATGAGTGGGTGGCGTCGAAGCCATGACGCGCGGATGGTATCACGATGACGCGAACGTCATGTTGCTGCGAGCGTGCGACGGGGTTGCGCGACGAACGGCGGCGCCAAGCGCCACATCCGGGCCGCGGCACGATTCAAGCCTGCTCGGACTGCTCGGTCCGGTTGAGCATGCCCGCGGCGTCACGGGTGACGGTGATCTCGGGCGAGGCCTCGGCCGCCTCGCGGGCGAGCTCCTCGGCCTCCTCGAGCTCCGCCTGGGCCGCCAGCGCCGCCAACTCGGCATCTTCGTCGAGCCCGGCGTGGGCTCCCATCGGCGCGAGCGAGCCGTCGCCGAGACGATCGCGCATTCCCATAGGGTGCTTGGGCGGCCTGCCGCGACGCGGCTCGGCCAGCTCGCGAGGGTCCTTGATGCGTGCGTTGTCGATGAATCCCTGCAGCTTCCTGGCCCGCACCGGGTGCTGGAGCTTGCGAATGGCCTTGGCCTCCACCTGGCGCACGCGCTCGCGCGTCACCTTGAAGATTCGGCCGACCTCCTCGAGCGTGTACGTGTACCCGTCGCCGATCCCGTAGCGGAGCTTGATGATCTCGCGCTCGCGGTAGGTGAGCGTCTTGAGCACCACCTCGATCCGCTGGCGAAGCATCTCGAGCACCGCGCCCTCGGCGGGTTCCGGCGAGTTCTGATCCTCGAGGAAGTCGCCGTAGTAGCTCTCGTCCTCGTCGCCCACCGGCTTGTCGAGACTGATCGGGCTTCTCGCCACCTTGACGACCTTGCGCACCTCCGCGACGTTCATCCCCGTCGCCTCCGAGATGTCCTCGACCGACGGGTCGCGGCCGTCGCGCTGCAGGAGCATCCGCTGCGCGTTGCGGATCTTCATCATCGAGTCCATCATGTGGACCGGGATGCGGATCGTCCGCGAGTGGTCCGTCAGGGAGCGCGTGATCGCCTGGCGGATCCACCACGTCGCGTACGTCGAGAACTTGTATCCTCGCCGGAACTCGAACTTGTCCACCGCCCGCATCAGCCCGGTGTTGCCCTCCTGGATCACGTCGAGGAAGGGAAGGCCACGGTTGCGGTACTTCTTCGCGATCGACACGACCAGCCGCAGGTTGCTCCCCGAGATGTCCCGCTTGGCCTGCTCGTACTCCCAGAAGATCGTCGAGAGGTCCTGCACGCGACGGGCCAGTTCCACGGGCTCCTCGAGCACCAGCGATCGCAGCCCCTCGAGCTCCTCGCGCATCACCTCGCGGTCCTCCGCGTCCGGCGCCCGAAGCTGCCCGTCGGCCATCATCTTCCGCCTCGCCCTCGTCGCGCGAGGGCTGGGCGACTCGCTCTCGGGCGTGGTCGGATGCTCGGCGATCCACAGGTCGGCCTCGAGGTCCGTCATCTTCTTCGAGATCGCCCGCAGCTTTCGCATCAGCGGGATGATGCGACCGGTCCGCAGGCTCACTTCCTCGATCAGCGTCGCGATCCGCCGACGCCGCGCGTTGATCCGGTCTCGCAGCGCGCCCGCCGTCGCCGCCTCTCCGCGACGGCGAGACATCTCCATCTGCTCCCAGTCCGCGCGGTTGAGCGACAACAGCCGGTCGATCGTCGGCAGGTTCAGGGGCAGTCGCCTCATCACCCTGTCCTTGACCTCCTCGTCCGCCGTCGAGTTGCGCATGTTGCGATCGAACGGCGTCTCGTTCCGCAAGACCGATCGAAGCAGTTCCGCCGCCTGCAACGCCACGTAGTCGCTCTCCATGCAGCGACGGCGAAAGATCATTCGCGTGAGTTCCACCTTCTTGGCCAGCCGCTGCTCCTGCTCGCGGCTCAAGAGCGGGATGTTCCCCATCTGCGACAGGTACATGCGGATCGGATCGTCCAATCCCTTCCCCTGCGTCTCTTCCGCCACGACCTCCGCCACCTCGCGGTCGATGGCCTCCTGCTCCGCGTCCAAGGACCCGCCCTGCGACGATCCCGAGCGGGAGATGCTCGCCTCGCCCGGCTCGCTCGACGGCGACGCCATCGCGCGGAACGCCGCGGGCAGGAAGCTCGTGCCCCGGCGCGGCGTGTACGCCTCGCCGCGCTCCTTGGCCGCCTCCAGCATCCGCGCGTCGTAGTTCACCTCGTCGAGCAACTCGATGCCCAGCGAGTCGACCGCGAACAGCACCTCGTCGATGCGGTACGGATCCACCATCTCGTCCGGCAACGTCGAGTTCAGTTCCTCGTACGAGAGCCAGCCCCGTCGCTGCGCCAGACGCAGCAGTTCCACGATCGCAGGATGAAAATCACCGAAGTACACAGGCAATCACTCCCCGCGGCCGATGCCGCCCATCCGGTTCCAACCACCCGCCACACACGGGTCGACCGATGATCGATCGATCCCGTCCTTCGTTCCTCGCCTCCTCCCGCCTTTTTCAGGCAGCCGCGACGTTCCACCCGTCTCGGCCGCCGCCGCATTATTGCCGCTCGACCATTCCGACCCCGGCCCGCATCCGCCGGCCTCCCGTCCGCCCCCGCACGACCGTCGAAGACGCCACCAGTCGCTTCAATCCCGGCCCGGCAGCACCCGCCGGTTGGGCCCGTCCTCCCGGTGGCGGTGCTGCACCGCCTTCAACTGCTCGACGATCGACCCCGTGGCCTCGCCCGTCGCCTTCGGCTCGGGCAGCGGCACGCTCGCCGCACTCTGACGCAGCGCTCGCCGCAGCTCCTCCCAGTGGAGCATCAGCCTGGCGGCATCGCGACCCGTTTCCTCGTCCACGCGGCTCGCGAGGATGGTCGCCGCCGATCGCGTCGCGTCGTCGCCTGCCTTCGTCAACACCCGCTGGAGCGACGGCCGATCACCATCTTCGCCCAGATCCATCATCGTCTGCGCCAAGGACTGCAGCACCGGATGCCGCATGGTCGCCGGCGCCACCGCGTCCTTCTCGAGATCGCCCATCGTCTCCCACAGCGAACCGTCGCAGAGCAAGCATGCCAGCAGGTGTTCCTGCGTCTGCATTTTCCACGTGCCGGCATTGAAGGTCGGCGCCGATGCCGATTCGACCGATCCCTCGAACGCCACGACCCGGCTCGACCGGCCCGCCGGCACCACCCGCCGGATCGTCGCCTCGTCGACGCCCGCCAGATCGGCCAAACGCCGGACGATCAACTTCTGCCGGATGGGCTCCACCTCGTGAAGCCCCATCTCCACCATCGCCTCGAGCTCCTCGTTCACCGCCTTGCTCATGGCGGCATCGCCCTTGCCCTCCAGCTTCGTTCGCAGCCGCGCGAAGCGAAAATCGAGCAGGTCGATCGATCGCTCGATCACCGTGCGGAAGATCTCCGCCCCTCCCGGGCGCTTCAGCAGTTCGTCCGGGTCCTTCGCATCGGTGAAGGCCGAGAGCGTCGCGATGCGCACGTCGATGGGCGAGGCGAAGAAGATGGGCACCGCCCGATCGGCCGCCCGCTGCCCGGCGTCATCGCCGTCGAAGAGCAGCACCACGCGGTCGCAGATCTGCCGCAGTTGAGCCGCGTGCTCGAGCGTCAGCGCCGTGCCCAGCGTCGCCACGGCGTGCTCGAAGCCGCCCTGATGGCAGGCCATCGCATCCATGTACCCTTCCGTCACCAGCGCGGTCCGCTCCTTCTGGATGGCCTTCGCCGCCAGATGCATCGCGTAGAGCGTCGACGACTTGCTGAAAAGCCGCGTCTCGGGCGAGTTGATGTACTTGGGCTCGTCCTCGTCACGCAGCTTGCGGCCGCCGAAGGCCACCACCCGCCCCGTCCGGTCGTGGATCGGGAAGATCAGCCGGTGACGCAGCAGGTCGTAGGGGCTCTGGTCCGATTCTCGACGCTTGAAGAGTCCCGCCTCGCGAAGCGCGTCGAGATTCAGCTTGTGCTTCTTCGCGTAGAGCAACAGCCCGTCGAAGCGATCGGGTGCGGCGCCCAGTCCGAAGCGTTCGACCATCTCGGGCGTCACGCCGCGACGCTCGATGGTCGCTCTCGCCACCGCCCCGTGCTGGGCATGCTGAAGAACCGCCTTGAAGAACGTCGATGCCTGTGCCGCGGCGTCGAGCACGTCGCGTTTCGACAGCGAGGGCGCATCGGGTTCGCCGTCGTTGGTCCCCGCCCCCGGAGCCCGCCACGGCGTCAGCGTCACGCCCACCTTCTCGGCGAGGAACTCGAGGGCCTCGCGGAACTCCATCTTGTAGAACTTCTGGACGAAGGTCAGCACGTCGCCGCCGGTGCCGCAGACAAAGCAGTGGAAGATCTGCTTGGCGGGAATCACCCGCATCGACGGGTTGTGGTCGTCGTGGAAGGGGCAGAGGCAGACGTACTCACGCCCCTTGGGGTCGATCTTGATCGCCTCGCCGATCACGCGCGCAATGTCGCTCGCATCCTTCACCTTGGACACGTCGTCCTGGCCGCCGTTGCGATGGAACCCCTTGCTCGACACGCGTTGGCCTTCCGTAACCCCGTCCACGCGACCGATCGCCGCGCCGCACGGGTCTGTTCCGCTTCCTGCCGCCAGACATCCGCCCGCCCCGTTCCCCATCGTGGCCGACCCGAACGGGCCCTGTCCACCGGAACGGCCGGGATTCGACCCGGTTGCACCGGCCAAAATGTACCACAGGAATATCCCCTCGCCACCCCAAACTCCGCATCCTCGCGCCAGCCCGCATTCCCATCCGGTTACCGGAACTGCTCAAGACCCCGCCTTGGCGTATGCTCGCCTCGCCTCCATGACGCCCCCACGCCGCATCCAGGTTCGCTATCAGGGCCTCGTGCAAGGAGTTGGGTTCCGCGCCACCGTCCGCCACTTGGCCGCCACGCTCGCGGGCGGCCACCAGGTCAGCGGCTGGGTGAGCAATAGGCCCGATGGGGACGTTCTCATGCAGGTGCAGGGCACGCCGCAGGCCGTCGAAGCCCTTCTGGCGGCGGTGGCCGAGCGCTGGCGCGACAACATCCGGGCTGCGGACATCATCGAACTGCCCCTCATCACCGCCGAATCCGGCTTCCTCATCCGGCGTTGAACCGCCACGTCCCACCCATGGTCCTCTTCTTTGACATCGATGGCACCCTTCTCTCGACCACGGGCTGCGGCGTCGCCGCCATGCAAATCGCCGCCCGCCGCCGATTCGGCGAGTCCTTCTCCTTCGATGGCATCCCGGTGGCCGGGCGGCTCGATCCGCTGATCATCTCCGACGCGCTGGTCCGCAACGGCATCGCCGACACCGGCGAGCACCACCGCGTGCTGCGTGCCGAGTACGGGGCGATCCTGGGCGAGATGCTGCACGAACGGGCGGAGGCCGCCGCGCTTCCCGGCGTGCACGACCTGCTCGCCGCACTGGCCGAACCCGCACGTCACGGCCACGTGACGCTTGCGCTGCTCACGGGCAACTTCGAGGAAACCGGCCTGCTCAAACTCCGACGCTGCGGGATCGAGCCCGACCTCTTCGCCTTCGGCGTCTACGGCGACCACGCGCCAACCTCGCCACCCGCGCGAGAGGACTTGGTGCCTGTGGGCATGGAGCGAGCTCGGCGTCGACGCAACCGCGCCCTCTCGAGCGGCGAGTTCGTGGTGATCGGCGACACGCCGCACGACGTTCGTTGCGCCGTCGTTCACGGCGGTCGCTCGTTGGCGGTGGCGACCGGACGATCGAGCGTGCAGGAACTGCGCGACGCCGGCGCCGACCTGGCCGTGCCGGATCTTCGCGAGACGCGACGGCTCGTTGATTGGATCCTGTCCGTGCCCGCGTCGTGACGCGAAAGGTTCCGGGACGACGCAAGGCCCGGATAAGCTGTCGGCACCGAGGAATCTCTCGCAAAGCGACGGAATCGCCGGGCGGAAATCCCGTCAGGGTCGCCTACACTGGCTTTGACCGGGCGTCTCCTCTCACGACGCGTCGGCGAACGCGAATCCCAGCGGAGCCGGAAGCGATGTCGCAGAGCTACAAGGCATTGTGCAACGACTTCTACGTCAACATGAAGTTGTCGCTCAAGCTCGACCTGCCCAAGACGCGTGAGACGGTCCTCGACCTCTACGAGCGCGTTCGCAAGTCGTTCCCCGCCATGGGCAACTTCCGTCGCTATCGCGACGAGTTCGCCCTCGAAAGCCCCCAGAGCGACATGCCCCACCGGTGGACCGCGCTGCGAGGCAACTATCTCCGTTGCGGCACCGTCAATCCCCCCTCGATGCGAGAGGCCTACGCCCTCCATCACACGCTGCTCGAGGTCGCCCCGTCGTATCTCTCGATCAGCCCCCTCGATGTCGATCACATCGAACTGCTCTACGGCTTCGACCTCGTCGCCGGCGGCAACCACGACTCGATCGTGCTCGACGCCCTGCTGCAGGGCTCGCCCCTGTCCGCATTGGTCGACGTGCCGGGTGCCACGCCCATCGACTTCCAGCCCATGGTGGGGCTCACCCTGACCCGTCGCGGCGACACCGAAGTCTTCTTCGAGGTCAAGACCCGTCCGGGCCAAGGTCATGTCGTTCGTGACGTCGAGGCCGGCGACCCCATCAGCGTCTATCTCACGCTCCGCAAGTTCGGGCCCATTCTCGAACTCGAGGAACTGCCCCGCCTCTTCACCTCGCTGTGCGAAAAGGGCGAGGAACTGGTCCAGCAGCGGGTCATCCCCGGCCTGCTCGTCCCCATCCGCGAGTCCATCGCCAGCGGCAACGCCTGAGCGAGGGGCCTGTCATCGAGCGGCCTTGTGGCGATCGGTGCAGCGCGGGCCCGAGGACGCCGCTTCTTGACGTGCCTGACGAATAATCCGCTGCGGACGTTGCGGGCGGCGGTCCGATCCTGTAAGGTGGACGGGGGCGCGTGGCAACCGTTCGATCGCCCGGACGTACCGCATGGTGTCCCCCTCATCGTTCGTCGGCGCTGGTTCATCCCATTCACGTCCATCCGAGTCAGGAGCGACCATGGCCTCCCCCCGTTCGCGTGCCATTCTCTTGGCCTTGGCCTTGGCCGGCGCCGCGTGGTCGACCGCCGCCGCACAACCCGTGGTCGCGACCGAACCCCCGGGCGGCTCGAGACTCGTCGAGGTGCCGGTCGCGCTTGATTCCATCCACCGGTTCCACGTCACCTCGCTGGGCCGCGTGATCGAGGACGGTCCCTCGTACGCCCCTCGCGAGTGCAACCGCGTGGCGACGTGGACCGACGCCAACTTCGGCGGCGGCAGTTTCAACGCCCAGGCGGGCTTCGCGCAGGGCGAGACCTTCGCCGCCACCTACACCGTGCCCGCCGGCTCGTGGCCCATCAAGATCAACCTCGCCGAGATGATCTTCGCCACCAGCAACGCCACCATCAGCACCACGACCCGGTGGAGCATCATGTTCTGGCAGGGCAACCCCGCCACCGGTTCGCTCGTGTTCTCCGAGTCCGCCGATGATGTCGTGCTCCCGTACATCCGCATGGGGCCGGGCACCAACGGCGTCAACGTCCAGTTCTCGATCGATCCCGGCGATCCGGAGCAACTCATCATCCAGGACAACGGCTCGCGTCAGTTCTCCATCGGCTGGCGCATCGATCAGCACCAGCAGCAGACCGCCAACCCCTGCATCACCGCGCCCCCGTCGTGCTGCAACGCCTTTCCCGTCACCGACGTCTCGGGCCTCGCTCGTCCCGCCGAGAACTGGCTCTTCGGTCTCAACTGCGGTCCGCTGGGCTGCCCGCCCAACGGCGGTTGGGTCAGTTTCGGGCAACTCTCGCCCCTCTGTCGCCCGACGGGCGACATCGTGACCCGCGTCACGTGGTCGAGTCTCGATTGCCAGCCGGGCACCGGCGCGTGCTGCTTCCCCGACGGTTCGTGCCGCGTCGTGCTCGAGGCCGACTGCGCGCAGCAGGGCGGCACCTACCGAGGCGAGGGCACGTCGTGCGCCACCGCCGACTGCCCCGCACCCAGCGGCGCGTGCTGCCTGTCCAACGGCAACTGCCTCACGCTCTCGCCCGCCAACTGCACCGTCGTCGGCGGCTCCTACCTCGGCAACGGCGTCGTGTGCACTGCCAACAACACCTGTCCGCTCGGCGCCTGCTGCCTTCCCAGCGGGGCGTGCGCCGGTTCCGTCAGCGAGGTCGCGTGCACGGCCCAAGGGGGCACGTTCCGAGGCGTGGGCTCGACATGCACCGGCGCCAACTGCCCGCAACCTCCGGGCGCCTGCTGCGTCGGTTCGGGTTGCCTCTCGCTCACCCGCGCGGAATGCGGCTTGATTCCCGGCGCATCGTGGGCCGGCGCGTTCACGACCTGCGCCGATATCGACGAGAACGGCGTCCCCGATCTCTGCGACGTGGCGCCTCCGTGCCCCGCCGACTACAACCAGGACGGCGGCGTCGACGGCGCGGACATCGAGTCCTTCTTCATCGACTGGTCCGCCGGCGACACCCAGGCCGACGTCAACCAGGATGGCGGCGTCGACGGCGGCGACATCGAGTACTTCTTCGTCCGCTGGCAGGCCGGCGGGTGTTGACCGTCACGCCGCTTCAGCATCTCGCGGCTTGCAGAAGAGCAGCGAACTGACCACGCCAAGCGCGAGCGTCGAGGCCACGATCGCCAGCGAGAGCTTGGGCGACATCGACAGCCCCCACATCGTCGCCAGCATCTTCGCGCCGATGAAGACGAGAATCAGGCAGAGGGCGTACTTGAGGTGCTCGAAGCGGCCCATGATGGCCGCCAGCGCGAAGTAGAGCGAGCGAAGCCCCAGAATCGCGAAGATGTTGCTGGTGAAGACCAGGAACGGATCGCGGGTGACGCCGAAGACGGCGGGAATCGAATCGACCGCGAAGACCACGTCGGTGGTCTCGACCACCAGCAGCACGAGAAAGAGCGGCGTCACGGCCTTCGCGCCGTCCATCGTGGTGATGAAGCGGTCGCCGTCGAAGGTGGGGCTCACGCGCACCAATCGGCGAGCCAGACGCACCAGCGGGTTGCGCTCGGGGTCGATTTCTGCATCGCCCGCCTTGAGCATCTTGAGGCCCGTGAAGACCAGGAACGCCCCGAAGACGTACTCGATCCAGTGGAAGGCGTGGATCAGCTCGGCTCCCACCCAGATCATCACCCCGCGGAGCGCCAACGCGCCCAGGATGCCCCAGAACAGCACGCGGTGCTGGTGGATCGCCGGCACCATGAAGTACCGGAAGATCAACGCCATCACGAAGATGTTGTCCATGCTCAGGGCGTATTCGAGCATCCACGCCGTGAGGTAGAGGCCCGCCGCCTCCCCGCCCCCGACATGGCGAGCCGCTTCGCCCGCGCCCTGCGGCACGTCCAACCCGATGCCCAGCCACTTGTGCTCGTAGATGAAGTAGACCGCCACCCCGAAGCACAGGGCCGTCGTCACCCACACGCCGGTCCACGTCAGGGCCTCTCGCAGCGTCGTGACGTGCGACGTTCGATTGAACACCCCCAAGTCGAGGGCGAGAAAGAAGAGGATCATCGCGACGAAGCCCGCGTAGAACCACGTCTTCGCGGCGCCGTCGGTCGCGGCCAGGAACAGCAGGTCGGTCATGTCGGGCACGTGTGGGTCGAAGGGACGCCGGGCCGAGGCGCGCGTGCGCCCCGACATCCCCCGGGGAAACCATAGCGACCCAGAACGCCCGTCAGCCCTTCTTCGGGTCCGGCAGCGGCCGCAGGATCGAGGCCACCGTCGCCAGCGTCAGGAGCCCGACCACCACGCCCAGCGAGACGATCGTGTCGATCTTGACGGCCTTCATGGGCTCGACGGTCATGCCCACCCACGACGCGACGTCGTCGATGTACGGCGGCACGCTGAGCAGCAGGAGTTTGGCGCCCACGAACGCGAGAATGAGAATCAGCGCGGGCTTGAGGTAGCGGAACTTCTCGATCATCGCCGCCAGGCAGAAGTAGAGCGCTCGAAGCCCGAGGATCGCGAAGATGTTGCTCGTGAAGACGATGAAGGGGTCGGGCGTGATGGCGAAGATCGCCGGGATCGAGTCGACCGCGAAGATCAGGTCCGTCACCTCCACGAGGACGAGCGCCAGCAGCAGGGGGGTGGCGGCCCACTTGGCCGACAGCGTGCCGGGCGGGGCAGGCAGGGCGACCTTCTTGCCCTCCACCTCGGCGTACTCGACCGGAAGGGTTCGCTTGGTGAAGAACCTCTGGCCGTCGTAGAACTCCGTCAGCCGCATGTACTTCTTGACCAGCTTCACGATGGGGTTCTTGGAGGGGTCGGGTTCGCTCTTGACCACGGCCATCTTGACCGCCGTGAGCACGAGGAACAGCCCGAAGATGACCAGGATCCACTCGAAGCGGCGGACGAGTTCCGCGCCCACGAAGATCATGATCGCCCGCATGATGAGCGCGCCCAGGATGCCCCAGAAGAGCACCCGGTGCTGATAGCGGTTGGGCACCGCGAAGAAGCCGAAGATGAGGGCGATCACGAACACGTTGTCCATCGAGAGCGACTTCTCGATGACGTATCCGGTCAGATACTGCTTGGTCGCCTCAGCCCCCGTCACCTCGCCCAGGATGATCTTCGCGGCCCCCGGCTCGGTCGAGGGGTTGTACATCGGGACGTTGAGCCCCAACCCGAGCCAGTGCCGCTCATAGCCGAAATAGACGAATCCTGCGAAGAGCAGGGCCATGGAGATCCACACCACCGACCAGGTCGCCGCCTCCTTGAAACCCACCTCGTGCGCCTCGCGGTGGAAGACCCCCAGGTCGAGCGCGAGAAACAGGATCACCAGCAGGACGAAGCCGGCATACGCCCAGATCTTGAGGTCCGCCGGCGACGAGGCCGTCCCCGCCTCCTGTGCCAAGGTCGGCAAGAGGGTGGAGAGCGAGGGACACGCCACAAGCGACGGAATGATCGATGCCAACACGAAGAACTCCTTCCGAGGCCCCTGAAGCGAGCCGCGGCATTGGTCCGTGTTGGTCTTGCTCAGACGGCTCAAGGGGCTGACACGCCCCGACCGTCCTCCGGGCCGGGGGGAACCTCACGGCTCCCCCGTGTTGACGACGCCGGATGCCCCCGCCGGAATCCCCGGCATGAGTGGCTACTCCCCAACGTAACGCAGGATGATAGACCCGCCGCTTCGGTGTTGGCGCACGGACGGATTCGCCCCCGCCGTCGCTTCCCGACCCGCCCACCCCGCACTACGCTCCGTTTCCGGGCTCTTGCACGCCCTTCACCCACGCATCAGAGGACTCACCGTTGGCCACGCGCAAACCCTTTGTCGGCGGCAACTGGAAGATGAACACCAACCGCTCCACGGGCTCGGATCTCGCTCGTGGCGTCGTGGACGGCCTCATGACCCTCGACGGCGTCGACACGTGCATCTTTCCGCCCTTTCCCTACCTGCTCACCATCCGCGCCATCCTCCGAGACCGCGGCTCGGCCGTTCGTCTCGGCGCTCAAGACGTCTTCCACCAGCCGGACGGGGCCTTCACCGGCGAAGTCTCGATCCCCATGCTCAAGGACTGCGGCGTGCAGCACACCCTGGTGGGCCACAGCGAACGCCGCCAAGTGATCGGCGAGAAGGACGAACTCATCAACAAGAAGGCCCGTGCCCTGCTCGAGGCCGGGTGCGATGTCGTCTTCTGCGTCGGCGAAACCCTCGAGGAACGCCAAGCCGGCCATCAGGAGATCGTCAACGCGCGCCAGGTTCGCACCGGCCTGGCCGAGATCCCCGCGTCGTTGATGGAGCGATTGGTCATCGCCTATGAGCCCGTGTGGGCCATCGGCACCGGCAAGACCGCCACGCCCCAGGATGCCCAGGAGATGCACCGGCAGATCCGCGAACTCATCGCTCGCATGTACAACGCCGACGTGGCCTCCCGCGTGCGGATCATCTACGGCGGGAGCGTCAAGGCCGACAACGCCGCCGAACTCTTCGCCCAGCCCGACATCGACGGCGGTCTCATCGGCGGCGCTTCGCTCAAGACGGCCGACTTTGTCACCATCGTCAAGGCCGCAGCCGAAGCGGGCCGCGCCAAGCCCTGACAGTCGCCCAATCCGCCGGTTATCGGACAGGTATTTGTCGCGCCAATGCTGAAACTGTTTCAGAAATGTTTAGCGTTTCTCGCGCGGATGTGGTAGCATGGAAGGGTCAAGCCGTGAGCTTCGCGTGATGGGCCGTGCGTAATACGGCCCCCGGCCGGGGCGGCGGTTGAGTCCAGAGGAGAGACAGACATGCGTAACGCGGTTCTTGCAGTGCTCGCCGGGACGGCCATCGCCGCCACGGCCTCGGCCCAGACGACGGTCGGCGTCGGTCAGTCCGGCGCGGGCTGGCTCGGGTACATGAACGTCTTTGATCTCGGCGGCTTCTACGCCTTCGGGTCGCCCTGGGGCGTGCCCGACCTGAACACCTCGTTCAACGACGGCGCCCGCACGTTGACGCTCTCGCCCAACACCATCGGCGACCCGAACCCCTACTGGTACATCGGTGGCGGCGGTCCGGGCGCTCAGGGCAACAAGATCATGGAAGCCAACCTCTATCAGCAGTTCACCGGCACTTACGCCGGCCAGAACCTGAGCTTCCAGGGTGTCGTGCTCGCCAACACCTTCACCTCGGCGCACCGCACGTACGCCTTCATCAAGGACTTCGCGCCCGACTACTCGTCCAACGTGACGCAGCTCGTCGAGCTCACCGCCCCCGGCGCGTTCAACGTCTCGCTCTCCACGATCAATGATCCGGGCCGCCACGTGCAGTTCGGCTTCATGACCGTCGGCGTGAACGTGTGGGTGACCGACGTGGCTCCCTTCGGCAACATGGTCATCCAGACCATCCCCGCTCCCGCCTCGCTGGCGATGCTGGGCCTCGCCGGTCTGGCGGCCGGCCGTCGTCGCCGCTGATCCATCCATTGCAGTCAACGTTGTTTCCATCGATCCCGGCCCGCCAGGGCCGGGATCGTTGTTTTTGGCACCCTGGGTCTACACTGGGGCCGTGGAACGACCGACGCAGCACGAGCCGCCGAGCGAACGCATCACCCGCCGCCAGTGGTGGGCGTTGACGGCCGCGTGGCTGGGCTGGGCCTTCGACGGGCTCGACGGCTACCTCTACATCATGGTGGCCACCCGCTTTGTCGGCCAGTTGCTGGGCCCGCAGGCCACGATGCAGGAGGTCGCGAGCAAGGCCGCGATCATCCAGGCGGTCTTTCTGGTCGGCTGGGCGGTCGGGGGCGCGGTCTTCGGTCGCATCGGAGACCGAATCGGTCGCACTCGCACGCTCACGCTCACCATCCTGACCTACGCCATCTTCACGGGGCTTGCCTTCTTCGCCACGCAGTGGTGGCACCTGCTGATCTTCCGCTTCATCGCCGCCTTGGGCATCGGAGGCGAGTGGGCCGCGGGCTCCGCGCTCGTGAGCGAAACGCTGCACGCTCGCCACCGCGCGTGGGCCAGCGCGACGCTGCAGAGCGGCTACATGGTCGGCTGCATCATGGCCGCCCTCACCGCCGGCTGGATGGCGCACCTCGACCCCAAGTGGGTCTTCGTCGTCGGCGTGACGCCCGCGCTGCTCACCTTCTGGATCCGCTTCATGGTGCACGAGCCCGAGGAATGGGCGACCAAGGCCAGGCACGCCCCCGTTCCGCCGCTGGCCTCGATCTTCTCGAAGGAACTCCGCCGCACCACGCTGCTCACCGTGGCGCTCACGGGCATCGCGCTCACCACCGTGTGGGCCTTCCTCTACTTCGGCCCCCAGGCCGTCAAGAACATGCCCGAGATCGCCTCGTGGCCCGTCGCCGAGCAGCAGAAGCTCGTCACCCGCGTCACCGTTGCGTACCTGCTGGTCAACATCGCGGGCAACTACTTCGCCACGTATCTGGCCGAGTGGGTGGGCTACCGCAAGGCCTTCACGTTCCTCTTCGCCGCGTCGCTGGTCAGCTTCCTCGTGCTCTTCCGCGAGCCGCTCACGCTCGACGAGGTCTACGTCGACATGTGCATCGGGGCCTTCTTCTCGCTGGGCCTCTTCGGGCTCTTCCCCCTGTACATCCCGCCCCTCTTCCCGACGCTCGTCCGCACGCTGGGCGCGGGCTTCACGTACAACGCCGGGCGGCTCATCTCCGCCGCGGGCGCGGTCTTCGGGGGCATCATCGCGGCCTCCGCCGGCGGGTCGCATCGGGCCATCTTCTGGACGGCCCTGCTCTACATCCCCGGCATGATCATCACCATGATCATCCCCGTGCCCGGACGTCATGTCCGCGATGACCCCTGATCCGGCGTCAGGCTCGCAGCCCGAGAAACTCCGCCGCCGCCTTGTGCAGCATCCAAGCCCGCTCGCGCGGGCCGAACTGGGCCATCGACTCGATCAACTCGCCCGGACGCGACTCGCCCAGGGGGAAGGGATAGTCCGAGCCCAGCGCGATCCGCTCGACGCCCATCACGCCCGCCAGCAGCCGCAACGCCGCGGCGTCGTGCACCAGCGAATCGACCCAGAACCTCGCCGGCCTCGCGCACGCGCAGCTTGCCACGTACGAGCGCGGGCCCCGCGGGTTGTCGATCGCGCACAGGTCGGGCCTGGCCTCGAATCCGTGCTGGAGTCGTCCGAGCGTCGCCGCGAACGAGCCGCCGCCGTGGGCAAAGCACCATCGCAGCGAGGGCAGCCGGTCGATGAGCCCCGAGAAGAGCACGCTCTGGATCGCCAGGCACGTCTCGGCGGGCATGCCCACCAGCCACGCGCCCCAGTACTTG
The DNA here is from genome assembly GCA_903929885.1 of uncultured Phycisphaerales bacterium. Classification (GTDB taxonomy): domain Bacteria; phylum Planctomycetota; class Phycisphaerae; order Phycisphaerales; family UBA1924; genus UBA2402. Next base: position 23,477 of record CAIYWI010000169.1, read on the forward strand.
GCCAGTCGCTCCTGGCCCAGCATCTCCCACGGGTGCACGAAGATGCACGCCCCGAGCTTCTGGGCATGCTCGAAGATCGGCCACAGCGCGGGCTCGCCCAGGTTCATGCCGTTCACGTTGGTGCCGATCTGCACGCCCCTGAGCCCAAGCTCCCGCACGCACCGCTCGAGTTCCCGGCAGGCAAGATCCGCATCCTGCATCGGCACCGTGCCCAGCCCCGCGAACCGCTCGGGCCGGTCGCGACAGATGCCCGCGACGTGATCGTTGAGCAGCCGTGCCAAGTCGTGCGCGTCGCCGGGCTTGGCCCAGTACGAGAACATCACGGGCACCGTCGACAGGGCCTGCATCGTCACGCCCGAGGCCAGCATCTCCTGCTCGCGCACGGCCGGATCCCAGCAGTTGGCGCCGACCTCGCGGAACGATTGCCTCGAGCCGTCGGGGAGCGTCTTGAGCATCCGTGCGCACCCGGGCCGCTCGTGCGCGAGTTCGATCCACCCGGCGTATCCGCTCCGAGCGGTCCAACTGGGCCAGTCGCGGGGCAGGATGTGGGTGTGAAGGTCGAGCTTCATGCACGGAGCGTAGACGCGGCGAGCCGTTCGTCCGAAGCCGCCCTGCACCCGGCATCAGTGGGCGAGCGGCGGCGAGGTCGCGTCGGCATCGGCATCCGCGAATCGAGGGGGAACGGGCCTGCCGCCGACCATGATGACGCCCGCGTCGCGAAGCAGCCTCCGCCCGCCCGCGCGTTCGGGCCTCGTGGCCTCCCGCTCCTCGGCCCGGCGACGTCGCTCCTGGGCCTTGGCCTCGTGGGCCTTGTGCTTGGCGATGAGTTCTTCGGGCATGCTCAGGGTGACCTCCGGGGATGGCGTGAAGAGGTCGCGAAGCCGGTCGAGCGCCGCGGCGGCGATGGCATCGGCTTCACGGCTGATGAACTGCTCGAGCAGCATCTGCGTTGATCGGGGCGAGATCTTCGCCTGGCGTTGAATCTCCTCCATGAAGCGCCATCGCTTGCGAGCCTCGCGAAGGTGGGCGCTTGTCGCCAGGGCATCGACATCGTCGGGTGTGCCGCCCGGGGCTTCCGCCGGCGTCAGGAGTTCGGGGAAAAATGGGTTGGCGAGCTTGCCCCGAAGCTTCCGCACGTGATCGATGGCCAACGCGGTGATCGAGTCCTGGATGGGCTTGGGTGCATCGCGGTGGAAGTCCAGCACGCCGCTCTCGACGGCGGCGACCAACCGGGCGATCGCCGCATCCGCCGCCGCTTCGTGGGCTTCGGTGGGCATCGGCGTTCGGGAGGCGACGTCGGCGACCCAGCGGAACCGCTCGAGAGCGAGTTCGAAGGAATCGGCATCGAGCGGAGCGATGTCCCCGAACTCCTCCGCGACATGCTGCCTGAAATCCTCGGCGAGCGCGAGTCGCGAGGAGTCCTGCATGGGGGCTGCCGGCAGGAATCGTTCGAGCAACGCGTTCTCGATCGCCGCGGCCCGGTCCGGGTTCGAGGCAACGCGCTCCTTCACCACGGACAGCAGCGCATCGACGGTCGCCTGATCGGCGGTCGAATCATCAACGACGCAGCATGCCAGAACGGCCGCCAACGGCAGCCAAGCGGCCTTCATGGCGAGCTCCGTCTGGAAGACCCTGCTCGGGGAGCCGAAACAGCCCCATCGCCGATGATGGCCCTGGTGAGCAGGTCCGACGCGGCGGCATCGACATGATCCGAGTCGCGCTCGATCTCGCCCGCGTCCATCGCGACACGCAGGGAGCGTCCCAGTCGCTGCGCCCAGGAGGCGAGCTCCGCGTTCGGCAGGTCGGCCAGCACATCGAGGGCGACCCAGGCCAGACCGGCCTTGTATTGCGAGATGAGTCGGGCGGCGTGCTCGGCAAGTTCCGCCGGGTCGCTCTGTTCATAGGCCCGGCGCAGCGGTCCGTCGACGATTTCGGCCGCGAACGCGGGATCCGCGATCCCGCAGGCTACGTGCGCGATCGCCTCGACGTTCAGGACGTGGAATCGATGCGAGACGCCCTCCGCGAGCAGCATGGCGTGGTAATGATCGAGCCACGTCTCGAGCCCTCGCGCGTCCCGGTGGTGAAGCGACGCGTAGATGTTGTACTTGAGCATCGCCCGTCGGAGATGGGGGCCGGCGGCCACGACTTCCTCGACGCCGTACTCCTTCACGTTGGCGGGAGTGACGCGATCGTGGAGCGCCGCATACAAACCTTCCAGTGTCGACAGCGCAAGGGAGATCCGTCGGGGGTCGTCTCGCGTGCTTGGCGGCCCGGGTTGGAGGACCGATTCGAAGAGCAGGATCCCGTCGCAGGAGGCGGTCGCCCGGCGAGGGAACCATGCTCCCGCCTCGCGAGTCAGCGCGATCGAAATGACCCTGCCGCCCTCGAGGTACTCGACGTCGACGCCGGGCGTGTACCGCTCGATCTCGGGCTCGTCCTTCGCGACGTCGTTCGCGAGGAGGTAGAGAAGGGATGAACGGTGGAACAGCCGCACCGGTCGCTGGCGGATCTCGACTTCCATCGAGTCGGAAGTGCCGCGAACCCTGGCGCTTCGGATCTCGTCGCCATGGCGGTCGACGACCCTCCAGTCGGCTCCATCCGCCGCGACCATCGTCTGCTCCTCGCGCCACGCCCCCGGTCCCGCGTTCATCTTGGCGCGGAGCGTGTCGAAAAAGCAATACAGCGTCGGGGGATTGTTGAGGATCGGCGGGCGTTCGCCGGCGAGTTCCTCGGCCAGCAGCCGACCGCCGGCGTTGGCGAGCAGTTGCAGTCGGGACGGGCTCCATCGGAGCGTCAATTGCTCGGGATGCAGCGGAAGTCCCAGCAGGCGGTTCGCGAGATAGGGCTCGTAGTGGTGGATCTGGATGTCGCCGGCGTCGCGACCGACCGTGCCGCTGATCCACAACATCAGCGGGGGGCCTTCGCCGCAAGGGGCGAGCCATTCGAGACGTCCGTTGAATGTGCGTGCCGCGACATGGCTTTCCGTGCCGATCGGATCGACGGTTGTCGCTTCGGCGCGGCACGGACCGCTCGTCTCGTCCTCGCGAAACGTCGTCGTCGGAAGCGACCACCATGCCCACGCAGGTCGAGTCGTCGCGTCCTCGACGAGCATGCACGCGGCGAGCAGCGAATCGACCCGCTCCTTGAGCCGGAGCAGTTGTCGCCGATCGACCTTGCGGAAGTCCCCGAGGAAACGCTCCCGGAGCTCGTCACGCTTCGCATCGAACGCGGTCGCGGCGTGGTGACGCGCCGCCTCGGCGATCCGGGGTTCGGGCTGGGCCGCAAGCGTCGCCATGGCGACTCCCGACACGCCGACCGCCGTGAACAACAGCCGAGCGGAGTCGACAAGCCCGACATCGTGAATCGAAGTCGATCTCATGCATGCTCCCTTCGACGTCGTTCGCGCACGTCCCCGGACGCCTCGGCCCGCCGCGACGCGGGATCGCGGCCGCGGTCATCGCGCGATCTGGATGAACGACCTGGAAATCGCGCGACCCTCCACGGCCGACGTGGTCGACGGTCCGACGGAACCTATTCCCTCGGCGGCCAACGCCGATCCCGTCGCGACGGTGTACTCGATCGACGTGCACGCCGAATAGGAGGCCGCGTCCGAGAGGATGACGTATTCTGCACTTCCTTCGACGAGGAGGCCGGTCATCTCGCCTCCTTCCAGTCGTCTCGCCTCGGGCAAGGGCACGTTGTGTCGTTGAACCGACGGCGGGATCCAGCCGGTCGCGTTCTCCAGTCCCGGTCCGGCGTCGCGCTCGTGACCGAACGTCTCGGGCGGCACGCTGTTCAGGTCGCCGTCGATGTCGACTCTGAGTCCGTCGCCATCGACGCGCTGCGTCATCGCCGCGCGAATCGGTCGCATCACGAAAGACCCTCGGGCGTTCCCGAGCGAACTTCCGGCGACGGCCCCGCTCGCGATCGACGCGACGCGGTTCGCCGCGCCGGCGCCCTCACACATGATTTTCGCCGAGACGTACTCCTGGCCCCATCCGATCGCGACGAGATCCACCACCCGTGCGCACGGCGGGCCCCAGCCGGTCCATCGGTTGGCCACGACGTGTCGCCAATCGATCCCGATCGCGGTCTGCGGAATCTGAACGTCGCCCTCGCCGCCGGTTGCCTGGGGGTCCCTGACGACGCCACGCACCATGGTCTCCACGTACGCCGCTCCCTGATTGAGATTGACGCGGTATATGAAGTTCGTGAACACGCCCCGCACGTATCCCGTTTGTTCATCGTCGGCGCGCCACCACTCCCCGTTCGTCCCGCGAGCGAGATGAGTGACGCGCGACTTGGACTCGAGCGTCTGGTCCTGCCAGTCGCCGGGCCCGCAGCACACGCCGTTGCAGTCTCTCGACTGGGAGGGCGGGCACGGAGGAGCGTCGGGGTCCGGCGGCGGCAGCGGCGGCAGCGGCGGCAGCGGCCGCAGCAGCGGTTGCCGCGGCGGCGGACCAGCCGCGGTAGCAACGGCGGCGGCAGCGGCGCCAGCAGCAGCAGCAGCAGCAAGCAGCAG
>CAIYWI010000170.1 GCA_903929885.1 uncultured Phycisphaerales bacterium
GAGCCGGCTCGCCGGGCTTGGCGACGATGTCGCCAAGCAACTCGCCGTTGACGAAGTTGGCGATGCGCCCGAAGAAGAGCCCGGGCGTGCACACCAGGGCGGTCAGATCCATGACGTGAAGCAAGGGCACCTTGGGGACCACCTCCGGGTCGCGGTCGAGGGTCCGCTTGATCCACCAGCACGCGGCCAGCACGCCCAGCATGCCTCCGTGGCTTGACATGCCCCCTTGGTTGAGCTTGAGGAGGCCCCACCACGGGGCCGAGCCACCGAAGGAGACGAGCAGGGAGGGGTCGTAGAAGAGGACGTAGCCCAGGCGGCCGCCGAGCACCACGCCCATGCACAAGACGAGCATGGCGTCGGCGATTGCCTGCTCGGACAGAGGCGTGCCCCCGCGACGGCGGAGGGCGCGAAGCAGGAGGTACGCGACGATGAAGCCCGCGGCATAGGCGGTGCCGTACCAGCGCAGGCCGACGCCTTGCGTCACTTCGATGATGAAGGGATCCAGGTCGTGAAGCCACGCACCGAGGGTGAGAGGGACAGGCATGCGGTTGGGGCACTGTACGAGCCGACCTCTATACTCGGGGACGGACTGGCCCTTTCCCATCGCGATGACCGATGCCTCCGAGGTGGCCAACGTGCTCCTCGAGGGGGCGGCGGCGTCGCGTGCGGCGGCGTGTCGACAGGGTTCGATCGACGTGATTCACGCCCCGGGGCGATTGATCGCCACCGGCGACCTGCACGACAACCCCATGCACATGGCCACGGTGGTGGCCGCGGCCAACCTCGCGAGCACGGAGGAGGAACCGTCCAAGCCCCGGTCGCACCTGGTGCTGCACGAGTTGATCCACGGCGACAACCGGCTGAACGGGATGGACCTGAGCTACCGCGTGCTGACGCGGGCGGCGGACCTCAAGCGGCGATTTCCCGAGCACGTGCACGTGCTGCTCGCGAACCACGAGTTGTCGCAGATCAGCGGCGCGGGGATCGTGAAGGACGGCGTGCGGGTGGTGGAGGCCTTCAACGCGGGGGTGGAGTACGTCTTCGGGTCGGAGACGGACATGGTGCAGGCGGCCATCGGCGAGTTCGTGCGGTCGATGCCCCTCGCCCTGCGGTGCGTGACGCCCAAGGGTGACATCCTGTGTGCGCACAGTCTGCCGACGGCGGCGATGATGAGTCGATTCGATCCGACGGTGCTGTTGCGGGAGCTGACGGAGGAGGATTACCAGCCCCGGACGGGCAGCGCGTACATCATGGTGTGGGGCCGCAAGTACGACGCGGAACTGCTTGAGGACTTGGCCGAGCGCTGGGGCGTGGGGATGTTCGTGCTCGGGCACGAGCATTGCCCGGACGGGGTGATGCTGGTGCCGCCGGCGGCGGTGGTGCTCAACAGCGACCACGAGCGGGGCGTGTACCTGCCGATCGACCTGGAACATCCGCCGCGGCCGGAGGCGTGCGCGGGGATGTGCGTGGCGCTGCGGGGGGCGTGATTCTCGCGAGGCCGCAACGCCGAAGGCGTTTCCGAACGTAGCCGGGGGTGGCGGCGTTTCGCCGACACCCCCGGATGCGACGCGCGGTGCGCATGAACCCCGGAGGGGTTTCCGATGGATGAACGCGAACGCGGATACGCGCCGTCGTCGAACGTCACGGGTGTTCATCGGGGACCCCTTCGGGGTCCGGGACGTTGTGTCGCCGTGACCGGGGGTAGCGACGAA